>VAWW01000076.1 GCA_005884575.1 Actinomycetota bacterium
ATGGGGTCGGACCTCGAGCACGCGAGCGCCGACCTCGGCGCGGGGCCGGTGGCGACGTTCCGCCAGGTGACGCTGCCGAGGCTGGTTCCGGCGATCCTCGCCGCCGCCGCGCTCGTCTTCGTGCTCTCGTTCGACGACGTGCTGATCTCCCTGTTCACGTCGGGTGCCGGGAACGAGACATGGCCGCTGGTGATTCTGTCGTCGGTGCGGTTCGGGCTGCGCCCGTCGATCAACGCGACGGTCGTGATGATGCTTGGGATCACCCTTTTCGTCGCGCTCGCGACGGCGCTGGCGCTGAAGATGATGGGCTCGAGGGGCCGAGCGGTGTCATGACGCGCCTCAGGCGGCACGGAGTGCCTGGATAGTGGCAACGACCGGCGTCAACTGGCGGCGATCGTCTCTTCGACCTCCAGTCTCGACAGTTGGGATTCGTGGACTGACGGAGCGATGGCCGGCCGGGGTGTTCAGCTGTCTGAGCCGGGCGTCCGTCACGGAGGCTTCGAGGGGAGGTTGGCCGAGGGTTCAGGGCTCTCGGTCGTGCGCCGGTGAGACGCCTATCGTGCTACCACGTGCTACCACGAGCCCAGAGGAGCGGGTGCGAAGAGCCGGGAACGCGGCCTCACGTGGAGCGTGAAGTCCCTTGCAAGGAAGCGAAAACGAGGAAAGTCCCCGCGAGCGGGCGTGAACGTACGTGCCGGCCGACAAGTTGGGGTCACTGGTTCGAGCCCAGTACCGCCCATCGTTTTCTCCGCTCAACCATGCGGATTTGCGCAGAGCGGAGGTATCGACTGACCACCTATTGATCACTCGTCGAGCCTCCGAGTTCGGCGTTTTCGGTTGTTCTGGCGACCATCTGGTCGGGCATCAAGACGGCCTCGCGGACCTCGCTCGGGAACGGGTGGCGGTAACGGCGATAGATGAGCGCGCCGCCGTCGTTGTGGCCAACATGCTCGGCGATCAGTTCGGCTTTCATGCCGGCGCGTGCCATCAGCGAGATCGCGGTGTGGCGGAGCCAGTGGAAGCGGAAATCGACAACGACGATCGTGCGCCCGCGCTCGTTCTCTTCCTCGTGGGCGAGGCCGCCGGCGAGCAGCGCCGGCAGCCAGATCGATTGGAAGCCAGAGTGGCTGTAGACGCCGCCCTTCTCGGTTGCGAAGACGACGTGCGTGCCCAGTGGGCGTACGAGTAGCCGCTCGCGTAGGAGTCGAACCTCGATGCGCGCGAGCGGGATCGGCTTCGGCCCCCGGCTCTTGTTGATCCGCGCAGGAATGAGGATGTTCCCCAATCGGATGACTGAGACCCTGCCGGGTCAGCCGGACACCGTCTAGGCTGCCGAGAGCCGCTTCCAGAGGTTCCCCATCAGCCTCTCGACCTGGGGCTTCCAGACCGAGCCGGCGAGGGAGAACGCCCCGGCGGCGAAGACCTTCGCGCCGGCCGGCGTCTCGTAGTACGTCATCTGGGCCGTGAAGCCCGGGCCGTACAGGTTCGGGATCTCCGCGAGGACCTTGACGCTGCGGGGCGAGCTCGGAGCGGTCGAGTCGATCTCGATACCGCCGCGGCCGAACCCATCCGGCGCACTCAGACCGGTTCCCGCGAACAACCACGGCGTCGTGGAGGCACCCCGGCGCAGGATCCACGCGCCGCGGTGGCCGCCCCGGTCGTTCGCGCGGTACTGGACGCCGATCAGCGCCGCCTCGGGCCGCCCGAGATCACGCCACTCGGCGACGCGAGTCATCACGGAGTTGCGGAGGTCGATCTTCCAGAAGAAGTTGTTCGCTGCGAGGAACATCAGGTTGCCGCCGAGGTCGCGGTAGCGCGTGACGACGTCGTACTCGTGCGTCGTGACGTACTCGTGGTGACCCGAGAACACGATCAGGTCGTACGCGTCGGCGAGTTGCCGGCCGTTGCGGGCGGAGCGCAGGTCGGCGTCGGAGAGGTAGTCGACGTCACGATGTGTCCGGACGAGCCAGCGGACGAACGGCGCGTCGTACTGCTTCCAGTGCGGCGGCACGCCGCGGTCGAGGAACGGCCGCACAAGGCGGGCGGTGTGCGTCTTCCAGCCGGCATACCAAGTGTCGGGATGTCCGTCGCCGTTGTCGTCGCGGAAGTTGTACGCCTGCCACGTCTGCGTCGGCATCACGACCGCGATGTGGTGCTCGCCGAGGTGCGCAGGGCGGAGGACGAAGGGCGCATAGCCGACGCGCGAGCCGGCGGCGGTCAGCTGCGCGAAGTACACGCCGCTCGGCCAGTGGCCGAGGGCGACGCGGACGATGCGACGGCCGTGGACCTTGCCAACGTCGGTGACCGGCGTCACCGGCGTCCCGAGCATCACGTCGTGCGGGATCGTCGGCTCGGTCTCGCCGCCAGCTCGAAAGATCTGTAGCGAAACGTTGGCTGCCTCGTCGGTGATGACGAGGCGCGCCGAGCCGCCGCGCGGGTAGCTCTCGCGCGGGAAGTACGCGGTCAGCTTCGGCTTCTTCGAGTCCGGGACGCGGCCGGCGTTGCCCATCAGCTGGATCTCGTCCCAGTCGAGCTCGTCCGCCGCGTGCTCACGGGCGGCAGGGGATACGGACGCTCCGGCGAGCGTCGTCGCGGCCGCGGTGACGGCGGCGAGGGCCGCGGCGCACAGCAGTGCGCTGCGGACGGTGAGATGAGCGGTGTTGGTGGCCATGCGGCCACCGTCCGGCGACGCCCCAATCGGGCCCTCACGCCGTGCCAACCCGCCGCCAACGGCGCCTGGTAGGCGCTCCCGCGCGGTGTTACAACAGGCAGGTGCTCGAGTTCAGGTTGCTCGGACCGCTTGAGGTCGTTCGCAGCGGTGAGGTCGTCACCCCCACCGGTCAGAAGCAGCGCACGCTGCTTGCGTTGCTCCTACTGAACGGCGGCCGCGTCGTCTCGACCGACGTGATCATCGATGCGCTCTGGGGCGCCGAGCCCCCGCGAACGGCCGCGACGTCGCTCCAGAACTTCGTCTCGCAGCTGCGTAAGCTGGTCGGCTCGGACGCGCTGACGATCCTTACGCCCGGTTACGTCCTGCGCGTCCCGCCGGAGCAGATCGACGTCACACGGTTTCGCGCGCTCGTCGAGGACGCGCGCACGCTCGCGCCGGCCGAGGCTGCGGCTCAGCTACGTGAGGCGCTCGCGCTCTGGCGCGGATCGCCGCTGCCGGAGCTCGCGTACGAGGCGTGGGCGCAGACGGACATCGCCCAGCTCGAGGAGCTACGCCTCACTGCGCTCGAGCAGTGCGTTGACGCCGAGCTGGAAGTGGGTCGGCACGCCGACCTCGTCGCGGAGCTCGAGACGCTTGTCCGGGAGCAGCCACTCCGGGAACGCCTCCGTGCGCAGCTGATGCTTGCGCTCTACCGCTGCGGCCGGCAGGCCGAGGCGCTGCAGGTCTACCAGGACGCTCGCCGCGCGCTCGTTGCAGAGCTGGGGATCGAGCCGAGCCCGGTCCTGCACGAGCTGCACGCGAAGATCCTTCGCCAGGCGGCGGGACTCGCGCCGCGCGCGCCGGCGGTTGCTGTCGAGGATCACCATGCTGAGGTGCTGAAGCAATGCCTGGCTGGGCGTCTCGTGCCGGTACTCGGCTCGGACGTCGCGGCGCTCGCCGCTCAGCTCGCCGAGCACTTCCAGTATCCGGAGGACGACGACGCGCAGCTCACGCGCGTCTCGCAGTACGTGGCTGTGATGAAGGGGTCAGGGCCGCTCTACGACGAGCTTCACACGCTCCTCGCGGCGTCGGCGGTGCCGACTGCCGTCCACCGGCTGTTCGCAGCGCTGCCGCCGCTCCTGCGCGATCGCGGCGCGCCCCACCAGCTGATCGTGACGACGAGCTACGACCATGCGGTTGAGCAGGCGTTCCTCGACGCCGGCGAGGAGTTCGACGTCGTCTCCTACATTGCGGCCGGTCGCCATCGCGGCAAGTTCTGCCACCTCGCGCCGGACCGGAGCGGGGCGCTGATCGAGGTGGCGAACACGTATGCCGAGGAACTCTCGCTTGAGCGGCGCACCGTGATCCTGAAGCTGCACGGGCAGGTCGACCCCGGCGCCGAGCGGGAGTGGGAGAGCTTCGTCGTCACCGAGGACGACTACATCGACTACCTCGCGCAGACGGAGATCTCGAACATCGTCCCGGTAACGCTGGCCGCGAAGCTGCGCCGCAGCCATTTCCTCTTCCTCGGCTACACGATGGCCGACTGGAACCTGCGCGTGATCCTCAACCGGCTCTGGGGCGACAATCCGCTCAGCTACCGATCGTGGGCGGTGCAGCCGGAGCCGAAGCCGCTGGAGCGCGAGTTCTGGCGCCGGCGCGACGTCGACGTGCTTGAGCAGCCGCTCGATGATTACGCCGAGGCGCTCGCCCGGTATGCGGGCCTCGAGCCCGCGACGATCGGATGACGGCTGGTCCGTACAAGGGGCTGGCGCCGTTCGAGGATTCGGATTTCGACGCGCTGCTTTTCTTCGGGCGCGAGCGCGACCGCGACGTGATCGTCGCGAACCTGATGGCGGCGAGGCTGACCGTCCTCTATGGACCGACAGGCGTCGGAAAGAGCTCGATCCTGCGCGCTGGCGTCGCGCACGGGCTGAGGCGGGAGACCGGCGTTGGCGTCGTCGTGTTCGACTCGTGGACGGGGGATCCGATCGCCGGGATCCTGGAGGCGGCCCACGCGGGACAGCCATTCGTGGAGGGTCTGCGCGGCGCGGCAGCCGAGGCTGGCGGGGACCTGTATCTCGTCCTAGACCAATTCGAGGAGTACTTCCTCTACCACGAGGAGGACGACGGCCGAGGGACACTTGCGTGGGAGCTGCCCGAGCTGCTGCTACGCCGCGACGTTCGCGTCAACGTCTTGCTCGCGACCCGAGAGGATGCACTCGCGCGGCTCGACGCGTTCAAGGGGCGGATCCCGAACCTGTTCGGAAACTACCTGCGGCTCGACTACCTCGACCGCGCGGGCGGCCGCGCGGCGATCGTCGGCCCCGTCGACCGCTGGAACGACCTCGTCGAGCCGGCGCAGCCGTTCACGGTCGAGCCGGGCCTCGTCGAGGCCGTGCTTGACGAGACCGCGGCGGGAAAGCTCGACATCGGGCTGGCCGGGCGCGGGACGATCGAGGAGCCGCAGGGTGACGCACGTGTCGAGGCGCCCTTCCTGCAGCTCGTCATGGAGCGGCTCTGGGATGCGGAGCGCGCCGCGGGTTCTGCGACGCTCCGTCTCGCCACTCTGCGCGAGCTCGGCGGCGCGGAGGCGATCGTGCGCGACCATCTCCAGCGCGCGCTCGACTCGCTCGACTCTGCCGAGAGGGACGTGGCCGTGAGCATGTTCGATCACCTCGTGACACCGTCCGGAACGAAGATCGCGCACCGGGTGAGCGACCTCGAGGAGTACGCGGCAGTCGGTCGCGGCGAGCTCGACCCCGTCCTTTCTACCCTCGGCCGGGAGCGAATTGTGCGTGCAGTCGATGGCGCCGGGGGCGACGGTGCGCGCTACGAGATCTTCCACGACGTCCTCGCCGAGCCGGTGCTTGCCTGGAAGGCCGAGCACGAGGCGCGTCGGCGGCTCGATCGGCAGCGGGAGGAGTCGGACAAGCGACACCGTAAGCTGCTGCGGGCGCTGGCGCTGAGCGTCGTCGCCTTCGTTGTCATGGCCGGAGTCACCGTCTTCGCGCTGTCGCAGCGCAGCCATGCCCGCGCACAGGCGAGGGTCGCGCGCGCCCGCGAGCTGGCCGCGACCGCCGTGTCGCAGCTGCAGGTCGATCCCCAGCAGAGCCTCGCCCTCGGGATCGACTCGGCCCGCCTGAAGCGCACTAGCGAGGGCGAGGACGTGCTCCGGCAAGCGTTGATCGCGGCACGGGAGCGGGCGATACTCGTCTGCCATGGCCCGGTGCGCGCCGTCGCGTTTAGCCCGAGCGGGCGCCTCGTCCTGACGGCAGGCGCCGACGGCTCGGCGCGCTTGTGGAAACAAGATGGCACGCTGCTGCGCACGCTCGGGCGCGGCCGCCCGTTAGCGGCCGCGAGCTTCAGCCCCGACGGGACGCTCGTGCTTACCTCAAGCGCAGACGGGACGGCTCGGATCTGGAGGGTCGCTACCGGCGAAGCGATCGCCATCCTGCGCCACCGTGGCCCGGTCACGAGCGCCTCGTTCAGCCGGAACGGTCAGCTCGTCGTAACGACGAGCGAAGACGGGACTGCAAGGGTCTGGAGGGCCGCCAACGGAATACCGGTACGCGTTCTCAAGCTCCATGGCCCGGTCCTGACCGCCTCGCTCAGCAACGGTGGAGGCGTCGTCGTCACCGTTAGCAGCGATCGCAACGGCCAGAATCTGCGCGCGCGACTCTTCGCGTTGCCGAGCGGCCGACTGATGCGCAAACTTCCGGCGCAAGGGGTGACGGTCGCCGCATTCAGCCCTAACGGGCGTCTGATTGTTACCGGAGGCGAGGATCACACCGCCGCCGTCTGGCAGGTGAACAGCGGCCGCCGGCTCTATCTCTTCGCCGACCACCAGGGCGGCGTCACTGATGCCCTCTTCGGGCCCGGCGGCAGGCTCGTCGCGACGACGAGCTCAGACGGCGCAACCCGCGTCCGCGACGTCCGGACCGGGGTGCGCGTCGCGCTGATGCTCGGTCACGTCAACGCCGTAAACAGCGCCTCGTTCAGCGCCGACGGCAAGTTCCTCGTCACAACGAGCACCGACGGCACCGCGCGGGTCTGGGAAGCCGCGACCGGCCGGCTCGAGACCGTCCTCCGCGGCCACACCGACGCGGTCGTCGCGGCCGCGTTCAGCCCCGGCGGGCGGGCTGTAGCGACGGCGAGCGCCGACGGAACCGCGCGCATCTGGGATCCTGGCACGGCGCCCGAGCTTCGCCTCCTTGCGAGAGCCCGGCAACCGGTTCGTGCCGCGTCCTTCAGCCGTGACGGGCGGCTCGTGCTGACGGCGAGCGACGACGGCACCGCGCGGATCCTCAGCGCGAATGGGAAGCCCCTCCACGTTCTCGATCACCCGGACGCGGTGGAAAGCGCGACTTTCAGCGCCAACGGTACGCTCGTCCTCAGCGACGACGTCCAGCGCAGCCTGCGCATCTGGCGCACACAGACCGGCGCGCGCGTCCGTACGGCGCGAGACGTCTCCTCGGGCCCGCTTGCGCTCAGCCCTGACGGGCGCCTCCTCGCCGTGCCCGAGAAAACTGGCGCGATCGGGATTCTGACCGCGACCACACTTACGCTCGAGAAGGAGCTGCGGCGCGGACGACCTTTCACGATCGCCTCCTTTGGTCCCGACGGAAGCTTGATCGCGACCGCGGGCGACGACGGAGCCGCACGGATCTGGCAGGCGACAGGCACGCTCGTGCGGACGCTGACCGGCCACACCGACGCGCTCACCGACGTCAGCTTCAGCCCCGACGGACGGCTGCTCGTCACCGCGAGCCGTGACCACGACGGCCGCATCTGGGACGTCGCCACGGGCAGGATGACGGCGCTCCTGCGCGGCCATTTTGGCCCTGTGTTCGGCGCTCGTTTCAGCCCCGACGGGCGCTGGGTCGTCACTGCCGGGCCCACGACTGCTGGACTCTGGCAAGTCGCAAACGGCCACCTGCTCACCTACCTCCGCGGCCACACGGAGCCCCTGACGAGCGCTTCCTTCTCGCCTGACGGCCACCAAATCCTGACGTCGAGCAGGGATGGCACGGTCCGCACCTACGCTTGTCAGATCTGTGGAGGTATCAACGAGTTACTCGCTCTCGCGCAGCGGCGGCTCACAGCGCTTTCGCGCCTGCTCTCGCCGGCGGAGCGGGAGAGGTACCTCCCCGCCATGGCTGACGGGTAGACCCGAGCGGCGGGGGGACACGATTCGCGAGCGCGCGGCAAGAGAAGCTGGAGATCGTCACGGGATCGGCTTGGGTCCGAGGTCCTACGGGCCGCGCGGCGATGCGTACTACGACTGTATACCGGGTCTCCGATGTGGCGGTCGCCGAGCGCGGCAAGAATTCGCGGGAGCGCGGAAGGTCGCGAGAGCGTGCCGTCATCACTTGCGATCCACACCGCTCCCGCACCAACGGCGACGTCCGCGGGTGGATGATTGACCGGGATCACGGCGACGACTCGGGCGACGTCCGGGTCGATCTTCCAGGCTCGATTTGTCGTTCTCGCTGATTGCCCGATACCGTTTGGCCCGGCTTCGATTTCGTAAATCCCGCCTTGGTCGATGCCGACGTTGGCAGAAGGGACTTTTTGTGACCGTCTGTGTCCGCGCGTCGATACGAGAGATCCGTTCGAAGGACTCCCCGTCGGCATAGCCACTGACTGACCAGACGGCGATCTGTTCGACCGCGCCTGTTTCGGGGTCCACATGTCCGATGACGTCAGAGCCGAACCCGATCCAGGCCGCGCGGCATTGATCCGAATCTCCCGCGGTCCGTTCGGCGTCGCGCGTGTCGACTGAGTTCGCAGGCGAGCGGTCGTGGGGTTTCGTTCGGCCGCGAGCCCGCTTGTCAGAGCGACCCAAATGGGCTCTCGCGCATTTTGGCAACAACGCCTACTGTGTGGCTGCGGGGCGGCTCGCACCGGGACTTGTGCCGCGTTTGGCCCCGGGGAAGCTCGCCAGCTAAGTGCTCGCTCCGCGCTGACGGCCTCGCAACTCCAGCGGGGCCGTCGTCTATCCGCGTTGATCGCCGCGCGGCGTAACGGCGGCGCCGCAGCGCGATCAGGCTGCATCTGCGCCGGCTCGAAGAGGATCGCAAGTGGGTCGAGGAGTCGCAAAACGCGCGCTCGAATTCTGACGCGCCTTCGACCGGTCTAGCGACTAGGACCGAAGAACCGGCTCCGTCTCCCTCGAGGTGTAGGGACTTAGCGACACGAGCCTGCCGTAACAGGTTCGTGGCCCGCAGGCTCGGACTCGCAGCCGTCGTCGCGCTCGCTCTGCTCCTGCCAGCGAGCGCTCGCGCCGACGTCGGCGTCAACCCCACGACCAAGATCGTGCCGCCCGGCGGAGTGATCCGCGGTTCGGGCGACGGCTCGGGAATGGCTGTCTATCTCGTCCCAGCCAAGCTCGGGCCGAAGCGGTACCCGTGCCACGGCGACGGAATCTGCGAGCCGACTGCACGGCATGCGCCAGGCGCGCCGTTCACGTTCCTCGGCCGGCTCAGGAAGACGACGAGCCTCTACGCGACGCAGGACTTCAGCTTCAGAGTGCCGACGATCGTGCGACCCGGCCTCTATCGCATGTACCTCTACTGCCTACCCTGCGGGCGCAGCCTGATCCAGAGCGGAGGACGCCTCCAGGGCGAGACAATTCGGGTCACGGCGCGGCCACGCAGCCGCGGTCTCGCCGCCAACCGTGGCTCCCGTCCGTGCATGAGACCCCGTGTCAGGCCGGTTAACGCCAGCTCGACACGTCAATTCAGGGCGACGTCGTCGAGCAAGAAGTACGTCGGGTCGCCCGCGTAGCCGTCGTCATGGTCGTTGAACCAGAGCACGACCGTCTGCCCAACGCTAAGTTCCGCCCATAGAAAAGACCTGCAATCGGCAACTGCCGTTCTCTTTCAGAATGGAATTGTCGCCGTGCTATCAGCAGCGGAAACGATCGGTCGGCGCGGTCGCTCGCCCGCACGGCAGCGTCTTCGATGCTCGGAGGTAGATGATCGATGTCACGGTCGCACGTAGCGGCCTGAAAGGGAGGCGCGATGGATGGAGAAATCGATCCGCTCGGACAACGGAAGCACGCACTCGATGCATTTCTCGAGACGAAGGTCGCTGAGGGCTTCGCTATCGAAACTCACACGGACACGCATGCGATCATCGTCGCGGGCGGCCACGGACCATCGTTCGTGAGCCGGTTCCGCAGGCGCGGTGGTGACAGCCGCTTCGTGATCTCAGTCGACGACCGCGGCGAGGTGACGATGATCCCGGCAGAGTTGAGACGAAGCTAGACGACCGGCGAGCTGAAACTCGCGAAGAACGCCTACGGCTGGCCGGGCGGCGCGGCGACGAGCTGATCGCGACCGGTCACATGATGCACGAGCGCTCCTTCGATGTCGGCGAGCGAATCAAGGATCGGGGCGAGCGAGGGGATTGTTCATTCGATCGAGCCCGTAATCGCGGACGGGGATCGGTCTGCGACGTCGAACGCGGCGGCAGGGCGAAAGCGACGAGCCCCTGCTCGCTCTCGCCCTCGTCGGTCCGCTCGGCCTCGTCGCGGCGGTGGCGGATCGGGATGTTGGTGAAGGCGGTTCTACGTCGTCTGGTGTTCGTATCGTTTGCCCGGTCTGTGGCAAGCGG
>VAWW01000118.1 GCA_005884575.1 Actinomycetota bacterium
TTCGCCTGGCAAGCACTCGCCGTCGACGGCGTCGCGCAGGCGGCGGCCCTCGCCGCGCTCACCGGGCCGCAGGGCTGGATCGAGGCTGCTCGTGCCGACCTTGCCGAGATGCGGCCCCTCGCGATCGAGGCCGCGAACGCGAGCGGCAAGCTGCGCGCCGAGCTGCCGGAGGGTGCCGCCTTCGTCTGGGCGGCGATCGACGGCGACGAGGACGAGTGGAGCGACCGGCTCGCCCGCGAGCACGGCATCACCGCCCTTCCCGGTCGCCACTTCCACGCGCGGACGCCGCACTTGCGGATCCCCTTCGGGGGCCGGCGCGAGGCGCGCCACATCGAGCGGGATCGCGGCTGATCGTCAGAGCGAAGACCACTCGACATCGTCGACGAGGGCGCGCACAGCAGTGAGCTAGACGACCGCCGTCAGGCCGCCGTCGACGTAGAGGATCTGGCCGTTGACGTAGTCGGAGGCGCTCGAGGCGAGGAAGACGACGGCGCCGCCAAGCTCGTCCGGCTGCCCCCAGCGGCCGGCGGGCACGCGCGCCCGCAGCCAGGCGTCGAACGCCGCGTCCGTGCGCAGTGCCTCGGTCATATCGGTCTCGAAGTAGCCGGGCGCGATCGCGTTCGCCTGGATGCCGTGCCGCGCCCACTCCGAGCACATCGCGCGGGTCAGCATCTTCAGTCCGCCCTTCGCAGCCGTGTACGGCGCAATCGTCTCGCGCGCCAGCTCGCTCATCACCGAGCAGATGTTGACGACCTTGCCGCTACCGCGCTCGATCATTCCGGGCGCCACCGCGCGCGCGACGAGATAGGCGCTCGTGAGGTTGGCGTCGAGCGCGCTGCGCCACTCCTCCAGCGAGACGTCGAGCAACGGCTTGCGCAGCCCGCCACCGGCGTTGTTGACGAGCACGTCGACGGGCCCGAGTTCCCCGACCGCCGTCGCGACGGCCGCCTCGTCGGTGACGTCGAACGCTGCGGCGACGGCGCCGTCGATCGACGCCGCGACCTCCGCCGCCGCCTCCGCCGAGCGCCCGTTGACCGCCACCCGCGCCCCCGCCTCCGCCAGCGCCCGCGCGAGCGCCAGCCCGAGCCCGCGCGTCGAACCGGTCACGAGCGCCGAACGCCCGCTCAGGTCGAAGCTCACCGCGGAATCACCGGCAGCACGACGTGCGACGGATACCGGCCAGTGTGCAGCACCGTCTGGTGCGCGACCTCCATGCGCGTCCCCGTGCCGACGTCCTCGCCGGTGTTGAGGTTGCGCGAGAAGCGCGGGAAGCTCGACGACGAGACGTCGAGCCGCAGCCGGTGTCCGCGGGCGAACACGTTCGCGGTCGGGTAGCAGCGGATCCGGTACTCCGCGGCCTCGTTCGGCTCGAGCAGCTCGACCGTGTCGCCGTCGGTGCCGCCGCGGTAGCGGGCACGGATGATCCCCTCGGTGATGAAGATCGCGCGGCCGTCCGGGTACACGTCCGACAGGCGCACGATCCAGTCCGCGTCCTTCGCGCTCGAGACCGCGTAGAGCACCAGCTCCACCGGCCCGACGACCTCCACGTCGCGGTCGAATACCTCGCTCGTGTACGACAAGACGTCGTCGCGCGCCTCGAGCACCCGCTGGTCGCGCGGTCCCGGCAGGATCGGCGTCTCGGCGCCCTGCGTCATCGTCAGCACCGAGTTGACACCGCCATAGGTCGGCACCGGATCCTCGGGGTCGTAGTCGTAGCGGTCGCCGGGCTCGTCGCCCGCCGGCTCGTCACGCGACAACGCCCCGCCGCGACGCAGGTACCACGGCGTGAACTCCGTCCCCGAGAGCGGCCACTCGCGCTCGCCGCGCCACTCGTTCGCGCCCATCACGAAGAGCTCGAGCGGCGGGCGCTCCTCCCAGTCGTTCCCCTCGTCCTTCAAGAATCGGTCGTAGAAGGCGAGCTCGTGGTCACGGATCACCGTCACCGACTGCGGCCCGAAATCCACGTCGCCGCGGAACCCCTCCACCTCCTCCTCGTGCGACCACGGCCCCATCACTTCGCGAACTTCCGCAGATGCGAGCCGCGGTAGGGATCGAACCAACCGCCCTGCTGGAAGATCGGCACCTCGATCTCGTCGGGGCGGTGATGGAACTGGTGCCACCACTCGTCGTTCGTCTGGTGCTCCCACCAGTCGCGCCAGTAGTCGACGCGGCGCCCGATCACGTACTCGTCGAGCTCGATCAGCGGCAGGTGGCGGAAGACGCGGTCGTTCAGGACGATGTCGCGCGCGCTCGGGCCCGTGATCAGGCTGAGCGCGCTCGACCACAACGCCGCCGCGCCCAACGTCAGCGCGAGCTGGAACGCGCCGCCCGTGAAGTAGCCGTCCCAGAAGTAGTCGTCGTGGATCACCTGCGGCGCGATGCACTGGAGGTTCGGATGGCCGATGTGCGCGAGCTGCCACTGCACGAGCCCGCCGTAGCTGCGCCCCCACGTTCCCACGCGCCCGTTCGACCACTGCTGCTCACCGACCCACGTGAGCGTGTCATGCGCGTCGACGCCGTCCTTCGTCCAGGCGTAGAACTCGCCGTCCGACTCGTACCGCCCGCGCACGTCGACGACGACGGCCGCGTACCCGCGGCGCGCGAACCAGACGCCCCAGGCGATGAACCGCTCGCGCGTCGACTCGTACGGCGTCCACTGCACGATCGTCGGCAGCGCTCCGCCCGAGCGCGGAAGGTAGACGTCTGCCGAGAGCGTGATGCCGTCGCGCGCCGGCACCCGCTGGTCGTGCAGCAGCCGTACCTCAGACACCGAGCGGGTGCTTGAACGGCTCCGGGATCGGCGTGCCGGCGAAGTGGCAGGCGGCGAGGTGGCCGTCGCCGTACGGATCGAGCGGCGGCTCCTGCTCGGCGCAGATCTGCTGCGCGAGCGGGCAGCGCGTGCGGAAGCGGCAGCCGCTCGGCGGATCGACCGGGCTCGGCACGTCGCCGCGGAGCACGATGCGCGACGTCTTCCGACCCGGCTCCGGCACGGGGATCGCCGACAGCAGCGCCTGCGTGTAGGGATGCAGCGGCCGCGCGAAGAGGTCGGCGGCCGCCGCGTACTCGACGATCTTGCCGAGGTACATGACGGCGATCCGATCGGAGATGTAGCCGACCACGGCGAGGTCGTGCGCGACGAAGAGGTACGTCAACCCGAACGCCTGCTTCAGCTCGACGAGGAGGTTCAGAACCTGCGACTGGATCGAGACGTCGAGCGCCGACACCGGCTCGTCGGCGACGACGAGCTTCGGCCGCAGCACGAGCGCGCGCGCGATCCCGATCCGCTGGCGCTGGCCGCCGCTGAACTGATGCGGGTAGCGCTTCAACGTCTCGGCCCCGAGCCCGACGCGCTCGAGCACATCGGCGACGCGGTGGGCGCGCTCGTTGCGGGGCACGCCGTGGATCGCGAGGCCCTCGCCGACGAGGTCGCGAACGCGCATGCGCGGGTCGAGCGAGCCGACCGAGTCCTGGAAGATGATCTGCATGTCGCGCCGCGCCGCCTTCAGCGCCCGGCGCGAGAGCGCGGTCACGTCGCGGCCCTCGAACGTGATCGTGCCCGAGGTGGGCTCGATCAGCCGCAGCAGCGTGCGCCCGAGCGTCGACTTGCCGCAACCCGACTCGCCGACGAGGCCGACCGTCTCGCCGCGCTGGACCTGGAGGTCGACGCCGTCGACGGCGTGCACATGCGCGACGGTGCGGCGCAGCAGGCCCGCACGCACCGGAAAGAGCTTGCGGACGTCCTTCGCCTCGAGCAGGACGCCGCCGGCGCCGTTCGAGCTCATGCTTCGACCACGGACGGCGGCAGTGCGGCGGTGCGGCGACCGCCTTCGCAGAGCCAGCACGCCGACTCCTGCGGGTCGACGGGCAAGAGCGGCGGCTGCTCGACGCATTTGTCGAACGCGTAGTCGCAGCGGGGCCGGAACCTGCAGCCGACCGGCCAGTTGCGCGGGCTCGGCACGCTGCCGCGGATCACGCGCAGCGGCTCCGCCTGCGTCATCCCGAGCATCGGGATCGACTGCAGGAGCGCTTCGGTGTACGGATGCTGCGGCGTCGTGAAGACGTCGCCGACGGGGCCCCGCTCGACGACGCGGCCCGCGTACATGACGACGACGTCGTCGCACATCTCGGCCACGACGCCCAGGTCGTGCGTGATCAGGAGGATCGCCATCCCGAGCCGCTGCCGCACCTCCGCCAGGAGCTCGAGGATCTGCGCCTGGATCGTGACGTCGAGTGCTGTCGTCGGCTCGTCGGCGATGATCAGCTTCGGGTCGCACGCGAGCGCCATGCCGATCATCACGCGCTGGCGCATGCCGCCCGAGAGCTGGTGCGGGTAGTCGTCGAGCCGGCGCGCCGCCTCGGGGATGCCGACGAGCTCGAGCATCTCGAGTGCGCGC
>VAWW01000119.1 GCA_005884575.1 Actinomycetota bacterium
TGATCACGTCCGTGTACATGACCGGCTCGTGCGCGGCGGCGAAGAGGTCGTCGAGGTCGAGCTCGAACGCGCCCCACTCGCCCTCGAGCAGCCGCGGGTGCAGCTCGCCGAGGATGCCGGCCGGCGTCTTCGCAGCCTTACCCGGGTGCAGGAGCGCGTGCTCGGCGCGCTCGAACGCGGGCTCCGCCTTGAGGGCCGCGTAGAGCGCCTCCACGACGCCCTTCACCCGCAGGAAGCCGCCCTGGCAGATGCCGGCGACGCGGAGCCGTTCTTCGGGAAGCTCGCCGCCGGTCAGGTAGACGCGGGCGATCTCGAAGAGCGCGATCGCGTGGGCGCCCGCGTCGACGTTCCGCCGCGCCGCCTCGACCAGACTCGGGAGCGTCTCCTCGTCGGGGACGAGGCTCGGCGTGTACGTCTCGGCGAAACCGAGCCCGACGAGTGCGTCCTCGAGCCGCCGGCGCAGCTGCTGCTCGCGCGTGAGCACGCCGAACATCTGGCGGCGTGCCGGCAGCGTGAACGGCACGTCCTCGAGCCGGAAGCGCGCCACCTCCTCGACGACGTCGATCTCGCGCGTAACGTCGGGTGCGCGCCAGGTCGGCGCGACGACGTCGCCGCCGCGGTGCTCGAAGCCGAGCCGCGCGAGGAGCGCGTACTGGTCGGCGGGCGGCGTGGCGACGCCGATCACCGCGTCCGCACGCTCGGGCCGGTACGGGATCACCGGCCGCTCGGGCAGGCCGTCGTGGACGTCGGCGGCCGCCGCCAGCTCGCCGCCGGTGAGCTCCAGGATCAGGGTCGTCGCCAGGTCGGCGGCAGCCTCCGCGGCGTATGGATCGACGCCCTTCTCCCAGCGGTTCGACGCCTCGCTCCGCAGGCGGTGGCGCTCCGAGGTGAGGTAGATCGTGTACGGGTCGAAGTTGGCGGCCTCGAGCAGGACGGTCGTCGTCTGCTCGCCGATCTCCGTCTCCTCGCCGCCCATGATCCCGGCGATCGCGACGGGCCGGTCGGCATCGGCGATCACGAGGTCGGTCGGGTCGAGCTCGCGCTCGACGCCGTCGAGCGTGCGGAGCTTCTCGCCGGGAGTCGCGCGCCGGACGACGATCCGCTGCTCGTGCAGCGTCGTCGAGTCGAACGCGTGCAGCGGGCTGCCGAGGGCGAGCATCACGTAGTTCGTGACGTCGACGACGTTCGAGATCGGCCGCATCCCCGCTGCGAAGAGCCGCGCGCGCAGCCACACCGGCGAGGGCCCGATCGCGACGCCCTCGAAGCGGCGGCCGATGTAGCGCGGGCAGCCCGCGAAGTCCTCGATCGTGATCTCCACCGTCTCCGCGGGCCGTGGCTGGGGCCTGTCCCCGGGCATGTCTGCAAGCGGCAGGTCGTAGAGGGCCGCGACCTCGCGGGCGATGCCGTAGATCGACTGCAGGTCGGGGCGGTTGCCGGTCGACTCGACGAGCATCACGGTGTCGACCCTCGGGCAGCACCATGATCCCGGCGTGGTCGGTGCCGAGGCCGACCTCGTCCTCGGCGAGGATCATCCCGTCCGAGCGCTCGCCGCGCACCTTGCGCTGCTCGAGCGTGAGGCCGTTGGGGAGGACGGCGCCCGGCAGCGCAACGCCGACGGTCGCGCCGACGCCGAAGTTCCAGGCGCCGCAGACGATCGAGCGCGGCTCGCCCTCGCCGACGTCGACCTTCGTCAGCTGCAGGCGGTCGGCATTCGGATGCTTCTCCGCCTCGAGCACGCGGCCGACGCGGAAGAGATCGATGTTGCCGCCGTCGTCGGAGACGCCCGCGGGAACGAAGCCCTCGATCTCCGCGGAGGCGACCGACAGCCGCGTCGCGAGCTCGTCGAGCCGCATCTCGAGCGGCACGTATTCCGCGAGCCAGGAGAGCGGGACGCGCATCAGAACTGCCTCAGCACGCGCAGGTCGCCTTCCCAGAGCGCGCGGATGTCGGGGATGTCGTGCCGGAGCTGGGCCGTGCGCTCGAGGCCGCAGCCGAACGCGAACCCGCTCCATTCCTCCGGGTCGAGCCCGACGTTGAGGAACACCTGCGGGTCGACCATCCCGGCGCCGCCCATCTCGATCCAGCCGCTGAACTTGCACGTGCGGCAGCCCGCGCCGCCGCAGATGCCGCACGAGACGTCGGGCTCGATCGACGGCTCCGTGAACGGGAAGTAGTGCGTGCGGAAGCGGACGCGGCGGTCGGGCCCGTAGAGCTGGCGCATCACGTGCAGCAGCGTCCCCTTCAGGTCGGCGAGCGTCAGCCCCTTGTCGACGGCGAGCCCCTCGAACTGGTGGAAGATCGGGTAGCGCGTCGCCGTGATCGCATCGCGCCGGTAGACGCGCCCGATCGAGACCATGTAGATCGGCGGCGCCTTCTCCTCGAGGATATGGATCTGCGACGGGCTCGTCTCCGTGCGCAGCACGTGCGTGTCGTCGAAGAAGAACGTGTCGCGCGGCGAGCGCGCGGAGTGGGTCGGCAGGAAGGCGAGCTTGTCGAAGTTGTACTCGACCGTCTCGACCTCGCGGTCGTCGCGCACCTCGTAGCCGAGGCCGAGGAACGCGTCCTCGACCATGCGGCGGACCTGCGTGATCGGGTGCAGGTGGCCGACGGGCAGCTCCTCGCCCGGGAGCGTGACGTCGATCACCTCCTCGCGCAGCCGCCGGTCGAGCTCCTCGTCGGCAAGGCGCTGCTCACGCTCGGCGAGCGCGGTCTCGAGGCGCTGGCGGATGCCGTTCAGGAGCATGCCGCTTTCGCGGTCGCGCACCTCGCGCAGTGCCAGCGCGAGCTCGCTCTTCCGCCCGAGATACCGGACGCGCACCTCTTCGAGCGCGTCGCTCGTCGCCGCGCTCGCGATCGCCTGCGCCGCTTCCTGCTCGTGCTGCTCCCAGTTCGTCACGGTCGGGGCAACATACCCGCGTGTCCGCCTACGACCGGATCGCACGGCTGTACGACCCCTGGTCGGTCAGCGTCGTCGAGGACGTCGAGTTCTACGTCGCCGAGGCGGTGCGCTCCGGCGGGCCGGTACTCGAGCTCGGCGTCGGCACCGGCCGGATCGCGGTGCCGATCGCGCAGGCCGGGATACGGATCGTCGGCGTCGACTCCTCGGAGGGGATGCTCGCCGTGGCGCGGGAGCAGGCGGCGCGCGCGGGCGTGGAGCTCGACCTCCGCTACGGCGACCTGCGCGACCCGCCGGTCGACGAGGAGTTCGCGCTCGCCGTGATCCCGTTCCGCACGCTCCTGCACATGCAGACCGACGCCGACCGCCGCACCGCGCTCGCCGCGGTGCACTCGCGGCTGCGCGAAGGTGGGCGCTTCGTCTTCGACGTCTTCACGCCGGGCGCCGACGACATCGCCGAGACGCACGGCCGCTGGCTCGAACGCGAGCCCGGCATCTTCGAGCGCGCCGACTGGGACGAAGACGCGCGCACGCTGACGCTGCGCGTGAGCGGCGACGGCGCCGAGGCCGAGCTGTCGCTGGCGTGGCTTCCGGTCGAGCAGTGGGAGGCGCTGCTCGCCGAGACCGGCTTCGTCGTCGAAGGCATCTACGGCTGGTTCGACCGCGCCCCGTACGCGGGGCACGAAGACTCGATCTGGGTCTGCCGCGCCGTCTGAAACAGGCAGTTGCCGGGCAAATGGCGCTCAGGCACCATTCATCGATGGACAACGAAGCTGTCAAAATCATCATGACAACGCTCGCCGACATCCGGGCGGACGTGCAGAAGATCAGGAAGGACATCGTCGAAGAGAATGGCGAAGAGGAAGCGGAAGGTGACGGCTGACGACAGGGCGTTCGACGAGCGCACCAAGATGATCAACGACTACATCGAGAAGTTGCGCGAACGCATCGCGGCGAAGAAGGCCGCCGAGCAGCAAGCTGAAGCTCAGAGCGGCTGAACCGCGTCCCCGACGCGTACACGCCCGGGCTCGACGACGTCGAAGTAGACGCCGAAGCCGAGCTTCCCGTCGCGCAGGCCGCGGTAGCTCTTGATCCCCGCGAGCGTGTCGAGC
>VAWW01000069.1:0-10259 GCA_005884575.1 Actinomycetota bacterium
GATGACGATAAGGGCGACCATGGTGACCTTTCTCTAGTGGACGAGCGCGGTGGCTCCGTCGATCTTCAGGACGTCGACCCGGGAGCCCGGTTCGAAGACTTCGTCGTCCATGTACGTGCGGGCGCTCCACACCTCGCCGCCGAGCCGGACGCGGCCGCCGTCCGCGGTGACCCGCTCGAGCACGACGGCCGAGGCGCCCTCGAGCGCGGCGGTGCCGGTGCGGAGCTGCGCGGGCAGGTGGATATGCCGGCGCGCGATCGGGCGCAGGAGCCCGAGGCCGAGCAGGGAGCCGACGATGAACGCGATCAGCTCGGCGAGGATCCCGCCGCCGGCCGCCGCGACGATCGCCGCGACCACCGCGGCGAGCGCGACCGGGCCGAGAAAGAACAGGCCCGGCGTCAGGATCTCTCCGACGGTCAGCGCAGCGGCGGCAATCAGCCAGGCGAGCCAGGCGGCCACAGCTTGATCGTACTCCTGCCGACCCAGCGTAGGCCGACCGCGTCGATCGCGCCCACGCCGATCAGCGTCTCCTCCAGCTGCTCCGTCGCCGGGCCGCCGAGCCAGCGGTAGAGGTACGGCCGCCGTTCGAACGCGAGCTCGTCATAGCGGGCGCGCAACTCTGCGAGCACCGTGCCGGACGGAGCGATATCCGAGTGGGCCGCGCGCCAGTGGTCGAGACGGGCGGGTCCCTCCGGTTCCCGTCCCGAGGCGACGAGCGCGCGGTGCTGCGCCTCGTACCAGTCCTGCGTCGCCCCGTTCAGCCGCTCGGGCGCGAACTCGTCGACGACGAGCAGCGGCGCTAGACGCGCGAGCTTGTCGAGCCCTGCGCCGAGCGGCTGAACGTGATGGAGGACGCGGCCCGCGACGACGGCGTCGAACGGACCGGGATCGTCCAGCTCCTCCAGCGTCTTGCGGCGGAAGAGCGGACCTTCCGGCGCCTGCGGGTCGATCGCGAGCACGTCGTAGCCGGCGGCGTCGAGCGCGTACGCGACGCCGCCCTCGTCGCCGCAGCCGACCTCCAGCACGCGCGCGGGCGGCGGCGGCAGCTGCGCGAGGACGAAGTCGGCGAAGCTCACGTCGCGTGTGCCCGTTCGGCGACGATCGCCGCGACCTCCTCGGCCGCGCGCACGCACGTGCCGACCTTGCCCGAGAAGACGGTGACGAGGCGCTCGTCGACGGCGGTCACGAGCGTCGGCCGCTCGTCCGTCGCGTCGAGGCCGGGCAGGACGGTGCGGATCGTGAACATCGAGCCGACGTGCTCCAGCTCCGTGGCGTCCGGGAAGAACTCGGCGGCCGCATCGCGGAAGCGCGGGAAGCTCGTCAGCGGCGGCCGCTCGATCACGCCCCGGTCGAGCAGCGGCGCGAGCTCGGGCGGGATCTCCGCGAAGCGGCCGACGCTCGCGTGGTGGATCGCGTGGACGACATGCCCCATCACCGAGAGGCCCGTCCGTCCGAACGCGTCGATGCACGTGAAGGGGCCGTCGAGGATGACGACGCTCCGGCCGGCGACGGATTCCGGCGGCCGGACGACCACCTTCTCCACGACCTCGAACTGGTAGTCGCGCTCGACCGCGGTGCCGGCGAGTAGGTCGTTCATCGCCGTGTACGCCGCGACGACGACGACCTCGTACGCGTCGAGATCTGACAGGGCGACACGCTCGCCGAGCCGGACGTCCACCGACGCCTCGCGCAGTTGCTCCCACACGAGCGCCCGCAGCGCGACGGGATCGAACAGGCTTTCCTCCACGGCGACCGCAAGCTCGACGCCCTGCACGTAGGGCGGCTCGACGATGCGGTGCTCGAGCTCGACCGCCTCGAGGAACAAGAGAAATGCCTCCGCGCTCGTGAGGCTGTCGCGGGCGGCGATTCCGTACACGTGCTCGATTCCGTCGACGACCGCACCGCCGTACCGCGAGCGGAAGCTCCGCTCCGCGTCGCGCGACGAGGTCGCGGTCGAGACCGACCGGGGATAGTGGTAGCCGCGGTGCAGCCGATACTGGTTGATCCCCGAGGCGGAGCTGAGCAGATCGGTGCCCGCCTCGTAGAGCACGACGCGGTGGCCCGCTGAGGCGAGCTCGACCGCGGCCGTCGAGCCGAAGATCCCGCCGCCGACGACTGCGACCAGCTTCACGCCGCGTCCCTGATCCGCTCGACGGTCTCGACGACCGCGACGGCATGCGCGGCGTCCGACGGAAACGGCTCGCCGTGCTCGACCGCCGCCGCGAACGCGGCGAGCTCCCGCTGCAGCGGGTCGCCCTGCGTGAGATCCAGGATGCGGCCGCCGTCCAGCGCGATCGTCTTCACCCGCTCCGACGAGGTGCGGTCGATGTCGACGACCGCTTCGCGCCCGCCGGGAAAGCCGAGGCGGATCCGCGCATGGTCGCGTTCGCTCACCGGCACGTCAATCTGCGAAGGCGCCTCGCCGAAGAGCGCCAGTGCGATCGACACGTCGTGCGACGCGAGGTTCCAGAAGAGGTCGGAGTCGAACGTTCCATGCTTGCGCCAGGTCAGCCGCGCCGAGCGCACGGGATTTCCGCGGAAGCCGGCCAGGAGCGGATGGTAGAGGTAGACGTGGCCGACGAAGAGCACGAGGTCGCCGGCTGCGGCGGCGACGCGCCGCGCGTCGACGGCGGAGGTCGCGAGCGGCTTCTCGACGAAGACATGCTTGCCTGCCGCTAGAGCGCGGCCGGCCAGGGCTGCGTGCGAATCCATCGGGGTCGCGATCGCGACGGCGTCGAGCGTCGGGTCCAAGAGCACGGCGTCCAGGTCCGTCGTCGCCCCGATTCCTTCCCGTCGGAGCCACTCGACGCCCTCGGTCCCGCCTGTCGTCACGCAGACCGGGACCTCGAACCGTTCCCGCAGCGGAGGCAGCAGCCGCCGGCCCCAGCGGCCGGCGCCGATCAGGGCGACGCGCGCGCTCATGCCGCTAGGATCGCGAATCATGGGACGCCGCGCGACGAAGGTCGTCTTCGTCACGCAGCAATTCGACCCGGATCACCCGGCGCTCGGCACGACGATCCCGCAGCTGGCCGCGCTGGCCCAGCGCGTGGACGAGCTCGTGATCGTCGCGGACGCGATCGTCCCCGAGCGGCTGCCGCCGAACGCGCGGGCGCACAGCTTCCGGGCGCCGACGAAGCTCGGCCGCGGGCTGCGCTTCTACGCCGCGCTCGCCCGTGAGCTGAACGGATTGCGCGGCGGCGCAGTGATCGCGCACATGTGTCCCGTCTATGCCGTGCTCGCGGCGCCGCTCGTCCGGCCCGCACGCATCCCGCTCGTGCTCTGGTACACGCACTGGAAGGACCACTGGGTCGTGCGGCTCGCGGAGCGCCTCGCGACCGCCGTCGTCAGCGTCGACCGGCTGTCGTTCCCGTTCGCGTCGCGCAAGCTGCTCGCGACGGGGCAGGCGATCGACGTCGCCCACTTCCCGCCGCGCGGGCCCGAGCCGGCCGGCGGGCCGCTGCGCGTGGTCGTGCTCGGCCGCTACTCGCCGGCGAAGGGGCTCGAGACCGTGCTCCGCGCGGCGGCTCTCGCGCTCGACGCGGGCGTCGACCTGCGCGTCGAGCTGCACGGGCCGGCGTTCAACGAGCTCGAGCGCAAGTATCGCTCCGGTCTCGAGCCGCTCGTCGACAACCTGGGGCTCCGCGACGTCGTCGAGCTCGGGGACGCCGTCGGCCGCGACGAGCTGCCCGCGGTGCTGGCACGGAGCGACGTGCTCGTGAACAACGCGCGCGGCGGCGCCGACCGGATCGTCTACGAGGCCGCGGCGAGCGGGATCCCGGTGCTCGCATCCAATCCGGCCCACGAGAACCTGGTCGAGCCGGATGCATTCTTCGGTCACGAGGACGCGGAGGCACTCGCAGCGCGGCTTGCGGAGGTCGCGGCGCTCTCGCCCGCCGAGCGCGCAGCACGCGGCGCGGAGCTGCGCGAGCGCGTCCTGCTCGGGCACTCGGTCGACTCGTGGTCCGACGGCCTGCTGCGGGCGGCCGGACTCAGCTCAACAGCTGCCGGTGGATCCGTCGGGTCGCGATGACAATCCCGACCGCTGCGAGCACGGCGAGATAGGCCGCGTCGCCGAGCTGCGGCAGGCCTGGCGATCCGAGGATCAGCGTCCGCAGCAGCTGGATCGCGTGGTAGAGGGGCGTCACGCGCACGATCCACTGGATCGCGTGCGGGTAGACGGTGATCGGATAGAAGGTCGTCGAGAAGAGGAACATCGGCAGCTGTACGAGCGCGAGCAGCTCGAAGTCCTGCCAGCTCCGGAAGTAGGTCATCGCCGCGACGCCGAGACCCGCGAAGGCGGAGCCGATCAGCGCGGCCGCCGGCAGCGCGAGCAGCGCCCACCACGAGTGCACGAGCCCGAGCGCGGCGATAACGATCAGGAATCCGAACGAGTAAATCAGGCCGCGGAAGACGGCCCAGACGCTCTCGCCGACGGCGACGTCCGCGGGACCGACGGGTGTCGAGAGGATCGCGTCGTAGACCTTCGCGTAGCGGAGCTTCCAGAAGACGTTCGTCGCGTCGTAGATCGCGCCGTTCATCGCCGACGATGCGAGCAGCGCCGGGGCGATGAAGCTCGCATAGCTGATCCCGTTTACATGCCCGACGAAGTGGCCGAGCCCGAAGCCCATCGAGAAGAGGTAGAAGAGGGGCTCGAAGAAGCCGGAGAAGATCACGAGCCAGATGCGGCGGTAGACCATGAGGTTGCGCTCGAGCAGGAACCGTGCGCCGCCCGCGGTGACAGCTGCGATCGCGCTCACTTCACGAGCCTCCTGCGGTAGAAGCGGTACGCGAGCGCGCCGCCGACGAGCGTCCAGACAGTGAGGTAGCCGGCGTGGCCGAGGTCGGCGAGGAGCGTCCCGCGGCCGAGCGTCAGGTCGCGGCAGAGCGCGACGCCGTGCCAGAGCGGCGTTGCGAGTGCGATCCAGTCCAGCGGGACCGGCAGCCGGCTGACCGGGAAGAAGGTTCCCGAGAAGAGGAACATCGGCACAATCCCGAAGCGGAAGAGCGCGTTGAACTCGTTGCCTTCGTGGGCGACACCGGTCGTGTAAGCCGCGATCGCAGTCCCGAACGCTGCGCCGAGCAGCACGCACGCCGGGAGTGCGAGGACGCCGAGCGGCGAATGGATGGTTCCGAATGCAGCGATCACGGCGAGGTAGATCGCGCTGCTGATCAACACGCGCGTGACGATGAAGAGCTGATGGCCGAGGAAGATGTCGCGGATCCCGAGCGGCGTCGCCAGCATGGCCTGGTACTGCCGCGTCCACTTGATCGCGGCGAGGATCGGGAAGCTCGCCTCGCCGGCGGCAGTCTGCATCGCGGCTGCGGCGAGCAGGCCGGGCGCGACGAAGTCGACGTACGAAACGTGGCCCGGTCGCGAGGCCGAATGGTTGACGAGCGTGCCGAGACCGATCCCGAGCGCGGCGAGGTAGAAGACGGGGTTGACGACGCTCGTGGCGACCGAGCCGCGCCACACACGCCGGTAGCGGACGAGCCAGAACTCGTATGAGCGGGCGGCGAGCTCCACGTCAATCGACCAGGCTGCGACCCGTCAGGTGGAGGAAGACGTCCTCGAGCGTGCTCCGGCGGACGAGGACGCTGCTCGTCTCGAGCCCGCGCTCGTGCAGCGCGGTGGCCACGTGGTCGCCGTCCTCGGTGTAGATGAGGATGCGGTCCGGCAGCGACTCGATCCGGTCGACGAGACCGTCCACCCGGAGCTCGGCCGGCTCGGGCGGCCGGTCGGCGAAGCGCAGCTCGACGACCTCACGCGTCGAGTAACGGCGGATCAGCTCGAGCGGCGAGCCCTCGGCGACGATCTTCCCGTTGTCCATCACGACGAGCCGGTCGCAGAGCTGCTCGGCCTCGTCCATGTAATGCGTCGTCAGGATCAGTGACGCGCCCTGCTGCTTGAGGCGGAAGAGGCGGTCCCAGACGAGGTGGCGCGCCTGCGGGTCGAGGCCGGTCGTCGGCTCGTCGAGGAGGAGCACCTGCGGGTCGTTGACGAGCGAGCGGGCGATCGTCAGGCGGCGCTTCATGCCGCCGGAGAGCGGCTCGACCGGATCGTCGGCGCGCTCGGAGAGCTGGACGAAGTCGAGCAGCTGGGCCGCCTTCTCGCGCAGGTCGGCGCGCGCGAGACCGAAGTAGCGGCCGTAGATGAGGATGTTCTCGCGGACGGTCAGCTCGCTGTCGAGCGTGTCCTGCTGCGGGACCACGCCGAGCTTTGCCCGGATGCGCGCGCCATCGGCCACCGGGTCAAGGTCGAGGACGCGCAGCGTGCCGGCGGTCGGCGGCGAGATGCAGCCGACGATCCGCATCGTCGAGGTCTTGCCGGCACCGTTCGGCCCGAGGAACCCGAAGGCTTCGCCGCGCTGCACGTCGAAGTCGATCCCGTCCACCGCGACGAGACGGCCGAACTCCTTGACGAGCCCCCGGGCGTGAACGAGCGGCGAACCAGCCACGACCGGCACCCTAGCCACAGCACCCCGTCTTAAAAAAGCGTGCCTGGGGCTGCCCCCGACAAGGCCTAAAAAGAGCGTGTCGGGGGCCGCCCCCGACGGGTCTCAACGGGACATGGGAAGCGGCACCTAGAATCGCGGCGATGGACTTCGAGACGCGCGCGATTCACGACGGGCAGGAGCCGGATCCGGCCACCGGCGCCGTGACGACGCCGATCTACCAGACGTCGACGTACGTCCAGGAAGCGGTCGGCCGGAACAAGGGCTACGACTACTCGCGCGTCGCGAACCCTACCCGCACGGCGCTGCAGCAGTGCCTCGCGTCGCTCGAGAGCGCGGAGCACGGGATCGCATTCTCGTCCGGGATCGGCGCGACGACGACGCTGATGCACCTGCTGAACCCGGGCGACAGGACGGTCCTGATCGCGGACGTCTATGGCGGCGTCTACCGGCTCACCTCCCAGGTCTACGAGCCGAAGGGCTACGAGTTCGCGTACGTCCCCGCCGACGAGTTCGACGCGAATCTCGCCGCCCACCTCGACGAGCGCACGAAGCTCGTCTGGGCGGAGACGCCGTCGAACCCGCTCCTGAACTTGATCGACATCCGCCGCGCCGCCGACGCCGCGCACGCGGCCGGCGCGCTGCTCGTCGTCGACAACACGTTCGCCTCGCCGTACCTCCAGCGCCCGCTGGAGCTCGGCGCCGACATCGTCGTCCACTCGACGACGAAGTACCTCAGCGGCCACTCGGACGTCATCGGCGGCTTCGTCGCGACGAACGACCACGCGATCGCGGAGCGTCTCTACTTCCTGCAGAAGTCGCTCGGCGCCGTACCCGGCCCGTTCGACTGCTGGCTCGTCCTCCGCGGCGTCAAGACGCTCGCGCTCCGGATGCAGAAGCATTCCGAGAACGCGCGCGCGATCGCCGAGTTCCTCGACGGCCACCCGCGCGTCGAGAAGGTGCTCTATCCCGGCCTGCCCTCGCACCCCGGTCACGAGATCGCGGCGCGGCAGATGCGGGACTTCGGCGGGATGATCTCCTTCCTCGCCGAGTCGGAGGAGGAGGCCGTCGAGCTCGTCGCGCGGACGAAGCTGTTCCTGCTCGCCGAGTCGCTCGGCAGCGTCGAGAGCCTGATCGAGCATCCTGCGCGGATGACGCACGCGTCGACGGCAGATGCGCCCTTCGCCGCGCCGCGCAACCTCGTCCGGCTCTCGGTCGGGATCGAGTCGGCCGAGGATCTGATCGCCGACCTCGAGGCGGCGCTCGTCCGAACTCCCGCACACGTGTGAACGACGAGCCCGTCGTCTTCGTCGAGATCCCGGCGGGATCGCGCAACAAGTATGAGCTCGACCCGGAGCTCGGCGGGATCGTCCTCGACCGCCGCCTCTTCGCGTCGATGTCCTATCCCGGCGACTACGGCTTCGTCGAGGGGACGGAGGCGGAGGACGGCGATCCGCTCGACGCGCTCGTGCTCGTCTCCGAGCCGACCTTCCCAGGCTGCCGGATCCGCGTGCGCCCTGTCGGCGTCTTCCACATGAGCGACGAGAAGGGCCCGGACGAGAAGGTTCTGTGCGTCCCGCTCGGCGACCCGAGCTTCGCGCGCATCCACGACGTGCACGACATCGGCGGCGAGCTCCGCGACGAGATCGAGCACTTCTTCCGCCGCTACAAGGAGCTCGAGGAGAAGAAGACAGAGACGCGCGGCTTCGGCAACCGCGCGGAGGCCGAGGAGATCATCGCCGCCGCCCGGGAGCGGGCTCCCGCGTGACCGTCGCCATGACCAAAACGGCCACGACCCGGGACCTCCCCCGGTCCAGGTCCCGGGACGTGGCTGTGCGGGACAGGGTCGGCGCGCGTTCGCCGGGACTTTCGCTTGGCGGCCCCGTCCGAAGGAGCCTCCGCCCGGGACCTCTCCCGGTCCAGGTCCCGGGGCATGGCCGGGCGGGGCGGGGCCGCGCGCGATGACCGCCGCCGACCCGATCGATCTGCGTCACCTCGGCGACGAGCGCGTGATCGGCTCGTACCTGCTCGAGACCGACGACGGCCCGGCGATCTTCGACTGCGGGCCCGCGTCCGCGATCGACGCGCTGAAAGCCGGACTGGCCGCGCGCGGACTCGGACTCCGCGACGTCCGCCACCTGCTGCTCTCGCACATCCACCTCGACCACGCAGGCGCAGCGGGCCTGCTCGTGCGGGAGCACCCGCAACTCCAGGTGCACGTCTCGCCTATCGGCGCGCCGCACCTCGTCGACCCGACCCGCCTCGAGCGCAGCGCGCGCCGTCTCTACGGCGACGCCTTCGACACGCTCTGGGGCGAGCTCGCGCCGGTGCCGGAGGAGAACGTCCACGTCGTGGGCGACCGCGTTCTCAGCCTCGACTGCTTTCCGTCGCCCGGACACGCGTCGCACCACGTCTGCTATCTGCACGAGGACGGGACGCTCTACGCAGGCGATGCGGCGGGCGTGCGTATCCAGCCCGCCCGCGACGTGCTCCCGCCGACGCCTCCGCCGGACGTCGACGTCAACGCGTGGTACGCGACGATCGACGAGATCGAGCGCCGCGCGCCCGCCAGGCTCGCGCTCGTCCACTTCGGCGTCGCGGAGGACGTCAACCGCCACCTCGACGATCTACGGCGGCGGCTCGGCGCATGGGCCGAGCTCGTCGGACGCGGCGCGACGGAAACGGACTTCACACACGCCGCGCTCGCCGATGTCGAGCACGCGGAGGACTACGACCGCGCGATGCCGCTCTGGCAGTCCTACGAAGGTCTCGCCCGCTGGGCCGCGAAGCGGAAGGAGACGGCCGCCTGATGCCCGAGCCGCCGCTGCCGCCCGACCTCGACACGTTCCTCGCCCGGCCGAACCCCGCAGTCGTCGCGACGCTCCGCCCCGACGGCGCGCCGCACACGGCGGCGACCTGGTACGACTGGGAGGACGGACGCGTGCTGCTCAACATGGAGGAAAGCCGGCTGCGCCTGAAGTTCCTCCGCCGCGACCCGCGCGTCTCGCTGACCGTCCTCGACGAGAAGGACTGGTACAAGCACGTGACGCTGATGGGCCGCGTCGTCTCGCTCGAGGACGATCCCGACCTCGTCGACATCGACCGCCTCTCGCAGCGCTACCGCGGCGGGCCGTACCGCGTTCGCGACCGCAAGCGCGTCAGCGCCTGGGTCGAGGTCGAGCGCTGGTATGCCTGGAACATCGGCTAGTGCCCTCCCAGTAATGCGGGCCTTCATTGCTGGCAGGGGCACTTGCCCCGTTCCATAATTGACGGATGGCCGTAGCAGCAGCGCTCGGCGAGCGCAACTTCCGACTGCTCGCATCTGCACGGACGATCTCGTTCTTCGGCACGAATCTCGCGCCGATCGCCGTCGCGTTCGCCGTCCTCGGCCTGACGGGCTCTGCGACCGACGTCGGCTTCGCGTTCGCCGCGTGGACACTCGCGCAGATCTCGACCCTGCTCGTGGGCGGCGTCATCGCGGACCGGCTGCCGCGGCGGCGCGTGATGATCGCCTCCGACACGGCGAACTTCTGCGTGCGCGCGGCGATGGGCGCGTTCCTCGTCGCCGGCTCGATGGACGTTCGGGTGCTAATCGCGCTCCAGGCCGTCGGCGGTGCCGCGACGGCGTTCTACTCCCCCGCGTCGACAGGTCTCGTGCCGGAGACGGTGCCGCCGGCGCTGCTCCAGCAGGCGAATGGATTCATGAGCGTCGCCCGTTACGCCGCGTTCCCTCTCGGCGCCGCGGCGGGTGGGACGATCGTCGCGACTATCGGCTCGGGCTGGGCGCTGCTGCTCGACGCCGCGACG
>VAWW01000069.1:10268-23745 GCA_005884575.1 Actinomycetota bacterium
CGCGCTCCTGCTCTCGCGCATGCACCTGCCCGCGCGGGCGCGCACCGCGGCGGCGCCGAACTTCGTGCACGAGCTGCGCGAGGGCTGGCAGGCGTTCACCGAACACACATGGGTCTGGGTCTTGACGCTCTGGATCTCGCTCTACTTCCTGATCACCTACGCGCCGTTCTTCGTGCTCGGCCCGTACATCGCGCGGTCCTCGCTCGGCGGCGCGGCCGCGTGGGCGGTGGTCGTGACGGGCGAGGCGATCGGCTCGCTCGTCGGCGGACTCGTCGGGCTCCGGCTCCGCCCGAACCGCGCCTGGGTCGCCCTCGGATCGCTGTTCGCCGTCTCGGCTGTTCAGTGCGCGCTGCTCGCGGTCCGCGCCCCGGTCGCCGCGATCGGCGTCGCCGCCGCAGCCGCGGGATTCGCCTTCGCGTTCGGCACCGTCGTCTGGGACACCACGCTGCAGGAGCAGATCCCGCGTGACCGACTGTCGCGCGTCAGCGCGTACAACTGGCTCGGGGCGATGGCGTTCCTGCCGGCCGGCTACGCGATCGCGGGCCCAGTAGCGGACCTGATCGGGATGTCGACGTCCCTCTGGATCGGCGCCGCCTGGATCGTCGTCTCGACGGCGGCCGTGCTCTGCGTTCGCGACGTGCGCCGCTTCCGCGTCCGCGGGCCCGTCGAGCCGGCGCCCGCCCTCGCCGCCGGCTAGCCCGCATCCTCGAACGGCTCGGTCTCGAGGATCCAGATCGGCCCGTCGCCGCAGTCGACGCGGCGCCCTTCGCACTCGACGAGCGACGTCCTCAGCACGCGCACACGGTCGCCGTCGAGCTCGATGATCGGCCCGCGCGTGCCCGTGCCGAGTCCGAACCACCACGCGCGCACCTGGTTGTGCACCTCGCGCGCAGGCCGCGACGCGTCGATCCACGCGAACTCCTCGTCGAAAAGCGGGTTGTAGCTTCCCTCGCCCTGAGGATCGCCCGGGTCTCCGCTCGCGATCCGCTCGAAGACGCGCGGGAGCATTCCGGCCATGACGGGGAACGACCTGTCGCGGATCGCAGACCGGTCGTCGTCGTCCTCGATCGGGAACGTCGCCTGGGCGAGGATCGGCCCCGTGTCGAAGTCCTCGTCCATCCAGTGCCACGTGATCCCGAGCTCGCTCTCGCTGCGACGAACGGCCCACGCGCTGCCGAGCGGCCCGCGATCGTGGGGCAGCCTTCCGTAGTGGCAGTTGACGATCCCGAGCGGCGGGACGGCGAGCGCGGCGGGCGGCACCTTCCAGGGAAAGAAGGCGCAGAGTGCGCGGTCGGGCTCGAGCACGGCGAGGAGGGGCGCCATGCGCGGACGCACCGCCGGCACGACGATGTCGAGCTCGGGCGGCGCCTCGACGATCAACCGTTGCGTGAACTCGTTGAACTCGGACGACGCAGGACGGCCCTGCGGCCCGGAGACGAAGAGCAGGCCGGCGGGCTCGTGGCCGGTGGCGCGGATGCCGTCGACGAGCGGAGCGAGCGCCAGCGGATTCTGGCTGATGATCGCGACCCTCCAGCCCACCGGCCGATCCGGCCGTGCGAAAAGCGCGCACGTAGTCCGCCACCATGCGCTCCGGGGAAAACCGCTCCTCGGCGGCGCGGCGCAGCTCGACGGGATCGAGCCGATCGGCCTCCTCGAGCGCAGCGGGGATGATCCGCCAGTCCTCGACGATGATTCCGCTGCGCCCGTGCTCGATCACCTCCGGCACCGAGCCCCACCGCGTCGCGATCACCGGCGTCCCGCACGCCATCGACTCGACCATCACGAGCCCGAACGGCTCCTCCCACTCGATCGGGAAGAGCGTCGCTCGTGCGCCCTGGAGTAGCTCGACCTTCTCGCCGTGCGTGACCTCGCCGAAGTACTCGATGTGCCCGGGACGGAGGTGCGGCTCAATGAACTCACGGAAGTACTCCTCCTCCGCCGGCTCGCGCCTCTTGCCGACGAGCTTCAGCGGCAGGCCGGTCTCCATCGCGACCGCGACCGCCCGGTGCGCGCCCTTGTCCGGGTTGAAGCGGCCGAGGAAGAGCAGGTAGTCGCCGCGGTGGCGCGCGAACGGATAGACGGAGAAGTCGAGCGCGTTCGGGATGTTCGCGACCCACGGCAGGTTCGGACGCGGCTTGCGCTGGTTCATCGAGATCGAGACGAGCCCCGTCGACGGCGAGACCCTGGCGATCGACTCGTACAGCCCGCCCGGCTCCCCGTTCAGCGGCCCGTGGACCGTGTGCACGACGGGTGTGTCGACGGCGCCGCCGATCACCGCGGCCGGCGGGCCCGAGTGCTCGCTGATCACGTCGAAGTCGCCGGCACGCTCGTAGCACGAGAGCGCGTGCCGGATCTCGACCTGCGCGCGGCCGATCTCGTGGCTCGGCGCGATATCGTAGACGGCGGCGAGCTCCGCCTTCGTCCGGGAGTCGCCGGACGCGAACAGCGTCACGTCGTGTCCGGCGTCGACAAGCCCGTCGGCGAGCAGGGACACGATCCACTCGATCCCGCCGTAGCCGCTCGGCGGCACCGGGAACCACACCGGCGACAAAACCGCGACCCTCACGTCCCTGGCCGCCTTCGGCTCCCGCGCGGCGGAGCCGCGCTCCGCCGAAGGCTGACGACGCTGGCGCCACCCACCGAGGCCGCGCGCGGCACGGCCGTACCTCGACGTACTGTCCGCGCCGCGACCCTCACGCGGCTTCCACCTTGACCACGCCGTCGACGAGCCGGACGTCCCAGCTCCGGTCGAACGCGCGCACGCCGGTCAGTCGGACGTCGCCGGCCCACGAGGGGAGCTCGAGCGGCGCGACGGTCTCGAGAATCTGGCGCCGCCGGTCCGGCTGCAGCCCGAGCAGCAGCTGCAGGAGCAACACCGGTGTCCCCGCCGCCCACGCCTGCGGCCGCGCCGCCGTCGGATACGCGATCGGGAACGACGTCTCCTGCCGCGGCAGGCCCGCGAAGACCTCGGGCAGCTCGTACTCGAAATGCCCGGCCGCGGCCAGCATCGTCCGCACGATCCGCTGCGCCTCGGGCCAGCGCGCGTAGCGCGCGAGCCCCCACGCGATCAGGGAGTTGTCGTGGGGCCAGACGGTGCCGTTGTGGTACGAGAGCGGGTTGTACGCCGCGTCCCCGGTCGACATCGTGCGGACGCCCCAGCCCGACCAGAGCTCGTCTCCCATCAGCCGGTCGACGACGGCGTCGACGCGGGGCGACGGGACGATGCCGCTCCAGAGCAGATGCCCGAGGTTGGAGCAGAGCGAGTCGACGCGGCGCTTCTCCCCGTCGAGCGCGAGCGCGTAGTAGCCGCCTCGCCGCTCGACCCAGTACGCCTCGTCGAAGCGCTCGCGCAGCTCGTCCGCCTCGCGGTCGAGCCGCTCCGCGAGCGGGGCGTCGCGCCAGACCTCGCGCGCGATCTCCGCCGTGCGCCGCTTCGCGTCGTACACGTAGCCCTGCACCTCGGCGGGCGCGATCGGCGGTCGCGCGATGCTGCCGTCGTGGAAGCGCTGCGAGTCGCCCGAGTCCTTCCAGGACTGGTTCTCGAGCCCGCGTTCGGTCCGCCGCTGATACTCGACGAAGCCGTCGCCGTCTCGGTCTCCGAACTCGTCGATCCAGCGCAGCGCGGCGAGCGCAGGTTCCTTCAGCTGGCGGGCGAGCAGCGTGTCGTCCGTCCACCGCCACACCTCGGAGAGCAGGACGAGGTAGAGCGGCGTCGCGTCGACGGTGCCGTAGTAGCGGTCGAACCATGTGCGGGCCGCCTTGCCACGGCGCAGCTCGTGGACGATCTTGCCCGGCTCGGCGTCGCGCGTCGGATCGTCCTCGGTCGCCTGCAGCTCGGCCAGCACCTCGAGTGCCGACCGCGCGAGCTCCGGGCCGAACAGCAGCGTCTGCAGGCACGTGATGAGCGTGTCGCGGCCGAAGACCGTCATGAACCACGGCATTCCGGCGGCGGGGAGTCGGCCGATCCCCACGCGCGCGCCGTCGGTCCGCATGCGCAGCGCCGCGAGGTCCGCGACCGAATGCTCGAACGAGTGCTCCAGGTTGTCCCACGTCGCGCGCAGCTGCGGCACGCGCAGCTGCCACGCCGCGAGCGAGTCGCGGACACGGTTGCGCTCCTCGCCGAAGCGCCGCTCGATCACGGGCGGCGCGCTCTCCTCGCCGTCGGCGGACGGGACGACGTCGATCCGCACGTCCCAGGTCTCGCGGGGAGCGAGCTCGACCTGCCAGCTCATCCCGTGACCGTCGGTCGCCCCGCGGCGGGAGAGGAGCAGCTGCGTCCGGCCGTACCCCTCCGGGTCGACCAGCACGAACTGGTTGTTGCGGTCGTCGTAGAGCGGCGCGACAGGATCGGGGAGCGGGCGCGCCCGCTGCGGGTCGCCGAGCGAGAAGTCGTGCTCCTTCACCGACATGATGTCCGCGAAGTCGGCGCCGACCTCGAGCCCGAGCTCGAATGAGACGGGCTCCATGCTCTCGTTCCGCACGACGATGTGGTCCTGCATCCCCTCACCGACGAAGCGCTCGCGCTTGATCGAGACGACGTCCTGCTTCAGCCCGCCCGCGAGCGGGTTGCGCAGGAAGAACGCGGCGGAGAAGTACTCGACCTTGCCGGACGAGAGCAGCAGCGGCCGCGCGCTGTTGATCGTCAGCTTCAAGTGCGAGAGGAAGCGCGTGTCCTGGGCGAAGAGCCCGTGTGTCTCCGCACTGCCGACGTCGCCGAGTTCGTCGCAGATGCAGAAGGTCGAGCCCTCGAGGATCGTGAGCTGGGTCATGCCTCGCGGTGGATCCGCCCGCCGGAGGCCTGCTGCGTCGCCTTGACGACGATCTCGTCGACGTTCACGTGCCAGGGGCGGGTCAACGCGAACATGACGCAGTCGGCGATGTCCTCGGCAACCATCGGCTGCACGCCCTCGTAGACCGCGCGCGCCTTCTCCTCGTCGCCCTTGAAGCGGACGAGCGAGAACTCGGTGTCGACCATCCCCGCGTCGACGGTCGTGATCCGGATCGGGCGGCCGAGCAGATCCTCGCGAAGCGCGTAGGTAAAGCCGCGCTCCGCGAACTTCGCGGCGATGTAGGTCGCGCCGCCCTCGTATGCCTGGCGGCCCGCGACCGAGCCCATGTTGACGACGTGGCCGCCGTCGCGGATGTGCGGCAGGCAGAGCCGCGTGATCCGGACGAGCCCGGTCACGTTCGTGCCGAAGACGGCGGCCTCGTCCTCCTCGCTCGACTCGGTGAAGGGAGCGCGGCCGAGCGCGAGGCCCGCGTTGTTGAAGAGGATGTCGACCGCGCCGCCGAGCCGCTCGACCGCCTCGGCGACGAAGCGCGCGCAGCTCTCCGGGTCCATCACGTCGAGCGGGAGCGCGATCTCCGTCTCGAGCCGCTCGGTGCGACGCGCGCCGCCGGCGACGCGCACGCCCGCCTCCGCGAGAGCGCGCGCGGTCGCCTTGCCGATGCCGCTGGAGGCCCCGGTGACGATCGCGGTCTTGCCTTCGAGGCTGATCGCCTGCACGGCGGCGAAATCTATCTCCGCGCGATCTCGACGGGCTGTGCCCTGCGCGCGACGTGGTCCACCTGCAGCGTCGTGTGCCGCAGGCCGAACCGGTCGACGAGCAGCCGCTCGAGCCGCCGGCGCGCGTCGTGGCAGTCGGCGCCCGGCTCGACGAGGACGTGCGCGGCGAGCGCGGGAAAGCCGCTCGTCACCGTCCAGACGTGCAGGTCGTGGACGCTGACGACGTCGGGCTGCGCGGCGAGCTCCGCGGCTACCTCGTCCGGATCGATCTCGGCCGGCGCAGCCTCGAGGAAGATCCGCCCCGAGTCGCGGAGCAGCGATGCGCTCGACCAGAACATCAGCGCGGCGACGGCGAGGCCCGCGAGCGGGTCGAAGCGGTTCCAGCCGGTGAGCAGGATCAGCCCGCCGGCGAGCGCCGTCCCGGCGAACGCGGCGAGGTCGGTCGCGAGATGGAGAAAGGCGCCGCGGACGTTCAGGCTCTCGCGCCCGGCCCGTGAGAGGACGAGCGTCGCGACGAGGTTCACCGCGATTCCGGCGAGGGCGACCGTGAGCACGATTCCGCCGCGGACGTGCGGCGGGTCGACGAGCCGGGTGATCGCGCCGTAGACGATCCAGATTCCGGCGAGCGCGAGCGTGAGCCCGTTGACCTGTGCGGCGAGGATCTCGACTCGCCCGAAGCCGAACGTCCACCGGCCACGGGCGGGCCGCCCGGCGATCGCGGCGGCGAACAGCGCGAAGGCGAGCCCGGCCGCGTCGGTGAGGAGATGGCCCGCGTCGGCGAGCAGCGCGAGCGAGCCGGCGACGATCCCGGCGGCGACCTCGGCCGCCATCAGCCCGACGATCAGCGCGAGCGCGATCGCGAGCAGCCGCCGGTCGCGCGCCCGGTGGTCGTGGTCGTGACGATGGGCCACAGAAGAAGACTAGGCGCCGGTTGCGCGGGCCGCGGCGATCCGCTCCGGCGGGGTCGGATGCGAGAAGAGCAGCAGGTAGACGAGCCGCGGCGGGTCGAGGTCGCTGAGGTTCGCGAGCGCGAGCGCGCGGTGTGCCGTCTCGAAGGCGGGGAGGTCGTCGGTGAGCTCGAGCGATGCCCTGTCGGCCGCACGTTCCCAGCGGCGCGAGAGCGCGCTGCCCGGCGCGAGCGTCGCGAGCTGGAGCGCGAGGCCGACCAGAAGGACGACCGGGGCGTTGCGAGGATCGCCCGCGTCCGAGCCGAGCGCCCCCCACACGAGCAGCACGGCCACGACGGCGCCGGCCATCCCGAGGACGGTCCCCTTGAGCACGTGCCGGTCGCGACGGTGCCCGAGCTCATGCGCGACGACGAGCCGCACCTCCGGCGCCCCCGCGCGCTCGAGCAGCGTGTCGTAGAGGACAATGCGGCGCGTCCGCCCGAGGCCGCTGACGTAGGCGTTGACCTTCTTCGTCCGACGGCTCGCATCCGCCACGAGGACCTCGCGCACCGGCACGCCGGCCCGCGCCGCGAGCGCGCGGAGCTCGCGGGCGAGCTCGGCGTCGGCGAGCGGCCGGAACCGGTTGAAGAGCGGCTCGAGCACGACCGGCGCGATGAACGAGAGCACGAGCACTCCGGCGGCGAGCGCGAGCGCCGCCCAGAGCGGCCACCAGCCGGGCGACCACCGCACGAGCGCGACGACCGCGACCTCGACGAGCCCCGCGAAGACCGCGCCGATCAGCGTCCCCTTCAGGACATCCGCAACCCAGCCGCCGAGCCGCTGGGTCGAGAGCCCCCAACGCCGCTCCCGGACGAACCCGCGCCAGAAGCCGAGCGGCAGCCGGACGAACGCCGAAACGCAGACGACGATCGCCGCGAAGGCCGGCGCGGCCGCCGACCACGGCAGGTCGTCCACCGCACCGTAGAACCAGTCCCCCACGCGGGTGAATGCCAAAACCGCGAGGACGCCGCCGGCGAATAGGAGATCGACGGCGAGCGCCAGGTAGAGCGGCCGGTGGTACCGCCTCGCCCGGTCGACCTGCTCGGCCGTGAAGCCGTTTCTAAAAGAAACGTGAGAACCCATCCGGATAAATGATGCTCCGAAAGGGCATGGATACACTGAGCACATGGCATCGGCTGAGGTAGTCGGGAGACTTCGCACGGGCGACGAGTCGCTCGCGCTCGCGAGCCAGCTGCGGCGGCTGACTCGCATCGCGACGCTGATCGCCCTGCTGACGAGCCCGGCGGCCTTCATGTGGTTCCACAACCACGAGGGCCTCAGCGTCGGCTGGTCGATCGCCGCCACCTTCGGCATCGTGATCGGCTTCCGCGGCTTCGTCGACCTGATCGTCCGTCGCGAGGAGGACATCGTCAACCGCCGCCGCGCCTGGACCTGGCGGTTCTTCTTCCGGATCGGCACCTACCTCGCGGTGCTGATCACGATCATCTTCGTCTACCGGTACTTCACCGCAGCCGCCGGGACGACCGTGACGTGGTGGGGCACCGGGTGGACGATCCTCCAGAAGATCGGCCACCTCTTCCAGAGCTCGGCGCTGTGGATCCAGATCGTCTTCGTCTTCTTCCTGTTCATGGCGAACTTCCTGATCTTCATGGGCCCGATGATGCTGATGGGGATCTCGCAGATCCGCGGCTACGAGCCCGGCGACGCGGAATGGGGCGTCCGCCTCGAGGATGTGCGCGGTCAGGCCGAGGCGAAGGAGGAGGTGCGCCGGGTCGTCACGCTGTGGCAGTCGGGTGAGGCCTTCGAGCGCGCCGGCGGCAAGCGGGAGCGGGGCTTGCTCTTCCTCGGCGCGCCCGGCACCGGCAAGACGATGCTGGCGAAGGCGATTGCGACGGGCTTCAACTCGCCGTTCGTCTCGATCCCGGGCTCCGGCTTTGCGCAGACCTTCATCGGGATCGACGCGATCATCGTCCGCTGGCTCGCGCGGAAGGCGAAGAGGCTCGCCCGGAAATGGGGCGGACAGTGCATCGTCTTCATCGACGAGATCGACGCCGTCGGCATGCGCCGGCAGGCGCTGCAGGGCCAGCGTCACGGCCCGCCCGACGGGCGGCCGCTCTACGGCCCGTTCGGCGCGATCAACCCGAGCGGCGACCTGATCGTCGAGACGCGCGCCTGGCGGGACCAGATGTTCGAGCAGCGGGCACCTGAGCGGCAGACGGTGTATCCGGCGTGGATGCAGAAGGTCGGCAACATCGTCAACCAGGGGATCTTCCCGGGGATGATGGGCGGCCAGGGCCAGCTCGCCCTGAACCAGCTGCTCGTGACGATGGACGGCATCGACAACCCGCCGTTCACGAAGCGTTTCCTGAGGAACCGCATCAATTCCCTCCTCGACGCCATCTACATCGTCCCGCGCCGGATCGGACGCGTCTCGCTGCGACTGCGGCCGCCGCGGCCCCGCGGCGACCAGATCTACTTCATCGGCGCGACGAACGTCCCGATGGACGTCCTCGACCCGGCATTGACCCGGCCGGGCCGCATGGGCCGCCACGTGTGGTTCCGGACGCCGACCAAGGAGGACCGCAAGGACATCTTCGACCTCTATCTCGACAAGGTCAGGCACTCGGAAGAGCTCGACACGCCGGCCCGGCGCGACGAGATCGCCCGGATCACGAACGGCTACTCGCCGGCGATGATCGAGCAGATCTGCTCGATGGCGCTGACGAACGCCCATCATGAGGGCAAGGCCGAGTTCGAATGGGCGCACCTGGTCGACGCGATGACCGTGATCGAGTCGGGCACGGCGATCAGCATCCAATACGTCGAGCACGAGACGCGCGCGACCGCGATCCACGAGGCCGGCCACGCTGCGGCCGCGCACGTCTACCGGCCCGATCTCGAGTCGAGCCGCCTCTCGATCCGTATGCGCGGCCGGTCGCTCGGCCACCACCAGTCATTCCAGCGCGAGGAGCGTTTCAGCGAGTGGCAGAGCGAGGCGATGGGCAACCTCATCCACATCCTCGGGGCGATGGCCGCCGAGCGCGTCTTCTACGACCAGAACACAAACGGCGTGGGCGGCGATCTGCAGAGCGCCACCCAGGACGCCGCGTGGATGGTCGGCACGTCGGGCATGGGCCCGCAGCCGGTCGAGCTGAACGGGGTCAAGTTCGCCGACGAGAGCGAAGAGCAGACGCGCGAGCGGATCATGAAGCGCTTCGAGAAGATCGGGCTGACGCTGATGAACCGCACGCGCGGCAGTGCCGACTTCCACGCCGACCCGATCGCCGCCGTGCTCCAGGATCCCTACAAGCGCGCGTCGGCCGCGCAGATCCTCGGCCAGGCGTACGCCACCGCCGAGAACTTCATCGCGGCGAACAGGGACGCCGTCGAGCGGATCGCCCAAGAGGTGATCGACAAGAAGGAGCTCTACGGCGACGAGCTCGTGACGCTCCTCAACCAGCAGAATCTCAAGAAGCCCGAGCTCGACTGGACGAGGGACGAGATATGGCCACGGATGTGACCGGCGACGTGACCACCGGCGTGCAGGCGTCCCCGACGGAGCAGCAGGCGCCGGAGCCGAAGCCGTCCCGTCGCCGGCGGCCGTACCAGCTCCGCTTCCTGGTCGTCTACGGCATCCTCGCCGGCGTCCTCGGCGCCGGCATCGCCGGGATCGTCCTGCTCGTCGGCACGAGCGTCGGCGGTGGCGCTGCTTCCTGGTCGACGTGGAAGCCGACGAAGAGCGGCGCCGCGCGGGTGAGCCAGATCGCGCAACACGTGAGCAAGGCGTACCGCCTGACCGACGGCGGCCAGCTGCTCGACGTGATCGCGAAGCCGCCGGCGGTCCAGAACGTCCCGATCAAGGCGGTCGCGGTGCGCAACAAGGCGGGCAACGCGGACGAGGTCTCCCTCTTCGACGACCAGAACAGCCTGATGCTCGTGCTCTGCGGCGGGGGCACAGCGTGCGCGATCTCGAAGGGCACCGCCTCGGTGGAGCGCGGCCGCCTCGTGCGCCGCGAGGCGCTGGAGCTCGCGCTCTACACCTTCAAGTATGTGGGGAACGTGAAGTACATCGTCGCGTTCATGCCGCCGAAGAAGGGGAGCCAGCCGCAGTACGCGCTCTACTTCCACCGCGACGACTTCGACCGCCAGCTGAAGCATCCCCTCGCGGAGACGCTGAGCACGAAGACGCCGAAGCAGAACACGATCCCGCCGCTCGAGGTGGGCCGGATCGACAAGCTCACCGAGCCGCACACCTTCAAGTTCTCGCTGCAGCAGGCACAGCAGGGCGACGCGATCCTCGTCCTGGATCCGCCCGTCTAGGTCTGCTCCCCGTAACTGAGCGGGTCATTCGACCGTTTCCTCTTTGAGACCCGTAAACCGGGCTGAAAAGGAGACCATTCACATGCTGCTAGTCATTTTGGCTGTCCTCGTCATCGCCGCCTTCGCGGGCGGCTTTGTGCTCAACTGGCTCTTCGTCGCAGCTGCGATCCTCGCGCTGCTCTGGCTGATCAGCCTTTTCGCGGGCGGCATCGGCGCCCGCACCGGTCCGCGGCGCTTCTAGCCGTGTCCCAAAAGGGGTGGAGCGGCTCTCCGAGGCTGCTCCGCCCCAACCCCGATGGGGTCGGCGCGCCCAGAAAATAGGCCGGACGGCCCATTGATCCCGATGTTCTGCGCGCCGATCCTTGAAGGGTCGTGTCGAGAACGCAGATTCTCCTCTGGATCGTCGCCCTCTTCGTGCTCGAGGTGAACCACCTCAAGTGGATCTGGTGGGAGAACTGGAACTGCCGCAAGTGCTACGCGAAGCACAAGGACTGCGGTTGCGGCACAACCAAGTGGATCATGTACCTGTAGTCGCCGCCTCGCGCAGCGCCTCCTGAAGCTCCCTCGCGGCCGGCCCCACGGCGATCGCCTGCCCGTCGACAGCCGCCACCGGCATCACCTCCCGGACGGACGAGGACATGAAGACCTCGTCGGCGCCGAGCAGCTCGTCGAGGGTGAACGCGCCCTCCTGCATTCGATAGCCGAGGCCGCCGGCGGCCTCGGCCAGCGCCGCCCGGGTGACGCCGGCGAGGACGCCGACCTCGAGTGCCGGCGTGTAGAGCGTCCGGTCGCGGCGCCACCAGATGTTGCTCGTCGGCCCTTCGAGGACGATCGCTCCGCGTGCCAGGAGCAGCGCGTCGTCGCCGCCTGTGGCCCGCGCGCGGTCGACGGCGACCATGTTCACGGCATAGCTCGTCGACTTAACCCCGCCGAGCGGCCACGACGGATCGATCCCGAGCTCGACGGTGACGAGCCGAAGACCGCGCAACCGCAGCTGCTCGAGGTCCTCCGGGAGCGAGACCACGAGGACGAATGCCGCAGGTTCTCCGGCGCCCTCGCGGCCGGGGGTGCAGTAGAGGCGAAGGACCGCGTTGGCGACTCCGGCGCTCCGGAGAGCGCCGGTCGACATCCGCTGGAGCTCAGCCGCGTCGGGTGCGGAAAGCCCGAGCCGTCGCGCCGACTCCTGCAGCCGCTCGAGGTGCCGGTCGAGCCGGAAGGGCCGGCCGCCGTAGACGCGGACGGTCTCGAAGGCCGCGCGGCCGCGCAGGAATCCCTCGTCGTCCGCGTGTACGACCGGAGTGTCTGGATCGACGACGCCGCGGCCGGCAACGGCGAGCGCGAGGAGCGTCACCGAATCGCTGCCTCCGTGAGGGGCGCGCCGATCGCTGCGAGCAGCGGCCGGAGCTTGACCCACGACTCCTCGATCTCCTCCTCCGGGTCCGAGTCCCAGACGATCCCGCCGCCGGCCCAGACGTGGATGCGGCCATCGACGACGGCGAAGGTTCGGATCGTCAGCGCGAGCTCGAAGTCGCCGTTCGGGCGGATCGTCCCGAGAGCGCCCATCGAAGCTCCGCGGCCGACCGGCTCGAGCGCCGCGATGTGGTCGATCGCGGAGATCTTCGGCGCGCCGGTGATCGAGCCGCCCGGAAAGGTCGCCGCGAGGATCTCCGCGAGACCCGCGTCCTCGCGCAGCTGCCCCTCGACGGTGCTGACGAGATGGAGGACGCCCGCGAGCTCGTGAGGCGCGGCCAGCTCCGGCCAGCGGATCGAGCCGACCTCGCAGACCCGCGACAGATCGTTGCGCTCGAGGTCGACGATCATCACGTGCTCGGCGCGGTTCTTCTCGGACTGCGCGAGCGCGTCGGGGTCCACGCCGAGCGGCAGCGTTCCCTTGATCGGCTTCGTCCACAGCCGGCGGCTGCGCCGTGCGAGGAAGAGCTCGGGCGACGCGGAGACGATCGTCCAGCCGCCGCCCTCGAGCGGCCGCGAGACGAGCGGCCGCAGCGGCGCGAGGGCGCGGGCGAGTCCCGCGGCGTCGCCGTCGAACGGCGCAGAGAGGTGCTGGACGAGATTGACCTGATACACGTCGCCTCGTTGGATGGCGGTTTGCGCCGCGACGATCGCGTCGGCATATCCTGCGTCGTCCGAGCTGCGCTCCCAGTCGCCGACCCGGTACGCGCCGGCGATGCGCGGCCGCTCGCCCTCGGGACGGATCCGGCAGGCGACGAGCGGCAGGCGGCACGGCTCCTGCGGCGGCGCCGACGTGCGCAGGAGCTCGGCGGAGAGCCCGTAGTGGAGGAACACGTCAGCGACGACTCCGTGGGCGCGGAAGAAGTTCTCGCCCTCGAGGTACGCCTCGAGCTCGCCGAGGGAGTGCAGATCGACCATGCGCGGAGCGTACGTCCTCGCCGTGCGAGCAGTGGCCCGGTGGTGAACATCCCGTTACGCTCCGAGCAGGAGGGGCCGCGGGCCGAACCCGAATCTGCGGCTCGGGGCAGCGGCCTCTCCGCTGCGGCCGCGCGTCCGGCGATACCACCGCAAGTTCGGCCCGAGCTCGGAGTCATCTGTACGAGGCTGCCGGTGAAGACGTCGCGGCGACTCTTCTGCGGTGGAGCCGCCGAGGCGTCCTCGCAGGGGAGGAAAGCGCCGCCGGCGGGCCCCTGCTTCATTCGTTTTCCGGTCTCCGTTACGGCGAGAGTGACGTCGGGGACTTCACGTCCGACGCAACCGCCTCCATGTAGTA
>VAWW01000069.1:23812-24275 GCA_005884575.1 Actinomycetota bacterium
CACTTCGGGGAGTCCGGGACGTTCGGCGAGTAGTACATGACTCGATCCGAGAAGACGTTGCTGTCCGCGCCGTTCGTCGTGTACGTTATCTCGCCGGTGGGACTGCCGTTGACGCCGCACCGGACCGAAAACGTCCCCAGCGTGCCCTTCGCGGACAGAAGGAATGGCTCGCTTCGTGTCTGCTGGTCGCAGACGGGCGGACGACGTCGGTGATCACGACGTGAGAGGAGCGCTCGTCAGTGCCAAGCGGAGGCCGGGGCGGGCTGCGGCAGTGACATCTTCTTCGAGCGCTGTGCCTGCTACTGACAGACGACCGTGCGGCCTACGGATTGGCCGAACGGCCCAGCCGGACCCGCCATTTGAGCGGTGAAACCTCCCTGGCCGTTCCCGTTGCAAATGATCGTGAACGTGAACGTAAACGATGCTCCTGGCGCTACGCCGCCGCTGGGAACGGCAACGCTAA
>VAWW01000016.1 GCA_005884575.1 Actinomycetota bacterium
GGGGAGCTTCAGCTTCGCAAGCCTCGCTGCAACGTCCGGATCGATCTTTCGCGCGACGTAGACGAAGCCGAGGGACCGGTTCGCGAGCAGCGGGTAGAGCTTCCCCGCTTTCAGGCCGAGCACGCGCGCGGCGGCCCTCGCCTCTACGCGTGGATGGAGCACCTGGCGCGGATCGGCGAACACCGTCGTCGCCTGCTCACCGAGCGCGAGTGGCGTCCCCATGCTGTCGAAGATCGTTCCCCGCCCAGCCGGGAGCACAACCGTCGCTTTCGTCTGGGTCTGCGCCATCTGCGACAGCGCCGAAGCGCGCATCGTCGCGATCCAGCTCGCGCGCGCCAGAAGCGCTGCAAAAGCGAGCACGATGCAGAGGAGAAGCAGGCGGATCCGCGAGTTGACGACCCGCGTCACTACCGCCCCAAGTTGAGGTAGCTCGTATCTGCCGCCTGTGCGGGGACGAGTCCGAGCCGGTGGGCCGTCTGCTCGATGCGAAGCGACGAGCCGGCGCTCGAGAGCTGCGACGAAAGGGTCGCGTTCTGCGCCTGCAGCTGGAGCTGCTGCTTGTTCAGATCGTTCAGGGCCATGTTCGCGCGCAACACCGCGACGTTCAGCGCGACGACGCCCGCGAGCAGAACCGCGAACGCAGAGATCCAGACGATTCCGCCCGTGAGGCGCCGCCCTTCTCTACGCGGGCGCGCAATCGCGCGCGGCCGTGGGCGGGGGGCACGGCGTACCGGAGCCGGCGCAACCTCGGCCGTGAACCAGTCGACTGCCGCCATTACGTCTTCACCGCAGCGCGAAGCCGCGCCGACGAGGCGCGCGGGTTGGCGGCAACCTCGGCCGCGCTCGGTCTGATCGGCCGGCGCTCGATCGCACGCAGCTCGGGCTCATGGCCGCACACACACACCGGGAAGTCGGGCGGACACGTGCAACCGCGCTCCTTCTCGCGCAGAAACTGCTTGACGATGCGGTCCTCGAGGGAGTGGAACGCGATCACCGCGAGGCGGCCGCCGGGTCTCAACATCTCGAGCGCTGCGGGCAAGGCGGTCTCGAGGGAGCCGAGCTCGTCGTTGACCGCGATCCGCAGAGCCTGAAAGACCCGCTTCGCGGGATGGCCTTCGCCGAAGCGCGCCGGCGCGGGGATCGCGCCCTTGATCGTGTCGACGAGCTCCCCCGTCCGCTCAAACGGCTGCTCGCCGCGCCTGCGGAGAACGGCGCGCCCGATCTGCCTCGCATAGCGCTCCTCCCCGTACCGGCGAAAGATCGTCACGAGCTCACGCTCGGGCCACTCGTTCACGATGTCGCTCGCGGTCAAGTCCTGCGACGTGTCCATGCGCATGTCGAGCGGGGCGTCGACGGAGTACGAGAAGCCGCGCTCCGGCCGGTCGAGCTGCATCGACGAGACGCCGAGGTCGAGCAGGATCGCATCCGCGCGCACGCCGTTCTCGGCGAGCTGCGGCACCACGACGCTGAAATCGCCGCGCAGAAGCCGCGACTGCACGCCGCGTGTCTGCTTCTCGAAGCGCTCGAAATACGTGCGCGCGGTCGGGTCGCGATCGATCGCGATCAGCTTGCCGCGGCCCTGCAGGTCGCCGGCCAGGAGCATGGCATGGCCGCCGGCACCGAAGGTCGCGTCGACGACGGTCTCGCCCGGTTGCACGGCGAGGGACTCACGGACCTCGTTCGCGAGGACCGGGACGTGATCAGTCGCGCTGGGCTGCAAGACGTTCGGCAACATCTTCCGCACTCCCTTCGACCTCGGCGAGCTCGCGGCGCCAGGCGTCGCGGTCCCAGATCTCGAGGTGGTCGTGGACGCCGGCGACGATGACGTCGCGGCCGAGCTTCGCGTGCTCGAGCAGCGCGGCAGAGAGGATGACCCGGCCCTGCTTGTCGAGGCCGGCCTCCATCGCCGCGGAGAAGAAGTAACGCTGCATCCGCCGGCCCTCTTTGCTCAACGGGTCGAGGCCCGCGAGCCGGTCCTGGATCAGCTTCTCCCAGTCGGCGCGCGTATAGGCGACGAGGCAGCCGTCCATGCCGCGGGTCACGACGATCCCGTCTCCGTAGACGTGCCGGAACCGCGCCGGCAGGGTGAGCCGGTTCTTGTCGTCGATCGTGTGTGCGTGTTCGCCGAGCAGCATGGTGGGGCCGGTCCCTTCTCTACCACTTTGCCCCACGATAAACCACTATTCCCCACCTGTCCACCCCTAAAGGGTGAAATCCCCACCGCCTAACTGGCCGGCGTAGGGGCCACGGCCGGTCAGCACGGCTGCCCCGCAGCGCGCCCCGACCTGGACGGCATCCTCCATGGAGCGCCCCTCGGCGAGCGCGTAGGTGAGCCCGGCCGCGAAGCAGTCGCCGCAGCCGTATGCGTCCTCGATCGGTCCGGGCAGCGGCGCAGCGGTGAACGGGCCCCCGGGCTGGACCCAGCCGCCGAGGGCACCTGCGGTCGTGACGACGATCTTCGGCGCCGGATCGAAGTCGCCGGCCCGGTAGCGCTCGGTCTCGTCCTCCCCGCTTCCCACGAGCACGTCGATCTCGACGCCGGCCCGCGCCAGCGTCGGCAGCTCGCGCGCCCCGGCGACGAGGATCCGTGCCTTGCGCGCCTGGCGCAGCGCCTCGACGTCGCCGCTGACGAAGTAGACGGCGTCAGCCCGCGCCAGCTCCTCCCACGGCAGCGAGCCGTCGCCGCCACCGGGGAGCAGCTTCTCGCCGAAGACGGTGATCGTCCGCTCGCCGTCGCCGTCCAGGTACGTGAGCGCTCGGCGGTGGGCGGACGGCGGCGTCGCGGCGTGGACCGTCACGCCCTGCTCCGTGAGCTGCGCGCGGGTGCGTCGGCCCAGCTCGTCGCTGCCGAGCGCGGTATAGAAGCGGACGGAACCGGCGAGATTTGAAAGCTGGACGGCGGCGACCGCGCCGCCACCCGCGGCTTCCTCCCAGGTCTCGAGCGCGTGCACGATCTCGCCCGCGACCGGGACGTGCTCGACCCGCGCGAACTCGACCCATTCGGTGTGGCCCACCACGGCGAGGTTCACGCGGCTGCCTGCCGCGTGAACGGGGGAGCGGGGGCGTTGACCGGGGGAACAGGGAGGTTCCCCCGGTCGCGCACCAAGAGGGGGGCTCGTGGGGAAAACATGGTTTCCCCCACGGGAGCGAGCCGAAGGCGAGCGACGTTCACACCTCACATCTTCTCGGAGGCATACGTTTCAATGGAGCGATGGCCGTCGCAGCTCCCGTCCCGCCGTTCGAGACGTTCTACGAGACCCACCGCGAGGAGGTGCTCGGCTTCCTGCGCAAGCGGGTCGGCAGCGACCGCGCCGACGACGCGTTCCAGGAGACGTTCCTGCGCGCGCTCCGCGCCTATTCGCGGCTCGAGCACGGACTGCATCTGCGCGCCTGGGTGCTGACGATCGCGAGCCGGATCGTCCTCGACGACGCCCGCAGGAAGAAGCCGGACGGGGAGCTTCCGGAGCTGTTCACGAACGACCACATGCCGCCCTTCGAGCAGCTCGCCGAGCTCGCTGCGCCACTGCCGCCGAAGGAGAAGGCGGCGGTCGTGCTCCGCTACGGCTACGACCTCGACTACGCCCAGATCGGCGCCGCGCTCGGCTCGAGCGAGGCCGCCGCGCGGCAGGCCGCCTCGGCCGGCGTCCGCCGCCTCAGGAAGGAGCTCCGACCATGATCACCGTCCCGACCGAGCTCGACGCGCGCTTCCGCGCCGCCGCCGCCGCCGCGGGGCTGCTCGACGCCGCGTACGACCTCACCGACAGCCCGGTCGGCCCGCTGCTCGTCGGCGCCACCGATCGCGGGCTCTGCAAGATCTCGTTCCGGGCCGACCCCGAGCAGGCGCGGGAGGAGCTCGCGCGCACGTTTGGCCCGCGCGTGCTCCGCTCGTCGAAGCCGCTTAAGCGCGTGCGGCTGGAGCTCGACGAGTACTTCGAGGGCCGCCGGCACGCGTTCGATCTCGAGCTCGACCTGCGCGCGATCCCGGACTTCAACGTGCGCGTCCTCCGCGAGCTCGCGCGAGTGCCGTACGGGCAGACGACGACGTACGGAACGCTCGCGGCGCGGGCCGGTGTGCCGACGGCGGCGCGGGCCGTCGGAACCGTGATGAACCGCAACCGGATCCCGATCGTGCTCCCGTGCCACCGCGTGATCGGCGCGAACGGCAAGCTCGTCGGCTACGCCGGCGGCCTGGACGTCAAGGAGCGCCTGCTCCGGCTGGAGGGGGCGCTCCTCTGACTACACGTCGTGCTCGTGTTCGGCGCGCTGCCTGCGCAGCTGTTCGCTGAGCCGAGCGAAATCCTTTCGAAGCTGTTCGAGCTCCTTGCGCCGCTGCTCCTCTTCCAGCTGAGCAGCGGCGAGTCGTGCCCGCAGATCGTCGAGCTCCCTCGCGACCTCGCGATCGGTTCGCTCGCGCATCGTCTCGCCTCCCGAGATCTACCGTCTCTTCCAGTTGACACCGACGGGCGGCGAAACTTGCGCCGGGCTTTCTGAGTTCTAGTCGACTCCTTCCGGATTTACAACACGGTCGACGAGCTTGTAACCAACGCCCCAAACATTCACGACGACGTCGCGCGCGCCCGCGGCGACCAGCTTCCGACGCAGGCGCGAGGCGTGGGAGTCGAGCGTCCGGGTGCGGCCGCGCGAGCGAAAGGCCCACACGTCCCTGAGCAGCTGCTCCTTCGTGAACACGCGCTCGGGGTCGGAGGCGAGCCGGACGAGCAGCTCGAACTCCTTGCCCGAGAGCGGCACCGTCCGGCCCCGAACCGATACCCGGCGCGTGGCGCGGTCGACGACGAGGTCGCCGACGCACAGTCGCTCACCGAGCGGCGGCGCCGTCCGCCGCAGCACCGCGCGGATCCGGGCGAGCAGTTCCTCGTAGACGATCGGCCACGTGACGTAGTCGTCGCAGCCGCGCTGGAACGCACGTACCCGGTCGACCGTGTCGTCGCCGGCGGCGCCCAGGACGATGACCGGGCAGGCCGGCTCCCAGCGCTCGAGCGCGGCGACGTCGCCGAGCAGGACGAGATCGGCTCCGTCGGCGGCCTCGCGCGGGTCGTTCGCGCTGAGAACGTCGAAGCCGTCGTCCAGCAGGTGCCGCTCGAGGAATCCGCGGGTCGCCGGCTCCGGGTCGGCGAGGACGAGGGCGGCGGACATGAAGCGAACGTAGCTCCGGCTTCGCGGCCCGGCCAGATGTCCTTTCGTACGAAATTGTGACGAAGAATCCTCAGCCGTCCAGACCGGACCCGCCCTTCAAGTGAGGGCCGTCGTTCAACGTTCAGGCGCGACCGTGCGCAGCCGAATCAAGTGGCGCCGCCATGAGAAATCAAACGACGCGAGCGGTCCGCATTCAGCGCGCCATCGCCAACCGCGGTGTGTCAGACGCACCAGCGTCGTACCTCCGTGCCCCTCGAGGTCGAAACGCAGCGTCGATAGGTTCCACTCGGGCACGCCGCCGACGCAAGTCCACAAGACCAGCCGCGGCCGCTCGAGTCGTTCGAAAGCAGATCGCCGCCATGCTGCTCCGCGATCGGACGACGACTCGGCTGCTCGCGCGCGCCGAGCGAACGTACGCCGCCCGTCGCGCTGGGCTCGTCTCGGCGCTCGCGACGCGCGGAATCGACGCCGCCGGCGACTCAGGACTCGGCGTATGGGTGCCGCTCGCCGACGAGGCGGCCGCGATGCGCGAGCTTCTCGTGCAGGGGTGGGCGGTGAGTCCCGGCGAGCGTTACCGGTTCGACACGCCGCCGGCATCCGGATCACGACCGCAGACCTCGAGCCGGACGAGGCCGAGCAGCTTGGCGACGCCATCGCGGCGCTCGGGCGCGCTCCGGCGAGCACGTATACGGGCTGACGCCGTCCGGGCCGGACCGGCCTTCAAGGGAGCGCCCGCGCTGCCGATAGGAGACGGGTGAGCGCTGCCGCCCCCGCACGCGCGGTGACCCCTGCCCTCGAGGCGGTGGCTCCGCGCGCAGTCGCGCGCGCCGTCCCCGTGCGTCTCCTCCTCGGGGCGATCGTCGGGCTCAGCACCCTCGGCCACGTCGTCCTCTCCTGGCTGCGGCCGATGCCGAGCCTCTTTCCCGACGAGTACATCTACGCGGCGCTCGGACGCTCGCTGATCCACACCGGACGCCCGCTCGTCCGCGGCGGCTCGGCGCACTTCCCGGCGCTCCTCGAGCCGATCCTCACGGCGCCCGTGTGGCTCGTCCACGACGTCGACACGGCCTACCGCATCCTCCAGTTCCAGAACGCGCTGACGATCTCCCTCGCGGCGATCCCGGTGTACCTGATCGCGCGACGGCTGCGGCTCGCCCCGTGGATGTCGCTGGCGCTCGCCGGGCTCGCCGTCGCGACGCCGCAGACGCTGTACGCGAACAGCGTGCTCGCAGAGCCGTTCTCGTATCCCCTGCTCTTCAGCGCGATCCTCGCGGCGATGGCGCTGATCGAAGAGCCCACGCGGCGGCGCCGCATCCTCTTCGTCGCCCTGGTGCTGCTCGCCGCGCTCGCGCGGGTGCAGCTCGCCGTCATTCCCGCGTGTGCGCTCGCCGCCGCGCTCGCGAACGGCATCCGTGAGCGACGGCTCCGGCGGACGCTTCGCGACCAGTGGATCCTCGTCGCGATCGTCGCGGCCGGACTCTGCATCGCGCTCGCGCTTTCCGCCACCCACCATCTCGGCTACTACGGCGCCCTCCTGCCGAACGGTCTCGCCGGCGGCGACGCGCTGCACATCGGGAGCGTGAGCGTGTACGTCGTGCTGCTCTCCGCGGGATGCGCGCTCGTGCCGGGTGCCGCCGTCGGCTGGGCGCTCGCGCTCGCCAAGCCGAGGAGCCGCGCCGAGTTCGTCTTTGCGTGCTTCGCGACCACGCTCGCCCTCGCGCTGCTCGCGCAGTGCGCGCTCTACGGCGACCTGCACCTCGTGCAGGAACGCTACCTGATGTACCTCGTGCCGCTCGTCGGAGTCTTCTTCGCGCTACGGGCGACGCGCCGCGAACGGCGATGGCTCGCGGAGCTGGGAACCGGCGCGGCGCTGAGCACCGCCGCCGCGATCCTCCCGCTCGCCGGCTACGCGAAGTCGAGCGTGCAGAGCATCGCGCCCGCGCTCTTCGCCGTCAACCGCGTGGAGCAGACGGTCGGACTCCCCGGCACCGCGTCGCTGATCGTGGCGGTCGTCGCCACGGTCCTCGCCGGCGTCGCAGCCGCCGCGGCCGCTCGGCCGCGCGCCGGCACGCCGCTCGTGCTCGCGCTCTCGCTCGCGTTCTCGCTCGCCGCGCTCGCCGGAGGTTTCTCTTTCGACCGGTCGTCCGACCTGCGCGTGCGGAAGACCTTCCTGCCGGCCGATCGCTCCTGGGTCGACCACGCTCATGTCGGTCGGGTCACGTACCTGGCAGCGACGGGGGCGAGCCGCAACGTCGTGCTCGCGGCGATGTTCTGGAATCCGTCGATCGACCGACTGGTCCGCCTCCCCGCGACGGCGAGCTTCGACGGACTCCCGCAGGCCGTCGGCAGCGTCGCGCCCGACGGCACACTCGAGGTACACGGACAGCCTGTCCGCCGCGCCGTCGTCGCCGACGAGTCGCTCACCACAGTCGAGCTCCGCGACGCCCGCCGGCTCGCACACTGGAACGTGCAGACACTTTGGGTGCCGAGCGGGCCCGTCAGGCTCGGGTCGGTGATGGTCGGCCGGCCGCCGAGCGGGCACCTGCTCACCCGGGGTGCGCTCCTCCTCTGGCCCGGGACGACGCAGGCGAGCGGCTGGCTCGAGCTGCGCATCAGCGCATCCAAGCGGCTGCCGCACGGCGGCGGTCTCCGCTTCAAGCGACCCGACGCCAAGCCAGTCGTGCTGACGGTGCCGAGCGGCGGCTCGCGGCTCTTCCGCGTTCCCGTCTGCGGCGGCTCGTGGCAGGCGCCGTACACGACCGTCCCGCGCTACACGGAGGAGATAAGCGCGGGCGTGCCGCGGTTCGTGCCGGATCCGGCCGCCTGTTCTTAGAACTCGTTTCAGAGACGCCCGGAGCGCAAGACGCTCCACAGCAGCCACGCGCCGAGCACGGCGGAGAGCACGAAGCCGACGACCGAGAGCGTGTTGATGCCGAGCACGTGCGGCCCGCCCGTCGCGAAGACGCCGATGAGGCTCGACCCGATCAGGCCGCCCGTGACGATCAGCGCGACGACGAGCCGGTTGAACACGCGCTGCGTCCCCTCGAGGAACTCGTCGAGGCCCTTGTGGACGAAACCGACCTCGATCTGCCCGTCGCGCAACTCCTCCATCACGTCGTGCACCTGGAACGGGAGGTCCATCGCGACCTGCGCGTAGCGCCACGAGTCCTTGCGCACCCGCCGCGCCACACGCCGCGGCGTGAACCGCTCGACCATCAGGCTGCGCGCATACGGCCGCGCGACCTCGAAGACGTTGAAGTCCGGATAGAGCTCGACGCCGACGCTGCCGAGCGTCGCGATCGCGCGGTCGAGCAGCAGGAAGCGCGTCGGCAGGTGCAGGTTCATCGCGTAGATGAGCGTGAACGCCTCGCGGATCACCTGGATCGGGTCGATCTCGGCGAGGCTCGCTCCGTAGTAGCGGTAGTAGATCTCGCGGAGCTCCGCGAGGAATTCCTCCTCGCGCTCCTTCGGATAGCGGACGCCGAGGTCGGCGAGCCGCTTGGGCAACGCGTCGACGTTCTCCTGCGCGGCGTCGATGAAGAGCCGCGTCAGCTTCGTCATGTCGTCGTCGGTCAGCTTCCCGACGGCGCCGAAGTCGACGAGGCCGATCTGGTCGACTTCGTCCATAACGAGGATGTTCGCCGGGTGCGGATCGCCGTGGAAGAACCCGTTTCGGAAGATCATCTCCATCCACGTCTCGGTCATCCGGTAGGCCAGCTGGCGCCGCTCCTCGAGCGACCACACCTCGTGGTCGACGTCGGCGAGCTGCGTCCCCTCGAGCAGCTCGAGCGTGAGCACGCGCGCGCGCGTGTAGGTCCAGTAGACGCGCGGGACGCGGACGTGCGGGTGGCCGGCGAAGTCGTGGTGGAACGCCTGCGCGTTGCGCGCCTCGAGGCGGTAGTCGAGCTCCTGCCGAATCTGGCGCGCGAACTCGTCGACCAGGGCGTGAGCGTCGATGAAGTCCAGCGCGTGGACGCGCTCCTTGACGAGCTTCGCCGCCTGGTAGAGCAGCGCGAGATCCGCCTCGATCTGGCGCGGCGCTCCGGGGCGTTGCACCTTGACGGCGACGCGCTTGCCCGTCGGGAGGACGGCCCGGTGCACCTGGCCGATCGAGGCGGCGGCGATCGGTCGCTCCTCGAACTCGAGGAAGAGCCGCTCGACGGTGTTGCCGAGATCCTCCTCGAGCACGCGCTCCACCTGCTCGAACGGCACCGGCCGGACGTCGTCCTGCAGCTTGCGCAGCTCGGCGATGATGTCCGGCGGGACGACGTCCGGGCGCGTCGAGAGGAGCTGCCCGAACTTGACGAACGTCGGCCCGAGCTCGTCGAGCAGCTCGCGCAGGTGCTGGCCGCGCGCCGAGGCGGCGCCGTCGTCGAGGCCTTCGAGCCGCTGCGCCTTGTGCCCCGGGATCAGATCGGTCAGCTTGTGCGACTCGAAGAAGTAGCCGAACCCGTGTCGCACGGCGACCTGCGCGATCTCCGAGAGCCGCCCGAGGTTGCGCGTGGGGGTGGACGCCACGCCGTCAGTGTTGCAGCTAAGCCGGAACGCGCGGCTGCCGGGTCCACGGGCCCGGCGGCACGAGCAGCGACTCGACGCGCAGGTACGCGAGCCCGACGACCGGCACGTCTGAGAGCCGCTCGACGCAGAGGTACCGCGGCCGCCACTCCGGGAAGAACTTCTTGTTGAACGAGTGCAGCCGGTCGAGCTGGAACAGCCGGTCGAGTCCGAGCAGCGCCCGCCGCGCAACCGCACGCCAGCCGCGCAGCTCCGGCTGGAGAAAGTCCGTGAAGACGCAGAAGTTCAACGAGATCTCCGACGCACCGCGCTCCTTCGCCCAGGCAAGCGTCTCGGCGATCAGGAACTCCATCAGGCCGTTCGGCGTACCCGGTCGACGGCGCATCGTCGACAGCGAGTAGCCGCGCGCTGCAGGCGACGGCACGAGGTGGAGGAAACCGCCGACCTCGCCGTGCTCGTCCTCGGCGACAGCGAGGAGCGTGTCCGGGGCGTAGAGCTCGTCCATGGACATCGAGAAGCCCCGCTCGGGCTGGTTGCCGCGCCAGGCCGCCGAGACCGCGTCGACCTTCTCCCGCAGGCACGGGTCGACGTCGCCGACCGCGACGACGCGGAGCGCGTAACCCGCCTTCGAGAGCCGCGAGACCGACTGGCGCACCTTGCGGATCGGCCGGCCCTCGAGCGAGAACGCACCGGGCCGCAGCACCGCCTCGTCGCCGAGCTTGATCGCGCGCATCCCGAGCCGCCGGTAGCGCGCGAGTTGGTCCTCGCTCGCACCGAGGACGGCCATACGCCAGCCGCGCGCCCGGGTGGTACGGCGAAACTCCTCGAGCAGCGCGTCGAACTCGCTCTCGTCCCCGACCGGATCGCCGCTGACGAGCGCGGCGCCGCCGATGACGCGGTACGCGAGGAACGAGGTGCGCGATGGCGAGAAGAGGTAGCTCTTGTCGCGCCGCAGCGTGAAGAACGCGAGGCTGTCGCGGCCGTACGCCTCGACGAGCTGGCGCGCGGCCCGCCGCTCGCCGGTCGACTGCCGCACGCGCTCCGAGATCGGACGCAGCCACAGGTGGAGCGCGAACGCGCCGAGCAGCAGGCTGATGCCACCGAGCGTCTCGACTCCGCGCTCCGGGAACCAGCCCGATCGGTCCTCCAGCCACAGCGCCCAGCCGACGGCGGCCGCGAGTGCCGCGAGCGTCGCCACAAGCGGCGTGAAGACGACCGGATCGCCGGGAACGTCGAACCGCGTCCGGTAGAAGGCGAGCGCGCCGAGGAGGATCAGCGCGCCTGCGGCTTCCTCGAAGTCCAGACCCTTAGCGAGGTGTGTCACGGCGAGCCCGATCACCACGGCGACGGCGAGCTGCCAGGCTCGCCGGCGGCGCTTCGCGAGCGAGAGCGCGAGCCAGACGAGCGCGAACCCGAACGACAGCGTGACGATCCGCGCTGCGACGGGGATCGCGTCCGGGAGGACGCTCTGCACCGCGTCGTGGCGCCAGGCAAACTCCGGCGTCAGCGCTGAGATGATCGCGATGACTCCGACCGCAGCGGCCGCCCACGCGAGGAGCGACTCGGCTCTGAACCTCATGGCCGCGCCAGAGTAGCGCTCATCCGGGACTGCCGCAGCTACAACTCCAGGATGGCGGTTCTATCGCAGCACTGGATCGGGCGGCTTCTGATTCTCGCCGCGGTCCTGCTCGCCCCGTGGACGATCCTGCTCGCGTTCCGGCTCCCGGCCGAGCACACGAGCCAGCACTGGGACGCGGCCTGGGTCGGTTTCGACCTCGCGCTCACGGCGACCGTCGCCGCGACCGCGCTCGGCGTCCACCGGCGCATGCTCTGGACGCACACGCCCGCGGCGATCGCGGCGACGTTGCTCGTCACGGACGCCTGGTTCGACAACCTGCTCGCGAGCGGAATGCGCGAGCACGTCGAGGCCGCGCTCGAGGCCGGCCTTGTCGAGCTGCCGCTGGCGCTGATCTGCCTCTGGATCGCGGCGAACACGGCGCGCGCGATCGACGCGGTCGACGCCGCGCGCGCGGCTCTCCCTCAGCGCAGCGAGTAGACCGGCCCGAACGAGCCCCAGCGCGCGCCGAGCCAGCGGATCAGCCGCGCCTGCTCGACCGGGAAGCGGTCCGTCGGCGACGTCCTGACGCGGATCTCGGGCGGCAGGAACGGGTTGCTCTCGTTCAGGTGCAGCGAGGCCTTCATGACGTTCTCGCGCGTCGGGTTCTTGCCGACCTTCTCGAGCACGTCGACCATCGTGTAGGCGACGGCCATCCCGTACATGTTGTAGGGATCCTTCACGTCGCCGCTCGCGTTGTACTTCTTCATGATCGAGCGGTAGAGCGCGACGGTCTTGTCCTTCGCCCAGCGCGGGTCGGTCGGATCCTTGACGAAGACCGTGCTGATCGTTCCGACGATCTGTTTCGGACTCGTCGAGGCCTGGCCGATCTTGATGATGCTCGACGCGGACGAGTACGCCGGCACGACCATCCGCGGCGACCAGCCGAGCTTGAACGAGCCGACGAAGGCCTGGAGCGCGTAGGCGGGGGTGCCGAGGTTGACGAAGACGTCTGCGTGCGTCGCGGCGAGCTTCGAGACCTCGGACTGGACGGACGTCGCGAGCGGGGGCGATCTGCGACGCCTTCTTGCCGAGGCCGCGCTTGAGTCCGTTCACGAGCTCGTTGCCGCCCTCGTCGTTCGGCGCGAGCACGGCGATCCTGTGACTCCCCCTCAGCGACGCGAGGTACCTGCCGTAGACGCGGCCTTCGGCGGTGAAGCTCGGGATGTAGCCGACCGTCCACGGATACTTCTTCGCGTCGTAGAGCGAGTCCACGCCGGTCGCGGCGAAGAGCTGCGGGACGCCGGACTCGTTGAGGTACGGCGCGACGGCGAGGTTCTGTTCCGTGCCGAGGCTGTTGAAGATCGCAAAGACCTTGTCCTGCTCGACGAGCTTTCGCGTCTCGGCGACCGTTCGCGACGGATCGAAGCCGTCGTCGGAGATTCGGTAGTCGATCGTCCGGCCGTTGACGCCGCCGTGCGCGTTGACGAAGGCGAAGTAGGCGGCGGCGCCGCGCTCGACGGACGCGAAGGCGGAGGCGGCGCCGGAGAGCGGCGCGGTCGCGCCGAGGACGATCTTCGTCGCGGTGACGCCCGGGGTGTCCTGCGTGCGCGCGGTCGCGCCGGGTACGGCGAGCAGTCCGCCGAGGACGGCGAGGACGACGGTACGCCGCATCCCGAGGATCCTACTCCGGGGGCCGCTCGAGCAGGCGCAGCCGGTGCTCGAGCTGGGCGACGCGAAGCTCGATCTCGTCCATGTCGTCGCGGGTCACGAGGCCCAGCTCGCGGCTCAGGGCGCGCAGCGCGCCGAGCGTCTGCTCTCCGACGCGGTCGCGCGACCCGCGCACCCGGGCGGGCAGCTCGGCCAGCAGCTCTTCGAGCGCGCGAACGATGTCGTCAGCGCGCGCGGCCATGCGGCCTCGTCTTGCGCCGTTGGCGGCGCTTCTCGCGCCGCGCCTGGGCGCTCGCTGACTCCACGGGCGGCGACACGTCGAGCAGCGCAGGCGTCGGCTCGGCCGCGAGCGCCTCCTCCGACTCCTCCAGCGCAACGGTCCCGGCGTCCGGCGCCCGGCGGCCGAGGACGCGACCGCGCAGCGGCCGCGCGCCGTCGGCGCTCGGCTCCTCCGGCTCGGCCTGCGCCTTCCGCTTGCGGTAGTCCGGCTCGCGTTCCTTCAACATCGTCAGCAGCGGTGCCGCGACGAAGATCGACGAGTACGCACCGGACGCGATGCCGACGAGCAGCGCGAACGCGAAGTCCTTCAACGTCGCGCCGCCGAAGACGAGCAGCGCGCTGACCGGCAGCAGCGTGATCAACGTCGTCGCCAGCGAACGACGGATCGTCTCCCACAGCGAGACGTTCGCGATCGTTGCGAACGGCGCGCGACGCATCAACGGGATGTTCTCCCGGATGCGGTCGAAGATGATGATGGTGTCGTAGATCGAGTAACCGAGCACGGTCAGGACGGCGGCGACCGTGGACGTCGAGACCTCGCGCCCGACGAGCGAATAGATGCCGACGCAAATCAGGACGTCGTGCAGCATCGCGACAATCACCGGCCCCGCGAACTTGATGTCGAACCGGACGGCGATGTAGATCACGATCAGCAGCAGCGAGACGATGATCGCGAGAACCGCGTCGTGCGCGATCTGCCGTCCGAAGCTCGACGAGACGTTCTTCGTCCCGATCTTCGTCGCGCCGACGTTCGACTCGAGATCCTGCGTCAGCCGGGACTGCTGGGCGCTCGTCAGGGACTTCATGCGCAGCTGGAAGGCCTGGTACTTGTCGGAGCCGGCCGTCTTGCCGCGCCCCTGGACGACGGCGTCGGCGTGGCCGACGTCGGCCGTCTGCTTGCGGACCGCGCTGAGCGAGACCGGCTGCTTCGTCGAGAACGAGACCTGCGTCCCGCCCTTGAAGTCGATCCCGAGGTTCAGGCCCTTCGTCGCGAGCGAGACTGCGCTGACGAGGATGATCACGCCGGAGAACCCGAGCCAGAGCCAGCGGCGCGCCATGAAGTCGATCTGCAGCCACCTCGCCCGCTGCACGCCCTGCGCTCCCATGAAGCGCGCGTTGCCGAACCAGCGGAAGCCGGCGAGCAACCCGAGCATCGCGCGCGTCGCGGCGACGGCCGTGAAGAGCGAGATGAGCGTGCCGATCAGCAGCATCAGCGCGAAGCCCTTCACGCCCGCGGTGGCGACGGCGAAGAGCACGAGCGCCGTGATCGCCGTGACGACGTTCGCGTCGACGATCGTGTGGAAGCCCTTCGCGTAGCCGGCCGCGATCGCGGCGCGCACGGACTTCCCGGCGCGCACCTCTTCCTTGATCCGTTCGAAGATGACGACGTTCGCGTCTGCGGCAACGCCGATCGTCAGGATCGCGCCGGCGAAGCCCGGCAGCGTCAGCGTCACGTTGAAGAGCAGGATCGCGGCGTAGTAGAGCGCGGCGTAGATCGCGAGGCCGAGCACGGCGACAACGCCGAGGAAGCGGTACAGGACGAGCAGGAAGATCGCGACGATCAGCAGGCCGACGGCCGCGGCCTCCCACGCCTGGCGCAAGGAGTCCTTGCCGAGGGTCGCTGAGACGTCGGTGCGCTCGATCTGCTGGAAGTTCACCGGCAGCGCGCCGGTCTGGAGCACGAGTGCGAGGTCCTTCGCCTCGTTGATGCTGCCGCCCTGGCCCATGTCGATCTGGGCCTGGCTACTGTCGATCCCGTCGGGGTTCTTCAGGTAGTCGATGTACGGCGTCGAGCGCACGACGCCGTCGAGGACGATCGCGAAATGGCCTGCGTATTGCGTGACGTAGTTCGGGTCGCCGCCGTGGCCGGCGAGCGAGGCCGCAAGCTTGCCACGCGCCGCCTCCTGCTTCGTGATCTTCGCGAAGACGTTCTGGCCGTGGCCGGTGAACTCGAGGGTCACGATCGGCAGGCCGTTCTGGTCGAAGTCGGCGCGGGTGCCGGAGAGCTTCAGCTCCTTGCCGGTCATCTCCGGCGCGCCGTTCTTCGCTGACGGGTCGTACTTGAGCAGGTAGTAGTAGGTCGCGGCCTGCGCCTGGTTCTGGGTGACGCCGAGGCAGCCCGACGTCGCCGGGCAGCTGACGACGGTCATCCCCTTCGGGACCGCGAGGATCTCGCCGCCCGGGGGCAGCTTCCCCTTGTACGAGCGCAGGAGCTCCTTCTTCGTCGGCACCGCGCCGTTGGTGGTCACGAGCGAGTGCACGGTGTGGGCCTTCTTGCCCGTCCCGGCCTTCTTCGTCTTGAAGAGGTAGTAGCCCTCGGGCGAGCCCTGCTTCGCCTTGCCCTGCACCTGCTTGAGCAGGTCGTAGAGGCTCCCCGTCGCAACGATGTTGCCGTTGAGGTTCTTCGACGGGCCCGTCACGTCCGCCTCGAAGTCGAAGAACTGGAGCTGCGCAGTCTTGCCGATCAGCTTGGCGGCGGCGGCGGCGTCGTGGACGCCCGCGAGCTCGATCACGATCTGGTTCGAGCCCTGCTTGCGGATCTCGGGCTCCGAGACCCCGAGCTTGTCGATGCGGCTGCGCATGATCGAGACCGAGCGGTCGAGGTCAGCCGCCGTCAGCGTGTGGCCCTTCGGCGGCACCGCCTTCAGGACGACCTCGAGGCCGCCCTGGAGGTCGAGGCCAAGCGTCGGCTTCTTGTGCGCCGGGGAGCCTGGGATCGCCAGCAGGAGCGCGCCCACGAGGGCCGCCAGGATCAGACCCATCAGCGTCAGGTGTTGGCGCCGGTTACTCACTGGGGCTCTCCAGAGTAGCTTCCCTCCCGTCCGTTCCGGCCTCCTGCTCGGGCTCCTCGTCCGGCCTCTCCGGCGGGAAGACGCCCGCGATCGCGCGCCGGGCGATCCGGACCTCGATCTCGGGGGCGATCCGGACGAGGACGTCGTCGTCCCGGACATCGGTGATCTGGCCGTAGAGCCCGCCGGCGGTGACGATCTCGTCGCCGGCGGAGATGCTCCGCAGCATCGCTTCCTGGGCAAGGCGGCGCCGCTTCTGCGGGCGCAGGATCGCGAGCCACACGAAGAGGAAGGCGATCGCGATCAGAACGAGTCCGGTTGGGTTCACGTGGCCTCCATGACCCCGAGGGCCGCGCGACCGAGCCGGGCGAGCGCGTCGGCCTTGAAGTCGGCCAGCTGCCCTCGCTCGATCGCCGCCCGCGCGCCGGCGGTCAGGTCGAGCAGGAAGCGCAGATTATGCAGGCTGAGCAGCCGCAATCCGAGCAGCTCGTCCTGGTTGACGAGGTGGCGGATGTAGGCGCGGGTGTGGTTCGCGCACGCCGGACAGGGACAGTCCTCGTCCAGCGGCCGCGGATCCCGCGCGAAGCGCGCGTTGCGCATGTTCAGCCGGCCCTCCCAGGTGAGCGCGCTGCCGGTGCGGGCGGTACGTGTGGGGAGGACGCAGTCGAACATGTCGATCCCGCTCGCGATGACTTCGAGGATCCCTTCAGGGTCGCCGATGCCCATGAAGTAGCGCGGCTTGCCGGCGGGGAGCAGCGGCGCCGACCAGCCGACGGCGTCGAACATCGTCGCCCGGTCCTCGCCGACGCTCAGGCCGCCGAGCGCGTAGCCGTCGAAGTCGAGCGGGACAAGCTCGTCGATTGACCGCGCGCGGAGCTCGGTGTCGGACCCGCCCTGCGAGATGCCGAAGCGCAGCTGTCCAGGAGCCCGCGGCGCGTGCCGCTGCCGCTCGGCCCAAAGCGTCGTGCGCCGGACGGCTTCGGCGAGCTCCTCCCGCGGCACGTCGGCCGGCGGGCAGATGTCGAGGCACATGGAGATGTCCGAGCCGAGGTTCGCTTGGACGGCTGCGACCGATTCCGGCGTGAACCGCGCCGGCGCGCCGTCGTAGACCGAGCGGAAGGTGACGCCGGCGTCGTCCACCTCGAGCAGCGTGTCGCGCAGCGAGAAGACCTGGAAGCCCCCGGAATCGGTGAGGATCGGCCCGTCCCAACCCATGAACTCATGCAGTCCGCCGAGTTCGGCGATCAGCTCGTCGCCGGGCCGGAAGTGCAGGTGGTACGTGTTCCCGAGGACGATCGTCGAGCCGATCGCATGCAGCTCGTCGGGCGCGAGCGACTTGACGGTGCCCTTCGTCCCGACCGGCATGAAGGCGGGCGTCGGGACGTCGCCGTGGGCCGTTTGGAGGATCCCCGCGCGGGCGGCGCCGTCGGTCGCGGTGACGGTGAAGCAGCTCATCTGCGCGGCCAGGGTACTTTCCGGTCGTCAGCGCGCGCCGGCACGGCGGCCCGCGACGGCAGCGTCGGGGTTCCGCCAGAGCCCAAGTGAGAGCTCGAAGCCTCGGACGCACGGTCGCCGCTCGAGCTCGTAAGTCTCGTCGACGGCGCGGCGGACGAGCTCCCCCATCGAGAGCCCAGTCCGACGCGCTTCACCGAACAGAAACGCGTGCTGCGAATCGGTCAGCACCACATGTGTCCTCCGTCCCATGACACATGTGTACCCATGGGCCGTTCACGGATGTGTGCCGTCAGAGCAACAACATTGCGTCGCCGAAGCTGTAGAAGCGGTAGCGCTCCTCGATCGCGAGGCGGTAAAGGTCGCGCGTTTGCTCGACGCCTGCGAACGCCATCACGAGCGCAAGCAGCGTCGAGCGCGGCAGGTGGAAGTTCGTCAGCAGTGCATCGACGCGTTGGAACTCGAAGCCGGGCGTGACGAACAGCTCGGTGCGACCCGAGAGCGGCGCACCCCGCGCGAGCGTCTCGAGCACGCGAACACTCGTCGTCCCGACGGCGAGCGCGCGCTCCGCCGCGCGGATCCGTTCCCACGCGGCCGGCTCGACCTCGTAACGCTCGCCGTGGAGGCGGTGCTCCGAGAGGTCGTCGACCGCGAGAGGACGGAACGTGTCGAGCCCGACGTGCAGCGTCACACGCTCGATGTCGAGCTGCTCGAGCAGCTCGAGTGTGAAATGCAGGCCGGCGGTGGGCGCCGCGGCCGATCCGGACTGCCGTGCGTAGACCGTCTGGTAGCGCTCGGGCGAGTCGAGCGGCTCCGTGATGTACGGGGGCAGCGGCGTCTCGCCCGCCGGCTCGCCGTCGAGCCGCAGCCGCCAGCGTCCCTCGCCGAGGTGCTCGAGCAGCTCGACCGGCCCATAGCGGCGACCGGCGCGCAGCCGTCGTGTCGGCCGGGCGAGCCCTTCCCAGACGTCGCCTTCGAGCCGCTCCAGCAGCAACACCTCGCCGCGCGGTGCCTCGATCGCGATCCGCGCCGGGACGACGCGCGTGTCGTTGACGACGACGAGTTCTCCCGACAGCTCGTGCGGCAAATCTGAGAACCGGCGATGCCGCACCGCACCCGTCGCCCGCTCGTAGACGAGCAGTCGCGACTCGTCGCGCCGCCCGGCCGGCCGCTGCGCGATCAGCTCGGGCGGCAGCTCGTACTCGAGCTCGGAGGCCTTCATCCGACCCCGACGTTACTCTCCCCGCAAATGGACGAGGACGCCGTTCACCGCGCGCTCGAACGGCTCGCCGGCGCAGCTGAGGCGCGGGCCGGCCGCGTGGACGTCGAGGCCGCGCTCGAGCGGGCTCGCGCCCAGGTCGAGGCGCTCGCGCAAACGGCGGCGGAGCTCGAGTCGACGCTCCCGGCGAAGGTCGGCGACGCGGTCGAGGACGGCGTCCGGAAGCAGGTCATCCCCGTCGCGCGCCACCTGGCGGAGGTGCGCGGGCTCATGAACCAGGTGATCCGCCGCCTCGAGCGCATCGAGGGCGACCAGCTCGCCGAACGGCACGCTCGCGTCGACGACCTGTCGCTGCTCGTCGATCTGATCGCGTCCGGATGGAAGGGCGTCGACGAGCGGTTGGCGAAGCTCGAGGAACGGTTGCAGGGCTCCACCGGCGCGATCGTCTACCGGATCGAGGAGCGGCGCGGCGGCAACGCCGAGTCCGGTTAAGCGCAGCGAGTCGCGGAGCTGCGCGGGCGGACGACGTCGACGCCGGGGGGCGGCGGACGCAGCGCGCGGATAACGTCGTCGCGCTCGCGGTCCGACCGCGGCCACACGATCAGAGCATCCGGCAGCGGGTTCCGGGGAACACCCTTCATCAGGTACGGAAACTTCTTCCGCATCATGCGAAGCGCGTGTTGCTTCGAGACGAAGTCCACGCGCGCAACCCGCTCGTAGCGCCGGAGCCGCGCCGCCACCTGGAGCGCTCGTGCGCGCGGGGCCGTCGGGCTGAAGTACACATTGATCACGCACTTCGGGGATACGGCACGGTGCCCGTCCCCGCCCCCGCACGACGCCGCCACGAACGCGACGAGCAGCAGGAGCCCCGCAGCCCTCATCGCGCCGCAGGCAGCACGAGCCTGAAACGGCTCCCGCGCCCCGGCTTCGAGTCGAGCTCGATGCGGCCGCCTAGTGCGACCGCGAGCTCGCGCGCGATCGCGAGGCCGAGCCCGGTCCCGCTGCCGTCGCGGGACCAGAACGGGCGGAAGATCCGCTCCCGCTCCTCGGCAGTGATCCCCGGCCCGTTGTCCGAGATGTCCACCTCGACGGCGCCGTTCTCCGCGGCCAGCGACAGCTCGACGCGGCCGCCCTCGGGCGTCCAGCGGAACGCGTTCGAGAGCAGGTTGGAGATGATCTGCAGCACGCGGTCGCCGTCGGTGACGATCACCGGCCGCGCCAGGATCTCCTGCCGGTAGTCGATCGACCGGCGCCGCGCCTCCTCCCCGAACGCCGCGTACGCGCGCTCGACGAGCTGCTCCATGTTGACTTCCTCGTGCAGGACCGTGAAGCGGTGCGCATCGAGCTTCGCGAGATCGAGGACGTCGCCGACGAGCCGCCCGAGCCGCGCCGCTTCCTGGTCGATCACCTCGAGCGAGAACGCGCGGGTCTCCTCGTCGTCGAAGACGCCCTCGCGCAACGCTGCGACATGCCCCTGGATCGCGGTCAGCGGGGTGCGGAGCTCGTGCGACACGGTCATGAGGAAGTTCCGCTCGAGCTCCTCCGCCTCCGCCAGCCGCTCCGCCATCCCGCGGAACCGCTCGGCGAGCTGCGCGATCTCGGTCTTGCCCGGAACCTCCGGCACCTCGACCTCGTACCGCCCGCGCGAGACCTCGTCGGCGGCGCGCGAGAGCGTCCGCAGCGGTCGCGTGATGCGACGCGAGAGGTACAGCGCGAGCAGCGACGCGACGAGCAGCCCGATGCCGAACGCCACCGCGAGCCGCTTCACGAGCGGCGTCAGCCGACTCTGCAGCTCTTCCTGCGGCTTCGCTACGACGAGCGCGCCGAAGAGATGCCCGTTCAGCTGCACCGGCCGGGCAACAGCGAGATAGGTCGTCGTCCCGCGGTGCAACGTGAACTCGACCTTCTTCGTTCGCTCCAGCTTCTTCATGTCGATCGTGTTCGCCGGCAGCGCGTCGAGCGGCTGCAGCAGCGTGAAGTTCCCGACCGGGATGTAGAAGAGCCGGTCGCCCGTCGCCCGCTCGATGTCGAGCGGCGACACGCTCGCACGCCCGGCCTCCTTCTCGTACAGATGAACGGCTCCGGCGGACTCGCGGCGCAGCTCCTGCAGCGCGCGGTCGTGCGTGTAGTTCTGGAACAGCCGGAAGGCGATCGCCGTGGCGACGAGCCCCGAGAGGAGAATCCCGAGCAGGAAGAGCGCCGGCAACCTGAACCGGAGCGAGCGCAGCATGCCTACAGGGTAGGTGACGTTCTACGCGGCGTCTCGGGCCGGCGAGACCTTGTAGCCGACGCCCCAGACCGTCACGATCGGGCTCGCGTCTCCGAGCTTGCGGCGCAACTGGCGGACGTGGACGTCCACGGTGCGCGTGTCGCCGGCGAAGGTGTAGCCCCAGACGCGCTCCAGGAGCTGGTCGCGCGTGAGGACGAGGCCGCGGTGGTCGAGCAGCTCCCAGAGCAGGTCGAACTCCTTCGGCGCGAGCTGGATCTCCTGCTCGCCGACCTTCACCTCGCGGCGGCCGGCGTCGACGACGAGATCGCCATGCTTCAGCTGCGCGCTCTCGCGGGCCGCACGTTCCGGTGTCGCGCGCCGGAGGATCGAGCGCACGCGGGCGACGAGCTCGCGCGGGTTGAACGGCTTCGTCAGGTAGTCGTCCGCGCCGACCTCGAGGCCGATGATCTTGTCGACGTCCTCCTCGCGCGCGGTCAGCATCAGGATCGGCAGGTCGGACTCCTGGCGGATGCGCTTGCAGACCTCGATCCCGTCGATGTCCGGGAGCATCAGGTCGAGCACGACGAGGGCCGGCTTCTCGGCGGCCACCTGACGCAGCGCCTCGCCCCCGGTCGCCGCCGTCCGGACGCCGTAGCCCGCGTTCTTCAGGTACGCGGAGACGAAGGAGGCGATCGAGGCCTCGTCTTCGACCACGAGCACCGTTTGCGTCTTGGTCGCCACCGGCGCTACGCGTAGATTGCGAGCGTGGTCGCGACGCTGGGCAGCGTCGTCCACAAGCCGCCGTTCAGGGAGTACTTGCCGGCGCCGTTCGTGAGCGAGGACCCGAAGAGGCGAACGCTGCCCTGGCCGACCGCGTTGATGTCGATCCCGACGCCGTAGATGCGGACGCGGAAGTTGCCGGCGACGGCGCGGAAGCGGATGCCGCTGCCGACGTAGACGGTGGAACCGTCGGCCCGGTCGTACTGGCGCGTCGCTCCGCTGACGTCCGGCTCCGGCCCGTTCCCCGGCAGGACAACGACACGGCCGCGGTCCACCTGGCCGATCGCGGCGCCGTTGATGTTCAGCGCGACCACGAGCTGGCCCGGGTCGCCGCCGGCATTGCGTACGGCGAGCGTGCCGTCGCCCGGCGCGAGACGCGCGGCAAGCGCGGTCGACGGGAGGACGAGCCCCGCAAGCAGGCAGGTAAAGAGAAGGCGCCGCATCGGCTGTGTCCTCAGTATCGTCGCCGGACTTTTCCCATCGTTCAACGGAAAGTAAAGAAATCGTAACGACGATACAGTCGCCCCCGTGCACGAGATCGTCGCCTTCGGAACGCTGGTCATCGCGGTCTCGGGAGCGTTCTACCTCGCCGTCTTCAGCACGAAGCTGACGCGCACCGTACCGGTGCCTGCGCCGGCCCTCTTCCTGCTCGGCGCCGCGCTCGCCTCGGACCTCTGGCCGCGCCTCGAGCGGGACGTCTCGATTCGCGCGGTCGAGCGGATCGGCGTCGTCGCTCTCATCGTCATCCTCTTCGACGGTGGGATGCGGATCGGCCGCCGCCGCTTCCTCCAGGCCGCGGCGCCGATCGTCTCCCTCGGCGTGCTCGGCACGTTCGCGACCGCGGCGTTGCTCGCGCTCGCGGCGCACTTCCTGCTCGACTTCAGCTGGACGACGTCGAGCCTCCTCGGTGCGGCGCTCGCTCCCACCGACCCGGCGGTGATGTTCTCCGTGCTCGGGAACCGCGAGGTCGGCGGCAGGACGGGGACGATCCTCGAGGGCGAATCGGGCGCGAACGATCCGGTCGGGATCTCGTTGATGGTCGGGCTGCTCGCGTATGCGACGTCGAGCCACGGCTCGCCGTGGGCCACGGTGCGCGAGTTCGCGATCGAGATGGCCGTCGGCCTCGCGATCGGCGTCGCCGGCGGGATCGTCCTCGCGCAGCTGATGCGACGGATCTCGCTCCCGCGCGAGGGCCTCTATCCGCTCCGAACGCTCGCAGCCGCCGGCGTCATCTACGGCGCGGCCGCGGTCGCGCACGGTTCGGGGTTCCTCGCGGTCTTCGTCGCCGGCCTGATCCTCAAAGACGTTCGCGCGCCGTACAAGGAGCAGATCGAGCGCTTCCACTCGTCGCTCGCGAGCCTCGCGGAGATCGTCGTGTTCGTGGCCCTCGGTCTGACCGTCGACCTCGGCGGCCTCGGCGACCGGCACCTGTGGCTCGACGGGATCGTGCTCGCCGTCGTGCTCGCGTTCGCAGCCCGCCCGCTCGTCGTCGGGACACTGCTCGCGCCCGCCGCCCTCTCGCGCGGCGAGAAGACGTTCGTGATGTGCGGAGGCCTCAAGGGCGCCGTTCCGATCCTGCTCGCCGCGCTCGCCGTGATCGGCGGCGCGGCTGACGCGCGGGACATCTACGAGATCGTCTTCGTCGTCGTCGCGTTCTCCGTCGTCGTGCAGGGGGCGACGATCCCGTTCGCCGCGGCGAGACTCGGCGTCCCGATGCAATACGTCGAGCCCGAGCACCAGTGATCGCCGCGCTGATCGCAGCTGCGGCCCTCGGCGGGCCGTCGCTCGCGAACCTCTCCGTCTCGGACGGCTCCACGCCCTTCGCGGGCGACCGGCAACTGTTGACGACCGTGAGCCCGAACGGCGACGGCTTCCGCGACCACGCGATCGTCCGGTTCCGGCTGAATGAAGCCGCGACCGTGCGCATGGACGTCATGCGGACGAACCAGTCGGGCGAGCTCGGTTCGATCCAGCTCGCCGGCGGGACGACGGTGCGGCTGCCGAAGGGGCCGGGCGAAGTCGTTTGGGCGCCGGGCCGGTCGACGCCGCCGCGCACCTACATCCTGCGACTGACGCTGACCGACGCGCGCGGCCGCACGCGGGTCTACGGCGCGTACGGGCCGGGGCGGAAGCCGAACGCGCCGGTGGTCCGAGTCCAGGGCGTCGACGCGGGCTTCACGCGACGCAGCTACGTCCCGGGCCAGGCCGCCGAGCTCGTCGTCTCCTGCGACGCGGCGTTCTTACGTGCACAGGTGTTCGCCTACACCGGCGGGCCGTTCCCGAACGCACAGCGCGACCTGCGGACGAGCGGGACCGCGGTGACGGGCTCGGTGCGCGTCGACTGGAGCGCACACCGGAACGCGCCGGCGCCGCTTCGTGTTGTCCGTGCGGGCAACTGGCGCAGCGGGCTCTACTTCCTGCGGCTCGAGACCGACGACGGCCGCGTCGGGTACGCGCCGTTCGTCGTGCGCCCGCGTGGGCTCGGCGAGCATCCCGTCGCCGTCGTCCTCTCGACGTACACGTGGCAGGCGTACAACTTCGAGGACGCAAACGGCGACGGTTGGGGCGACAGCTGGTACGTCGCCGGCAACCAGCGGACGATCGACCTGCAGCGGCCGTTCCTCGACTTCGGCATCCCGTTCCGCTTCCACGACTGGGACACCACCTTCATCACCTGGCTCGAGCAGACGGGAAAGCAGGTCGACTTCATCACCGACGACGACCTCGACCAGGCCGCGAGCGGCGACGCGCTCGCAGATGCGTACAACCTGATCGTCTTCCCGGGCCACGAGGAGTACGTGACGCAGCACATGACCGAGGTCGTCCAGCGCTACCGCGATCTCGGTGGCAACCTCGCGTTCCTCGCAGCGAACAACTTCTTCTGGCAGGTGCGCCGCGACGGCGACGCGTTGACGAAGGTTGGGCTCTCGCGCGCGCTCGGCCGGCCGGAGGCGGCACTCGTCGGCGTCCGGTATGTCGGCTCGAACCACGGCGCGACGCAGGCGCCGTTCGTCGTCGCGCCGACGGCGCCGGACTGGCTGCTCGCGGGAACCGGCCTCGTCCCCGGCAGCTCGTTCGGGCGCTACGGGATCGAGATCGACGCGCGGGCGCAGACCTCGCCGACCGGGACGCTCCTGCTCGCGTCGATCCCGGACCTGCTCGGGCCGGGACGGACGGCGGAGATGACGTACTACGAGACGCGCGCCGGGGCCCGGGTGTTCGCCGCGGGTGCACTGAACTTTGCAGCGTCGGCCGCATCGTCGCCGGTCTCGCAGCTGCTCGAGAACGTCTGGGCGCGCCTCTCCGCGCCCTGAGCAGGATCGTCCGATCCGGTTGCGAACATGCAGGGGCCATGACGGATGCGGCCCGCAGCGAGCGGACGACCCGAATCCTCACGGCGCGGCTCGAGGAGCTGGCGCGGGCGGTGGAGCGCGCGAACGTGTCTGCGCGGCAGGCGGCGCGACTGCTCGAGTCGGCCTCGGTCGCCACGATGCACGCGGTCACGCTCGAGCTCCTCTCCTCCGCACGCGCCGAGGAGCTGTGGCGCGAGGCGGCCGAGCGCCATCCGGCGATCGAGCTGTCGATCGCGCGCGAGATCGAGCGCTTCGCGGCCTAGCGCTGGTCGTACTGAAAGAAGCCTCGGCCCGTCTTGCGGCCGAGCAGGCCCGCGTTCGCCATCGCGACGAGGCGCGGCGGCGCCGCCATGCGCGGCTCGCGCAGCTTCTCCCAGAGCGCCTCGGCCGCGTGCACGTGCACGTCGATCCCGACGAGGTCGATCAGTTCACACGGCCCCATCGGCCACCCGGCGCCGTTCTTCATCCCGACGTCCAGGTCCTCCGGCGTGACACGCGCTTCGTCGAGAACGCGGACGCAGTCGTTGAGGAGCGGAATCAGGACGCGGTTGACGACGAAGCCGGGCGTGTCGTGGCAGCGGATCGGCGTCTTGCCGAGACGCGTGCCGAAGGCGTACGCGGTCTCGAACGCGTCCTCGGCAGTGAGCTCGGCGCGGACGATCTCGACGAGCGGCATCAGCGGGGCAGGGTTGAAGAAGTGCATGCCGAGGACGCGCTCCGGCCGCTCGGTCGCAGCCCCGATCTCCGTCACGGAGAGGGCCGACGTATTCGTCGCGAGCACGGCATCCGGGCCGACGACCGGCTCGAGCTCGGCGAAGAGCCGTCGCTTCGGCTCGAGCTCCTCCACGATCGCCTCGATCACGAGGTCGCAGCCTGCGAGCTCGGCGAGCTCGGTCGTCAGCGTGAGCCGACCGACGGCATCGTCGCGGGCGGCCTCCTCGAGCGTCCCCTTCTCGACCTTGCGCGTGAGGAAGTGCGCGATGCGGTCGCGAGCGCGCTCGGCGAGGTCGAGCGTGACCTCGCGGCCGACCGTCTCGACGCGGGCCTCGACGCAGAGCTGCGCGATCCCGGCACCCATCGCACCGAGCCCTACGACGCCGACCCTCGTGATCTCCCGCGGCACGGCGGCGATCCTACTGCGCTCGGGTTGACTTCACGCGGGTCGACAGGTCACTTCAGACGGACGCGCGGCCGGAGGCCGCGCGTCCAGGTGAGGCGCCGCAAGCGGCGCCTCAGTGCCGAGCCTCCACCAGCGTGCGTGCGGTTGCGAACTGCTCCGCCGTGAGCCGGATGTACGAGTGGCGCCACAGCGACTGCGGGAAGATCCCGGCCTCCTCGACGGCGGGCGCGTCGTGGAGATCGGCGACGTACGCCAGCGGGCGGATCCGGAACCGCCACGACCAGCGCTCCTTCGCCGGGTCGTGCTCGGGGTCGGAGACGACCTCGACGACGGCGAAGATCGCCTGCCAGACCGACGCATAGCAGATGGCGAGATCGCCCCTGCCGACGGTCGGCCGGCGCGTCGAGTGATGCGTCTGCAGCTGGGCCGCGCTGACGGGCGCGGCGAGCGGCCGGTCGCCGAGCCCGCGGATGAGCAGCCAGCGGGAAGATTCTGGGCCCCTCGCGCGTCTAGAAGATGTCGTGCGCACCATCCTGATCCTCGCAGTGCTCGTCCTCGCCCTCGGCGGCGCCGCCGCCCAGGCCCTCCGCGGCGACCGGCCGACGCTGCTCGCCCATCGCGGCGATTCCGTAGCGGGCGTCGCGGCGCTCGACCTCGCTGACGAGCGTCGCGGTGATCCGGGCGCCGGTGGCGCCGAGGGGGTGGCCGAGCGAGATCCCGCCGCCGTTCGGGTTCACGTCCTCGATCCGCTCGCCGAGGCCCGTGTCCGCGAGGAACTGCAGCACGACGGACGCGAACGCCTCGTTGACCTCGATGACGGCTATGTCGTCCCAGCCCAGGCCCGCCTTCGCGAGCGCCTTCGCGCACGCCTCCGGGTTCCCGTGCAGCATCACATGCGGGTCGACGCCGGCGATCCCGAACGCGACGAAGCGCGCCCGCGGCTCGAGTCGGAGGCGCGCGGCGGCCGACTCCGACGCGACGAGCACCGCCGCCGCGCCGTCGACGATCTGGCTGGAGTTCCCGGCGGTGACCTTCCCGTCCGGGACGAACGACGGCGCGAGCCCGGCCATCTTCTCGAGGGTCGTGTCCCGCCGGACAGCCTCGTCGACCGCGAAGCGCACCGCGGTCGCCGCGCCGCCGCCGCCCGCGGACGGCTCGCGCGGCACCTCGATCGGCACGATCTCCTTCTCGAAGCGCCCCTCGTCGATCGCGCGCGCCGCGCGCATGTGAGACCGGTACGAGTACTCGTCGAGCGCCTCGCGTGAGAGATCCCACCGCTCGGCGATCACCTCGGCGGAGATCCCCTGCGGAACGATCTCGAAGCGTTCGAGGACGGCATCCGACAGCGAGCCGTTGTTCGAGCCCATCGGGACGCGCGACATCATCTCGACGCCGCCCGAGACCACGAGATCGAGCTGACCGGACATGATGGCCGCCGCAGCGTTGAAGTTCGTCTGCATCGACGAGCCGCACTGCCTGTCGACGGTCGTGCCGCACACGGAGACGGGCCACCCGGCGGCGAGCGCGACGTTCCGCCCGATGTTCCACGCCTGCTCGTCGATCTGCGTGACACAGCCCCACTGCACGTCCTCGACCTCTCCGGGCTCGACCCCGTTCCGGTCGAGCAGCCCGTTCACGACCTGCGCCGAGAGATCGTCCCCGCGCACCACGGAGAGCGTGCCGTGGCGGCGGCCGATCGGACTGCGGACGGCGTCGACGATCAGGGCGTCGGTCATGTGCCGACTGTAGCTCCCGCACCTTGACCTGCGGAAGCCCCGGCGAGGACAATCGACCGATGCTGCACCGCAACGCCAAGGTCGACCTGATCAAGCAGGCGCCGTTGTTCGCCCGCTGCACGAAGAAGGAGATCGAGCAGGTCGCCCAGCTCGCCGACGAGATCGACCTTCGCGAGGGCAAGGAGCTGACGGTCGAAGGCGAGCCGGGGCGTGAGTTCTTCGTCCTGATCGAGGGGACCGCCGACGTGCGGCGGAAAGGCCGCAGGGTCAACCAGATGAAGGACGGGGACTTCTTCGGCGAGATCGCGCTCATCTCCGGCGCGCCGCGCACGGCGACGGTGACGGCGACCTCTCCGGTCCGCGCGCTCGTGATCACCGACCGCGACTTCCGGACGCTCCTGAAGAAGTCGCCGGCGATGCAGCTCCGCGTGCTCGAAGCGCTCGCCGAGCGGCTGCCGCCCGAGACGCTGTAACGTCACGGGATGGCCGTCACGGCCACCGAGCGGAAGCTGTTGATCGCCGGCGAGTGGATCGAGACCGGTGACTGGCTCGACGTCCGCTCGCCGTACTCGGGCGAGCTCGTCGCCCGCGTCGCAAAGGGCGGCGCCGCCGAGACGCGCCGGGCGATCGACGCCGCCGCGGCCGTGCTCGCGGAGCCGCTCCCAGCCCACAAGCGCGCCGAGATCCTCGTCAAGGTCGCCGGCGCGATCGGCCGCCGCCACGAGGAGGTGGCCCGGACGATCTCCGACGAGGCGGGCAAGCCGATCAAGGCCGCGCGCGTCGAGGCGAGCCGCGCGATGTCGACGTTCACGTTCGCGGCGGTCGAGGCGCGGAAGCTCGCCGGGACGATGGTGCCGATGGACGCCGCGCAGGCCGGGGAGGGCAAGGTCGGCTTCACGATCCGCCGGCCGATCGGCGTCGTCGGCGCGATCTCGCCGTTCAACTTCCCGTGCAACCTCGTTGCCCACAAGATCGCGCCCGCTCTCGCTGCCGGCTGCCCCGTGGTGCTGAAGCCGGCGAGCCAGACGCCGCTGTCGGCGCTGCTGCTCGCCGAGCTCGAGACCGAGGCGGGACTCCCGCCCGGCTGGCTCAACGTCGTCGCCGGCTCCGCCTCGGAGATCGGCGACGTCCTCGTCGAGGATCCGCGCGTGAGGCTGATCACGTTCACCGGCTCGGGCCCGGTCGGCTGGAAGCTGCAGGAGCGGGCGCCGAAGAAGCGCGTCAAGCTGGAGCTCGGGAACTCGACGCCCGTCGTCGTCGCGGCCGACGCCGACCTCGACCGGGCCGCCGACAAGCTCGCCGCGAATGCGTTCTCGTTCGCCGGCCAGAGCTGCATCTCGGTGCAGCGGATCTACATCGAGCGGTCCGCGATCGGCGCCTTCCTCGAACGCTTCCTGCCCAAGGTCGAGGCGCTGAAGGTCGGCGACCCCGCCGACGACGAAACCGACGTCGGCCCCGTGATCGACGACGGCGCGAGGGAACGCATCCTCGCGTGGGTCGAGGAGGCCGAGTCGGCGGGCGCTCGCGTCCTCGTCGGCGGCGGCGTCGAGCGGGAGCTCCTGCGCCCGACGGTGCTGAGCGACGTCCCTGACGACGCGAAGGTCTCCTGCCAGGAGGTCTTCGGCCCGGTCTGCATCGTCAACCCGGTCGACTCGATCGAGGAGGCCGTCGAGCGGGCGAACGGCACCCGCTACGGGCTGCAGGCCGGCGTGTTCACCACCACGCTCGACAACGCCGTCAAGGCCGCGGCCGGGCTCGAATTCGGCGGCGTCACGGTCAACGAAGCGCCGACGTTCCGCTCCGACCAGATGCCGTACGGCGGGGTCAAGGACTCCGGCAACACGAAGGAAGGCCCGGCCTGGGCGGTCCGGGAGATGACCGAGGAGCGGCTCGTCGTCCTCGACGTGTCCTAGTTTCGGCGACCTGCGGTCCGGGAACCCCCCAAGCATGATCGGACTCGGAATCGCGTTGTTAATCGTCGGGGTCGTCACGTTGTTCTTCATGCCGTGGGTCGGGGTTCCCGCGGCGATCGTGGGGCTCGTGCTGCTCGCGCTCTTCTTCCTGGGCTTCGGCAAGCGCGCCGCGCGGGACACGACCGTCTCCGACCGCCGGATGTAGCGGTAATCTCGCGGCGGGATGCCGCTCTTCGGACGCAAGCCCGCTCCGGCCCCGGCCGTGCCGGGAACGCCGGTGCGGCGGACGCTTCCGCCGCCGAGCCAGCTGCGCCGCGACCGGCGGGCCCTCCTGCGCGTCCGTGAGGAGCGGATCCGCGACCTCGGAGGCCTGATGCTCGAGATGTACCGGCGCGACCAGTTCCGGCAGGACCTCGTCGTCGACCGCTGCACCGAGCTCGTCGCGCTCGAGGAGCGGATCGCCGAGCTCGACGCCCTGCTCTCGGCGGCGATGTCCGTCCGGCACCGGCCGGCCGCCCGCTGCGAGTGCGGAGCGCCGATCCTCTGGGGCTCGAAGTTCTGCGCGTCCTGCGGGCGGCCCGTCGGCGCGTCGGCCGCTCCGGTTCCGCCGCAGGAGGCCTGAGCTGGAACCGTCGGCACCGACCCTTGAGCCACCTCCGCCGCCGCAGGAGGAGCCCCGCGACTTCTGCCCGAACTGCGGCGCGGCGTACGAGCCGCTGCAGGAGTACTGCCTCGAGTGCGGCGAGCGCCTGCCGGTCAATCGAGGTCTGATCGGGGTCCTCGCCTCGGCCTGGCAGCGGCGGATTCCCTGGTATCCAGGCGACTGGATGTGGCCGGCGCTCGGATTCCTCGGCCTCGCCGTGATCGCGACCGTCGTCGCCGTCCTGGTCGGCTCGAGCCGTTCGAGCGGGTCGAAGACGGTCGTCGCGACCGGGAACAGCGTCACTCTCGGTCCGGGCGCGGCCGGCGGCACCGTGACGGCTGCCGCGACCGGGACACTGCCGACCGCGCCCGAGCCGACCGGCTCCGGGCCGGCGAAGACGACCCCGAAGCCGAAGCCGAAGCCGGCGACGGGCGCCCTCGCAGAGTGGCCGTCCGGCAAGAGCGGCTACACGGTCGTCCTCGAGTCGGTGCCGACCTCCACCGGCCGCGCGTTCGCGGTGGCCAGGGCGAAGCGCGCCCGGGCGGCCGGATTGGCCTCCGTCGGTGTGCTCGACTCCTCGAATTACTCGAGCTTCCATCCGGGCTACTACGTGGTCTTCGCCGGGATCTACAGTTCCCCCGCAGACGCCGCCCGGGCGGTCGGAACCGCCCACGCCCGCGGCTTCGGCGACGCCTACCAGAAGCAGGTCACCCGCTAGGTGTAACCGCCGGTTGGAACGGGCACGCCGTGGAAGGGCCTTGGCCGGGGCGCACAATCGTTTCCAACTTTGAAAACAGAGGACGCGACTTTGTGACAGTGGGCCGGTCCGTATAGACTCCGCCTCGGAGGGGGCTCGAGAGGACTGTTTACAGCGCGCTAACAAACGCTTTGCGGCGACTCAACAGGAGACCTAGAGACTAGTGATCGAAGAGCACACCGCCCAGTTGCAGAACTGCATGTATCAATACTCTCGCGCCATTTACCGCACCATCAAGGACATGATCGACCCGTATTCGGACCCGGAGACGCAGCTCGAGTCCCGCCGGGCCGTCTTGCTGGCCTGCGAGCAGACGATGGAACGGCTCGCCAAGGATCCGCTCTACTTCGCGAATCCGGACAAGGCGCTGTTCCAGGACATCCGGCGCCACTTCCCGATCACCGCGCAGGCGCAGGTGGCCTGGGCCGTGCAGCACGGAGTCGGAGCGGCGATCGAGTTCATTCAGGAGCAGATCGAGGCCGGCGCGCTCGACGGCGGCGTCGCCCGCTGCCGCGCGACGACGCGCAAGGGTAAGCCGTGCCAGCGCACGCCTTTGCCGGAGCGCGACTACTGCCCGTCGCACCAGCACCTCGAGCGGACGAAGGCCGCGGCGTAGTCCGGACCCGGGCCTAAGCTCGGGCCGGTGCACGAGATCCTCCTCGGGGACAACCTCGACGTCCTCCCCCGCTTCGCGGACGCGAGCTTCCAGCTCGCCTACCTCGATCCGCCTTTCAACACCGGGCGCGCGCAGACGCGACGGACACTTGCCGTCACAGCTGACATGGATGGCGATCGCACCGGCTTCGCGGGTCGCCGGTACCGCAGCGAACTCCTCGAGACGAGCTCGTATCGCGATGCCTTCGACGACTACCTCGCGTTCCTCGAGCCGCGGTTGCGCGAGGTACGTCGCGTCCTGTGCCAGGACGGAACGCTCTACTTCCACATCGACTACCGCGAGGCGCACTATTGCAAGCTGCTGCTCGACGAGCTCTTCGGCCGCGAGTGCTTCCTCAACGAGATCATCTGGGCGTACGACTACGGCGCCCGCGCGAAGCGCCGCTGGCCCGCGAAGCACGACACGATCCTCGTCTACGTCAAGGATCGAGAGTGCTACTACTTCGACTCGCAGGCAGTCGACCGCGAGCCGTACATGGCTCCGGGCCTCGTCACTGCGGAGAAGGCGGCGCGCGGCAAGCTGCCCTCCGACTGCTGGTGGCACACGATCGTCTCGCCGACCGGGGGGGAGAAGACGGGCTACCCGACGCAAAAACCGCTCGGCGTCCTGCGGCGGATCGTCCAGGCCTCGTCGAAACCGGGCGACACGTGCCTCGATCCCTTCGCGGGGAGCGGCACCCTGGGGGCCGCGGCCGCCGAGCTGGGCCGCCGCTCGGTGCTGATCGACTCGAACCCGGACGCCATAGCGGTGATGCGGGAGCGATTGAGGTCGTGCGATAACCTCGCTGCTCCGTGTCGCACGACACCGACAAGCTCATCCGTCAACTCTCGCTCGTCGCCTTCCTGATGGCCGAACGGCGCCCGTTGACCGCACGCGACGTCAAGTCGAACGTCGAGGGTTACTCGGAGATGTCCGACGAGGCGTTCGCGCGCCGCTACTACTCCGACCGTGCGGAGCTCATCGCGCTCGGCGTCCCGTTGAACTCGCAACGGGACGAGTTCACCGGCGAGGAGCTCTACACGCTGCGTTCCGAGCAGTACTTCTTGCCGGAGCTCGAGCTGACCGACGACGAGCTCGCCGCGCTGCAGACCTCGCTCTACCTGCTCGAGGGCAAGTTCGCCTATGCGGAGCCGCTACGGCTCGCGTTGCAGAACCTCGGGCTGGGACGGCCCGGCTTCGCGGACCCGCCGAGCCGGGCGGCCGCGCGCGTCGAGGTGCTCGATCCCGACTACTCGGCCGAGATGCCCGGGCGGCTCGCGAAGCTCGAAGGGGCGATCTCGAAGCAGCGCACCGTCAAGTTCGATTACGAGTCGATCTCGCGCGGCGGGCCGCACGAGCGGACGCTCAATCCGTACGCGCTCTACAACGACGCCGGCCGCTGGTATGTCGTCGGCCAGGATCTCGACCGCAAGGACATCCGCACCTTCCGCGTCTCGCGCATCCGCGGCGACATCCGCTTCGCGACACGACGCGAGCGCGACTTCCGGATTCCCGCCGAATTCGACGTCGAGGCGTATCGGGGCCGCCCGCCCTGGCAGATCGGCGACCCTGCCGGCGAGGCGCGGATCGAGGTCAAGGGCGATACGGCCTGGTGGGTCGAGCGCTCGTACGGGGACATCGGCCGCGTCGAGGACGGCGTGTTCGTCACCGAGTACTCGTCGATCCCGATGCTTGCGTCGTGGGTGCTTCGGCAGGACGGCCGTGCGGTGCCGATCGAGCCCGACGAGCTGCGCCGCGAGGTTGCACGTGCGCTCAAGGCCGTCCGCGAGGCGCACGAGGGCGCGCCGCCGAAGCTCGCGGCGGAGAAGCCGGTCGAGGAGTCGGACGGCGCCGGGGAGCGGCCGGCAGGGCCCGTCGCGCCGGAGCGGTTCGCGGTGTTGCAGGCCCTGCTCGCGTATCTGCTCGCCGCGTGCGGCCAGGAACGCGAGGCGACCATTCCGGCCCGCGAGATCGTCGAGCGGTTCAACATTCCGGAGGACGGGCTGGAGGAGCATCTCTCGCTGCTGAACCTCGTCAACTTCGGCGGCGGTTGCTACACGGTCTACGCCGAACTGCAGGGCGACGTCGTCCACGTCGACAAGGAGTTGTACGGCGAGACGTTTCGCGCGGCGCCGCGGCTGACGCCGCTCGAGGCGCGGGCGATCCGCCTGGCCCTCGAATACGTCGGCCCGATGATCGCCGCCGACGCGCACACCCCGCTCGACCGCGTGCGCCGGAAGCTCGAGGAGACGTTCGGGCAGTTCGAGCTCGCGCAAACCCCGGAGCCGTCGGTCGATACCGAGGAGGAGCAGCTCGTCCGAACGTTCAGCGAGGCGATCGCGAACCGGCGGCTCGTCGAGATCGAGTACCAGAAGGAGGGCGAGCAGACGTGGTCGAAGCGCGTCGTCGAGCCGTACTCGCTGGAGCGCGAGCTGCCGAACTGGCGCGTCCACACGTGGGACCGCACGCGCGACGGCGAGCGCAGCTTCCGTCTCGACCGGATGCGCAGCGCGGCGAAGACGAAGGAGACGTTCGAGCCACGCGAGGGGTTCGAGCCGAGCAGGCTCCGGGACGCGCGCACGGCGAAGGTGCTCTACTCGAAGGCCGTCGCGCGGTGGGCGCGCGAACGCGGTGCGCGGCCGCTGAAGGACGGCAAGGCGCTTTCCGAGGTTCCCGTCGGCAGCCCCGAATGGCTGGAGAGCGAGATCTTCTCGTCCCGCGGCGACGCGATCGTTGTCGAACCCGAGGATCTGCGGGAGCGGATCGCGACGCGCGCGAAGGAGCTCGCGCAGGAGTTGGGCGTCGCGCGCATGCGCATTAAGGCCTGATCCGCGCTTCTTAAGTACGCGCGAGTTAACTCGGGTCCCGACCCTCCCCCCTGCTCACGCCGAGCGTAACGCGAAAAAGCGCACGGGTGTGTGACGGAATCGTGCCGAATGTGTGACGACTAACCCACAGGTAGCGTCAGCGTAAAGGTCGCGCCGTGGCCGACGGTCGAATGAACGTCGAGCTTGCCGCCGTGCGCCTCGGCGATCGACCGCGCGATGAAGAGGCCGAGCCCTGTGCCGGGCTTCCCCACGCCCGCGCCGGTGGTCGCGCGCCCGAACTTCTCGAAAATCAGCCGCTGCTGCTCGGGCACGATCCCGGGGCCGCGGTCGCTGACGTCGATTCGCACGATGCCGTTCTCGGCGTACGCGCTCACCTCCACCGGCTCCCCCGCCGGCGAGTACTTGATCGCGTTGTCGATCAGGTTGGTGACGATCTGCCGCAGCCGTTCACGGTCCCCGCGCACCGACGGCAGCCGCCCGTTCAGGCTGGCCCGTACCGGCACCTCGTCCTGCGCCATCCCCGCGGCCGCGACCGCTTCGTTGACCAGCGCGGCCACGTCGACGTCCGTGAAGCTGTAGCTGAACGTGCCGGCCTCGATCCGCGAGGTGTCGAGGACGTCCCCGATCAGCGCCGCAAGCCGGCTCGTCTCGTCGGCGATCAGCGCGAGGAACGCATCCCGCTGATCCGGCGTCAGCTGCCGCCACCGTTCCTGCAGCGTCCGCGCCGACCCGATCACCGCGGCCATCGGGCTACGCAGCTCGTGCGACACGAGCGAGACGAAGTCGGCGCGCAACGCGGAGAGCCTCCGCAGCTCCTCGACCGTCTGGCGTTCGGCCTCGTACGACCGGATGTTCTGCACCGCCGTCGCTGCGAGCCGGCCGAGCAGCGAGACGAGCTCGACCTCGTCCGGCGTGAATGCGTTCGGCTCCTCGCGGACGATCGCGAGCATCCCGATCGCGCGTGCGCCGACGAGCAGCGGCGCCACGAGCCGGCTGCGCAAGCCGAGGTCGAGCAGCACCTGCTCCTCCGGGTACCGGACGTCCGCCATGTCCTGCCGCAGCACCGGCTGTCCCTTCAGCACGTCCTCGAGGACGGAGCCGCGCATCGGTCGGCCGCTGCCCGCCGGGAACACGTCGTCTGCGCCCGCGCCCGCGGTCGCGATGACGCGGGCGGAGTCGTGCTCGATGAGCACGATCGCCGTCCGCGAGAACGGCACGAGGCCCTGCAGCTCGCGGATGAACGCGCCGAACGCCTGCTCGAGCTCGAGCGACGAGCCGAGCGCGCGGGCACAGCGGCTGGACGCTTCGAGGACGTCCACGCGCCGCCCCAGCTGGTCGCGCAGCTCCGCCGCCTCCGCTGCCTCCTCCTTCGCGCGCGCCGCCTCGCGGTTGAGCCGTTCGACCAGCCACCCGACGATCAACCCGGTCAGCAAGAGAACCCCCGCTGGGAACGAGACGCGGTCGGAGACGAATCCCGGCGGCCCGAAACGGTGCGCGCGCCACCATTCGGCGAAGACGAAGAACGGGATCAGGGCGATCGCGACGCCGGCGCCGCCGACGAGCCCGTAGCGCAGCGCACCCTCGACGACGGGAAAGATGAGCGCCCAGCGCGTCGGGCTTCCGTACTCGTACGAGTAGATCATCGCGTACGCCGCGACCGCCGCAGTGTCGAAGACCAGCGCGGTGAGGCCGATCGCGATCACGCGTGGTGTGCTGCGGCTGAGCACGAAGAGGACGACGGCGCCGGCCGCGAAGACGCCGGTCGTGATCCACGCGAGCCGCTCGTACCCCCGCGGGTAGTTGGTGCTGAAGACGCCGACTTCGAGGACGGCGAAGAGCACCGCGCCGAGCCGGACCGAGGCGATCCATTGCTCGGCCTGTCTCAACCGCTCGCGGCGGGACGCGTCAATGCACACCGCGTGCCTCCATCCGCGCGAGCGCCCACTCGGCGTGGTCGCGCAACATCTCGTCGTCGCCCTGCGCGTACGCGGCGACGGCGTCCCGTTCCTCCTGCCCGCCGACGTTCCCGGCCGCCACGAGCGCGTTGCGGCGCAGCCAGCGGGCGTCGTTCCGCGGGACGTACAACCTCTCGTACTCCCGCACGAGCTCGTCGTCGCCGGCGGCGAGCCATTCGACGAGCGAGACGTGCGGCGTCGCATCCGCGGCCGGCTCGCTGCCCTCGCGCCGCTTCTCGACTCCGCGGTTCCACGGACAGACGTCCTGGCAGATGTCGCAACCGTAGACCTGTGCGCCCATCGCCTCACGGTAGTCCTGCGGAATCGGCGCAGGCGCCTGTGTCCAGTAGGAGAGACAGCGCGTCGAGTCAAGCGTCCCAGGCTCGTCGAGCGCGCCGGTCGGGCAGGCATCGATGCAGAGGCGGCACGAACCGCAGTCCAGCGCGAGCCGCGGCGTCGACTCGATCTCGGCGTCGGTGACGAGCGTCCCCAAGACGACCCAGGAGCCGTGGCGGCGCGTGATCAGGAGCGTGTTCTTGCCGTAGAAGCCGACCCCGGAGCGCGCAGCGCCCTCCCGGTCGACGTGCTGGTTGGCGTCCACGAGCACGCGGTACGCGCCTCCAATCCGCCGCCCGAGCGCGTCGAGCTTCGCGCGCAGCTCGGCGTAGCCGTCGCTCCATGCGTACCGCGGCAGCCGCCCGCGGCCGACGGGCCGCTCCGACTCGTCGGCGTAGTAGCAGAGCGCCGCCGATACGACCGTGCGCGCGCCGTCGAACAGCGACTCGGGGTGACAGGAGACCTCCGGCTGCGCCATCGTGAACCGCATGCCGGCGAAGAGCCCGCGGGCGCGGCGCTCGCGGATGTGCCGCTCCGTCTCGAGATACGGCTCCGCCGGCGCAGCGCCGACCACATCGATCCCCAGCTCCTCGGCGAGCCGCGACAGCTCCTGGGAGGTCATGGGAGGATTGTGCCCGGGATGAAGGCGATTCGGATCCACGAAGACGGCGGGCCGGAAGTGCTCCGCTACGAGGACGCGCCGGATCCGGAGCCCGCGCCGGGTGAGGTACTCGTCGAGCTACGGGCGTCGGCGCTGAACCACCTCGACATCTGGGTGCGGAAGGGCCTCCCGTCGGTGCCGAAGCCGCGCATCCTCGGAGCGGACGGGGCGGGCATCCGCGTCGACACCGGCGAGCGGGTCGTCATCAACCCCGGGATCGAGCACGGCGACGTCGTCCACGTGATCGGGGAGCACGGCGACGGCACGAACGCGGAGCTGATCGCCGTGCCGGAGGCGCAGGTCTACCCGATTCCCGACGGGCTGTCGTTCGAGCAGGCGGCCGCGTTTCCGCTCGTCTTCGAGACTGCCTACCGGATGCTCGTCACGCGTGCCCGTCTCCTGGAGGGCGAGTGGGTCTTCCTCTGGGGGATCGGCGGCGGCGTCTCGACCGCGGCTTTCGCGATCGCCAAGGCGCTCGGCGCGCGGACGATTGTCACCTCGTCGAGCGACGCGAAGCTGGCACGCGCACGGGATCTCGGCGCGGACGTGACGATCAACCACGCGTCGGAGGACGTGAAGGCCGCGGTGCGCGAGGCGACCGGCGGCAAGGGCGCGGACATCGTCGTCGAGCACGTCGGCGAGGCGACGTGGAGGACCTCGCTCGACGTCGTCCGTCCGCGCGGGCGGATCACCGTCTGCGGAGCGACGTCCGGTCCCAACCCGCCGGCGGCGCTGCACCGGATCTGGTGGAAGCAGCTCGACGTGCTCGGCTCGACGATGGGGACGAGGCAGGACTTCGAAGGCGCCTACGAGCTCGTCGCGAGCGGTCGCGCGGCGCCGCTCGTGGACGAGGTCTTTCCGCTCTCGGAAGCAGCCGCCGCGCACACCCGGCTCGAGGCCGGCGACCAGATGGGGAAGATCGTCCTCAGGATCCCGGACTAGCGTCCGGCAGGACCATCGGCGGGAGTTCGCGGCCACCGAATCGGGCTCTGGCGACGGGGACCGTGGCGCGAAGCTTGCCGACGATTCCCGCCTCGGCGGCGAGCGCCAGCCGCAGACCACGCCGCCACAGGCGCGGATTGCGGGACGCAGTCGCCGACGATCTCGCTGACGCCGGACCAATGCGCGAGCAGCTGCGAGACCTGCTCGAGCCGGGCGGCGTCGGCGGCGCGGGCCAACCGCCAGATCTCGTCGCCAAAGCCGCGGCGCGCGGTCAGGAACGGACGTTAACGCCGTCAGATGGCGAGCGCGAGCTTCAGGGCCCGGCGCCGCCGCCGTCGTAGCAGTCGGAACATGTCCACAGGACGGTTCCGGGGCCCGGTTTCTTCCTGATCAGGCCGCCAGCCGCTCGGGCCCGTCGTCGGCCTCGGCCGCGTCCGTCTCGTCGTCGGGATCGCGGTCACTCAGGTAGAGCGGGCTCGGCGCCGCCTCTGGCTCGGTGCTCTCGTTCTCCATAGCCTCGAACGGAGGGTAGGAGGCGCGGCGGACGACGTCGTCTAGCCGATCCCGAGGATGAACTTGGCATCCTCGGACATGCGGTCGGGAGTCCACGGCGGGTCGAACGTCAGCTCGGTCTCGACGCCCTCGACGCCGTCGATCGACTCGGCGACCGCCCGGATGTCCTGCTCGATCATCGGTCCGGCGGGGCAGCCCATCGACGTCAGGCTGTAGAGGATCTTGACCCGCGGGCCGGTCACCTCGACTTCGTAGAGCAGGCCGAGATCGACGATGTCCATCCCGAGCTCGGGATCCTCGACCTGGCGCATGGCTTCGACCAGTTCTTCGCGACTGGGCACTATTGGCAATATAGCGAGCTACTGTTGGGGTGGCTGCGGCTTCGTGGAGCCGGAGCTTGGCCAAGGGATGCCGCAGCCCGAGGTCGTCTCCGGCTCCTCCTATCCCGACGTCCCGACGCCTTCGACGCCCCTGACCGGTCGCCGCTCCCGGCCTGCGGAGCCGCCCAGAAGTCAACTCGCAAGTTCGAAAATGCGTTGGAGTCTCCTGTGCGAGGCGGCGCTTCCGCGGTCTCTGCGGCGTCCGCGCGCGCCGTCTCTCGTCCGACAATCCGCGGGTCAGAAGCCGAGCAGGCGGACTTCCTCGCGCCGTTCGCGCGCGAAGAACTGGATCCCGTCGACGAAGCGCACCCAGTTGCAGCGGGTGCACATGACCACCGAGTGCGTCCGAGCGCTGTCGGCGAGGAAGCGGACACCGCGCAGCAGGTCGCCGTTCGAGACGCCGGTGGCAGCGACGATCGGCTCGCCGGGAGCGAGGTCGTCGATCGTGAAGACCCGCGCGTAGTCCTCGATCCCGACCTCGCGGAGCTGCTCGATCTCGCCGCGCGTCGTCGGCCAGAACTGTGCCTGCAGCCCGCCGCCGAGGCAGCGCAGCGCGGCCGCCGCGAGGACCGCCTGACGGGTCCCGCCGACGCCGATCGCGAGGTGGTCGTTCGTCCCGCGCACCGCGGCTGAGATCGACGCGGTCACGTCGCCGTCCTGGATCAGCTTGATCCGGGCGCCGGCGGCGCGGATCTCCTCGATCAGGTCGTGGTGGCGCGGCCGGTCGAGGACGATCGTCGTCACGTCGTTGACGCGGCGCCCGAACGCGTCCGCAATCGCCTGGATGTTGTCCGCGACCGAGCGGCCGAGATCGATCGCGTCGCGTGCGCGCGGCCCGACGGCCATCTTCCGCATGTACATGCTCGGCAGGCTCATCAGCGAGCCCGGCTCGCCGACGGCGATCATCGACATCGCACCGTAGCCGCCGCGCGCGACGACGCCCCGTCCCTCGAGCGGGTCGAGCGCGAGGTCTACTTCCGTCCCGCCGGCGCCGACGATCGAGTCGGTCTCCAGCATCTTCGCGTCGTCGCCGGCGCCGATCACGACACGTCCACGGATCGGCAGGACGTCGAGCGCCTGCTTCATCCCGTCGCAGGCAGCGTCCTCTGCCGCCTCCTGGTCGGCGCGGCCGAGCCAGCGCGCGCTCGCCAGCGCGGCGCGTTCCGTCGCCCGCAGGTACGACTGGCAGAGGCAGTGATGCTCGACGTTCGACTCGGTCGCGTGCTCTTCGAGCGGATGCGTCTCGGTCATGCCACGTGCTCCCGCGCGCGCTCGGCGGCCGAGACGACGAGCTCCATCACCTCGCCGGTCGCCCGCTCGACGTCCGCGTTCTCGACGATCGCGACACCGGTCTTGCGCGCACGTTCTGCGATGTACGTCTGGATCCTCCGGATCTCGGCGAGATGATCGAGGTACTTCGAGCCCGCACGGCGCTCGTCCGAGACGATGTCGCGGATCAGGAAATGCGAGCGGTGATTCTCCGTGTCGGTGATGTGGAGGATGCATTCGATCACGAGCGCGCCCTCGATGCGCGGCAACATGCCCGGCACGAGGTGGATGCCCTCCAGCACCATCGACCAGCCCTCCTCGAGCGCGCGCTCGATCGACGCGTTCACACCGACGAGGACGTTGCGCGTCTGCTCGAGGAACCCGAGCAACGTCGGGTCGCCCGTCTCCTGCTCTTCCTCGGGAAGTCCGTGGCCCGCCTCGAAGCTCGAGTAGTGGATCGACGGCATGAACTCGCGCGAGAAGAACGCGCGCATCGTCTGGCGGACGAAGTCCGTCGACGTGACGCGCGTGATCCCGAGCCGGTGCGCGACCTCGGTCGCGACGGTCGACTTGCCGGTGCCCGTCGCGCCGCCGACGAGGATGATCACCGGCAGGTCGAGCTCGCGCAGATCCTGGTAGCGTCGTAGCTGGCGCACCGTCTCCGTGCCCTCCACCTCGCCGAGGATCTCGATCGCGAGCTCGTCGAGCCGTTCGCGGTCCGCGGTCTCGGCGCCCTTCGCGGCGAGGTCGTCCTCGACGCGACGAGCGAGCTCGTACGCGCGCTGCGGCGCGACGCCGACGGCCATCAGCGCACGGGCCATCATCCCCTTCGAAAACGGCAGTCCGTGCTCGCCGCCGAGCGGCAGCGGATCACTGCGCCGCGGCTGGCTCACGCGGGCACCCCGATCCGGCCGAGCAGCGCCTCGTCCAGTTCCGGCGCGACGACCTCGTTGTCGGCGAGCACGACGTGGGCGCCGCGCGCGAGCGCGGCTTCGGCGACGACGTCGATCGCCGCGGCCTTGAGCTCCACCAGGTACACCTCGGCCTCGATCGTCTGCAGATCCTCGCGCAGCGCGCGACGGTTCGCCAGGTTCCTCGACACCGCGACGACCTCGGCGTCGAGGTGCTCGGTCGGCGCGGGGCCTGTGGTGAAGACCGCGACCCGGCGCCCGGCGAGCGGCTCGGCCGGCTCGAGCCGGAGCTCGGCACGGACGATCGGCACGTCCGTCAGCTCGCGGACGGCGTCCTCGTCGCCGTCGCCGGTGAAGACGACGAGGTCGGAGACGAGAACCCGGTAGGCGTCCAGGCCCTCGTGGACGGCGTCGCCCCGCGTGACGAGAATCCGCAGGTCGACCTCGATCGGCGGGATCGCCGCGCCGCTGCCGTCGAAGACGACGACGTCCGGATGCCGCGCCGCTGCGAGCAGCGCCCCTTCGCGCACATTCGACGAGACCGTCACGCCGGCGAGCCCGCCGCCCGCCCGGCGGCAGCCGATCGTCGGAACGCGGGCTAGGGCGGCCGTCTCCAGGTAGTCAGACGCGGCGTGGCGGCCGGAGCGCGCAAGGGCGACGAGCTCCTCGATCGTGGGCGGCGTCTCGGCGATCTCCGGATCACGCGGTCCGCCGCGGCCCATCGAGACCACGACGACGTCGCGGTCACGGGCGAGGAGCCGCGCGACGTGGCCGGTCACGGCCGTCTTGCCGACGCGCTTCCCGGTCCCGATCACGGCGACCGACGGCAACGGGAACGACTCGTAGGCCGGCGGCTCGAAGCGGAAGTCGGCGCCGACATACGGCAGGCCGAGCGCGAGCGCGCGGCTCGCCCAGAGAAAGCGGCGGCGCGGGCCGAGCACCGGCTCGTCCGAGAGGTCGAAGACGACGTCGGCCTCGACGGCGTCCAGCGACTGCACCAGCGGCACGCCGTACTCTTCCCCGCCCCGGATCTTCTCCGTCCCGCCGACAAGGATCGCGCCGACGACGTCGTATGGGAGCGCGGCGAGAGCCTCGCGCACCACGGGCGCGTAGTGCTCCCCGTCGATCAACGCGACCGCCCTCACGTCCCTGGCCGCCTCTAGCGAGCGCGCCGCGGAGCGGCGCTCCGCGAAAGGCTGGCGCCCGTGGGCGCACGCCGCTCTCCGGGCCCGTACTGGCTCGTACTGTGCCCTCCGGCGTCGCACGCCCACGGGCGCCCCAGGAACGTGAGATTTCTCATTGCCCGCGCGTCGTGACCTCGTCCTCGATCCGCCCCGTGTATTTCTCGAACGCGAGCGTGTCGGTCGAGAACTGGATGATCCGTTCCTGGCCGTGGAACGGATGGCGCCGCCAGACGTCGACGTGCGCGTCGGAGACCTCGATCACGTTGTAACAGGGCCGCGTGTTGCCGCGGAGCCGCTGCGACGAGACCGTTCCCGCGTTGACGATGAACAGATCCTCGAGCCGCCACGCGTACGGCACGTGCTTGTGCCCAGAGAGGACGAGGTGGACGCCCGCGCGCTGCAGGCACTCGATCGCGTCGCCGGCGTCGTAGACGACGTTCCGCTCGCGCCCGGTGCCGGGGACCGGCAGCAAGTGGTGGTGCAGCACGAAGATCCGGAACTCCGCCGGCTCCGCCGCGAACTGCTCCTCGATCCAGCGGTAGCGGCCGCGCCCGATCTGCCCGTGGTCGAGATCCGGCTCCGTCGAATCGACCGCGACGACCGTCACGCCGCCGACGCGCAGCACGGAGTTCCGCTCGCCGAACAGCTCCTCGAAGTGGACGTAGCCGACGTTCCGGGAGTCGTGGTTGCCCGGAATGACGACGACCGATTGGCAGTCGATCCGGTCGAGGTAGCTCCTCGCGAGCTCGTACTCCTCCTTGAAGCCGAAGGTCGTCAGGTCGCCCGAGCAGATGACGATCTCCGGACCGATGTCGTTGATCTCCGAGATCGCGCGCTCGAGCAGATTCGGCAGGAAGTACTGCTTCCCGCAGTGGAGATCCGAGAGCTGGACGATCGTGAACGGCTCGCCGTTGCGGCCCCGCGGCATGGGCGAAGTGTACGAACGTGAGCCTTTCCCAAACGTTTCGGCGTCCGAGCCCGCTGGTACGGTGTCTTATCGATGCTGGAAACGCCGGTTGTCCAGGCATATTGCGGGGAGGCTCCTCCCCGCTTTGCCGACGCCGCGGAGCTGGAGTGCGCGAAGGTCCTCGACTTCTACGGCCTGCCGTGGCAGTACGAGCCGCGGACGTTCGTGCTGGAGGAGGACGCAGAGGGCCGCACGATCGAGGCCTTCACGCCCGACTTCTACCTGCCCGAGCAGGACCTCTACGTCGAGATCACGATGATGAAGCAGTCGCTCGTGACCCGGAAGAACCGCAAGCTGCGGAAGCTCCGCGACCGCTATCCGGACGTCAACGTCAAGCTCTTCTACAAGCGCGACGTGGCGCGCCTGGCCGAGCGATTCAAGCTCCCGATCGCCTCATAGTCGAAAACACACGGATCGGCGAGGTGTACCTCGCTGCGGAAGAGATTCAGGCGCGCGTCCGGGAGCTCGGCGCGCGGATCGCGCGTGACTACGAGGGCCGTGAGCCGCTGCTCGTGGCGGCGCTCAAGTCCTCGATCGTCTTCCTCTCGGACCTCTCGCGGGCGATCCCGATCCTCCATGCGATCGACTTCATCGAGCTCGCGGGCTTCGGCGCCGACGCGGCGCTCGGCGGGACGAGCGGCATCCGCCTGCTGAAGGACCTCGACTCGGAGCTCGAGGGCCGCGATGTGATCCTCGTCGAGGACGTCGTCGACACGGGCCTGACGCTGCGCTTCCTCTGCAAGACGTTCGAGCTCCGCAGGCCGCGCTCCCTCGCCGCGGCGACGCTCCTCGACCGCCCGTACCGGCGCCTCGTCGACGACCTCCCGGTTTGCTACGTCGGCTTCGTCGTCCCCGACGAGCTCTTCGCCGGCTACGGCTTCGACGTCGAGGAGAAGCACCGGAATCTCCCTGATCTACACGTGATCCGCGAGATTTAGGCTAGACTAAACCTGGATGATGGCGACTCGCCCAGAGGCGTTGGAACGTCCCCTGGGCCGGGGCGAGCAGATCCTCCGCGGCTCCCGGAAGTTCGGGATTCTGCCGTTTCTCGGGCCCGCGTTCATCGCCTCCGTCGCCTATATCGACCCCGGCAACTTCGCGACGAACATCGCCGGCGGCTCCAAGTACGGCTACACGCTCGTCTGGGTCATCGTCGCCTCGAATCTGATGGCGATGCTGATCCAGACGCTGTCGGCGAAGCTCGGAATCGCCACCGGGCGCAACCTGCCGGAGGTCTGCCGCGAGCAGTTCTCGCGCCGCACCTCGATCCTCCTGTGGATCCAGGCGGAGGCGATCGCGATGGCCACGGACCTCGCCGAGTTCCTCGGCGCGGCGCTCGGCTTCCACCTGCTGCTCGGCGTCGCGCTCTTCCCGGCGGCCCTGCTGACGGCCGTCGCGGCGTTCCTGATTCTCGGCCTGCAGCGCTGGGGGGCCCGGCCCCTCGAAGCCGTGGTCGCGTCGATCGTGTTCGTGATCGGCGCCTGCTACGTCGCCGAGCTCTACTTCGCGCACCCGCCACTCGGCACGGTCGCGCTCCACGCGGTCAAGCCCGAGTTCGCAGGCTCCGGCTCGGTGCTGCTGGCGGTCGGGATCCTCGGCGCGACCGTGATGCCGCACGTGATCTACCTCCATTCCGCGCTGACGGCGAACCGGATCCAGCCTGAGGACGACACGCAGGCGCGGAGGCTGTTCCGCTACACGCGGATCGACGTGCTGATCGCCATGAGCATCGCGGGGCTGATCAACATGGCAATGCTGGTCATGGCCGCCGCGGCCTTCTACAAGAGCGGCCTGCACAACGTCGACTCGCTCGAGGGCGCACACAAGACGCTCGAGCCGATCCTGGGCAGCGCGGCGAGCGCGCTCTTCGCGCTGGCGCTGCTCGCCTCGGGACTCTCGAGCTCGGCGATCGGCACCCTCTCGGGGCAGGTCGTGATGCAGGGGTTCATACGCCGGCAGATCCCGATCTGGCTCCGCCGCCTCGTGACGATGCTGCCGGCACTCGTCGTGGTCGCGGTCGGCGTCAACCCTTCGCGGACGCTCGTGCTCAGCCAGGTCGTGCTCTCGTTCGGGATCCCCTTCGCCCTGATCCCGCTCGTCCTCTTTACAAGGCGCCGCGACCTGATGGGCCCGCTCGTCAACCGGAAGGCGACGACAGCCGCCGCCGGCGTCGTCGCGAGCCTGATCATCAGCCTGAATGTCTTCCTGCTCTACCAGACGTTCACGGGCTGAGCCCCGCCTTAGGGACGATTCTCCGTTAAACGCGAAGCCGCCCCGGGGGGAGGCGGCTCGCGTCGTCGGGAGACGACCTGGCGAGAGACGGGGTGCCGCAGCCGGTGCTGGGCCAGACCCCGTTTCTCAATTTCAACTCAGAAACGTCCTACTTTGGAAAAGAGATACGGGTCGGCTACAGGTAGCCGAGCGGGTCGACCGGACTCCCGTTCACGCGCACCTCGAAGTGGAGGTGCGGGCCCGTCGAGTGGCCCGTCGAGCCGATGTAGCCGATCGTCTGCCCCTGGGCCACGTCCTGCCCGCAGGCGACGGCGATCGACGACTGGTGGCCGTAGGCGGTGGCCAGCCCGTTGCCGTGGTCGATCACGGTCAGGTTGCCGTAGCCCTCCTCCCAACCGCAGTAGATCACCCGGCCGGCGGCGGCCGCGACGATCGGCGCGCCGTAGCCGGCGCCGATGTCGATGCCCTCGTGCATCCGGCCCCAGCGCATCCCGAACGGGCTCGTCACAGGACCCTGTGCGGGCCAGACGAGACCGTGCGAGGACTCGCCGGCGGGCGGCGTGTACGAGCCGGTCGAGCTCTGCGCTGCCTGGATCCTGGCGGTCAACGCGGCGCTGACCTTGGCGAGCGCGTCCGCCTCATCGACGAACTCCTTCTCGGTCGCGCGCGTGATCGCGAGCCTGTGCGCCTTCTGTGCGCGCGCGCCCGAGAGTTCGTGCTTGCTCGCGAGCAGCCGGTCGCGGACGACGACGACCTGCTGCGCCCGCACCTCGATCACCTGCGTCTCGGAGGCGACGTGGAGCTTGACCTTCTTCGTCTCCTCGCGGGCCTGCCGAACCTGCTCCTTCGCCTGCGCGACCTCGGTCGCGATTCGCTTGTCTTGCTTCGCAACCGCGTTGAAGTAGTCGAACTGGTCGAGCATGTCCTGCAGGCTGTGGGCGCTGAGGATGACGGCGACGGTCGTCGGCTCCTCCTGCTTGTAGATCTGGACGAGACGCGCGTCGAGCCGGGTCAGCGACGCGTGGTACTCGGCGCGCAGGAAGTCGAACCGCTTCGTCTGCAGCCGGAAGAGCTGGTTCAGCTTCGCGAGCCGCCGCTGGTGGAGCGCGAGATCGTCTTGGAGGACGGCGAGCTTGCTCGAGACGTCGCCGACGCGGGCCTCGAGCGCACGGATCTGCGTCGTGACGCCCTTGATCTCGCTCGAGAGCCGCGCCTCCTTCGCGCGGGCCGCGGCGATCTTGTCGCGGAGGTTCCCGATCTTCGCGTCGACATTCGCCTTCTGCCTGCCGACGTCGCCGGCCGCCGGGGCGACGACCAGGAGCGAGAGCAGGAGCAGGCAGAAGAGGCGCCGCGACACCACCACAGTTTCGTCGACCGGGCGGCCAACCCTCCAGTCCACCCGGGTAGGCCGATGCTACGCGGGTTTCGGCGGCTCGATGCCGGGCTCGGGTCCGGGCGTCGGCACGGGATCCGGCTGGGGCGGCGTACCCTCGTCCGGCGGCGGGAGCGGCTCCGGGATCGGCGACGGCGTCGGCGGGTTGCCCTCATCGGGCGGCGGATAGGGCTCCGGCACCGAGACCATCTGCGTCTCCTGTACCGCAAGCCGGGCCCTTTCAATCCGTGCCCGCCCCTCGGCCGCAACCCGCTGTACCTCGGCGTCGAGCTCCGCCGCGCGCGTGTCGACGCGCTCGAGCTCGGCGCGGAGGTCGTCGGTCGGCGCGCCGCGGTAGGCGGCGTCGCCGAAGACGGTCAGGAGGTCGCGCCGGTGCGCGTGCACGCGCGCCAGCTCGTGCCGGAGCCGTACGATCTCGCGCCCGGCGCGGTTCCGCGCGGCGAGCGCCTCGAGTGCGGAGCCCGCGCGGGTGCGCATCCCGTCGAACGCATCGGCCGACATCCGGGTCACGGCTGTGTCGGGCTTGCGTCGCGCGACTTCGAGGAAGCCGGTGAAGACCAGGATCGACACGCCCACGAGGATCAGCCCGATCGGCCAGTCGCCCGCGGCGAAGAGGACGACGGCGGCGGCGAGCGCGGCGAGCGCGAGGACGAGGAGCGCGATCGGCGGCGTCACACCGAACCAGTGCGGCTGGGTGACCTCGTAGGCGACAGGCACCGGTCCGGTCTCGCTCGGCGGCACCTCGGCGCGCACCGTCGTCCCCGTGTCGGCATCGACGGGCCGGCCGCAGCCGGGACAGAAGCGCGCAGCCGCCGGCAGCGGCGCGCCGCAGCCGGAGCAGCTAGGAAGTGGTTCGGACGCGCTCATGGCCCGCCTCTGCCCTCGGCTCCAGCGCGCGTAACGCCTCGGCGGCGCTGCGCCGCAACGGGCCGACCGCCGCGCGGTAGTCCTCGTCCGAGACCTTGCCGGTGCGGTGGTCGAACTCGAGCTCCTTCAGGGCCGCGAGCGCGCGGTCCCGTTCCTCGGCGAGCGCGAGCCGCCGCTGCTCGAGCTCGCCTCGCGTCTCGAGCCGGTCGTCCTTCGCGGCCGGCTCGCGCAGGAACGGCCGTGCGACGACGAACACGGCCGCCATGGCGACGAGGGCACCCAGCACCAGCGCAAGCGTCGTCACGCGATCGCCGCCTCCGGCGCGTACCGCTCCGCGAGTCGCCGCTGCTCCGCAGGGTCGGGCCAGAGCGCGATCAGCGAGCCGCCGAGGAAGACGAAGCCGGCAAGCCAGATCAGGTTGACGAGCGGCTTCACGAGCACCTTGAAGTACACGGCGCCGCTCCGGTCGATCTGGTCGGCGATCGTGAACAGGTCGCCGCCGTTTCGCCAGTCGTGGTAGATCGAGACCTCGTTCGAGGTCAGCTGCTCGACGGGATAGACGTTCTTTCCGGGGTGCAACGTCGTCACGTGACCGCCGCCGATTGACACGTCGACGACGGCGCGGAACTCCTGCGCGTTCGCTCCCTGGCGGTGCTCGAGTCCCCGGTACGTGAGCGTGCGCCCGTCGACCCGCATCGACTGCCCCGGCGTCAGCTTCTGCTCGCGCACCGTCTGGTACGCGCTCGAGCCGGCGACGCCGATCGCGAGCAGCAGCACAGCGCCGTGGACGACATAGCCGCCGTAGCGGCGCCGGTTGCGCGCGACGAGCGAGGCGAACGCAGCGGGCCAGGACTCGTCGGCGAGCGCGTGCCGCGCACGCGTTCCGCGCACGAACTCGTACACGATCGACGCGAGCACGAACACAGAGAACGTGTACGCGAGCAGCCCCGGGAGCGACGAGTCGGCGCCTGCGGCGACCAGCGCGATCCCGGTCAGCAGCGCGACGCCGAACGGCACGAGGAAGGTCTTTCCGAGCGCGCGTAGCGAGGCGCGCCGCCACGCGACGAGCGGGCCGATCCCCATCAACAGCAAGAGCGGCAGCCCGAAGCTGTGCAGGAAGAAGTTGTAGTACGGCTTGGAGACCGTGCTCGGCGTCCCGCGCAGCGCCTCCGTCACGATCGGCCACATCACGCCGAAGAGGATCGTCAGGGAGAACGCGACGAGCAGCAGGTTGTTGTAGAGGAACGTCGCCTCACGCGACACGAGCGACTCGAGCTGCGTGCGCGCTCGCAGCAGCGGCAAGCGCAGCCAGATCAGCCCGGCCGAGAAGACGACCGTGAGCACGATGAAGCCGAGGAACCAGCCGCCGAGCGGACTCTGCGAGAACGAGTGGATCGAGTTCACGACGCCGCTGCGCGTCAGGAACGTGCCGAAGATCGAGAGGCAGAACGCGAGCGCGACGAGGATCATGTTCCAGACCTTCAGCATCCCGCGCTTCTCCTGGATCATCACCGAGTGCAGGAACGCGGTCGCCGCGAGCCACGGCATCAGCGCCGCGTTCTCGACGGGATCCCAGGCGTAGTAACCGCCCCAGCCGATCTCGACGTACGCCCAGTGCGCGCCGAGCAGCTGGCCGATGCCGAGGAACGTCCACGCGGAGAGCGTCCAGCGGCGCGTCGCGACGATCCAACGCTCGTCGGTGCGGCGCGAGAGCAGCGCGCCCATCCCGAACGCGAACGGGATCGTCAGGCCGACGTAGCCGAGGTAGAGCAGCGGCGGGTGCGCGAGCATGTACGGGTTCTGCAGGCTCGGCGTCATCCCCGCGCCGTCGGCCGGCGCGGGCTGCGTCGCGAACGGGCTCGAGACGAACACGAGCATGAAGGCGAAGAACGCGGCGACGCCGCCGAGGACGGGCACGACCCACGGCAACAGCTCCCGCGCACTCCGGCTCGTCAGCCAGACGACGAGCGCGCAGTAGCCGGTCAGGATCAGCAGCCAGAGCAGAAGCGATCCCTCCTGGCCTCCCCAGAAGGCCGCGAGCGTGTAGCCGAGCGGCAGCTTCCGGCTCGTGTGGTCGGCGACGTACTGGAAGGAGAAGTCGTGCCGGGCGAGCGCGGCCCAGAGGACGGCGGCCGCGACGAGCGTCGCGCCGAAGGCGGCGACGAGGGCGTTGCGGGCCGAGACGGCGAGCCGGCGGCGGCCACGCGCGGCGGCCCAGCCGCCCGCGAAGGTCGCGTAGAGGACGAGCCCGAGGGCGACGATCAGGGCGGCGCGGCCGAGCTCGGGCAGAGTCTTACGCCTTCTTGTCGGTGTACTTCGACGGGCACTTCGTGACGAGTGTGTCCTTCGCGGCCACGAAGGTCCCGTTCTGCAGCCTGCCGTCGACGGCGACGTCCCTGCCGACCCGGAACGGATCCGGAACCGTGCCGTTGTAGACGACCGGGACGACGGCCGTCCCCCGCACGTCGCGCAGCCGGAAGTGGAGGCCGCCGGCGTGCGCGTCGCCGGTCACCGGCCCGACGACGCGGCCGGCGAGCGAGACCTTGCCGCTGTGGGCGGCGAGCTGGCTCGGGCGCACGGACGGCGTGCTGCCGCCGGCGATCGACGTGTAGAGCAGGAACACTGCGAGCACCGCGGCGACCGAGAGGGCGATCACGAGGCGCGCCGGACTGCGCTTGCGGCTCACGCCGACGATTCTACCGCCGCGCGGCTCGCGCCTCTGGCGCCACGCTGGGCGTGCGCCGCCGGAGCGGACAGTGCTCTAGCACGGCCGCGGAGAGCGGCGTGCGGTCAGCGTGGCGAGGCCGTGCTGGACGGCGTCCGCCGCCGGGAGGCCGTGCTGGACGGCGGCTCCGCCGCCGGGAGGCACGGCCGGCCAGTGGCGCGAGGCTAGCTCTCGCGAGCCGGCGAACGCAGGCCCCGGCCGGGTATCCGGTAGCCGTGGTCGTGGCAAAGCGAGCCCGGGTTGTCCTCGGTCAGGGCGTCGCAGTAGCCCTTGCCGTAGGCCGCCCGCATGAAGGCGGCGACGACCTCGAGATTCCACTCGCCGATCTCGGCCGCCTCCCGCCAGAGGTCGGCGAGTCGGAGGTCGATGTCGAGCTCGAGGAGATCGATACGGGTCGGGCGCTTGGCCATCCGCGATCACGGTAGAAAACGCGTCGGACGGCATGAAGGTTTCCTCAGAATCTGGAGGAGATCCGCCGAAAGCCCGTACATTTCTTCGTCATGACGCTCGCGCCGCCGGAGCGGATCGTGATCGCCGACGACGACGCCCGACGCGGGCGCTGCTCCGGACGATCCTCAGCTTCTCGCCGGCCGTCGAGATCGTCGGCGAGGCCGCCGACGGCCCCGAAGCCGTCCGGCTCGCGCTCGAGCAGTGGCGGACGCGATCGTCCTCGACGTGAACATGCCGGGAATCGACGGCGGGCGCGCTGCCGAGGTGATCCGCGCGTACCGGCCCCGCGTCAAGGTGCTCTTCCACACGGCCGAGGTCGACGGTGACCTCCGCCGCCGCGCCGAGCGTCTCGGCGCCCCGATCCTGCTCGAGGGCGATCCGGGCGGGACGCTCGACGCGCTCGACGAGCTGCTGAACGGCACGCCCGACCACCTCGATCCGAGAGTCGCTCTCGTCGTCGCGGCACTCGAGCGCAACGCGTCGGACGGCGTCGTGATCGTCGACGAGGAGCTGCGGCTGCAGTTCTACGACACCGGCGCTGCCGGTCTGCTCGGCGACCCGTTCCGCTCGACCTGCTGCAGCGGGTGCTCCACGATGCGGCCGAGACGCGGGATGCCGCGGTCCGGAAGATCGATGGACGATGCGACGTGCGTGCGGTCCCGCTTCTCGAGGGGGGCGCCGTCGTCGGCATCGCGGCCTACCTGACAGCGCCCGAGCGGTAGCGTTCGCGCCGATGGGCGCACTGCGTTTCGGGCCGTCGGACCTCCCAGCGGCCGAGAACTTCACCGACGCGATCGTCCAGCTCGCCGACGCCGGCTACGACGCCTGCGAATTCGGCTTCGTCGGCGGGTTCTGGCTCGACTACGAGCAGGCGCCGCTGCTCAGCGCCGCCGCGGACGCCGCGGACGTCGCGCTCTCGGTGCACGCCCCGCTCGCCGCGTTCATGGGCCACGTCGACCGCGGCAAGAAGTTCAAGATGGCGCTCGGGATGCTCGACCACACCGCGGGCCTTGCAAAGGCCGTCGGCGCGCAGCTGATCGTCTTCCATCCCGGCTTCCTGCTCGGGCGCGAACGGGAACAGGCTATCGCGGATGTCGTCGACCAGCTCGGCGATCTGCGCGACCGCCTCGCGGCGAAGGATCGTCTCGTCCCATTCGGCGTCGAGGTGATGGGACGCGTGCGCGAGCTCGGGACGGTGGAGGACGTGCTCGCGATCGCGGCGCAGGTCGACTTCGTCCGGCCGGTGCTCGACTTCGCACACGTGCACGCGACGAGCGACGGCGCCTTCACGGACGTCGAGCGCTTCGCGGAGGTGCTCGCCGCCGCGGACGACGTGCTCGAGCCGGGCGCGCCGTTCCACATCCACTTCTCGGACATCGCGTACGCGAACCGCAACGAGACGAAGCACCTCCCGTACGGCGAGGGCACGCTGCGCGCCGAGCCGCTCGGCGAGGCGCTCGCGCGCTTCGACCGCCCGGCGACTGTGATCAGCGAGGCGCCCGACGAAGCGTCGACTCAGGCGATCGGCGCCGCGCTGCGGGCGAGCAGCTCGACCAGCCGTTCCTCGTAGGCGGCCGCCTCGTCCTCGCGGCCGCGGTCGCGGAGGAAGCCGGCGAGGACGCGCAGCGCCTCGCGCTCGGGCGAGTACATCTGGAAGGCCTCGAGGCCGTCGACCGCCTCGCGCATGAGGTGCTCGGCCTCCTCGTCCCGGTGCTGCGCCGCGCGCACCTGACCGAGCGCGAGCTTCGTCGTCGAGATCGACATCTTGTCCTCGTTGCCGACGGTCTCGCGCGCCTCGAGCGCGAGCCGCTCGGCTTCCTCGAGCCGCCCCTGCGCCGCGAGCAGCTGCGCGAGCGAACGCTGCGCCTCGCAGAGATGCGCGCGGTCGCGCACTCCCTTGAAGGTGCGAAGGGCCTCACGGAGCAGCTTCTCCCCTCGCTCGACCTCGTCCTGCGCGACATACAGCCGGCCCAGGTGGAGCGTCATGCTCGCCTCCTGGCCCACGAGGCCGATCTCCGCGTAGAGCTCCCGGGCTGCGACGTACGCCGTCTCCGCCTCGGGCCAGCGCCCGCGGGTGTGCTCGAGCCACGCGAGAGCGTGATGTGCGGCCGCGCGACCGACGACGCTGCCGCTCTCGTGCGCGAGCTCGAGCGCCCGCTCGACGAGCGGCTCCGCGGGCTCGAGCTCGAGCCGCAGCAGGTAGCTGTTCGAGAGCGACTGGACGATCATCGCCTCGAAGTCCTTGCGGCCGGACTCGCGCGCGACCGCGAGCGCCTCCTTCGCCCAGCGTTCGAAGCCGCCGGCGTCTCCGAGCCAGGCCGCGACCTGGCTGCGCGTCCAGAGGGCGTCGAAGCGGGCGGGGTCGCCGGGCTGGAGGACGTCGAGTGCACGCTCCACGAGGTCGCGCGCCTCTGCGGCGTCGGCATCCTGGATCAGCGCGACGTCGGCGAGCGCCGTCAGCGCGCGGCCCTCGAGCTTCGGCTCCACGCCCGCTGCGGCCTCCCGCACGTGCTCCATCTCGATCGCGAGCGCGACCACGTCGCCGAGCCGCCATGCGGCACGGGCCGCGGAGTAGCGGCGCCCGAGCGTCGGCCCGAGCTCGACGGCCCGCAGGAACAGCTTGCGTGCCGTCCGGAAGCTCTCCCGCGACATCGCGCGGTCGCCGGCCCTCGCCAGAGCCTTCGCTGCCTGCTCCGCGAGCTCGGCGGGGGCCTTGCCGTCGAGCTCCTCGTGCAGCCGTGCCGCCTGGTCGAGGTGGAACGCGCGGATCTCGAGCAGCTCCTCCCCGGTCCGCTCGCTGAGCCAGGCGGCGAACCGCGCGTGGTACTCGGCGCGCGCCGCCTTCGAGAGCCCGCTGTAGGCGACCTCGCGGATCAGGACGTGCTTGAACTTGAACGCCGACTCGCCGGTGATCGACGAGCGGCTCTCCGGCAGGACGAAATCGCGGAGCAACAGCCCCTCGAGGGCGCCGGCCGGGGACTCGAGGTCGGCCGAGAGGTGCTCGATCGCACCCGGCCAGAAAATCCGGCCGATCACCGAGGCCCGCTGGAGCACGACGCGTTGCTCCGCCGGCAGCCGGTCGACGCGGGCCGCGATCAGCGCCTGCAGGGTGTCGGGGATCCGCTCCGCGCCGCCGTCCTGCTCTGCGAGCGCGCGGATCGTCTCCTCCACGAACAACGGGTTGCCCTCGGTCTTCGCGAGAACGGCGTCGACGTCGATCGGCAGCTTGCGCTCGGCGATCAGCGCCTCGACGAGCTCGGCGCTGTCGGCCGGCGCGAGCGGCTCGAGCTCGATCGCGGTCGAGCGGACGCTGCCGCCGCCCCAGGTCGGGCGCACGTCGAGCAGCTCGGGCCGCGCGAGACAGAGCAGAAGGAGCGGCGCCTCCTTCACCCAGGCGGCGAGATGCTCGATCAGGTCGAGCAGCGGCTCCTCGGCCCAGTGAATGTCCTCGAAGACGAGCACGAGCGGCTGCGCCTGACCGAGCTGCTCGGCCCACGCACGGGCGGCCCAGGAGATCTCCTGCGGGCTGCGCTCGCCCTCGACGGCCTCGAGCACGCCTGCCGCGAGCGCGAGCAGGTCCGCGACGGCCTCGTCCTCGCAGGACTCGCGCAGCTTCTTGCGGGCCTCCTCCGACGGATCGTCGTCGGCGATGCCGGCCGAGGCCTTGACCATCTCGGCCAGCGGCCAGTAGGTCACGCCCTCGCCGTACGGAAGCGAGCGTCCGGAGAGGACGGTCGCTCCCTCGAGCCCGGCGACGAACTCGCGCGCGAGACGGCTCTTGCCGACGCCCGGCTCGCCGTAGAGCGTGAAGAGCGACGCGCGGCCGTGGCGGACCGTGCGCGAGAACGTCGTCTCGAGCAGCTCGAGCTCCTCGTCGCGGCCGACGAGCCGCGCGGTCAGGTTGCCGAGCGGACGCCCGCCCCCGCAGGTGCCGAGGACGCGGTACGCCGTCACCGGGTCGTTCCAGCCGCGCAGGTCGAGGGCGCCGAACTCCTCGGCCTCGATCAGGCCGCGCGTCAGGCGCTGCGCCGCCGGGCCGATCAGGATGCCGCCGGTGGGCGCGGCCTGCTGGAGGCGCGCCGCGAGGTTGACGGCCTCGCCCGTGGCGAAGGTCGAGTCGGATGCGTCGGCGACGACCTCGCCGGACTCCACGCCGATGCGGATCTCGAGGCCGAGCTCGGCGACCTTGTCGTGGATCGCGATCGCGGCGCGGACGGCACGCTCGGCGTCGTCCTCGTGAGCGAGCGGGACGCCGAACGCGGCCATCACGGCGTCGCCGGCGAACTTCTCGACGATCCCGCCGTGCGTCATGATGCAGCTCGCGACGTCGTCGAAGTACCGCTGCACACGCCGCCGTACGACCTCCGGATCGGAGGCAGCGACGAGGTTCGTCGACGAGACGAGGTCCACGAACAGCACGGTCGCGAGCTTGCGCTCCACGACGGAATTTTACGTGTCGGGGCCGGGCCTCTGCGGGCCGCGGCCCCGACACGCGAAACGGCTACGGCGTGCCGATCCTCGCTACCACCTGCTGCTGGTGGAAGAACGGATTCGCGCCGTCGTTGAACGTCGAGACGGAGGTCGTGTACGTGGCCCCGCCGCCGGAGTCGACGCCGAAGTAGTCGCCGATGAAGGTGCCCGTGCACGTGATGCAGCCCTGGTGCGGCGCCGACAGCTGCGGATCCCAGGTATGCCCCGAGAGCCGGACGTTGTGCCCGATCGGCGTCAGGCTCGGCCTGTAGAACTGGATCGCCGTGTTGACGCAGTAGTTCGCGGCGCCGTACGGCGACATCGGGTCGAACGCGATTCCGGCGCCCGACGCCTCGGACGTGCCGGAGCCGGGACACGCGAGCCGGCGGTCGTAGAACGCGACCGAGACCGTGCCGCTCGGCGCGACGTTCAGGTTCGGCTGGAGCGCCTCGGTCGGCCCCTCGTTGTCGTTGACCTGGATCGGCGCGCTCCACGTCCGGCCGTTGTCGTACGACGCCGTCAGGTAGACGTTCGAGAGTCCGGAGGCCCCGTCCTCGTACGAGACGTAGAGGGGGTAGTACTTCCCGACCTTCTTCGTCCCGACGGCGAATGTGTTGACGATCCCCTCGCGGAAGGTCGTGTTCTGGTACGTCGGCACGTTCACGCTCGCGATCACCGGCAGCGGCCCTTGCCACGTGGCGCCGCCGTCCTTCGACCAGATCAGGCTGATCGACGCGTGCGAGAAGTCCTGCTTCTGCGGGTTGTTCGTCGTCGTCGTCCAGACCGTCCCGTCCGGCGCGACGTGCGGCAGCAGATACGTGTCCCAACGCTTGCCCGACGCCGTCGGCAGGATCTGCGGCGCCGTCCAGTCGGTGTGCGTGCCGTCGGGGTGGGCGTCCGCGTGCGACTCGTAGATGATCGCCGGGTTCTTCACGAAGATCGTCCACATGGCGTAGACCCGGCCGTAGTGCGGGCTCGCCGGATTGGTGTCGATCGCGATCCACTGCTTGTCGGGATCGTTCGTCGCCGCGTTGTCGGCCGTCATGAGGTAATCCGGCCGTCCGTTGTGCGTCGTGATCCAGCCGTTGACACCGCCGCCGGCCTTACGGACGGCCATCGAGACCACTTCCGGCGGGACGGTCGGATTGATCTGGTTCGAGCCGTTGCTGTATGCGTGCCCGCCGCTGTTCGAGTAGTAGAACTGGTACGGCAGCACGAGCGAGTAGAAGTTGCCGTACGGATCGAACGCGCCGACCGGATCGGTGTTGTCCGTCCAGCCCTCGTAGCCCGGCACGTGACCCTGAACCGGCCACGTGAGACCGCCGTCGAAGGACTCGTAGAAGCCGAGCAGGTGGTTGTAGCCCTCCGCGCTGACGACCCACTTGCTCTGGCCGATCAGGTGGCTCGGATTTGCCGGGTCGACGCGAATGTCCGACTCGGAGTGGTCCTTGACGCGCATCGGGTTGGCTGCCGTGCGGTCCTGCGTCGCGTACGGCCCGAGGTCCTCGCCCGTCGTGGCCGCGCCCTTGCACGGCGACATGCCTCCGTCGAGATAGCCGTCGGCGGCGGTGAGTGCGTCGAAGTACGGCGTCTCCGGCGTATAACAGCTCGTCTGTTGCGCGGTCGCGTCGACCGCCTGGACTCCGTTGCCCGCAAAGCTCGCGGCGAAGTTGGCGTCCGACTGGTAGCCCTGCGGCGGTGTGGCGGCGCCGGCTGCCGCCGCGGCGGCGAGCGCGGCCACGGCAGCTGCTGCTGCTGCGTAGCGAATCATGCTCCTCCTCGGTTGTCGCCCTCTGTGAACCGGGCGGGTCGTACCACGTTTTGGCGCAATTTGCGAGCAGGAGCGGCACCATCCCGCCGGCTCCTGCATCGGCTGACAGACGACTGCCGTCGAGCATGGGCCCGTTACGATCGGCCCGTGCTCGACCCGAAGGTCTTCAAGGCGTACGACATCCGCGGGATCTATCCCGACCAGCTCGACGAGGAGGGTGCGTACGCGATCGGCCGCGCCTACGTCGAGCAGTTCGAGCCGCGGAAGATCGCCGTCGGCCGGGACATGCGGCTCTCCGGCCCGTCGATGCAGGACGCGGTGATGCGCGGCGCGGCCGACGTAGGCGCGGACGTGCTCGACCTCGGCCTGGTCGGCACCGAGATGGTCTACTTCGCGGTCGGCGAGCTGGAGCTCGACGGCGGCATCGCCGTCACCGCTTCGCACAATCCGAAGGAGTACACGGGCATGAAGATCGTCCGGCGCGGCGCGCTGCCCGTCGGCGGAGAGTCGGGGCTGCTGGACGTGCGCGACCGGGCCATGTCCGGTGCCAGGCACGAGACAGGTCCCGCCGGGACGATCACCCCGTACGACATCTGGCCCGCCTTCGTCGACCGCGTCCTGTCGTTCGTCGACACCGCCGCGATCAAGCCGCTGCGCGTCGTCATCGACGCCGCGAACGGAATGGCCGGCGCGATGCTGCCGCCGGTGCTCGACCGCCTGCCGCAGGTCGACGCCGTCCGCTGCTTCTTCGAGCCGGACGGCAGCTTCCCGAACCACGAGCCGAACCCGCTGCTCCCGGAGAACCGCGAGTTCATCGTCAGGAAGACGCTCGAGGAGCACGCCGATCTCGGCGTCGCCTTCGACGGCGACGCGGACCGCTGCTTCTTCGTCGACGACACCGGCGAGTTCGTCCCCGGAGACTTCGTCACCGCGATCCTGGCCGAATCGATCCTCGAGAAGGAGCCCGGCGCGAAGATCATCTACGACCTTCGCGCGAGCTGGGCCGTCCCGGACACGGTCGAGCGCGCGGGCGGCACGGCGCTCGTCAACCGCGTCGGCCATGCCTTCATCAAGCAACGCATGCGCAAGGACAACGCGACCTTCGGCGGCGAGGTCTCCGGCCACTACTACTTCCGAGACTTCTCGCAGGCCGACTCGGGCGTCGTCCCCTTCCTGCTCATGCTCGAGTACATCTCGAAGCGCGGCAGGCTCTCCGAGGTGCTGCGCCCGTACCGCGAGCGCTACTTCATCACCGGCGAGCTGAACACGCCCGTCGCGGACGTCCCGCTGAAGCTGCAGGAGCTGAAGGAGCGCTTCGGCGCGGAGGGAGAGGTCTCGCACCTCGACGGTCTCTCCATTACGGCGGACGACTGGCACTTCAACGTGCGCCCGTCGAACACCGAGCCGCTGCTCCGCCTCAACCTCGAGGCGCGTTCGCAGGAGCTGATGGAGCGGAAACGGGACGAGGTGCTCGACCTGATCCGCAACTAGGACCGAAGATACGACCGAAGTCCTATAGCGGAACGCGCCGTCCGCCTCCACCATCCGCGTGACCAAGACAGGCTGCGCGGAGGGTGGTCGGATCTGGGGGCGGGCGGACTCCCTCGCGCCAGCGAACGCGAGAGGAGGCATTTATGCGTCGCCCAGTCCATCCCCGCCCCAGGGGGGCTCTCACGACCGCACGTCGGGTCATCATCGCGGCGGCGGTCGCGGCATTCGTCGTCACGCCTGCGGCGTCGAGCCACCGGAATGCGGCAAAGACCCTTTGCGCCGTCGACTCGTACGGGACGGTCACCACGGCGGACACGACGACCTCGACGACGACGGCCAGGCGCCTCTTCCACCACCGGTACTACGCCCCTCCGACGTATTCGGGCTGCGGGTCGTACGACTGGCAGGTCTCGCCGTCGTACAGCGGCGACTACTACTCGGACAACACGTCTGCGGACGCGGCCGAGCCGCCGCCGCCCTCGCCGGTCACGCCGAGTCTCCCGACCTGGCGCAATCTCTACGACTGGCCGAACGGCCACGGCTACGCCGGCTGGCACACGGCCTCCTCGTCGCAGAGCGGTGCGTACGGGATGCAGAGCGCCCTCGGCGGCAACTACGGGCTCTGGCTGTGGCCCGTCGGCGGCTCGAGCTACAGCTACTCGCAAGGCCAGTACGCGGAATGGATGTACACCGCGCCGGGAACGACGCGGATCACGAATGCGACGCTCCAGTTCACGTACAAGAACAAGCTCCTCGCGCACCACTGCATCGACGTCGGCTTCCGGGATACAAACGGCGTCGTCGTCACGCACAACGAGCACTGCACCCCCGTGCAGCCCCCGGACAGCCAACGCGATGTCACGATCTCGCTCGTCGACCCGGCCGCCAATCCGACGTCGACGACGCTCTACTTCCGGATCCGTGTCGACTGCGGCGGCGCCACGACCTGCTCGAAGAACATACCGCAGCTCAGCCCTCTCTCCACAGGCGGCTACGCGCGTGCGACGAAGGTCGACATGACACTCGTCGACGACGACAATCCGGAGGCCTGGGCGTCTGGCTCGTTCTACGACCTCGCGGGCGACTATACGAACGGCTCGTCGAGGTTCGACCTTACGTTCGGCGCGAACGACGCCGGCTCGGGCGTCCAGCGAGTCTGGGTCGAGCGGATCGGTGCCGGCGTCATCGCGAGCAGCAACGCACCCTGCGACCCGACGCACCACACCGACGCCCTCGACAACCGCATCTGCCCGGATCAGTACTCGGCCGGGATCACGATCGACACGAGCACGATGCCCGAAGGCCGCAACCAGTACTTCGTCGCGGCCTCCGACCTGGCGGGCAACACCGACGCGCAGGACCCGTGGTCGGTGTCGATCGACAGGACAGCGCCTGACGCCGCGCTCGCAGCCGCGACCGAGTGGTACGACGCGCAGAACGGCGACTGGGCGGTCAACTGGGACATCGGCACCGACCCCCCGCTGGCCGACGGCAACTCCGGATCGGGCGTCGCGCAGTCGCGGTACCGCTACTCCCTCAACAGCGGCGCGTTCAGCGACTGGGAGACAGACCCCGGCGCAGAGCTCGTGATTCCGAACGCGAGGGTCGGCGACAGGGTGACGGTCGAGGTCCAGAACCTCGACGGAGTCGACAACGCGACTGCCGCGACGGCGACGACGCTGACGCTCGACGGGACGGCAGCAGCCCCTCCACAAGAGGACGCCGCGTTGCCCGACTTCTGCAAGGACTCGGCCGATTCGAACACCTGCACGACCTACGGCGGCGGCACCAGCGTCGTGCTCATGTCGGCGCGCGCCGCGACGGCGTATCCACCCGTCACCCGGTCGTACTACGAGCACTATCTGGACCCGAAGATCTACCGGGACCAGGGGTGCAACGTCGCACGCTCCAAGGCGCGCGGCCTGGTCATCCTCGCGTTCGGCCGGCCGGCCTACGCGGGCGGCCGGTACGGCACGATCCTCGTCTCGGTGAGGACGTTCGCGTCGAGCACGGCGATCCGCAAGTTGTCGATCGCATTCGCCGCCGGATTCGTGCGCTGCGGAGGTGCGCGGCGTGGCTCCATCATCGTCGCGGTCGGGGCGAACAACTCGTGCTCGCTCAACGATCCGAAGTGCAAGGGAAGCCTCCAGCCGCCGAGCTTCAACCAGGCCGGCAAGGTCTGGAACGCGAACGTGAATGCGCTCGGCAGCTGGATCCAGCTCAGGCCGGCGCGGCGGCGCGCCGTCTCGGCCGCGGGTGCCGACGACACCGAGCCGGCCTGGGAAGGCCTGTCGAAGACGGCCGTCCACACGATGGACTTCAACGAGGGCTACAACGCGGCGCCCTTCGCCGCCCTCTTCTACGACTTCGGCTCGAACGAACAGGGATTCTGGTCGGACGCGATCCGGTACCGCTTGGCCTACGGGCTCCCGCGCAACTACCCGATCCCGCAGATCTACCTGCGGAACATGGCCGATCCGTGGCACGACACGAGCAAATGGGGAGCGCAGAACGGCAGGTACGGCAAGATCCGTTTCCAGGGCGTCCTCAGCCAGTACAACCCGGGCGTCGACAACACTCCCTTCGGCCCGAACTGCGGGCTCTCGCCGCATGACGGATACGACAGACTCCTGGAGGTGCTCAACGTCGATCCCGCGACGGCGCTACCGGCGATGAACTTCATCTCGAACATCGTGTGCACGACGTGATCGCAGCGCAGACGCACCGCGGCGGCCGGCTTCGGCCGGTCGCCGCGGGCGCAGCCGCCGTCGTGGTGGCGGCGGGATGCGGATCGTCGCACGCCGCGTCAACGTCGAGGCGAAGCGACATCGTGCCGCCGCCGCAGACCGTGCGGCACGTCGGCGGCGGCACGCTGGGCACGCAGACGTCGCTCGGCGGTGTCTCGGTGCCGTTCAACCCGACGTACTTCCTCTTGACGAACTTCTGGACCGCGCGGCGGAAGCCGTTCTTCATCGAGGTATACGCAGGCGCACTCATGTCGCAGCGTCACCGCGGCGCGCTGATCGTCAACTGGACGAATCCGCACGTCGGGCTGCCGACCAAGTACTCGGGCGTCTACCGTGCACCGCGGCCTGCGGGGCCGTTGACGCTGGCCAACGTCCGGGGAAATCGGGTCTACTTCCGTTACGTCGGCGGCAGCGGCACGTTCGACCTGAAGTCCCGGCGCTTCGTGCTACGGCGCTAATTCGCGGGCGCGACCGCGCGGAGCCTCTACGTCCGGCCCGCGTGTGGCGCCGCTGAGTACGCCCTTGGTCGTATCCGGCGAAGATACGACGTTCGCCTGACGCCACGCGGCGGCGCAGACGACAGCATCCGGGCGGACAGGGCTGCCTCCGGGCGATCCGCGCAGCCGCAACGGCAGGTAAAGGGGACAGGGGGGAACGATGGGACTCCGAATGCTGTGCGCCGCGGCCACCGGCGCAGCTGCCGGTCTTCTACTTTTCGTTCCCGCAGCCTCGGGTCGGACGGAATACGCGAGCGACGTCTGCATCGACGCGCAGCCCGCGTACACGTTCTTCATCTACAGCGATCCCGGCACCGGCTGCGGCGCGACAACGACGACGACGTACGACTGGGACGTCAGCCCCTCGTACAGCGGCACGTATTTCACGGACAGCGCGTCGGCCGACGCCGCTGAGCCGGCCCCGCCGCCACCGGTGACGCCGGTGGTCCCGACGTGGCGGAACCTCTACGACTGGCCCAACGGCCACGGCTATGCCGGCTGGCACAGCGCGTCGTCCGGCCAGGCCGGCGCCTACGGGATGCAGACCGCCCTCGGCGGCCAATACGGCCTCTGGCTCTGGCCGACCGGCGGAGGCTCGTACAGCTATACCGGCGGCAACTACGCCGAGTGGACGTACGCGGCGCCCGGAACGACGCGCCTGTCGAACGCGACGCTCCAGTTCACCTACCGGAACAAGCTGCTCGCCCACCACTGCATCGACATCGGCTTCCGCACGGCGGCCGGCACGGTCGTCACGCACAACGAGCATTGCAAGCCGGTGTCGCCGCCCGACAGCCAGCGGCAGGTCACCGTCTCGCTGGTCGATCCGTCCGCCAACCCGACGTCGAAACTCCTCTACTTCCGCATCCGTGTCGACTGCGGCGGAGCGACGAGCTGCTCGAAGAACATCCCGCAGCTCGATCCGCTCGCGACCGGCGGCTATGCCCGGATGCTCGAGGCCGACATGACGCTCGTCGACGACGACGCGCCGGCGATCGCCGCGACCGGCCCGTTCCGCGACCTGGACGGCACATACGTCAACGGTCAGGGCGCGTACGACCTGACGCTCACGGGGCAGGACGCCGGCTCGGGGATCCTCCAGGTCTGGGCGGACCAGCTCGGTGCCGGCCGGCTCGTCACCGCAAGCGCCCCCTGCGACCCGACGCACATGACGCCGGCGCTCGACAACCGCATCTGCCCTCCGAGCTACGCCGTCACGACGGCGATCGACACGCGGCCGTTCCCCGAGGGAACGAACCGGTTCACCGCCGGTGCATCCGACCTCGCCGCCAACGTCGGCGCCACGCCGAGCTGGAGCGTGATCGTGGACCGCAGCGCGCCGACGGGCGTCTCCGGAATCGCGCTGGCCGACTTCGACGGCACGCAGGGCACAGGCGAGATCGACTGGCAGCCGGGAGCCGATCCGGCGCTCCGGGACGGCACGCCCGGCTCCGGCGTGGCGACCTACCAGTTCCGCCTCGACAAGAACGGCGGCGGCTTCACCGACTGGGGCCAGACGAGCAAGCCGGGACTCTTCTTCGACGAGGCCGCGACCGGCGACATCTTCACCGTCGAGGTGCGCGCGATCGACGTCGTCGGCAACGTCTCCGGCGTCGCCTCCGGAACCGTGACGATCACGCCGCTCGACGGCGGAGATCCGATCGACTCGGCGCCGGCCGAGGACACGCCCGAGGAAGCGCTGATGCGCGACTACGGCGTCTCTGCCGACGAGGCCGCCGGCCGGATCGACCGGCAACCCGCGATCGAGGACCTGGACGACTACCTGACCACCAACCAGCCGACCACGTTCGCCGGCCTCTGGGTCGACAACGCCCACGGCGGCGCGATCATGGTGGCAACGACCCGGCCCGGGATCACCGCCGGCCTCGCGACGCAGTTCGGACTTCCGGCCGATCTCGTTCGCGAGGTACCGGTGACGAAGAGCCTCGCTGACCTGGAGGCGATCGCGGACTACATCTTCCAGCGGTCGGCGTCGGTCGCCGTCGAGGCGAACCAGCCGGGCTATGCGATCATGCCGGCGACGAACTCCGTCGTGCTCCGCGTCGCGAACCCGTTCGACTCCCAGGTGCAGCAGATCATGTCCGACCTGCGCGCGACCTACGGGACGACGCTCGTCCAGTCGGTCGTCGACGCTGACGTCGCCTCCGAGCAGGCGTGCACGCGGTTCCAGTGCCCGCCGCCGCTGCGCGGCGGGATCGAGATCTGGCACCCGCTGAACAAGGAAGGGCTCGTCGATCTCTGCACCGCGGGCTTCTACGCGCACGATGCCGACAGCAATCCGGTCATCCTGACGGCCGGCCATTGCGGCGGCGGCGTCTGGTACCACGGCCGGAAGGCGCACAAGATCGGCTCCGTGATCAAGCGTCAGTTCAGCGGCAAGATCGACTCCGAGCTCGTCAAGATCAACGACCCGAAGTTCTGGACGCCGCAGAACTGGATCTTCCACCGCAAGACGGCTACGGACTTTCCGATCACCTCCGTCGCGAAGAAGATCTCGATCGGCACCTACCTGTGCCACTCGGGCCGCACGACGGGTACGCACTGCGGGAAGGTCACCGCGGTCAACGTCTCGTGGAAGAACAAGCTCCGCGGCCTCGTCGAGGTCCAGGCATGCTCCGGCCCGGGCGACAGCGGCGGTCCGGTCTACAACGTCAAGCACCACCGCGCGTACGGCGTCCTCAGCCTCGGCACGCCGTGCACGCACACGAAGCGCGACATCTTCGACTTCCTTCCGATCGGGAACACGATCAAGGCATGGAACCTGACGATCGCGACGTCCTGACCGCGACGGCGGCGATCGCCGTCGCTCTCGTCCTGCTCGCCCTCGGCGCCGGCTGCGGCGCTGGGGGCGAGCACGCGGCGGCCTCGACCACCACGTCGCCGGCGAACGCGAGCCTCGGCGCGCTGCTCGTGGGCCGGCTCTACGGCAACGGTCGCTGCGTCTGGGTCGGCGGCCCGAAGGACGGCGCGCAGGTCGCCTGGCCGTCCAGGTACCGCGCGCTCACGGGCCCGACGCGGATCGAGACCCGCGGCGGACGCGTGCTCGCGCGGGAGGGAGACTGGCTGCGGATCGGCGGCGGCTTCGACCCGGCGACGAAGGCCGATCCCTCCTGCCCGCACGCCGGCGAGAAGGGCAAGTGGCTGCCGGGGAAGATCGAGTTCCTCGGCCGGCACCGGCCGCCCGAGGTGCGGAAGCCCTAGCCTGCTGCTCAGCCCTCGGGCTGGAACCGCTGCGCGGCCAGAACGGCCTGCACGCGCGACTCGACGCCGAGCTTGTCGAAGATGTGGCCCACGTGCACCTTCGTCGTCTTCTCGCTGATGAAGAGACGGCGCGCGATCTCGCGGTTTCCGAGGCCCTCGGCCATCAGATGGAGGACCTCGTTCTCCCGCGGCGTGAGGAGGTCGACCGCGCCGTCGGCCGCCGGGACGTCCGCAAGCCGGATCCGAGCGCGGCGCGCGAGCGCGTGATCGTTGGCCTGGGAGAGAACGGCGGTCACGACGGGCGCGATCGCGGGATCGGAGGCGACGAGCTCGACCAGCGGCGGATAGGCGCGGTACGCGATCACGAACGCGTCGAGGATCTCTCCGGCGGCGGCGTTCGCCACGAGCTCGGACACCGCCGCCTGCACGGCCGGTGTCGGCCCTTCGTCGACGAGACGCGCGATCAGAAGCGCGAAGCGAGCGTAGGTCCGAGCCTCGATCAGGCTCGTTCCCGAGCACGCGGCTGCCGCCTCGGCGCGCGCACGGACGAGATCGCCGGCCGCCGCCGCGGCAACGGCGAGGAGGCCGCGCTGCTCCGCGACCGGCCCCTCCGCGCTGTGCGCGACCACGGCGAGTGCACGCTCGAGATCGCCGCGTGTCAGCAACAGCTTGGTTTGCAGGTTCCGCCGCTCGCCGACGAGCACCTCGGTGTGCTCGATCGCCAGCGAGGGCAGCTCGTCGAGCGCGGCGTCGGCCCGCCCGAGCTGTCGCCGGCCGATGTCGGCGGCGGCGCGCGAACAGAGGCAAAGCGCCCGCTTCGACGGGCCGAGCCGGAACTCCTCGCACACGAGCAGCGCCCGCTCGGCGAGCTGGTGGCCGCGGCCGTAATCGGCGCGTGCAACGGCGAGATACGCGGCCGCCCGCAGGAACGTCGTCCGCGTCGTCGGGCTGGTCGCGTCGTCGACGCGCGAGAGCAGCGGCTCCGCGAGCGACCACAGCGGCGCGAGCGAGTCTCGGCGCGACGCGAGAAACACGCGCGCGGGCAGCAGCTGCAGCCGCGCATCGAGATCGTCGCCGGCGACGGCGGCGAGCTGCTCGACCCGCTCCTCGAGGCTGCCCTCGTCGACCTCTGCGGCGAGGGAGATCACGTAGCGGAGCGCAGTGATCCGATCCGCGGCTGCAGTCGCGGCGTCGGCTGCGCGCTGGTAGCACTCGAGCGCACGCGCCTTGTCCGAGAGCACGTGATGCGCCGAGCCGGCGAGCCGCCATGCCGTCGCCGCGTGCGGGTCCGCGGCTGGAAGAGCGGCTGCGACTTCCTCGGCGAGCTCGGCCGCAGCGAACGGCTCGCCCCGGCGCAGCAGGACCTCGGCGCGCGCGAGCCGGATGCCCGGATTCTCCTCGGCGGCGTCGCCGAGCGCGACGAGCCAGCGCTCGACGGTCTCGAGCTGTCCCGCCGCGATCAGCTCCGTGGCCGCCGCGGCCAGGAGCGTGGCCGCGAGCTCCAACCGGCGGCCGGCCAGCGCGAGCTCGATCGCGTCGGCGACACGGCCGTTCTCGCGTGCGTCCGCAATCGCCTCTTCGTGCAGCTCCGACCAGCGCATGGGATCGCGCGACTCGAGCGTCCGCAGCAGGAAGCGCCGGACGAGCGGGTGGAATCGGAGGAACCCGTCACCGGCCGGGACGAGTAGGCCGGACTCCTCGAGCGGGGCCAGCTGCTCGTGCGCGGCGACGCGCAGCGGTACGGCCGCTTCGAGCATCAGCGACTGGAGCTCCGGCGGCTCGGGCCGGAGCACTTCGTCGCCGATGTAGCGCGAAAGCGTGTCGGCGACGCGCTCCGGCGGCACGCGTTGCGCCGTGGCGCGGGCGGCGAGCGCGACGACGACCGGCCAGCCCTCGGCGCTGTCGACGAGCTCGCGCAGCCCGGGCACGCAGCCGCCGACGAGTGCGGAGGTCTCGCCCGGCGTCAGTGCGAGCTCCCCTCGCCCGAGCTCGACGATGTTCCCGTAGAGCACGCGGCGCGCGGTCGCCCATCCCGGCCGGCGCCGCGTCGTGACGAGCAGGCGCACCGGCATGAGCGAGAGCAGCCGCTCGACGTCCGCGTCGACAGACTCCGCGAGCAGGTGATAGTCCTCGATCGCGAGCCACGCGTCGCCGTCTGCGGCAGCATGCGCGATCGCCTCGGCCCCGTCCGCCGGCGTGCACCAGGTGACGGGCCGGCCCTCGAGCCACTGGCGCGCCAGGACGGTCTTCCCGTAGCCCGCCGGCGCGCAGAGGACGACGGCCTGCGCGTTGGCCGCGTCCAGCACGCTCGTCAACCGAGGCCGAACCAGCCACCGCAGGCCGTGCACCTGCCCCTCGGCAGGCGACTGCGGCTGAACTGCCATCTGGCCGGGACGTTAGCGCTGCGCGGAACTCTCTACTAGACCTGGCCGAAATACGACCAAAGGTGTATTGTCCGGTGCGCTTCGCGCTGGCAGCGTTCGTCTCGGCGTCAACCTGTTGAAGGGGGATTCGGATGAAGGCCCGGCTGGCCGTCCTCGTCGTCGCTGTCGCGCTGGCGATCGCGGGCGCGTTGGGCGTCACCCCATCCCGCGCGGCCCTGCCCGACGCGTCGCCGCCGGCCGTGGCGGTCGCGATCGAGCCGCAGCTCGACCCCGACCAGCAGCTGGCAGTGGACCCCGGGGGCTGGTGGGATTGGCACTAGGAGCTCGAAGATGAAGGCCCGGCTGCTCGTTCTCGTCGTCGCCGCGGCGTGTGCGCTCGGCGGCGCAGCTTCGTACCTCACGCAGCGGCACGGTCACCCGGGTGGGAAGGCAGTCACGTTCGTCGTCGCTGCCGCCGACGAGTCGGCCGACCTGACACAGCCGACCGACGGCTGGTGGGACTGGCACTAGAGCGATATATCTAGTGCAAAGGCCGGCGGGTAGGATCGCCGCGTGCCTCTGGAGCTCGGCCGCGTCACCGACCGGAAGCCGCCGTACAAGTACTCCGCTCTGACGCGCGTCGGGTTCTCGGACACGGACGCCCAGGGCGTCGTCTACTACGGACGCTACCTCCCCTACTTCGACCTCGCCCGGACCGAGTATCTCCGGCACCTCGGGCTACTGCGCCGCGAGGGCGTGGGGGAGTTCGTGATGCGGGCCTCGAGCGTCGAGTACGTGGCTCCCGCCGTTTTCGACGACACGATCGAGGTCTTCGTCCGCCAGCAGCGGATCGGCCGGACGAGCGCGACTTTCGATCACGCGGCCTACCGGCTGGAGGACGACGTGCTGATGGTGACCGCTCAGCAGACGATGGTCTACGTCGACCGGGCGGCCCGACGAGCGACGCCGATTCCCGACGCGTACCGGGACGCGATCGCCGCCTTCGAGGGCGACGACCTCGAATCGTGACGCAGTCGGGCGCCCTCGAGGCGATCGACCGGATCCTCAACTGCGGCGGCGACGCGGACGACGTGCTCCGCGGCGTCGTCGGGACGCTGCACGAGCGCGCGGGCTATCCGTGGGCGGGGATCCTCTTCGTGGAGGCCGGCGGGCTCGTCCTCGGCCCCGAGGCCGGCGAGCCGCAACCGGACCGACGCACGCAGCTCCCGGTCTCGTACAACGGCGCGCGAGTCGCCGAGCTGGCCGTCGACGCCGCGCCCGAGGAGGACCGCAGCTTTCTCGAGCGCGTCGCGGTACTCATCTCGGCCCACTGCCTCGTCGGCTGGGACACCGGCGGCGAGGCCTGGAAGCCGTAGATGGGCGCCGCGCCCGAGGAAAACCGCAGTTTCCTCGAGCGCGTCGCCTCTTCTCCGCCGCCGTCCTTCGGCCCCAGGCGGTGGAGAAGCCCGTGGTCCTGAGCGCCGCGCGGCCACTCGTGTCCTCGACGAGCGGCCGCCGCAGCTCTTGCGTGCCCCTCTCCCCTACGTCACGTTGTAGTCGGATCGGCCGCCGGGGCAATCCCTCATCCCAGGTACCCCTCGTTCGAGGGACGATCCCTCGAACGAGGGACTCACATGGCTCTGCGAAGCGGCCTCACCAACGCGGGCTGGTTCGCCGTCCCTCGATCGAGGGACGAGGAGCCAGCTCTAGGACGGCGTGACGCGGTACGCGTCGAACACCGCGTCGACGCCGCGCAGCGCAGTCAGCAGCGAGCGCAGGGCCTTCACGTCCCCGACCTCGGCGACGTACCAGTTCTTCGCCATCTGGTCCTCGACGACGCCGCCGTACGCGACGATGTTCGCGCCATGTTCGGCGAACGTGCGGGCGACGTCCTCTAGCAGCCGCGCGCGGTCCCACGAGTCGACGGCGATCTGGACGCGGAAGCTGCGGGAGCCGCCACCGTCCCAGTCGACCGGCGTGAAGCGCTCGGGGTTCCGCATCAGCGACTTGACGTTCGGACAGTCGCCGCGATGGATCGTGATGCCCTTGCCGAGCGAGATGTAGCCGACGATCGGATCGCCCGGGACCGGCGTGCAGCATTTCGCGAGCCGCACGAGCACGTCCTCGACGCCCTCGACGTGGATGCCGTACGTGTTCGAGGCGAGCGCGTCCTTCGCCTTCGTCGCCTTGAGCGGAACCGCCTCTTCCTCGGCGACCTGGTCCGTCTTCAGCCGCTGCAGGACCTTGTTGACGATGCTGTGCGCGGTCAGCTTCCCGGAGCCGAGCGCGAGGTAGAAGTCCTCGGCCTTCTTGAAACCCGACTCCCGGATCACCTGCGCAAGCACGGCCGAGCCGGCGAGCTTGCGGTACGGAAGGTTCTGCTGCTTGAGCGCGGACTCGAGCGCCTCGCGTCCCTTCTGCTCGGTGTCCTCGCGCGTCTCGCGCGAGAACCACTGCCGGATCTTGTTGCGGGCGCGCGTCGACTGCGCGAGCGAGAGCCAGTCGCGCGACGGGCCGCGGCCGGCCTTCGACGTGAGGATCTCGACGCGGTCGCCGCTCTTCAGCTTGTAGTGCAGCGGGACGATGCGGCCGTTGACCTTCGCGCCGACGGTCTTGTGGCCGACGTCGGTGTGCACGGCGTACGCGAAGTCGATCGGCGTCGCGCCGGCGGGCAGCGTCTTCACCTCGCCCTTCGGCGTGAAGACGAACACTTCCTCGTCGAAGAGGTCGGTGCGGAAGTTCTTCATGAATTCGCGCGGGTCGGCCTCGTCCTGCTGTACCTCCATCAGCTGCTTGACCCAGGTGATCCACTCGTCCTCGACGGCCTTGCCGCCCTTGCCGCGCTTGTAGAGCCAGTGCGCGGCGATCCCGAGCTCGGCGGTCGTGTGCATCTCGCGCGTGCGGACCTGGATCTCGAGCGGACGGCCGGCCGGCCCGATCACGGTCGTATGCAGCGAGCGGTAGCCGTTGAACTTCGGCATCGCGACGTAGTCCTTGAAGCGGCCGGGCATCGGTTTCCACAGCGAGTGGATCAGGCCGAGCGCGCCGTAGCAGTCGCGCGTCCCTTCCTCGCCGTCGCGCTCGACGGTGACGCGCATCGCCGTCAGGTCGTAGATCTCGTTGAACTCGCGGCCTTTCTTGGCCATCTTGTCGTAGATCGAGTAGAAGTGCTTCGCGCGGCCCGAGATCTCGGCGGGGATGTCGACCTTGTCCAGCTCCTTCTGCAGGACCGCCGCGGCCTCCTCGACGTGCGCATCGCGGATGGCGCGCCGCTCGGCGACCATCGTCTTGATCTCCTCGTACTTGCGCGGATGCAGCGTTTCGAACGCGAGGTCCTCGAGCTCCCACTTGAGCGCGTGGATCCCGAGGCGGTGCGCGAGCGGCGCATAGACCTCGAGGGCCTCCTTCGCCTTCTGGATCTGCTTCTGCTTGCCGAGGTACTCGATCGTGCGCAGGTTGTGCAGCCGGTCGGCGAGCTTGATCAGGATCACGCGTGCGTCCTCGGCCATCGCGACGATTAGCTTGCGGTAGTTCTCCGCCTCCGCTTGCTCGCGGCTCTGGAACTGGACCCGGGTCAGCTTCGTGACGCCGTCGACCAGGTGCGCGACCTCGTCGCCGAACTCGGCCCGCACGTCCTCGATGTCGGTGTCCGTGTCCTCGACGACGTCGTGGAGCAGCGCGGCGACGATCGTCTGCTCGTCGAGGCGGAGCTCCGCGGAGATCTTCGCGACGCTCCACGGGTGCGCGATGAACTCCTCGCCCGAGCGGCGCTGCTGTCCCTCGTGCGCGGCCGCGGCGAAGCGGAAGGCCTTCGTCAGCAGTTCGCGGTCGACCTCCGGGTTGTACGCGGAGACGTCCGCGATCAGCTCGGACACCAGGTCCTGATGCTTTTCCTGTGTCTCGAGAGTCGCCACCTTCTCAGTGTACTCCTGCCCCTCGTCGGCATAACCATGCGGCAGGAGAGGCCGTTCGACCGTCGAAACGGAGTGCTCCGTGCGCAGATTCCGCCGCCGAGACGTCCGCACCGTCCGCCGGCTCGCGAAGGCCCTCGCGGCGCTCGACGAGCAGGCCAGCGCAGCGCGGCCGAGGCCTCGGCGGCTGCTCCGGAGCAGTACCGTTCGCGCCGCGTAGGCTGCGCCCGTGCCGTGGTATCCCGAGGTCGCCGAGCGCGACCACGACATCCAGGATCCGACGAGCCCGGAGAAGATCCGCGAGCTGGGCGAGCGCATGCGGCTCGGGCCCGAGTCGCGCGTGCTGGACGTTGCATGCGGACGCGCGGGCCCGGCGATCGTGCTCGCGTCCTCGTTCGGCTGCCGCATCGTCGGCGTCGAGCGCGCGGAGGTGTTCGCGGACGCGGCGCGGAGGCGCGTGAGCGAGGCCGGCCTCGGCGAGCTCGTCGAGATCGTCACCGGCGACGCGGCCGCGTTCCCGCTCGAGCCCGAGTCGTGGGATGCGGTGCTCTGTCTCGGCGCGAGCTTCGTCTGGGTCGATCTGCCGGGGACGATCGAGGCGCTCGCGCCGGCGGCGCGGCGCGGCGGGCACGTCGTCGTCGGCGAGCCATACTGGCGCAAGCCTCCCCCCGACGATCATCCGGAAGGGCCTGAGACGTTCGTTTCGCTCGAGCAGACGGTGGAGCGCTTCGAGCAGGAAGGGCTGCCGGTCGTCTCCCTGATCGCCGCGTCGCAGGACGACTGGGACCGGTACGAGTCGCTGCACTGGCGCGCGGTCGAGGAGTGGATCGCAGAGAATCCGGACCATCCAGAGGCCGACGACCTGCGCGAGCAGGGCGCGCGCTACAAGCAGCTGTACCTGCGCTGGAACCGCGATCTGCTCGGCTGGGCGATCTTCGCGGGCCGAAAACCCTAGGCGGCTCTGGCCAGCTCGGGCTCGGCGAGCAGCGCGCGAAAGCGCTCCGACTCGAGCAGATGGCGGCGGCCGGCGGCCGCCTCGAGCTCGAGCTCGTCGAAGATCTGCTGCGCGACGGCATCGCGATCCGCGGCGGCCTTGCGGTACTCGGTTGCGAGCCACGCCCGTAGCTCGGCGACGCGGTCGTGAGAGTCGAAGATCCGGCGGACGACGAGCTGCGGCGCGACGGTGCCGTTCCAGCGGTTCTCCTGCAGCCGGAATGCGACATCGTACGCGCCCTCGCGCCGGTAGCGGTCGAGCTGTCCGCCGAGGCCGAATGCGATCGCGCTGCCGGCATCGGCGCCGTCGAGGCGGACGCGGAAGCGCAGGTGCTTGCCCTCGCCGACCGTGGCCAGCTCGCCGAGCTCGCAGCCCGGCGCGAGCAGCGTCACCTCCGGATTGCCGAGGCCGAACGGCGCGAGGCGCGCCAGCTCCGTGCAGAGGTCGAGCGTGAGCCGCGCGCCGCGTGGAAGCACAGCGTCGATCGGCGTCACCGGCCGCAGATCCTGCTCTCCGAGCAACGACGCGGCCTGGGCGGCGAACGCGGCGGCGAACGCCTCCACCCGCTCCGGGTCGATCGACAGACCCGCCGCGGCACGGTGCCCGCCCCACCGCTCGAGGAGCGACGAGCACGCGCCGAGCGCGGCGTGCAGGTCGAACGACGGTATCGACCGTCCCGAGCCCTTCCACGACGCGTCGCCGCCCGCGATGAGCACAACCGGGCGGTGGAAGCGCTCCACGAGCCGAGACGCGACGATCCCGATCACGCCCTCGTGCCAATCGGCCCCGGCGACGACGTATGCGGCGCGGCGACGCTTCGCCTCCGACCACTCCTCGACCTGAGCGATCGCGTCCCGGAGGATGCGACCTTCGACGGCCTGCCGGTCGCGGTTCAGCTCCTCGAGCTCCTCGGCGAGGCGGCGCGCCGCGTCGCGGTCGTCCGTCAGTAGGAGCTCGAGCGCTGAACGCGGGTGCCCGAGCCGGCCGGCGGCGTTGATCCGCGGGCCGAGCCGGAACCCGACCGCGCCCGCGTCGACCGCCGCAGGATCGACTCCTGCGACCTTCATCAGCGCCTGCAGGCCCGGCTTCTGCGTCCGTGCCAGCGCGCGCAAGCCCGCGGTCGCAAGCGAGCGGTTCTCGTCCACGAGCGGCACGACGTCCGCGATCGTCGCCAGGGCGACGAGATCGAGATGTCGCTTCGGGATCTCCGAGTCGACGCCGAAGAGGGCCTGCCCGAGCTTGTACACGACGCCGGTTCCGCAGAGCTCGGGGAATGGATACGCCGACGGCCGCGTCGCCACGATCGGACAGTCCGGCAGCGCGTCACCGGGACGATGGTGATCCGTGACGATCACGTCGAGCCCGTTCGCCCGGGCGGCAGCGACCTCGGCGACCGCGGTGATCCCGCAGTCGACGGTGACGACGAGCCCGCACCCCTCCGAGGCCAGCCGCGCGAGCGTCCCGCCGGCGACGCCGTAGCCCTCGTCGAAGCGGCTCGGCAGGTGCCAGCCGACGTCCGCGCCGAGCTCGCGGAGGAGCAGGACGGCGAGCGCCGTGGCGCTGATCCCGTCGACGTCGTAGTCGCCGTGCACGCAGATCCGCTCGCCGCCGGCGACCGCAGCGCGGATCCGTTCCACCGCCGCGCGCATGTCGCCGAGCAGGAACGGATCGTGCGGCGGCAGCTCGCCGTCGAGAAATCGCTGCGCGCTCGCAGCGTCGCCGTAGCCGCGCCGGACGAGGACGGTGGCGGTGAGTTCGCTGATCCCGAGCGCTGCCGCCAGCTCGCTCGCCTGCCGGTGCGGACACGGACGAAGCGTCCAGATGCCGTCGTGCATGGGAATCCGACGGTACGGAGGCCGTCGGACGGCGCCGCCTCACCCGCCCGAGGCAGGCACGTGCATCCTGCACATCCCGACTCGACGACGACTATGGCGAATCACTACGCGACGCTCGGCGTCGAGCGCGACGCGACGTCGTACAGGCGTACCGGCGGCTCGCCCGGCGCCCACCACCCGGACGCCGGCGGCGACACCGCGGGCTTCCTCGAGATCCAGGCGGCCTACGACGTCCTCGGCGTCGTTCCCGCAATCGCCGCGGCTGTCGTCTGCGGCAAGCATGGGCCGGTGCTCGTGTTGCTGTTCGGGCTGGCGGCCACGCTGGTCTGCGGCAAGGTCGCCTGGTCGCTCGCAGGCACCGAGGCCGAACGCGTCCGGCGCCACCGCCAGTTCTGGATGCACGGCTTCGTGCTCCCGGACGTCGCCGACCGCGAGCACGCCGCCCGTTGCGAGCGGCTCGCGGCGGTCGCGAACCACTGCGCCGGCTTCGGGCTCGCCGGCGGGCTCGGCCTCGTCTGCCTGCTCGGCGCGCTCGCGTCCGGCGGCTACTAGAGGCTTGATGTGAAATCGGCGGTGGCGCGGTAGGGACCCGTCGGCGAGTGACGAAGGGCTTCCAGTCCTGATGTCCCCTCGAGATGGGAGCTCGAGATGACGGATCTGGAAGCCCTTGTCGTTGCAGCGTATGTCTTCGCTGATGAGTATCCGGTCCCTGCCGGACCCGGTCGGCCGGCGAAGGTGA
>VAWW01000120.1:0-3115 GCA_005884575.1 Actinomycetota bacterium
AACGAGATCCCGGTCCACGCCGTCCACGTGCCGATCGCGGCGCCGCGCTCCTCGCCTGCGAAGTTCGCTGTGATCGTCGCGAGCGCCGCCGGCGTCAGGAGCGCTCCCGAGACGCCCTGCAGCCCGCGCGCGACGATCAACCCGGCGCCTGAGGTCGAGACCGCACAGAGAATCGACGTGACGCCGAAGGCCGTCACGCCGAGCGCGAAGATGCGCTTGCCACCGAAGAGGTCGCCGAGCGAGCCGCCGACGAGGATCAGCGCGCCGAGGGTGAGCAGGTAGGCGTCGACCACCCACTGCTGCAGGGCCAGCCCGCCGCCGAGGTCGCGCTGGATCGCGGGCAGAGCCACGTTGACGACCGTCGAGTCGACGAACACGATCGTCGACCCGAGGATGCACGCCACGAGGATCAGTCGCTTGCGTGTCGCGTCGCCCAGGTGGCTTAATACTGCCTATGCCGAAGGGCTACACCGTCAAGACACTCGCGGACGTCCCCGACGTCCTCGGCGACTATCCGGGCGAGATGCACATGCTCACCTACGAGCTCGACACCGACCAGGTGGCGCTCACCTACCGGCGGATGCCCCAGCACACCGGTGGCAAGGGTTCGTACGGCCACTTCCACCGGGAGCAGGAAGAGGTCTACTTCGTGATCTCCGGGAAGCTCCAGTTCAAGGTCGGCGACGACGTGATCGAGGCCGTCAAGGGCACCGCGATCCGCTGCGCGCCCGAGGTCGTCCGCTCCGTCTGGAACGACGAGCCCGAGGACGCCGAGCTCGTGATCGTCTCGAAGCGCATCGCCGATTCCGGCGTTGGGAAGGGGTAGCCAAGACAACAGGGAGGTCAGATGAAAGCGCTTCTGGCAGCGGCGGCCGCCGTTGCGGCGCTGCTCATGCTCGGCGGCGGGGCCGGTGCGGTCACCAAGCCACCGGTCGACACGTGGTGGCTCCAGGGCTCGATCCAGGGCGACCGCTTCGAGCTCGGCGCCGGCACCTACGCGGAGCACCGGGCGATGACGCCCGAGGCGAGGGCGCTCGCAGCCCAGCTCGTCGGCGACCATCGCCATTCGCTCGGCAACGCGGTCCAACTGGCCCGGTCGCTTCACGTTTCCGTCCCGCGTGCAACCTCGGGGATCCAGCGGTGGATCACGCTGACCCTCAAGTCGATGCACCGCGGCATCGCCTACGACCAGGCGTATACGGCGATGGAGGTGCAGGACCACATGCAGGCGATCGCCAACGCGCAGCTGGAGCTCGCGGCAGGCCGGGTGCCCGCCGTCGTCAGCATGGCCAAGAACGAACTGCGCATGCTGAAGGTGCACCTGATGCTGGCGCAGAAGGCCTGGACGGCCTCGACGTAGGCGCTAGTTCGGACGGGCGACGCGGCGGCCGCGTCGGAGTGGCCGGCCGCCGCGGAGCACCTCGAGCTTGTCCTGCACGTAGGAAGGTGCTCGGGTCGCTGATCCTCGGCGAATGCGATTCGCCCGGCGAGCTTTCCAGCCGCCTGGAGGTCTCGACGGGCGCGATGACGAACCGCCTCGACCGCCTCGAGGAGGCCGGCCTGATCCGCCGTGTCCGCGACCCGGACGACCGGCGGGGCGTCAAGATCGAGCTCACCGACGCAGGGAAGCGTGTGTGGACGGACTCGACGAGCGCACAGGCTCGCAAGGAGGCCCTCGTCGCCTCGGCGCTGACGAAGCGCGAGCAGACGCAGCTGAACTCGCTGCTGCGCAAGCTGATGCTCGAACTCGAGCGCTAGCAGTCACACCTCCGTCACGGTGCCTGGCACCGGCCGCGTCGGCGACGGGCGCGTCGCCACGAGACAAGTGTGGAACGTTCGTGACTGTTCCGTTACGGCGGCTGCCACCTTTCCTGTGGAGGAGTTGTTGCAGTTCCGTCGCCTTGGGCTGGCACCGGGACCCCTCGCGTTCGGTCAGGTCTCGATCGTCGCGGTGCGCAGGCCGGCGTGGCCTTCGCGCGGGCCGAGCGCGTGGAACGGCTCGGGCTCGCGCCGGCCTTCGACGCAGTCGGCGACGTACTCGGCGAGCGCCGGGCCGTGCTTGAATCCGTGACCCGAGCTGCCGCCGAGGAGCCACCAGCCGGTGTGCTCCGGATGGCGGTCGAAGAGGAAATGCGTGTCGGCCGTCAGGTCGTACTGGCAGACGCGCGAGCCGACGAGCGGCGCGTCGGCGAGCGCCGGGAAGCGCCGGCCGAGGTACTCGCGCGCGAGCCGTTCGCTCTCCGGATCCGGCAGCCGCTCGAGCGCGTCGGGGTCGATCTCGGCGCCCGGCCCGTCCCACGCGACCTCGAATCCGAGCCCGCCGAGCTCGCCGTGGCCGTAATAGGGCCCCGCGTAGTCGCAGAACGCCGGCCTGCCGGCCCACGTGCCGTCGACGCCGGCGTAGAAGACGTCGCGGCGCGACGTGCGCTGCTCGACGAGCTCCGGAAAGAGCCCGGGCAGCCAGGAACCGCAGGCCCAGACGACGACGTCCGCGCGCGGCGGGTCGGCCGGTGTCGGGCACGCGGTCTCGACCGACAGCCCACGGAGGAGCGTGCGCGTCGCCAGCCGCGCGTAGAGAACGCCTGCCTCGGGCTCGTACAGCGTCGAGCGCAGATCGTCGACGCCGAGCGAGGGGTAGAGGCGCCTCGACTCCTCGGGGGTGAGCCGCTCGCACGCGATCCCGAGCCGGCGGAGCGCTTGCTCGCTCCGCTGGGTGAAGTCGTCGTCGCCCGTCTCGAACCACGCGACGCCGACGGGCTCGAACAGCTGCACACCGGTCTCCGTCTCGAGGTCGCGCCAGAGCTCGAGCGCGCGCCGGGCGCGCAGCGTGTACCAGTCGGCGTCGCCGTGCGAGAAGCGCAGCAGGCGCGTCTCGCCGCCCGAGCCCGAGCGCACGTTGCCGGCGGTGTACTGCTCGACGATGCGCACGGCCCAGCCCCGCCGCGTGAGCTCGCGCGCCGTCGACGCGCCGAAGACGCCGGCTCCGACGACGACCGCGCTGCCGCTCACCGCGGCGTGACCGTCAGCCGCAGCACGTCCGGCCGGTGGTAGTGCCCGGCCGCGTCGAAGCGCTGGCGTTCCTCCCACAGCCGCGCCGGATCGAGATCGGCGTAGA
>VAWW01000120.1:3211-7334 GCA_005884575.1 Actinomycetota bacterium
ACGACGAACGCGCGCGACTCGCGCGCGATGTGCACGAGCGTCGCCTGCCAGGCGTCGCCGTCGTCGGCAGTCGGCGCGAGGTAGATCTCGACACCCGACTCGTAGAGCGCGAACCGCGCGAGGGGCATGTAGTTCTCCCAGCAGATCAGCCCGCCGAGCCGCCCGAGCGGCGTCGGGATCGCGCGGAGTCCGCCGCCGTCACCCTGGCCCCAGACGAGCCGCTCGTGATTGGTCGGCACGAGCTTGCGGTGTCGCTCGACCAGCGTTCCGTCCGGACTGTGGTAGAGGAGCGTGTTGTAGAGCGTCGACGGACGCTCCGGATCGACCTCGGTCACGCCGGTGACGATCCAGACACCGTGCTCGCGCGCCGCCGCCGCGATCCGTGCCTCGGCCGGCCCCGGCACCGCGACCGATTCGCGCGCGAGCAGCGCGAACGCCTCCTTCGCGCCGGGGGCAGCCCAGCCCGCGAAGGCGCGGGCCCAGACCGACGACGGGTAGGCCGGCACGAACGCCTCCGGAAAGACGAGCAGGTCCGCGCCGTCGCCGGCGGCCTCGGCGGCCAGTCGCTCGAGCTTGCCGATCGTCGCCTCGCGGTCGAGAACCGCCGGCTCGGCCTGGATGCAGGCGACGCGGACGGTGGCGTCCATGGAGGAGAGACTACGCCGGAACGGCGGCGTCAATGGCGGCGCGCAGGCCGGCCACGTACTCGCGCAGAGCGTCCGGCCCCTCGACCGCTACCTGCACGGCCCGCGAGCCGACGACGACGCCGTCGGCGAGCTCGGCCACCGACGCGGCGTGCGCCGGGGTCGAGATGCCGAACCCCGCGTAGAGCGGCACGCCGGTCAGCGCGCGTGCTCGCTCGACGAGGCCGGCAAGGGCCGGGGAGACCTCGTCTCGAGCTCCGGTCGTGCCGGTCAGCGAGACGAGGTAGAGCCAGCCGTCGGTGTGCTCGGCGCAGACCGAGATGCGCTCGTCGGTCGAGGTCGGCGCAACGAGCTGGATCCGTGCCACGTCTCGGTGCTCCTCGACCGGCAGGTCGACGACGATCGCACTCGTCGCTCCGGCCGCGCGCGAATCCTCGACGAAGCGCTCGTAGCCGTACGCCTCGAGGATCGCCGCGTATGTCATCGGCACGAGCGGTACGTCCACGCGTTCGCGCACCGCGGCGATGCACTCGAGGCATTGCTTCGTGCGCATCCCGCGCGCGAGCGCGCGTTCCGAGGCGAGGCGGATCGTCGGCCCCTCGGCGAGCGGGTCGGAGAACGGGATCCCCAGCTCGACGATGTCCGCGCCGCCCTCGACGGCCGCCTCCGCGAGCTCCGGCGTCTCCGGCTCGCAGACGAGGTAGATAACCAGGCTTTTCGCGGCGGTCGCCGAACTCATCGGGCGCGAGTTTCGTGGACTGGCATCGCCGCGAACCCTCAGTGCGAGAGGACCTCGGCTAGGTCCTTGTCGCCGCGGCCCGAAAGGCAGACGAGGACGAGCTCCGCGTCGAGGTCGAGCGCGCGCGCGAGGGCGTGCGAGCTCTCGAGCGCCGGGATGATCCCCTCGGTCTTCGCGAGGCGGTGGAAGGCGTCGAGTGCCTCCTCGTCGGTGCACGGCACGTAGGTCGCGCGGCCGGAGTCGCGGAGCGCCGCATGCTCGGGGCCGACGCCGGGGTAGTCGAGCCCGGCCGAGATCGAATGCGCGTCGGCGATCTGGCCGTCGTCGTCGGCGAGCACCGACGAGCGCGCGCCGTGCAGGACGGCCGCCCGTCCGGTGCCGAGACTCGCGGCCCCCGCGGCCTCGACGCCGACGAGCCGCACGTCCGCGTCGTCGACGAAGCCGTAAAAGATCCCGATCGCGTTCGAGCCGCCGCCGACGCACGCGACGACCACCTCCGGGAGCCGGCCCTCCGCGGCGAGCAGCTGTTCGCGAGACTCGTCCCCGATCACGCGCTGCAGCTCGCGCACGATCTCCGGATAGGGCGCAGGGCCTCGTGATCCAGTCGCGGATCGCCTCGCTCGTCGCCTCCTTCAGCGTCTTCGTGCCGAACTCGACCGGACGCACCTCCGCGCCGAGCAGGTGCATGCGCTCGACGTTCGGCTTCTGGCGGCGCATGTCCTCGGCGCCCATGTAGACGACGCAGTCGAGGCCGAAGCGCGCGCAGACGGTCGCGGTCGCGACGCCGTGCTGCCCGGCGCCGGTCTCGGCGACGATTCGCCGCTTGCCGAGGCGACGTGCGAGCACCGCCTGCCCGAGCGCGTTGTTCAGCTTGTGCGCACCCGTGTGCAGCAGGTCCTCGCGCTTCAGATACAACCGCTTCTCAGGATCGAATCGCGCGGCCCGCGTCAGCGGGGTCGGGCGGCCGCCGTAGCTCGTGAGCAGCTCGTGTAGTTCGCGAGCGAACGCGTCGTCCGTCTTCGCCGCCTCCCAGCCCGCGGTCAGCTCGTCCAGCGCGGGGATGAGCGTCTCGGGGACGTAGCGGCCGCCGTAGGCGCCGAAGGTCGTCGTCATCGCGCCGCCTGCACCCACGCGCGCACCGCGTCGTGGTCCTTGATCCCAGGCCCGCTCTCGGTCGAGCGCGCGGAGTCGACGGCCCACGGGTGGACGACGTCGATCGCGTGGCGCACGTTCTCCGGCCCGAGGCCGCCCGCGAGCATGACGCGGCCTGCGGTCGCGCGCGCCCGTTCGAGATGAGTCTCATCGGCCTGCTCCCAAGGGAGATCGACGACGGTTGCGACCTGCGCGCCGTTCCGCCGCAGCACGCCGTCACGGGAGCGGTGACTGTTCTCGCGCGCGTAGAGCTGCACGACGTCGGCGCCGGTCTCGTGCTCCTCGCCGACGAAGACCGCCACGCGCAGCACGGGCTCTCCCGCGCGAGGATGAAGCCGACGAGGTCGGCTCCCGCCTCGACCGCGACGTCGACGTCCTCCTGGCGCGTCAGGCCGCAGACCTTGACGAGCGGCCGCGAGATCAGCTCGGCGAGCTTGGCGCCCGGATCGGCCGCGCGCATCAGCGTCGAGCCGACGAGGATCGCGTTCGCGCCGGTCAGCTCGGCGGCAGCGCCCTGGGCGCGCGTCCCGATGGCGGACTCGGCGATCACGATCCGGTCGCGCGGCGCGCGCGCGAGCAGCGCGAGCTGGGCGTCGCGGTTGATCCGGAACGTCGAGAGGTCGCGTGCGTTGACGCCGATCACCGGCGCGTCGAGTTTCGTCGCGCGCGCGAGCTCGTCTGCATCGTGCGCCTCGACGAGCGTGTCCAGACCGAGGGCGTCGGCCTCGCGCAGCAGCGACGCACACGTCGCGTCGTCCAGGTCGCGCAGGATCAGGAGGGCGGCATCGGCTCCCGCCTCGCGCGCGGTGAGCAGGTGCTCCGGCGTCGAGAAGAAGCCCTTCGCGAGCAGCGGCAGCGTTGTCGCGGCGCGGGCGGCGCGCAGGTCGTCCCACGTGCCGGCGAAGCGCTCGTCGACGAGCACCGACATCGCCCGTGCGCCGTTCGCCTCGTACGCGCGCGCGATCTCGACGATGTCGCCGTCCGGACGCAGGTCGCCCGCCGACGGCGAGCGGCGCTTGAACTCCGCGATCGCGCCGAAGCCCTTGCTGAGTGCGTCCGCGAACCTCATCCGCCTGCCTCCTGCGAGAAGGCGATCAGCGCGTCGAGCCGCTCTGCCGCTGCGCCCGAGTCGAGCGCCTCACGCGCGACCTCGAGGCCCTCGCGCAGATCTTCGGCGTGCCCCGCGGCGGCGATCGCTCCGGCCGCGTTCAAGAGGATCGCCGAGCGGCGGCCGCCGTTGCCGCCGGCGAAGACCTCGCGGATCTTGGCCGCGTTCTCGTCGGCGTCGCCGCCGCGCAGCTCGTCCGGGTGGCAGCGCTCGACGCCGAGGTCGAGCGGGTCGATCTCGCGCCGTCGCACCGAGCCCTCGAACACCTCGTAGAGGAGGTTCGGCCCGGTCGGCGAGAGCTCGTCGATCCCGCTCGCGCCGTGCACGACGAACGCCCGGCGCGCACCGAGCGCGGCGAGGACGTCCGCGATCACCGGCACGAGCAGCGGCGAGTAGACGCCGACGATCTGCGCGCGCGCGCCGGCCGGGTTCGTCAGCGGCCCGAGCACGTTGAAGACGGTACGCGCCGCGAGCTCGCGC
>VAWW01000043.1 GCA_005884575.1 Actinomycetota bacterium
TACTTGGCGAGCGCGACGGCCTTGGCCTTGTTCGCCGCCGCTCCGGTGATGATCGTTCCGCTACCGGAATGCCAGCCCTTCGGGACCTGACCGACGACTCGCTGGTTCGGGCCCGGTTGCGCCGACGTCGCCGCGTTCGCGGTGCTTGACACGCCGTTGCTGGAAATCGCGTAACCACCGATCGCGACCGCGACGGCCGCGATACCGACAACGACGGACCTGGTGAGCTTTCGGGAAAACATCGAGAGACTCCATGGACGATGGATTGATGGTTGATCCCAGGATGCGACGAGGCGGTAAGAGAACGCTGTGAAGAATCTGAGAAAAACCCGTGATCACGTTCCCTCTCATCGGAGGGGCGACCCGAGCCGATGCAGTCGTATGGCGTTCACTATCAGGCGTTGGTTGCGCCGGCAGTCGCTCGAAGTTGCGTCGTGTTCTGCGTGTTCGCGCTGATCGGCGGCATGTTTCTCTGGGCCGGAGTTGTGACTGGTGACTGGCGGAAAATCGCCTTTGGCGTCTCGGTGGCATTGGCGTGGCCGTTCGACACGTTCGTGTGGTCGCGGATCAAGATGCGCAGCGACGAGCGGCTGTACCGCTAGTTCGCCCAGCTGCCGATTCCTCCCGACCCTCTGGCGCAGCGGCGAGCTTCCACCCTGGCGTGCGGGCGTTGGTCTGGGCCAGCGATGCGGGAATGTCGCCTGAGCAGCGTCACCCCGCGGCTGCGGCGCAGTCTGCGAGCGTGGGTGCGAGGTCTGGCAGGTACTGGGGTTGCTCCGGCTTCGGGATCGTGTCGAGCAGGGGCAGCGACTTGAAGACGTGTCCGAAGGGGCCGAGCCGCTCTGCGAGCGCGAACGTCTCGCGCAGCTCGGCAGGCTGGCCCCATGGCTCGAGGTACGCATCGCGGAGCCGCGCGAGCCACGGGTCGCCGCGCGGGAGGAAAAGGTGCTCGAAGGTGACATAGAGCGTCCGGAACGGGTGCGAGACGCACGAATCGCCCCAGTCGAGGATCCGCAGCCGGCCGTCGCGCCGGTAAATGTTGGCGCCGTGTAGGTCGTCATGCTGGATCGTCTCGGGGATGCCCCGCGCAGCCAGCTCGAGGCAAAGCTCGACGAAGCGCGACGTGAACGCGCGCAGCCGGGCAAGCTCACCGCTGCTGAGCGGCAACGCGTGAGCGAGCATCGCCTCGTAGAGCGCAGGGAACCTCGCGAGCCGGCGATCCGGGACGCCGCCGGCGAGGTGCTCGTCGGCGCGGGCTGCCTCGTCGCGCTGGAGCTCGGCGTAGCGCGGTAGAAGATCGAGCCAAGGTGCCGGGTCGCCGCCGATGCCGAGCGGCTCGCCCGCGTCGCCGAGCAGCAGCCAGCCGTGCTCCTCGTTGTGTGCGAGCACCTCCGGCAGTCGGTCGGGCCAGCGGCTCGCGAGCGCAGCCGTCAGGCGCGGCTCGAACTCCTGTATCGGTGCGCATGCCTTGAACCAGGCGACGCCGCCGGCGACCGGCACTCGCAGCACCGTCCCCCAGGGCCGCGCGAGCACGAGCTCGATTGCGCCCGCCGGCTGCACGTGCGTACGGATCCACGCCTCAGCGTCTTCGCCAGGCGACAAGGACCAAGGATGCCCGACCTACGCACCTCGATGCTGCAGGTCAACCGTGCGGCCCAGCTGAGACCAAGGGGTTCATTATCGGATCTCGGCAGAGCTGCGATCGCCGTCGCCGCGCTCCTTCCTCCGCGCTCGTCGCGTCACCTGAGTCCGCACTCGCCAGGGAACAAGAAGCCGTACTGGGCCAGCGTTGCGGAATGTCACTTGACGCAAGCCGGCCGAGGTACAGCTACCAGACGTGGGGGAGGATGCGGTCGGTCGACATCGTGTAGGCGGCGTAGTCGGAGCCGAACGCTTGTGCGAGCGCGCGTTCCTCGACCCGAATGCGCGGAAGCATCCCCACAAAGACGATCAGCACCGCGGCGCCGGCACTGACCCAGCTGCCGAAGGCAAGTCCGAAACCGCCGAGGATGAGACAGATGCCGGTGTAAGAAGGGTGGCGGAGCATGCGATACGGCCCACGACGCACAATCCGCTGCCCCGGCTCGATCGTCACCTCGCGGCGGAAGTAACGGCCCAGGCTGAGGATCGCCCAGTCGCGAAGCACGGCACCTGCGAGGACAATGGTGAGCCCCAGTCCGAGCGTCCACCAATTGTTGGCGTAGACGCGGAGACCAGGGAGCCTCGCGATCGCAAGGGCCGCGGCGATGCCGAGGTACAGGGCGAGGGCGATGATCAACCTCGTCCCACGGTCCTGCCGCATCGATGCGCCGCGGCCATGCACGTAGAGCAGCAGTGAGTCCGCCAGGCTGCCGACGACACGACGCTCCCCGTCGCGGGCGTGGCCGAGATAGGTGGCGACGATCTCGCCGGCTACCACCGCGACGGCCGCCGCGACGATGAGCCAGTGCGCGACCGGATCGTGCAAGAGCAACGGCATGAGCCGTTGGCAGTGTAAGAGCGCGGTTTCGGCGCTAAGACACGGCCGGCGGGCCGAGGATGCGGCCGCCGTCGATCGTCACCACCGTCCCGGTCACCCACTCGGCCTCGCGGTCGGCGAGGTGCCAGACCCAACGGGCGATCTCCGCCGGCTCGCCGACGCGGCCGAGCGGGACGAGTGAGCCGAGCTCGCGCAGCCGGGCCTCCGGATCTTGGACGGCCTGCGTGTGGAGCGGTGTCGCCGCCGGGCCGGGGCGGACGCAGTTGACGCGGATCCGGTCGCGGGCGAGCTCGGCGGCGAGGTTCAGCGTCACGTGCTCGAGCGCCGCCTTCGTCAGCCCGTAGACGGTCTGCCGCGGCCGGTACATCGCGGCGGCGACCGAGGAGACGTTGACGACGACAGCCGAAGGCGACGCACGCAGCGCGGGCAGCGCCGCCTGGACGAGGAAGTACGGCGCCCGCACGTTGACGGCGACGTGCAGGTCGAAGTCGTCGAGCGAGAAGTCCTCGAACGGCTTCAGCTGGAACGCCGCCGCGTTGTTCACGATCACGTCGATCCGCCCGGTCTCGGCCAGGACGCGCTCGACGATCTCGGCCGGCGCCTCGCGCCGCGCGAGATCGGCGGGGACGACGACTGCGGTGCCGGCGAGCTCGGCAGCGACCGCCTCGAGCGCCTCCGCGCGGCGTCCGACGAGCGCGACCGTCAGGCCCTTGGACGACAGCAGGCGGGCGGTGGCGGCCCCCATCCCCGACCCTGCGCCGGTGACGATGGCGATCCGGTCGTCCAAGGTGTCCGACAATACTATGATCGGTCCAGATGAGAGTCGCGATCGTCGGGGCCGGGCTGATGGGCGCCCAGATCGGCTGCGAGTACGCGCTCGGCGGACACGACGTGACCCTGATCGCCCGCGACGCGGCCGCTGCGGAGCAGCGCGTCGAAGCGTCGCTGCAGCTGGTCGAGGAGCACGCGCTGGGAGCGACAGCCCAAGCCCGCGAGCGTCTGCGCGTGACCAGTGATCCGGCTGTCGAGTGCGATGTCGCGGTCGAGTCGGTGCCCGAAGACCTCGAGCTGAAGGCCCGCCTCCTGCGCGAGGTCGCGGCCCGCTCGCCCGAGGCGGTGCTCGCCTCGAACACGTCCTCGATCCCGATCACCGCGCTCGGCGACGCCGTCGGCGCACCCGAGCGCGTCGTCGGCACGCACTACCTGAACCCGCCGCTACTGATGCCGCCCGTCGAGGTCGTCGCCGGCGAGCGCACCGACCCCACAGTGGTCGCCACGGTGACCGCGACGCTGCGCGCGCTCGGCAAGCAGCCGGTGCTCGTTCGCCGCGACGTGCCGGGATTCGTGTGGAACCGACTGCAATTCGCGCTCCTGCGCGAGTGCGTCTGGCTCGTCGACCAGGGCGTCGCGTCGATGGAGGACGTCGACCGCGTCGTGCGCGACGGGCTCGCGCGTCGCTGGCGCCGCGTCGGGCCGTTCGCATCGATTGGGCTGGGCGGTGTCGACACGTGGAACCGGGCCGGCAGCAACCTCGTGCCCGAGATCTCGACAGCGGATGAACTCGGCGATCTGAGCCGCTTCGTCGCTGCGGACGCCGACGAGCTCAAGCGCCTTGGCGAGGCCCGTGATAGCGCGCTCGCCGACGAGTTGCGCTCAGAGCGCTGAGAGCACCCCGGGGTTGAGCGGGAACTCCGGCACGCGCCCGTCCGCGACGGCGAGCACGGCGCGCGACGCGCTCCGCCCACCGAGCCGGAAGAGTTCGTCGGTGAGGCCGATGCCGTGCGGCGCGAGGATCACGTTGTCCAGCCAGAGCAGCGGATCGTCCGGGCGCACGGGCTCCGGCTCGAAGACGTCGAGCGCAGCACCGGCGAGCCGTCCTGCGGCGAGCGCCTCCGCCAGCGCCGCCCCGTCCACGATCGGGCCGCGCGCGATGTTGACGAGATAGGCCGTCGGCTGCATCAACGCAAGCCGTTCCGCGTCGAGCAGGTGATACGTCTCCTCCGTGAGCGGGCACGTCACGACGACGAAGTCGGCGGTCGCGAGCAGCGTGGCGAGCGCGACGAGCTCGATCCCTTCCGGCGGCTCGGCGACGAACGGGTCGGCGGCGACGATGCGAAGGCCAAAGGGCGCGGCGAGCAACGCGAGCTCGCGCCCGACGTTGCCGAGGCCGACGATCCCGAGCGTCCTTCCGTCCAGGCCCATCCCGACGTGCGCGAAGCGATCCCAGCCGCCTGCGCGAACGTGGCGGTCCATCTCCGTGAGCCGGTGCGCGAGTGCGAGCACGAAGGCCATCCCACCGGAGGCCATCGGGCGGCGGACGCTGTCCGGCGTCGTCGTGACGAGGATGCCCGCAGCGGTGCACGCGGCCACGTCGATGTTGTCGACACCGACGCCAAGCCGCGCGATCAGACGGAGGCGCTCGACGCCGCGAAGGCTGGCGGCCGTCACGTGCCGCTGGAAGAGGACGATCGCGTCGTACGGCTCGAGGTCGGCGGGCGCCAGCTCGCGGCCGCAGCCCATCCACTCCCAGTCGATGTCCGCGCGCTCGTCCAGGAGCGAGAGGTCGTAGGCGGGCCGGTCGTCGGCGCCGAGAAGGTCCGCGGTCACGCCGACTCTCATCGCAACGCCGCGCGCAGGGAGGCGATGCCGGTCTTGACCGCGTCCTCGTACAGCACGATGTCGAACGAGTAGGCGAGGATCCGAAAGCCCCGCTGGACGAGCGCGGCACCCTCCTCGACGGAGCCGCAGACCATGCCGACCGGCTTGCCGGCGGCCGCGCCGGCCGCGAGGACACGGTCGACCGACTCGCGGTAGCGAGGGTTCTCGAAGTCGCCGGGAATGCCGAGCGAGGCCGTCAGGTCGAAGTGGCCGATCCAGAGGATGTCGATGCCGTCGACGGCCGCGATCTCGTCCACCGTCTCGAGCCCGGCGGTGGTCTCGATCTGGACGATCACGAGCGTCTCGGCGTTCTCCTTCTCGAGCGTCGCCGAGGCGCCCTCCGGCTCCCACTCGTCGGGGAGGAGCACGCGGAGCCCGCGCCGTCCGACCGGCGGGAAGCGGGCGGACTCGACGACGAGCCCTGCTTCCTCGACGCTCTCGACAGCGGGCACCATCACCCCCATCGCACCCAGGTCGAGCCCGCGCGCGATCAGGTCGTAGGCAGCGTCGGGGACGCGCAGGAACGGAACGGTGTCGGCGCCGCGCGCGGCCGCGAGCACGTTGCGCATCCGCTCGATCCCGTAGCCCGAGTGCTCGAGGTCGAAGAGCGTGAACTCTGCGCCCGCCGCGGCCGTCAGGCGCGCGATCGCCGGCGTCGCGAACTCCGTCACCATCGTGCCGAGCACCACCTCGCCGGCATCGAGCCGTCGCCTGACCGGGTTCTCCCTCAACGGTTCCGGTAGTCCTCGCGCACCGGCTGGAAGACGTCCATGACGAGAGACCGTTCGGCCGACCGCGCCGAGTGCTCGACACCGCCGGGGATCTGGTACGCGTCCCCCGGGCCGAGCAGGTGCTCGACGCCGTCGATCGTGAGCGCGAGCTCCCCCTCGAGGACGTGGCCGAGCTGCTCGTGCGGGTGCGCGTGCGTGCCGACTTCGGCGCCGGGCTCGAACTCCAGCAGGTTCAACATCGCCCCGTCGCCGAAGAGCGGCCGCATCATCACGCCAGGAGCGAGCTCGATCGGCTCGGACTCGCGCAGCCGGACGACGACGCCGCGGCTCACCAGCCGGCCTCGACCGGATTCGTCAGGTCGCCGATGCGGTCGACGGAGACGGTGATCTCGTCGCCGGGCTGGAGGTAGACCGGCGGATCGCGGAAGCAGCCGACGCCCGCCGGCGAGCCGGTGGTGACGACGTCGCCCGGCTCGAGGGTGATCAATTCGGTGAGGAACGCGATCAGCCGCGCGGGCGAGAACAGCATCTCGGAGGTCGGTGCGTCCTGCATCACCTGGCCGTTGAGGCGGGAGGAGACGCGCAGCGTCGACCAGTCGCCGAGCTCGTCGGCGGTGACGATCTCGGGCCCGAGCGGCGAGAACGTGTCGGGATTCTTGCCGAGCGTGATCTGCATGTCCTTGAACTGGATGTCGCGCGCCGACACGTCGTCGAAGACCGTCCAGCCGAAGATGTGGTCGAGCGCGTCCTGCTCCCGGATCCGGCGGCCGCCGGTGCCGATCACCATCGCCAGCTCGACCTCGTAGTCGGCGAGCGTGCTCTCTCGCGGGATCACGATCGGCGCACCCGGCCCGATCACCGCGCTCGGCAGCTTCGAGAAGAAGAACGGCTCCGTCGGCATCGTCGCGCCCGGGTTCTCCTCCGCGTGGCTCGCGTAGTTGACGCCCGAGCACAGCGTCTTGCCGGGACGGATCGGCGCAAGGAGCGTCGCGCCCGCGACTTCCTCCGTCGCCGCCGCGGCACGCTCGAGGCCGGCCGGGCCGTCGGCGATCAGCGCGTGCATGTCCGGGTAGCCGGTGTCGAGGATCGCGCCGTCGCGTCGCACGCCGACGCCGCGGCGCTCTCCCGCGATGTAGGTGACGAGCCTCATGTTTCCTCGATCGTGTGGGCACCGCCGGGCTCGACGACGAGCGTCTGGCCGACGAGCGGCGCGACGACCTGCCGGCGCCCGGTCGTGTCGTACTCCGGCACGAGCCGCACGAACCGCTCGACCTCCTCGTCCGGCGCGAGGTAGTGACACGCGACCGCCAGCTCGAGACCGAGCATCTCCGCCGTCCGCGCCGCCTCGTCTGCGTCCATCTCTCCGGTCAGGAACGTGGCCGGGCCGGGAATCATGTGGGAGAGCTCCTTCGGCAGCGTGCAACCGAGCAGTCCGACGGTGGGGCGGTAGAGCTCCCCGATCAGGCGCATGTCGAAGACGCACGTGTCGCCGTAGTGGTAGATGCGCACGCCGGGCTCCGTCTCGAAGAGGAACGCGATGGGATTGCCGACGACCCTGGTTCCGTCCGAGAGCATCCCCGACGACCAGTGGTGGCACTCGACGGGGCGGATCGTCAGTCCGGCGGCCTCGACGACGATGCCCCACGTCGTCGCCGACACCTGGTCGGGCGAGACGCCCTCGTCGATCAGCATCGCGCGCACCGCCGCGTCGCACACCACCGGCGCGCCCGTCCGCTTCGCGATCGCGGCGCTGTCGCCGTAGTGGTCGAACGCAGCATGGCTGACGAGCAGCACGTCGGGAGCTTCGAGGTCGTCCGCCGAGCAGGGCGCCCTGGGGTTCTGCGAGAGAAACGGGTCGATGAGGATGCGATGAGTCGGGCCGACGATCTCGTAACCCGCCGCCCCGAAATAGGTGAGCCGCGTGCTCATGAGAGACCTCGCATCGTCTCCCAGCCCTTCACGAGCGCGACGTACGAGCGGTTGAGCGGCACGTCGACGCCGTGCTCGTCAGCGGCGCTGACGACGGCGCCGTTGATGACGTCGATCTCGGTGCGCCTGCCCGCCTCGAAGTCCTGCAGCATCGATCCTCGCGCCGGTCCCGCCTTCTCGAGCAGCGCGTGGATGTACTCGACGCGCTCCTGCGGGTCGATGTCGTAGCCGAGCGCTTGGGCGACGGCCGTCGCCTCGCGCGCCGTCTCGGACACGAGCTCGTGCATGGACTCGTGCGCTGTCAACGCACCTGCGTTCATCCCCGTGAGGGCCGCGGTCGGCAGCGTGGCGGCGTTGAGGATCAGCTTCTTCCAGATCTCCGGCCGCACCGGGGACGCGACGGTCGCGTCGAGGCCGCTGCTCTGCAGTGCCTCGGCGAGCCGCGCCGGCCGGTCGTCCCCGCCGTCGGCGAACGCGCCGACGAGCGTCGGCTGGTCGGCGGGGTGGACGACCTTGCCCGGCTCGACGACGAGGCCGCTGTTGTAGGTGACGCCGACCACCACCTGCTCGGGCGGGAACGCCGCGGCGAGGACGTCGCCGTTGCCCCACCCGTTCTGGAGGGACGCGACGATCGTGTCGGGCCCGACGAGCGGACGCGCGAGCTCGGTCGCGGAAGCGGTGTGGTAGCACTTGACGCAGAAGACGACGGCGTCGACGGGGCCGACCTCCGACGGATCGGTCGTCGCCGGAACGCGCGTATTCGTCGACTCCTCCCCGCGCACGACCGTGACGCCCGACTCGTTGATCGTGTCGACCAGCGGCCGGGCGACGTCGACGAGCACGACGTCGTGCCCTGCACCTGCGAAGCGCGCCCCGAAGATCGAGCCCATCGCTCCGGCACCGACGACGGCGATTCTCATCGTTCTCCTTCCTTCAGCGGTCGGGGTGGAACCAGCGGCCGCCCGCGCGGGCGCCGCCGTCGACGAAGAGCGTCTGGCCGGTCAGGAACGAGCCGGCGTCGGAGGCCAGCAGCAGGCACGTGCCCACGAGCTCGGCCGGCTGGCCCGGACGCTCGAGCGGAACGCGGTTGAGGATCCACCTGTTGACGTCGGAGTCAGCCCAGATCGGCGCCGCGAGCGGCGTGTCCATGAATCCCGGCGCGATCGCGTTCGCGCGGATGCCGTGCTCGGCCCACTCGAGCGCCATGTGACGGGTCAGCTGGCTGAGGCCCGCCTTCGCGAGGCCGTAGACGGAGACGTGCTCGAGCGCGTACTCGACGTTGAGCGAGCTGATCGACACGATCGAGCCGCCCTCACGCCGCTCGATCATCGCGCGCGCCGCCCGCTGGGAGAGGAAATACGGCAGCCGCAGGTTCACGCGCATGATCCACTCCCAGGTGGCCGGGTCCATCTCCGCGATCGGCATGCGCCGGTTGACGGCGGCGTTGTTGATGACGACGTGGACGGCGCCGAAGCGTTCCAGTGCGGCGTCGACGATGCGGTCGGCGGCATCCTCGTCCGCGAGATCGGCGACGACTCCGGCTGCGTCGATCGACGCGGCGGCGAGCGTGGACTCGAGGTCGGCGAGACCGGCCTCGTCGACATCGGTCGCCACCACCGAGGCGCCGGCCGCGCCGAGACCGGCGGCGAGCCAGCGGCCGATGCCGCCCGCGGCCCCGGTCACGATGGCGACCCGACCCTCGAGCGAGAAGAGCGAGGACGGGGCGAGCGCCCGGATCGCCTCCGAGTCGAAAGCGGCGGTCGTCACTGCGAGACGTCGATCCTCAGGTAGGCGAACGGAGCGAGGTCGACGTGATCGGCGCCGTCCAGAGATTCGGCGGCCGGCTCCGGGAACGACTCCTCGTCGAGCCGCCGCACGGCGACGCTGCCTGCCGGCAGGCCGGCGATCCGGCAGCTGCGCGGCGCGGGCGAGAGATTGGCCACGAGCAGCGTCGTCCGGTCGCTCGTACGGAGTGCGAGCGCCTCAACGGCGCGCGGTTCGCTCGACTGCGCGGCGACGACCTCGGCGTCGCGGAGCTCGCAGAGATCGGCGAGCACGTGGAAGAGCGGAAACGGTGTGCCGGGCAGCGAGCGGAAGCGCTCGGGCACGGGACTTCCTTCATCGGCCTCGACGACACCGCGCCAGCCGACCGTCTCGAAGTACGTCAGCGAGGCGGCGCCCGCTTCCGCGAGGTGCTTCGCGCTCGCGAGCATCCAGGTGGCGCCGAGCAACGATGGCTGGCGCGGGTCGACCTGGCTCGGCAGCTCGCCCCGTCCCGGCGCGGGCTCTGGCCCCGTCGCCACGGGGTTGAAGCGCTGGTTGAACGTGATCGGCGTCACGGCGAGGGGAAGGTCGCCGCAGAACGCCCGCGCGGAGCGGACGGTCTCCCCGTGCGTCGCCGCGGTCTCGAGCACCGAGGTGTCGTCCGAGGCGTGGACGGTCGCGTTCAGCGGCCACGCGATCCCGTCCGGTGCGCCGAGCTCCGGCCGGTGGCGGTTCAGCTCGGTGAACAGGATGTTGCTGCCGCCGAAGACGGGGGTGTCTTCGAGAGCTGCCTGCACGCGCTCGACCACGGCGCTCGAGGTCGTCGGCTCGCCGTGCGCGAACGCGAGCACGCGGGCGACGGGGATCGCTGCCGACTCGATCGCCGGCGCCAGCGCGTCGAGGCCGTCGCCGTCGAACACGGCGAGCTCGAGCGCCGCGCCGATCGCGCGCGCCGTGCCCGCCTCGCGCGCGAGCGTCTCGTGCCAGCCGTCGCCCGCCAGATCGAGATCGACGCGCACGTGGGCCGGGCGCAGCTGCGAGAGGTGCTGCGTCTCCCGCTCGGACAACGGACGCTCGAGACTCGACGCTCCGAGCCCGATCGGCGGCAATCGCCCGACCACCTCGCCGAGCTCGATCGTCACCTGATCGTCCGCACGTCGCGGAGCGGCCGCCGCGCCGGTGACGTTCATGCGAACGACCTGTCGCAAACGCTGTCCCTTCTCCGCGCGGTGCGGAAAGCCGAGTGAGAGAGGCGTCGAGTACGTCTTGAACGACGCGTCGGTCCAGTTCCGTTGATCCTCCGTCTCGAACTCGTCGCCTTCGAACTCGAAGCGGACCGTCCGCCCGCCGCCGAGGTCGACCTCGAGCTCCGTGAACGAGGGGAACAATGGCGCCGGCAGGCCGTCCACGATCGACTGCGGCCCGATCGTCGTCGGCAGGACGCCGCTCGACCATTCGCCGCCCGAACGTGCGCGGTAGGGCCGGCCGGCGACCTCGGCGGGGTGGAGGACGCACCAGCCGATGCGGTTGTAGTCGAAGGCGACGTTCGCCTCGCCGTCGAGCGTGCAGGTGAGCGTGCCGTCGGAGGCTCCGGCGATCTCGCCGTGCGTGGAGAAGTCGATCCCGAGCGCGGCATCGACGTAGTGCGCGTCGTACCGGAACGCAAATCCGCCGTCGGCTTCGACGAGCTCGACGTTCGAGAGCGTCGGCGGGACCGTGCCCCAGTTCCGGTCGCGCACGGCCACGAAGAGACGGCGCAGGAGCTCCAGGTCGCCGGCGGCGACGTAGCGGAGATCCGGGGCCTCGAGCTCGGCCGCGAGCGGGCCGGCGGTCAACGCCTTACGCTCGACCGGCGGCGTGTCCCGGCCGTGTAGCCGCTCGTACGGCGTCAGGTCCACAGTGGCAGGCCTCTGGCGCCGGCGTCGAAGCGTTCGAGATGACCGCGCTCGTACTCGGTGACGTAGATGTCCTCGGAGTCGCCGAACCCGAAGCAGACGTTGGTCGTCTGCTTGCCCGGCGTCTCGATCCGCCGCATGACCTCTCCTTGGGGGTCGAGCACCGTCACGTCGCCCTGCCCGAAGACGGCGACGTAGAGGTTTCCGTCGACGTCGAAGGCCATCCCGTCCGGCCCGCGGAAGTCGTCCGGCTTGGCGGGATCGTTGACGTTGCCGAACACCGACGCCGGGCCGAGCGAGCCGTCCTCCCACTCGTACCGGAGGATCGCACCGCTGAGCGTCTCGGCGACGTACAGCGCATTGTCGGGGCCGAACGCGAGGCCGTTCGCGTAGCGGATGCCGCCGGTGAGCGGCTCGATCTCCAGCGACCGCGGATCGATGCGGTACACGCGTCCGTCGATCGCGACGGTTCTCCAGTCGTCGCGGAAGGCGCCGCCGGGCGCGAGGTCGTCGTCGGAGATTCCCGACTCCGTCATGTAGAGCATGCCGTCCGGCCCGAAGCAGAGATCGTTCGGGTACACGAACGGCTCCTCGCCGGACGACGTGAGCACGCGCTCGAAGCGGCCGTCCGGCTCGAGACGGATGAGGGCCGGCGGACGAGTGTCGGCGACCCAGAAGACTCCGTCGCGGTCGACGGCTAGGCCGTTCGGCTCGCCCGTGACCGCGACCGTGCGCCGCGACTCGCCACCTGGGCCGATCTCGCTCACGCAGCCACGGCCGCCTTCGACGAGCGCGATGCTCCCGTCCGGCAGCGCGACTGGACCCTCGGGCCGCTGGAGATCATCCGCGAACGGCACCCGAAGATCCTCTCATCCGCCTGCGCTCGCGGGCAGCCCGAGAACCTGGCCGCCGTCGACGTGGATCACATTGCCCGTCGTCCAGCGCGACTCCGGCGCGACGAGGAACCACACCCACGCGGCGAGGTCGTCGACATTCCCCATCCGCTGTAGTGGGATCCTGCGTGCGAGGTCGGCGTGCGTCGCCTCGAGATCGTCGGAGTACGTCGCGTGGATCGGCGTGTCGACGGGCCCCGGAGCGATGCAGTTGACGCGGATGCCGTCCTCGGCCAGCTCGTAGGCCCACGCGCGCGTCAGGTACTCGAGCGCCGCCTTCGAGGAGCCGTACAGCATCGACCCCGGCTTCACCATCGACCCGACCGACGAGCTGACGTTCACCACGGCCGCGTCCTCCGAGGCGCGGAGCGACGGCAGCGCAGCCGCGACGAGGAAGAATGGGCCGGCGACGTTGACCGCGTAGTGGCGATCGAACTCGTCCCGCGTGAAGCTGTCGAGCGGGCCGTTCCGGATCACCGCGGCATTGTTTACGACGACGTCGACGCGGCCGAACGCGGCGAGCGCCTGCTCGACGACGAAGCCCGGCGCCGCCGGCTCGCCGAGGTCGGCGGCGACCGCCACGGCCGCGTGGCCGAGCTCTGCGCAGACGCCGTCGAGCGGCTCCCGGCGGCGCCCGACGACCACGACGCCGAGACCGTTCGCCGCCAGCAGCCTCGCCGCCGCCGCGCCGATGCCGGTTCCGCCGCCGGTGACGATCGCGACGCGGGGCACTACCGTTCGATGCCGGGAATCGAGCCGTCGGGGATCTCGAGCACGACGCCGAGCGTCGCGCCGCCGTCGACGATCAGATCCTCACCGGTGACGTACGAGGCCTCGTCCGAGGCGAGAAACAGCACGGCGTTCGCGATCTCCACCGGTTGGCCGAAGCGTCGCAGCGGCACGCGCTTGAGGTACTCCGGCCCCGCGACGGGGTCGTGGACGAGCGGGGCCGAGAGGCGCGTGTCGATGATCCCCGGGAGCACGCTGTTGACGCGGATCCCGTACTGCCCAAGGTCGAGGGCCGCGTTCCGCACGAACGTCCACACACCGCCCTTTGTCGCGCTGTAGTGCGACGTGTTCTGCTCGACGTAGAACGCGTTCGTCGACGCGGTGACGACGATCGCACCGCCGCCGCGCCCGGCCATCTCGCGCGCAGCTTCCTGCACCGAGTAGAAGACGCCCGTGAGGTTGACGCCGAGCATCCTGTCCCAGGCTGCGTCGTCGATCTCGAGCAGCGGCTGCAGGTCGCCGATCCCCGCCTGCGCGACGAGCACGTCGATACCGCCGAACTGCTCGACGCACGCGGCGACGGCTTTCCGCACGTCCTCGCGGCGCGACACGTCGCCGCCGACCGCGACGCCGCTGATCTCCTCCGCCGTCTGCTTCGCCAGGTTCTCGTCGATGTCGAAGACGACGACCGAGGCGCCCTCCTCGACGAGCCGCTCGGCGATGGCGCGGCCCATCCCCTGCGCCCCGCCCGTGACGAGCGCCGACTTGCCGGCGAACCGCATCAGATCGCCGTCATCCCGCCGTCGGCGGCCCAGACGGCTCCGGTCACGTACGCCGCCTCGTCTGACACGAGGAAGAGCATCACCGAGGCGACGTCCTCGGGATCGCCCTGGCGGCCGAGCGGGATCGTGGCGATGAGTGCTTCGTGCTCCTCGGGCGTCACCCATTCCGTCATCGGCGTCCGCGTGTAGCCGGGGACGACGCCGTTGACGCGGATCCCCTCGCTTGCATAGTCGGCCGCCATCACGCGCACGAGTCCATACACTCCCGCCTTGCTCGTCGAGTAGGCGTCGAAGCCCGGCGCGCAGCCGTAGAGACCGGTCGGTGAGCACGTGCAGACGACCGAGCCACCGCCCGAGCCGAGCAGCGCGCGGATGCCGTGCTTGCATGTGAGGAAGATGCCGGTGAGGTTGATGTCCATCGTCCGCTGCCACACCGCGAGCTCCAGCCGGTCGGCCCGGTCGTCCTCGCCGGCCAGCTCGACGCCGGCGTTGGCGACGACGACGTCGAGCCCGCCCCAGGCGTCGACCGCGCGCCCGACGGCCGCCTCCACGTCCTGTTCCTTCGACACATCGGCGGGGAGCACGAGCGCCTCTCCGCCGCCGGCCTGGATCTCGTCTGCGACTGCGCGGGCCGCCGGCTCGTCGACGTCGAGCAGGCCGACGCGCGCGCCCTCCGCCGCGAACCGGAGCGCAGCGGCGCGGCCCATTCCTGCGCCCGCGCCGCTGACGATTGCGCGTTTGCCCTCGAGGCGTCCGTTCGCCACGCTCACACTCCGGGCACCGGAAGCGCCTCCCGATCGGCCTCCTCCTCGATGTCGGCCACCGCCTCTCCGGCTTTCATCAGCCACCCTTCGCGACCGCGCGCCCTCGTGATCGCGAGGATCACGACGCCGCCGATGATCCAGAGTCCGACGATCAGGGGCGAGTACTTGTACGGCGACGCGGGGAACGGCGAGAACGACTTGTAGAGCAGGTAGGCGAGCGCCGCGGTCGCGGCGAGCGGCACGAGGAAGTGCGAGAACCAGTTGAACTCGTCCGGGTACTCCCGCCGGTAGTAGAAGTAGACCCCGACGTTCGCGAGCGTGTACGTGAAGATCACGCCGAGCACGAGCGTCAGCCCGGTCAGGAAGAAGAAGATCAGGTCGGCGCCGAAAGCGAAGCCGAGGATCAGTCCCGAGAAGATGTTCACCAGGAACTGGAAGGCGATCGCGACGTCCGGCGTCCGGAACCGCCCGTGCACGTGGCCGAAGGGCCTCGGGAACGCGCCGATCTCGCCGGACTTGTACCACATGCGTGTCGAGACGTTGTTGCACGCGAGCGAGACGGCCATCACCGAGCTGAAGAACGCGATCAGCAGAATCCACCACGCGCCGCCCCAGAACCGCTCGGAGAGCACGAGACCGGGAAGCACCGACGACGACGGGAGCTTCGCGATGTCGTTGATGCCCCAGCCCACGATGACGCCCCAGTTGACGATGACCAGGAAGAGTCCGAGGATCACGATCGACCACATCACGGCCCTCGGGACGTTCCGCTTCGGGTCGGCGGTCTCTTCCGCCAGAGGCGCCGCGCCGTCCCACCCGGTGTAGGCCTGGACGGCGAAGATCGCGGCGAGGCCGAACCCGCTCCACGTGATCCCGCCCGAGCCGATGTGACTCGGGTTGAACGGCGAGAAGCTGAACCCGCCGGGGCCCGGGTCGACGAGCCCGTTGATGCCGAGCGCGAGGACGATCAGGAACTCGACGACTCCGAAGAAGACGAGCACCTCCTGCGAGACCTTGATGCCGCGGTACGCGATCGCCGAGATCAGCGGCAGCATCACGATCGGCGCGATCCACCAGGGGACGTTCCAGCCGTACCGGTCCTTCAGGACGCCGTGGAGGATGAAGCCGAAGTAGGCGGTGACGGGGCCGCCGACCAGCGGAACGTAGAACGTGAACGCCCACGTCGACAGCCAGCCGGCCCAGGGATGGAGGGCGCGGCTGTTGTACGTGAAGTAGCCGCCCGCCGACGGCATCTTGCGGGCGAACTGGACGAGCACCCAGCCGAGCGCCGCCGTGATCGCGAATCCGATCGGATACGCGAGCGGCGCGTTCTGGCCCGCCAGCGAGACGACGAACGGCACGAAGAAGAGCGCCGCGATCGCGGGAGCGATCAGCGCGACGCCCTGCATGATCACCGCGGGAAGTCCGAGAACACCAGGCTCCAGCCGCGTGCGCTGCGCGAGAATCGTCTCCTCGCGGGCCGTTGCGGGGCCCGCAATGGACTCAGACATCTGCCCAGCCTCCCTTTCAGTCGCAGGCTGTCATACAGAATATGGTGCTATGGCCAAAGTCTCTCAAACTCGGCGGCGGGCCGCCAGGCATTGCTCCTACCGCGCCGGTCGCCGGGCGATCAGCCGCGGAAAGCGGTCGATCCGGAACGGCTCGAAGAGCTCGGGCCGCCGGCCGGTCGTGATCATCTCCGCCAGGGCCTCTCCTCCCGGCTCGGAGAGCGTCATGCCGAGCATCGAGTAGCCGGTGGCGACGTAGGTGTTCCGGTACGGGCCCGCCCAGTCGAGGACGGGGAGCCCGTCAACCGTCATCGGGCGGAGCCCGGCCCACGGCTCCTCGTAGTCGGGCGTCTCGAGCTCGACGTAGTCGCTCGCGAGGCGGAACAGGTTGGAGATCCGCCGTTCGTCGATCGACAGGTCGTAGCCCGAGAACTCCATCGTCCCGCCGATGCGGATGCGGTCGCCGAGCGGCGTCACGCCCGCGTGGATGTCGGCGAACAGGATGCCGTGCCGCGGCATCACCTTGGGGCGCAGCAGGAACGAGTAGCCCTTGCCCGGCTCCATCGGGATGCTGACGCCGAGCTTGCGCGCGAGCGGCGCCGTCCACGACCCGGCGGCGAGCACGAAGGCGTCGGCCGTCACGTCGCCCTTCGTCGTGTGGGCGGCGCGGACTGCGCCGTCGGTCCGGTCGAAGCCGGTGACCTCCGCCTCCTCGACGATCTCGACGCCCATCTCGCGGAGCTTCGACCCGAGTCCGACGGTCATCGTGTCGGCCTTCACGTTCCACTGTCCCTCCAGGTGGAAGCCCGCCTTCACGCGGTCGTTGAGCGACGGCTCGATCGCCTTGATCTCGTCCTCGCCGAGGATGTCGTCCGGCAGGTCGTAGCCGTGCTTGCGCATCCCTTCCAGGCTGCGCAGCACCTTGCGCGCCTCCTCGGGCTTGGACGTCGCGCACACCATGCCGAGCTTCCAGAGGTCGAACTCGACCCCGTCGTCGACCATCTCGTCGACGAGCTGGAAGGAGCGCTTGCCGAGCGCGGCGAGCGCCGCGGTGCCCGAGTCGTAGTCGCGCTGGTTGCAGTACGTCCAGAAGCGCAGCAGCCAGGGGGTCAGGTGCGGCAGGTAGCTCGGCCGGAAGTAGAGCGCCGAATCCGCGCGGACGAGGGCGCGGAGGCCGTAGACCGTCAGGCCGGCCTCGGGCAGCGGGCCTGCCTGGGCCGGCGCGATCCAGCCGCCATTGCCCCACGACGACGCGGAGCGCGCGCCGACGTGCGCGCTGTCGAGAATCGTCACCTCGACGTCGCGCTTGCGCAGGTAGTACGCGCAGCAGAGGCCGGCGATTCCGGCGCCGACGACCGTGACCTTCATCCCGGGATGCCCGCGGTCGCCTCGACCTCGATCAGCATTCCGGGGATGGTGAAGCCGGTGACGATCGTCGTCCGGACGGGCCGCGGCGCGGCGAAGTACTCGGCCCAGAGCTCATTCCAGGCGCCGAAGTCGTCGGCGTTGAGCAGGTAGCACTGCACGCGCAGTACGTGCTCCGGCCCCGAGCCGGCCTCTGCGAGCGAGGCCATGATCTGGTCAAGGACGTTCCGCCCCTGCTCTGTGAAGTCCGTCGAGACGACCTTCATCGTCGTCGTGTCGATGGGGGCGCGACCGGAGAGGAACAGCAGATCGCCCCACCGGACCGCACTCGAGATGAGCGGCTCGGTTCCGCCGACGGGCAGCTCTCCGACAATCTCGCGAGCGGTCATCTGGCTCCACCTCCGATCGTCTGAGAAAATCGATCATACGGTATGCACCCCGACCAGCAAGGGCCGTTCCGGATCGGCGTCACCCGCGACGTCCGCCGGCCCGACGGCTCGTTCGCGTTCACGCCCGACCTGTCTGCGCTCGAGGTCAACGGCGTCGAATGGGCGTTCCTCGCCGGGAACCCGCGGCCGCTGACGCCGGACCTCCTGGCGGACCTCGACGGGCTCTACCACTTCTCGACACCGGTGACGGCGGAGAGCCTCGACGGCGTCGACCGGCTCGTCGTCCTCGCGCGTCACGGGGTCGGCCTCGACTTCGTCGACGTCGAGGCGTGCACGCGGCGTGGCATCGCCGTCACGATCACTCCGCAGGGCGTCACGCGTCCGATGGCCTCGGCTGCCGTCACTCTCGTGCTCGCTGCGGCGCACCGACTGCGCGAGCGGGACCGGGCGCTGCACGACGGCGACTGGGGCTCGGCTCGCTTCGAGCCGACGGGCTTCGGGCTGACGGGACGGACGCTCGGCGTGATCGGCTACGGCCGCATCGGCCACGAGGTCGTGCGACTGCTCGAGCCGTGGGAGATGCGGGTGCTCGTCACGCAGCGCACGCCGGTCGCCGACGAAGGCGTGTCGTACGTGCCGCTGGAGACGCTGCTGGCGGAGGCGGACGTCGTCGTCGTCGCCTGCCCGCTAACCGACGTGACGCGCGGCCTCCTCGACGCTCGCCGGCTGGCGCTGATGAAGCCGACGGCCTTCCTCGTCAACATCTCCCGCGGAGCGATCGTCGATCAAGCGGCGCTCGTCGGGGCGCTGCGCGACGGCCGCCTCGCCGGCGCAGGCCTCGACGTCGTCGATCCGGAGCCGCTGCCTGCCGATGCGCCGCTACTCGAGCTGCCGAACGTCGTCGGCGCGCCGCACTCGCTCGGTTACACCGACCAGCTGATCCGGGGTTGCGTCGAGGGTGCGTGCCGCTCCCTGCTCGCAGCAGCCGCGGGTCGCGTGCCTGATGATCTGGCCAATCCTGAGGTGCTCGCCAACGCGCGTTTCACGGAGAAGCTCGGCCGGTTCCGCCTGGACTCGTAGCTCGATCTTGCTGTAGCGTCGGCGTGTGGCACGGATCCTCCTCTGGATCGCCGTCGTGTCCTTGGTCGTCACCGTCAGCGCTGCGGGTGCATCCGCCCGAACGTCGGCGTCGGCTGCGGACGGACCCGGTGCGCTCTCGCACTTCGACCTGGCGCGGAAGGATTGTCTCGGCACCGCGCGCAACACGACCTCGAAGGTCTGGTACACGGTCGCAGGCGGTGTCCTCAGCGACGTTTACTACCCGACCGCCGACAACACCAACGTCGAAACGCTGCAGTACGTCGTCACCGACGGTGCCACGTTCACCGACCTGCAGTCGCGGGACATGACGTATTCGGTCGCGGCGCTCGACCCGGGAGGGATGGCGTGCCGGGTGACTGCGACGGCGACGAGTGGCCGCTACGGGATCGTCACCGACTACGTGACCGACCCGGACCGGAACGCCGTCGTGATGCGGGTCAGCCTCCAGAGCCTGCGCAGCGGCAGGCCGCTCGCCCTCTACGTCCGCTTCGACTCGACCGTGAACGGGAACGGCGGCGGCGGCGCGGACAACGGCGGCGCCGACAGCGCGACGGTCGACACATCGACCGGGCACCGCGTCCTCGTCGCCTTCGACCCCGTGACGGCGACGAGTGCCGCGAACCGGGACTACGCGCAACCGGTCGCCGTTACGCTGGACGGGCCTTTCTCGCAGACGGAGAGCGGTTTCGCCGGCGCGGCCAGCGACGGTCTCGTGCAGCTCGACGCCGCACACGCGCTGACGGCCCTGACCACGGACGCCGCCGGCGGCAACGTCGTGCAGACGGCGAAGGTCGACCTTCGCGGCGATGGGACGGTGACGCTTGCGCTCGGCTTCGGCGCCTCGCAGGGAGAGGCCGTCGGCGCGGCCGAGGGATCGCTCCGGACGAGGTTCGACAAGCTGCAGAGCAGCTACCTCCGCGGGTGGGCCGATTACGACCGCACGCTCGTGCCGCCTCCGGACGATCAGCCGGCCGAGCCCTATTACGTCAGCGCGAACGTGATCAAGGCGTCGGAGGACAAGACCTTCCCGGGCGCGATCGTCGCGAGTCTCGCGTCGCCGTGGGGCCAGGCCGTCTCCGCCGGCGATCCCGCCAACACCTACTTCGGCTCCTACCGCGAGGTCTTCGCCCGCGACCTCTACGAAGCGTGGACAGGCCTCGTCGCCGGCGGCGACCTCGCGACGGCGCGCGACGCGGTGCGCTTCCTGTTCGAGCGGCAGCAGCTCGCGGACGGCTCGATGCCGCGCAACAGTCTCGTGAACGGGAAGACCGCGCCCGACTCGTTCGGGACGCAGCTCGACGAGGCCGCGTACCCGATCCTCATGGCCGACGAGCTGGGGATGACCGACGCCGCGCTCTATACCGACCACATCCGCCCGGCGGCGAACTTCGTCGCGTCGCACGGTCCGGCATTCGGCGTCGAGCGGTGGGAGGAGCAGGGCGGTTACTCGCCGTCGACGATCGCGGCCGAGATGGCGGGCCTGATCGCCGCGGCACACATCGCCGACGTCAACGGCGACCAAGCATCGGCCGCGGTCTGGCGCGGCGTCGCCGACGACTGGCAGCGATCGATCAAGGGCTGGACCGTGACGACGAACGGGCCGCTGTCCACACATCCGTACTTCATCCGCCTGTCGAAGACCGGCGATCCGAACGCGGCGATTTCGTACAACCTGGGCAACGGCGGCCCGACGCTCGACCAGCGCGCCGTCGTCGACGCGGGGTTCCTCGAGTTCGTGCGGCTCGGCGAGCTGCCCGCGTCGGATCCGGACGTCCTGCAGTCGCTACCGGTCGTGGACGCGACGATCCGTAGCGACACGGCGAACGGCCCGGGCTGGCACCGCTACAACGGCGACGGGTACGGCGACCGCGCCGCCGACGGCCGGCCGTGGGCGCCGAGCGGCCAGGGCACGGGACACCTATGGCCGGCGCTCACCGCGGAGCGCGGCGAGCATGCACTGCTCAGCCGTGACGCGGCCGGAGCCACGTCGTTGCTCGGCGCGATGGCGCGGATGGGGTCGGGGGTCGGCCTCATCCCGGAGCAGAACTGGGAGGGGCCGGCGCTCGCCGCCTCACCCTGGGGCACCGATCCGACGGTCGCGTCGATCGGCTTCTCGAACGGCGGCCCGGCGGGATCGGCCGCGCCGCTCACGTGGTCGGCCGCGTCGTATGTCCGTCTCGCGCGTGACGTCCACGACGGCGCCCTCGTCGACCGGCCGCGGGCCACCTACGACCGCTACGTCGCGCAGGTCCAAGGCACGACGGCTCTCGCGGTCACGGCGCCGGCCGACCTGTCGTCGGTGGACTCCTCGCCGGTGACCGTGTCCGGCACCTCGAAGCACGGGAACACCGTGTACGTCGCCGCGACGAACACCGACGCGAACTCGGCGACGACGGTCGTGTCGACGGTCGTCGCTGCGGGCCGCTCGTGGTCGGTCGACGTGCCGGTGACCGGCGGGACGACCGTGCTGAACGTAGTCGCGGTCAGCCCGTCCGGCGGCACTGCGCACGTCACGCGCACGGTCGTGTCGGACGTCGTGACCGGCACGCTCCTGCTCGACGTCTCGGATCCTTCCAACGACGACAACGGCCCGGGGAACTACGCGTATCCGACGGCGAGCGACTTCCATGCGGGCGCGTTCGACATCCAGCGCTTCCAGGTGTTCGACGACGGCACGAACGTCGTCTTCCGGCTGCAGACGCGCGACCTCTCGCCGACGTTCGGCAGTCCGCTGGGCGCGCAGCTCGTCGACGTGTACGTCCACGACCCGGCCGCCTCCGCGACGTCGACCGCCGCGTCGTTCCCGCAGCGCAACTATCGGATCGCGACCGCGTACGCGTGGAACCGCCTCGTCGAGGTGCAGGGCTTCGGCCAGCGGTTCGTCGACGCGAACGGCACGACGGTGGGCACAGTGGCGATCAAGGCGAACTCGATCTCGCGCTTCATCACGTTCAGCGTTCCGAAGTCCGCGCTCGGCAGCCCCGGCCCGGGCTGGGCGTTCACGGTTGTGCTGACCGGCCAGGACGGCTTCAGCCCCGACCAGGCGAGGGGCTTCGCCCCGACGCCGCAGCCCTACCAGTTCGGCGTCTGCGCCGCGGCGAGCGCCGATCCGCACTGCACGTTCGATCCGAACGGCGTCCCGAAGACGCTGGACGTCCTCACCCCGGCGGGCGTCTCCCAGGCGAACGAGCTGGACTACACGCTGCACGCCCCGGTGACGCTGCAGGGCGTGACGATCCCGTAGCCTGATCGCGACGCGCGTCTCATAGGGTCCCCGCAGGCCTCGTGCGTACGACCGTTGTCCTCACCATGGTGGTTCTGGCTGCCTTCGCCGGCGCGGCTCGCGCAGCCGGCGATCCGGCTCGGCTCGTCGATCCACTGATCGGAACCGGTGGCAACGGGCACACGTTTCCCGGGGCGGCTGTGCCGTTCGGGATGGTGCAGTTCAGTCCCGTGACGTCGCAGCGTGAGCCGGGCGGCTACCGCTACGGGGATCGCCGGATCCGCGGCTTCGCGCTGACGCGGCTCAGCGGCGCGGGGTGCACGAACTATGGCGACCTGCCGCTGATGCCGACGACCGCGCCGCGGAGCTCCGTCTCGACGTTTGACCACCGGTACGAGTATGCGAAGCCGGGCGAGTACGACGTCTCGCTCGGATCGGGGATCGCGGTGACGCTGACCGCTACGCCGCGCAGCGGCCTCGCACGCTTCGTCTTCGGCGCGGGCGCGCGCACCGGGACGGTGCTCGTCAACGCCGGCGGCTCCGCGAACGAGGTGCGCACACGCCTGCACGTGATCGGGCATAGTCGCGTGACCGGAAGTACCGTCGCCCGCACGTTCGGCGGCGACTGCGGCACCGAGTTCCCGTCCTACACGCTCTATTTCGCGGCTGTGTTCTCGCGGCCGTTCGGCTCGTTCGGAACGTGGCACCGCAACTCAGGTGCGTTCCTCACCTTCGACACGGCGGCCGACCGCCGCGTCGAGGTCCGGGTCGGCGTCTCGTTCGTCAGCGTCGCGGACGCACTGCTCAACCTCCGCACCGAGCAACGGGGCCGGAGCCTCGAGCAGATCGGCGCTGAGGCGCGCGCTCGCTGGAACGAGGTCCTGAACAAGATTCAGGTCGACAGCGGGACGCCGGCGCAGGCGCAAGTCTTCGAGACGGCGCTCTACCATGCGTTCCTGCACCCGAACGTCGCGAGTGACGTGAACGGGAAGTACCTCGGACGCGACGGCACGGTGCGTGTCGCGCGCGGCTACGTCCGATACACCAACTTCTCCGGCTGGGACGTCTACCGCACCGAGATCCCGCTCGTCGCGTTACTCGTGCCCGCGCGCGCGAGTGACATGATCGAGTCGCTCGTCGCGGACGGCCGCGAGAGCGGGCAGCTCTCGAAGTGGCTGCTCGCGACCGTCGAGACCGGGATGATGGTCGGCGATCCCTCCGACGCCATCATCGCCGACGCGTACGCCTTCGGCGCGCGGCGATTCGAGGCGCGCGTGGCGTTGCAGGAGATGGTGGACGGAGCGACCGTGCCGCAGGTCGGCCCGTTCCACTATCCGAGCAGCGGCCCGGACGGCTACGTCGAGCGGCCGGGGCTCGACCTCTACGCAGCAAGCGGCTACGTGCCGTTCGATCACGGCGAAGGGATGATCAACGGCACGGCCGCCACGACGCTCGAGTATGCGACCGCCGACTCTGCGATCGCTCAGCTTGCGCAGGAGCTCGGCGACGACACGGACTTCGCGACGTTCGCGCAGCGCGCCGAGAGCTGGAAGAGCCTCTTCAACCCCGCGTCCGGCTGGATCGAGCCGCGCCGCGCCGACGGCGGGTTCGTCCCCGGCCTGCGCGCAGCCGCGCAGACCGGCTACGTCGAGGGCAATGCCGCTCAGTACACGTGGATGGTGCCGCACGACCTCGGCACGCTGCTCGTGGCGATGGGGCCGCGGACGCGTGTCCTGCACAAGCTCGACAGGTTCTTCGCGAAGCTCAACGCCGGTCCCACGCGGCCGTATGCCTGGCTCGGCAACGAGCCGAGCTTCGGCGCCCCGTGGGCCTACCTCTGGCTCGCTGCTCCGTGGCGGACGCAAGCCGTCGTCCGGCGAGCCGTCAACAACCTGTTCACGGCGGATCCAACCGGCCTGCCCGGGAACGACGACCTCGGTGCACTCTCGTCCTGGTACGTCTGGTCGGCGCTCGGCTTCTACCCGGCGATCCCCGGCGCGGCCGGCCTCGCCGTCGGCAGTCCGCTCTTCCCGAGGGCCACGATCGCGCTGCCGAACGGGCGCCGGCTGAGGATCGAAGCGCCGGCGGCCTCGGCGCGCACGCCGTACGTGCGCTCACTTCGGCTCGACGGTTCCCCGTACGCGAGCACGTGGCTCCCGCTCGCGCGCGTGGCCGGCGGCGGAACGCTCACCTTCGACCTCGCGAAGGACCCGAATCGTCGCTGGGCCACGGGGCCCGGCGCCGCGCCGCCCACTCTCTCACCGACTTCTTAGCTCCCTCACAGACGATTCACAGGTTGCCGTGGTTCTCTGGGAAGGCAGTGAGAGCCAACGGCAGCCCGTCTCCCGCCCAGCCCGAGCAGCGGGTCCTCGTCGTCGACGACGAGCCGTCGATCGTCGACGCCGTCGCGACGGCGCTCCGCTACGAGGGATACGACGTCGAGGAGGCGTACAGCGGACGTGACGCGATCGATGCGGTCGTTCGGCGCGAGCCGGATCTGATCGTGCTCGACTGGATGCTGCCGGACATCGAGGGCATCGAGGTCGGCCGCCGGCTGCGCGCGCGCGGCTTCAAGAGCGCCGTGCTCTTCCTCACCGCGCGCGACGGCACCGAGCACAAGGTCGAGGCGCTGCGCGCCGGAGGCGACGACTACGTCACGAAGCCGTTCAGCCTCGCGGAGATCGTGGCTCGGGTCGAGGCGATCCTGCGCCGCACCGGAGGAGACCTCCCGGGCGACCTGCTCAGGTTCGCCGATCTCGTGCTCGACGAGAAGCGGCACGAAGTGTTTCGCGGCGAGACCGCGATCGAGCTGACCGCGACCGAGTTCTCGCTGCTGCGCTTCTTCATGCTCAACCCGCGCCGCGTCCTCTCGAAGGCGCAGATCCTGCAGAACGTGTGGCGCTACGACTTCGGCGGCAACGCGAACGTCGTCGAGACCTACGTCAGCTACCTGCGCCGCAAGCTCGACACCGCCGGGCCGCCGCTGATCAAGACGGTGCGGCAGGCCGGCTACATGCTCGAAGCCGGTCCCGCGTAGATGTTCCGCCGCATGTCGCTACGCGCGCGCCTCGTGCTGGGCGTCATTCTGCTCTCCGCGATCGGGCTCGCGGTCGCCGACGTCGCGACGTACACGTCGCTGCGCTCGTTCCTCTTGAACCGCGTCGATTCGTCCCTGACGGCGGGACACGCCGGGGCCGCACGGATGCTCGACGACCAGCAGTCGGGCGGGGGCCCGCGCCACGACCCGCCGCCGTTCGGCGGCGGCGACGGGATCTCGTTCGTGCAGATCCGGAACCCCGACGGCACGATCGTGACGACGCGGCTCGGCCGGGGATTCCCCGACGGCAAATCGGTCATCCCGCCGGTCGTGCCGAAGACCATCTCGTTCCCGAAGACGCCGAACGGCCGCGGCGGCGACCGCTTCACCTTCCTGACCGTGCCCGCGCGCTCCGGGGGCGGGCGCTACCGTGTGCGCGCGTCGATCGAGCCGAATCTCGGCAACCGGATCGTGATCGTCGCGAGCTCGCTGAGCGGTGTCGACGGCACGCTCCACCGGCTGCTGATGATCGAGCTGTTCGTGACGGCCGGCGTCCTCGCTGCGCTCGCCGTGCTCGGGCTCTGGGCAATCCGGCTCGGACTGAGGCCGCTGCGGGCGATCGAGAAGACCGCGGCCGCGATCGCCGCCGGCGACCTCACCCGCCGCGTCGAGCGTGCCGACGAGCGCACCGAGGTCGGAAGGCTCGGGCTCGCGCTGAACGGGATGCTCCACCAGATCGAGACGGAGATGTCGGCGCGGAAGGCCTCCGAGCAGCGGCTGCGCCGTTTCGTCGCCGACGCATCGCACGAGCTGCGGACACCGCTCGCCGCCGTGCGCGCGTATGCGGAGCTCTTCAGGCGCGGCGCCGACCGGCGTCCCAGCGACCTGGCGCGGTCGATGACCGGGATCACGCGCGAGTCGGAGCGGATGAGCGTGCTCGTGGACGACCTTCTGCTGCTCGCGCGGCTCGACGAAGGCCGTCCGTTCGCGCAGGAGCCTGTCGAGCTCGACAAGCTCCTCGCCGAGGCGGTCGAGACCGCGCAGGCCGTCGACCCCGGGCGGCCGATCGACCTCAGCGCGAAGCAGCTGGTCGTGCTGGGCGACCGGGACCGGCTGCGCCAGATCGTCGACAACCTCCTCAGCAACGTCCGTGCGCACACGCCGCCCGAGACGCCGGTGCACGTGCGGCTCGGCCGCAACAACGGCTCGGCCGTGATCGAGGTCGAGGACGGCGGACCCGGGATGAGCGCGGAGCACGTCGAGCGCGTCTTCGAGCGCTTCTACCGCGTCGATGCTTCCCGCTCCCGTGCCCGCGGCGGCGTCGGTCTCGGGCTGTCGATCGTCGCCGCGGTCGCGGACGCGCACGGCGGCACCGTGTCGGCCGAATCGGTGGCGGGACACGGGTCGACGTTCAGGATCTCGCTGCCGCTCGCCTGAGCCGACGCGCTCTTCGCGGACGCACAGTCGTAACACAGAGGACTCCCAGGTCGGCGCCGCAGAGTGAACGGCGTCACCGAGAAAGGAGTCCGAGATGTTGAACGAAGAGATCGTCCGCGATGCAATCGTCCGCAGCGTCGCCGTCGTCGGCCTGGCCGGCGTCGCGCTGATCCACGTCCTCGACGCGCACGACACGTTCGTCGCGACGCCGTACAAGGGCTGGCTCTACGTCGGCCTGATCGCCGGCTCCCTCCTCGCTGCCGGCGCGCTCGTCCGCCGCAACGACACGCGTGCCTGGGCCGCCGCGGGAGCCCTGTCCCTCGCCGCGTTCCTCGCGTTCGTCTACTCGCGGACGGTCGGTCTTCCCGCAAGCGCGGACGACATCGGCAACTGGTGGGAGCCGCTGGGCCTGTCGTCGCTCTTCGTCGAAGGCTCGCTCGTCGCGCTCAGCGCCGCGATGCTCTCCGCGACGGCCCGGGTGGCCGTTCCCGTTCGTTCGCGGCGGGCGGCGGCCGAAGGGAGCCTCCGGTGAGCGGCCGCGTGCTGCTCGTTGCCAACGAGACCGTCGCCGGCGACGCTGTCCACGCGCCCGTGGACCTGCACGACGCCGAGGTCCTCGTCGTCGCGCCCGCGTTGAACGGCCGGATCGCCTTCTGGTCGTCCGCAGAGGACGGCGCGCGCCGCGCCGCCGCGCAGCGGCTCGAGCGCTCGCTCGAGGTACTCGCGGCGGCGGGCGTGGCCGCGTCCGGCCGCGTCGGCGACGCGAACCCGCTGCTTGCGATCGAGGACGCGCTGCGGACGTTCGCCGCCGAGGAGATCGTCGTCGTCACGCAGCCGGAGCACCGGTCGCACTGGCTGGCGCATGAAATCGCAGCCCGGGCGCGCGCCCGGTTCCCGCATCCCGTCCACGAGATCGTCGCAGCCTGACGATGTCGCGGCTCGCCGCGCTCGTCCTCGCCGTCGCCGCGGCTTCACTCGCCTCCTCGGCCGGCTCCGGTCATCTACTTCCTCCACGGTGCCGGCGACGTCGACGACGTACCGCTCGATCGAGCAGCTCGCCGCGGCCGTCGAGGCGTCGGGCCGTCAGGCGATCGTGATCGGCGTCTAGGGCGCGCGGGCAGGCGACACCGTCGCGTTCTACGTCGGCACCGACGACTCGCTCTTCGGCGAGGAGAACGTCGAGTTCGCGGCCGAGCTGCGCAACGCCGGACTCTCGGCCGTGGTGTTCCGGCTGTGCGCCGGCGGTCACGACTGGACGCTTTGGAGCGGCCACGCCGTCGCCTGGGTCGGCAAGGCGCTCGCAGTCGCGGCCTAAGAGCCGGCGGCCCCCGCCCGCCTGGCGGGGACCGCGGTCGTCGATCCGGTCGCTTGCTCTACATGTTCGGGCAATTGCCGGAGTGATGCGCCGTCGAGGGGTTCGTGGTCGAGGGCGTTGTCCCCGTCGACGGTGTCGTCGAGCTCTGCGACTGCGTCGGGGTCGTCGCTGTCGTCGAAGAGCCGGTGATCGCCGCGTACGCGGCCGTTCCGCCACCGATGACACAGGCGGCCGCGACGACCGCGAGCGCCGTCCGGGCGCGTGCTCCCATCCCGTTCCTCCTTTCAGTACGGAGTGGTCATCTCGAGTGAACACCCGCCGCCTGAAAGAACACTGTGATCTCTCTAAGAGTTTGAGCGGGACGGGTTCAGAGGTGATGCACAGCTGCCTCAGAGGTGACCGCCAGGGACGACCGCGATCGTCATCTCCGTCATGCACGTCCAGCGAACTGGAAGGAGATGATCCACATGAGGCGATTCGTTGCCTGCCTGCTCGCATGCGCGGCTCTCGCCGTGGTTGTCGCCGGCTCCGCCCTCGCGGACCCGGGAGACTCGGCCGACCTCGGCGTCTCGGTCAAGGCCGACGCGAAGTCGTACACGGTCGGCGATCTCGTCACCTACACGCTGACGGTCACGAACTACGGCGAGGCGACCGCCGACTCGGTCAAGCTCGTCGACCTGCTCCCCGCCGGGCTCGAGCTCGTCTCGGTCGACGCTTCGTCGTCGACGTCGAGCACGGTCGCCGCCGGCGATCTCGTCGTCGACCCGAACGACACGACGAGCGACACCGCCGCCGCCGCGCGCATCGCCGAGGGTGCGAAGATGGATCTCGGCTACGACGTCAGCAGCTCGGGCGGCGAGACGCTCGTCACGGTCCCGCTCGACTCGCTCTCGAGTCTCACGTACAGCTCGGCGAGCGACGCGATGCGGACGATCACGATCGTCGCCCGCGAGACGGCAAGCGGCACGACCACCAACGTCGCGTCGGTCGACTCGGCGAACCCCGACCAGAACGAAGCCGGCAACAACTTCGCGGTCTCGAGCGTCGCAATTGCCGCCTGAATCAACGTCGGCACCTCGCGAGGAGCGGTTGTCGGGCCGCTCCTCGCATCAGCTTCCTCACAGCCCGCTCTTAGCCGATTCACAGCTTGCGGAGTCATGCTCGAGATCTCACCGATGCGAAGGAGTTGAAGATGATCGAGAACGAACGGATGACTCGCCGTGGCTCGCTGCTGCGGTTCGCCGGACTCGCGGCGACGATCGGCGGCGGCGCCGCCGTGGCCGCCGAGGGCGCTCACGGCTCCGGGCCTGCCGCGGTCGCGTCCGGCCTCGTCTCCTGCGTGCTGACGCCGGAGCTGACCGAAGGCCCGTACTACATCGCAGGCGAGAAGGTGCGCCGCGACATCACCGAGGGCAGGCCGGGAACGCCGCTGACGCTCAAGGCGACCGTGATCAACGCGTCGACGTGCAAGCCGATCCGCAACGCGGCGGTCGACATCTGGCACTGCGACGCCGGCGGAGTCTATTCCGGCTTCGGGAGCGCCTCGACGGGCGGCGGTGGAGGAGGCGGCGGCGGGCCGACCGACAAGCTGACATTCCTCCGCGGGATCCAGCGGACGAACGCGGCGGGTGTCGCCGCGTTCCAGACGATCTATCCGGGCTGGTATCGCGGCCGCGCGGTGCACATCCACGTCAAGGTCCACGTCGGCGGCAACGTCGTCCACACCGGCCAGTTCTTCTTCCCGGACACGCTGACGGACACGGTGTACAAGAAGGCGCCCTACAACGCGCGCGGACCGCGCGACCAGCGGAACCCGAACGACTCGATCTTCGTCAACGGCGGCTCGAAGGGAATGCTGACCGTCAAGATGAGTGGGTCGGG
>VAWW01000044.1 GCA_005884575.1 Actinomycetota bacterium
GAGGCGGCGACGCGGGAGGCCTTCACCGCCGACGGCTGGCTGCGCACCGGCGACGTCGCGGAGGTGGATGAGGACGGCTGCTACCGGATCAAGGGCCGCCTCAAGGACATGTTCGTCTCGGGCGGCGAGAACGTCTATCCGGCCGAGGTCGAGTCCGTCCTCCACGAGCACCGGGCCGTGCGGGACAGCGCCGTCGTCGGCGTCGCGGACGATCGCTGGGGCGAGGTCGGGATCGCCTTCGTCGTCGTCGATCGCGACACGACCGAGGACGAGCTCCTCGCGCACTGCCGCGAGCGCCTCGCGCGCTTCAAAGTGCCGAAGGCCGTCCGCTTCGTCGACGAGATTCCCCGCAACAGCATGGGCAAGATCCAGAAGTCGGAGCTGCGCGCGGGAGTGGTCGCGTGACGCTCAAGGGTGCCGACGGCCGCATCCTCTCCAGCAAGGGCGAACGGACGCGTGGACGGCTGATCGAGGCGGCCGAGCAGGTCTTCGCCGACCTCGGCTACCACGACGCGTCGATCGTCAAGATCACCGAGGCCGCGGGCGTCGGCCAGGGCACGTTCTACCTCTATTTCTCCTCGAAGAAGGAGATCTTCGACGAGCTCGTCCGCGACCTGAACCGCCGCGTGCGCCACGCCATGAAGGAGGCGTCCGCGCAGGGCGGGACGCGGCTCGAGGCGGAGCTGCTCGGCTTCGCCGCGTACTTCCGCTTCACGTCGGAGCACACCGCGCTCTACCGCATCATCCGCCAGGCCGAGTTCGTCTCGCCCGAGATGCTGCACTATCACTACGACCGCCTCTCCGAGGGTTACGTCGAGGCCCTGCAGGAGGCGACCGCGGCAGGAGAGGCGGGGGCGATCGACCCCGAGGTCACCGCGTGGGCCCTGATGGGCATGGGCGAGCTGATCGGGATGCGCTGGATCCTCTGGAACGAGCAGCGCGAGCTGCCGCGGCGTGTCGTCAACGAGCTCGAGCGCATCGTCCGTTGCGTCCTGGAGCCGCCCGGATGATCTCGCTCGCAGCCACCGCCTCGTACCTCCCGGATCGCTGGATGAGCGCCGCCGAGGTCGCCGCCGCCTCGGGCATCCCCGAGCCGGTCATCGTCGAGAAGTTCGGCCTGCGCGGCAAGCACATCGCCGCCGAGGACGAGCACGTCAGCGACCTGTCAGTCCGCGCTGCCGAGTCCCTTTTCGACGAGTCTGGGACAGTCCCAGGCGAGGTCGATGTGGTCATGTACTTCGGGTCGACGTGGAAGGACTACGCCGTCTGGCAGGCGGCGCCGTGGATCGCGCACCGGCTCGGGTGCGACAACGCGTACGCCGTCGAGTACGACAACGTCTCCTGCGGGACGCCGGTCGCGCTGCGGGTTGCCCGCGACATGCTCCTCGCGGAGGACGAGCTGCGTACCGTGCTCGTCGTCGCCGCCTGCCGCGAGTCGTACCTCCTCGACTACGCGAACGAGCGCTCGCGCTTCATGTTCAACTTCGGCGACGGCGCCGTGGCGGGTCTGCTCGTCAAGGACGGGGGCCGCAACGCGTTGCTCGGCTGCCACGGGATCACCGACGGCTCATTCTCGCTGCAGGTGAAGGTGCCGGCCGGCGGCAGCGTCAGCCCGAACGGCGGCTACCGCTTCCTCGACGTCTCCGACCCGGCGTCGATGAAGCAGGGGCTCGACCGTGTCAGCCTCGCGAACTTCGTCCGCGCGGCCGAGGGAGCGCTCGACCGGAGCGGCGCCGGCCTCGCCGACGTCGACTACCTCTGCGGGATCCACATGAAGCCGTCGATGCATCGCGCGCTCGTGGAGGCGCTCGGCGTCGAGCGTGCCGCGTACCTCGACGACACCGGTCACATGAGCGGCGTCGACCCGCTCTTCGCGCTGGACCGCGCGGTCCGGTCCGGGGACGTCCGCGACGGCGACCTCGTCCTCCTGCTCGCCGCGGGGACGGGGTACACATGGGCCGCCAGCGTCGTGCGCTGGGGATGAATCGCGTCGCACTCGTTACGGGGGCAGGCCGCGGGATCGGACGCGCGATCGCCGACCGGCTCGCCGGGGACGGCTGGGACGTGCACGCGGTCGACGTCGAGGACGGCGATCTCACGACCCGCGAGGGCAACCGCGCCGTCGTCGACGCCGCGGTCACCCGCTTTGGCCGGCTCGACGCCGTCGTCGCGAACGCGGGCTTCCAGCATGTCGCGCCCGTCCCGGAGTTCCCCGAGGAGCAGTGGGACCGGCTCGTCGCGCTCCTGCTGACGAGCCCGTTCCTGCTCGCGAAGTACGCGTGGGACGCGCTCCGGGCGAGCGGCGACGGGCGCTTCCTCGCCGTCGCGTCCGTCCACGGGCTCGTCGCGTCGCCGTACAAGGCCGGCTACGTGGCCGCGAAGCACGGCCTGCTCGGCCTCGTCAAGGTACTCGCGCTCGAGGGAGCCGACGTGGGGATCTCTGCGAGCGCGATCTGCCCTGCGTACGTCCGCACCGCACTGGTCGAGGCGCAGATCGCCGACCAGGCGAAGGCGCACGGACTGCCCGAGGCACGGGTGCTCGAGGACGTCCTCCTCGCGCCGCAGGCCGTGAAGCGGCTGCTCGAGCCCGAGGAGGTCGCCGAGACCGCAGCGTGGCTGCTCGGACCCGCGGGCCGGTCCGTCACCGGCGCACCGCTCGTGATGGATCTCGGATGGACCTCGCGCTAGGCAATCCGCGCTTCGGTTCCGCTTCGCAGCAGACCCGCGAACCGACATAATCGCCCAGAGTCGGCGGCCCGCTCGCAGGGGGGTGTCTGCCGGGTTCCCAACCGATGCGAGTCCGCCCCCGACATCCGATCCTCCGACCTGCGCTCGTCGCCGTCGCGGCCCTCGCCGCCGCGTCCGGATTCGCACCAGCCGCAGCGGCGCGCACCGTGCCGCCGCAGCAGCCGATGCGCGTGCTGATCGTCCCGCGGATCACGCCCACACAGCTCGAGCGCCTCGCCGGGCGTGGCTCGGTCGGCTTGCTCGTGCCGGGCATCGGGCCGACGACGAACCTGCGTCAGGCGCTCGCCGCACTCGTCCGCGGCGAGGTCGAGAACGCGCGTCTCGGCGGCGTCCCCTCGGGCCCGCCGCTGATCGGCGCGGACGCCGTGACCGGCTTCCCGACCGGTCGCCCGGCGATCATCCTGGCGCTGCCGCCCAAGGGGCGGCCGCTGTCGAACGACAAGCGCTACTACGTCGCCGTCGTCGGGCGCGGCTACGAGCCGCACTCGCTGCTCGTCTCGAAGGCGACACGCATCCCCGGTCTCGTCGCGATCCAGGACATCGCGCCGACGGCGCTGCAGCGGCCGGCCCGCGACCTCCGCTACACGCATGCCGCAAACGCCGCGCAGACGGTGCAGCGGCTCGATGCCCGCATCACGGCGAACAATCAGCTGAAGCTCCCATCGCTGATCGCGATCGCGGTGCTCGTCGGCTTCCTCGCGATCCTGCGGCCGCGGGCAGCGCTGCCCGCCCTGCCGGCCGCGCTGCTCGGCAGCCTCGGCCTCGGCTTCCTCGGTCCGACCAGCATTCCGGTCCTCGTCGTCGTCTTCTGCCTTTCGATCGTCCTCGGCGGCCTCGTGCTCGAGCGGATCTGCAGCTCCGAGGAACGGCTGCTCGTCGTCTTCGGCGCCGTCCTCGTCGCCTACCTCATCGCGATGGCGGTCGATCCAACCTCTGCGTCGATCAACCCGCTCGGGCCGACGCAGAACTCGCGCTTCTTCGGAATCGGCAACCAGGTGGAGACGCTGCTGCTCGGCCCCGTTCTCGCGGGCGCCGCCCTCGCCGGGCGGCGATTCGGGATCGTCGGCTACCTCGTCGTCGCCGCGCTCGCCTTCGTCGCGGTTGCCGAGAACAGCCTCGGCGCCGACGCGGGCGGGGCGGGCGTACTCGCGGTCTCGCTCGCCGTCCTCGGCAGCCGGATCGGCAGGCTGCCGCGCAAGGGACTGCTGACGTCACTTGGCGTCGGCGCCGTTGCCGTGCTCGCGCTCTTCTGGGTCGACCAGGGGCAGAGTCGGCCGAACCACATGACGAGCGCGTTCTCGCACGGGCTGGGCGGGCTGCTCGACGTGGCGCGGAACCGGATCCCGCTCGCGTACTCGCCCGCGATCCACCAGTGGGAGTTCGTCGGGCCGTTCTTCCTCTGCTTCGTCGTTGCGGCGATCCTGACGCTCCGCGGGCGCCAGACGCCCGGCCGCCGGGACGTGCTGCTCGCCGTGATTGCCGCGGCGTGCGCCTCGCTGGTCATCAACGACTCGGCGGCGTACGTCCTCGTCGCCTCGATCGTCACGCTCGTGGCGATCCGCTGCTCGCCGTTCCGGTTCGCGCCGCTGCGGCCGCTCAGCCTCCGGAGCCCGGTCGTCGCGCCGGCGCCCGAGCTCGCGGCTGAGCCGGTCCGGGACTAGCACCAGCACCGACGCTACGATCGGGGCATGGATCCGCTCTACAAGCCGGAGGGCGTCGAGGAGCGCTGGGCGCGCATCTGGGAGGAGGAAGGTCTCTACGGCGCCGACCCATACTCGGACGCGCCGAGCTACGTGATCGCCGTGCCGCCGCCGAACGTCACCGGCCGGCTGCACATGGGCCATGCGCTGAACGGGACGCTGCAGGACATCCTCATCCGCTGGCACCGGATGCGCGGGTTCAACACGCTCTGGCAACCCGGCTTCGACCATGCGGGGATCGCGACGCAGGCCGTCGTCGAGAAGGCGCTGCGCGAGGAGGGGACGAGCCGGCACGAGCTCGGCCGCGAGCTGTTCGTCGAGCGCGTGTGGGGGTGGCTGCGCCAGTACGGCGGCGAGATCATGGCTCAGTTCCGGCGGCTCGGCTGCTCGCTCGACTACGCGCGCGAGCGGTTCACGATGGACGACGAGTACGTCCACGCGGTGATGCGCTTCTTCGTGCATCTGCACGAGCGCGGCTGGCTCTTCCGCGACAACCGCATCATCAACTGGTGCACCGACTGCCAGACGTCGATCTCGGACCTCGAGGTCGAGTACCGCGAGCTCGACGAGTCGTTGACGTACGCGCGGTATCCGCTCGCCGACGGCACCGGCTCGGTGACGATCGCGACCGCGCGGCCGGCGACGATCCTCGCGGACGTGGCCGTCGCCGTCCATCCGGACGACCAGCGGTACGCGCGCGTCGTCGGCAAGCAGGCGATCGTCCCCGTCGTCGAGCGGCGCGTTCCGATCGTCGCCGACGAGCGCGTCGACCCGGAGTTCGGGACCGGCGCCCTGAAGATCACGCCCGGCCACGATCCTGTCGACTTCGAGATCGGCCGCACGCACAAGCTGCCGGAGTTGACGGTGATCGGCTTCGACGGGCGGATGACCGCGCCCGGCTTCGAGGGGCTGACCGAGGACGAGGCCGCCGACGTCGTCGTCGAATGGCTGCGCGAGCACGACCAGCTCGAGAAGCGAGAGAGCTACCGTCACTCCGTCGGCCACTGCGAGCGGTCCGGAACCCGCGTCCAACCGCTGATCTCGCTGCAGTGGTGGTGCGACATGACCGAACTCGCGCAGCCGGCGATCCGCGCGATCGAGGACGGCCGCGTCCGCTTGCACCCGTCCGTCCACGGGCGCGTCGCGCTCGACTGGCTGAACGCGATCCGGCCGTGGAACATCTCGCGGCAGCTCTGGTGGGGGCACCAGCTACCGGTCTGGTACTGCGTGAACGGACACGTCACCGTGGCCGAGACGATCCCGTCCGCCTGCCGCGTGTGCGGCTCGCACGAGCTCACCCGCGACCCCGACGTTCTCGACACCTGGTTCTCGTCTGCGCTCTGGCCGTTCGCGACGCTCGGCTGGCCGGAGGAGACTCCCGAGCTCCGCGCGTTCTATCCGGGCGACGTCAACTCGACCGCCCGCGAGATCATCTTCCTCTGGGTCGCCCGGATGCTGATGGCCGGGCTCGAGCTGATGGGCGACGTCCCGTTCCACGACGTGATCATCCACTCGACCGTGCTCGCGCCCGACGGACGGCGGATGTCGAAGAGCCTCGGCAACGGCGTCGACCCGATGGACGTGATCGAGGCGCACGGCGCCGACGCGACCCGCTACGGACTCGCGAAGATGTCGTCGACGCAGGACGTGCGTTTCTCGACCGGACCGATCGAGGAGGGTCGCAGGCTCGCGAACAAGCTCTGGAACGTGTCGCGTCTGATCCTCTCCCAGACGTCCGACGTCGAGCCTGAGGCGCGGCCGCGCGACGTCGAGGAGCGGTGGATCCTCGCGCGCATCGACGCGACGCGCGCCGAGGTCGAGCGGGATCTCGCCGCCTACGACTTCGCGCACGCGGTCGACCGGCTTTACCACCTGACCTTCGACGACTTCTGCGACTGGTACGCCGAGGCGATCAAGCCGCGCCTGTACGAGGGCGACGCGGATGCGAAGGCGACCGCACTCGAGGCGCTCTCGCTGCTGCTGCGGCTTCTGCATCCGGTGATCCCGCACGTGACCGAGGAGATCTGGACGCAGCTGCCTGCGCGGGACACACGGCTGATCGCCGCGAACTGGCCGCCGCCGGCCGAGCTCTATGTCGCTGACGCGAATGCGCTGCTCCGTGCGCAGGAGGCGGCCGAGCGGTTTCGGCGCAGCGGGGTGCTCACGCCGCTCGGGGGCGACGAGAAGCGGATCTTCGACGCGGTCGTGCGACCCGAGCGGCAGAAGGCGAACGGCGACGCGGCCGCCGAGATCGCGCGGCTCGAGGGAGAGATCCGGCGCGCCGAGGGGATGCTCGCGAACGAGCGGTTCACGGCGAAGGCCCCGGCCGAGGTCGTGCAGGCCGAGCGCGAGAAGCTCGAGCGGTTCCGGCGCGAGCTCGATGCCATCCGCGACTGATTGGGTCGAGGGACTCAGCCCGTGGCCGGCGGACGGCTTCGGACTCGAGCGGATCCACGCGCTGCTGCGCGAGCTCGGCGATCCGCAGCTGGACTATCCCGCCGTTCACGTCGTCGGCACGAACGGAAAGTCGACGACGACGCGGATGATCGACGCGCTACTCGCGGACGCCGGGTTGCGGGTGGGCTCCTACGTGTCGCCGCACGTCAGCAGCTGGGGCGAGCGGATCCACGTCGGCGGGATGGAGGCCGACTTCGAGCGCGCGGTCCGGCGCGTGCGCGGCTCCGCCGCGCGAGTCGGAGCGACGCAGTTCGAGGTGTTGACGGCTGCCGCGCTCGCCGAGTTCGCGGCAGCCCGTGTCGACGCTGCCGTGGTCGAGGCCGGGCTCGGCGGCCGCCATGACGCGACGAACGTCCTCGACTCGCGCGTCGTCGTCCTGACGAGCGTCGCGCTCGACCACATGGACGTCTTGGGCGACACGCGCGAGGCGATCGCCGCGGAGAAGCTCGCCGTGATCCGGCCCGGCGCGACGGTCGTCCTCGGCGAGCCGGAGTGGGAGCCGCTCGCCCGCTCGGAGGGGGCGGGAGCGGTCGTCGTCGCGGCCCGCTCGAACCTCGCGCTGGCGATGGCGGCCGCGGAGTCGTTCCTCGGCCGGGCGGTCGATCCGCACGCGGCGGAGTCGGTGGCGCTCCCCGGCCGGCTCGAGCGGCGAGGCGAGGCACCGCTCGAGATCTGGGACGGCGCCCACAACATGGCCGGAATCGGCTGGCTCCTCCCGCGCCTGCCCGACCGGCGCTACGTCGTCGTGGCCTCGATCCTCGAGGACAAGCGCCCTGAGCTGATGCTGGAGGCCCTGTCCGTCCTGGGCGACCATTTCGTGGCGACCGAGTCCTCGAGCGGGCGCGCGCTCGGCGTGTCGCGCTTAGCTAGCTTGGCTAAGCCGTACAGCTGGCTAGTACAAGCCGTACAGGCTCCGGAGGAGGCCGTCCGCCGGGCCAGGGAGCTCGCGGGCACCGAGGGCGCCGTCCTCGTCACCGGCTCCCTGTACCTCCTGGCTGACCTGTACAAGGAAGAAAACGTACGATGGCGAACGTCCGCGACAGGCTGAGCGTGTTCCTCTTCGCCGCGTTCGTCCTCGTGGCGATCGTCGGCGGGGCGTTTCTCGTTGGGTACTTAGTAGGAAGGATGATCCTGTGATCACGGCTTCGACCTTCGGCGGCGTGCACGACTTCTTCAGCTCGGGCACCTGGCTCGTGATCCGGAACCTGCTCTTCTTCTTCGCGGCCGTCTTCTGGCTCGCAACGGTCTGGTGGATCTACAAGGACGCCCGCCGGCGGGTCGAGGATCCATGGCTCGTCGCGGTCGGCGTGATGCTCGGGATCCTCGTCCCCTTCCTCGGCGTCTTCATCTACATGCTCTTCCGGCCCCCGGAGTACCTCGACGACGTGCGCGAGCGCGAGCTCGAGATCAAGGCGATGGAGGAGCGGCTCGCGAAGCGCGACCTCCACTGTCCGGTCTGCCGGTCAGAGGTCGACTCGACGTTCCTCATCTGCCCGATCTGCACGACGAAGCTCAAGCAGGCGTGCGTCACCTGCAAAGCTCCGCTCGAAGCGCTGTGGCAGGTGTGCCCGTATTGCGAGACGCCGGTCGAGCCCGCTGCGGTCGGCGAGTTTCCGCGGCTCGAGAGCCGCCGCCGCCGCACGGCCGAATAACTGGAACTACACTCCCGCGGCCATGGCCGTCGAGCGGACGCTGATCCTCATCAAGCCCGACGCCGTGGAGCGTGCGCTGGCCGGCGAGATCCTCGCGCGGATCGAGCGGCGCGGCTTCGCCGTACGCGCGGGAAAGCTGCTGAAGGTGAAGCGCGACCTCGGCGAGCAGCACTACGCGGAGCACGGCGAGAAGCCCTTCTTCGACGAGCTCGTCCGATTCATCACCTCGGCGCCGACCTGGGCGCTCGTCGTCGAGGGGGAGGGGGCGATCGCGACGATGCGCAAGACAATCGGCGCGACGAACCCGGCCAATGCCGAACCCGGAACGATCCGCGGCGACTTCGCGCTCTCGATGCCGGACAATCTCGTACACGGATCCGACTCGCCGGAGTCCGCGGAGCGGGAGATCGCGCTCTGGTTCTCCGCCGATGAGATCGTCTGAGCTTCCCGAGTCGGTCGCGCGGAACGTCGCATACTGGGCGGCGAGGAACGCGGACGGCTACGGAGCGCGCGCCGCCGCGCAGTGGGCGCGCGACGAAGTGACGTGGGGCGTGTTCGGCGTTCCGGACCGCGAGGTCGGCGCGCTCGGCGACGTGCGCGGCCTCGACGTCGTCGAGCTCGGCTGCGGGACCGCGTACATCTCCGCGTGGTTCGCCAAGCGCGGGGCGCGGCCCGTCGGCGTCGATCCGACACCGGCGCAGCTCGCGACCGCGCGGCGCCTGCAGGCCGAGACCGGGATCGAGTTCCCGCTGCTCGAGGCCCCAGCCGAGTCGGTGCCGCTCGCAGATGCGTCGTTCGATCTCGCCGTCTCGGAGTACGGCGCCTCGCTGTGGGCGGTGCCCGAGCGGTGGGTCGCCGAGGCGGCGCGGCTGCTGCGCCCCGGCGGCCGGCTCGTCTTCCTGACGAACTCCGTGCTCATCACGCTCTGCCTCCCAGACACCGGCTTCGCGCTCGAAGAGCTGCAGCGCCCGCAGCGCAGCATCCGCCGCCTCGAGTGGCCCGGCGAGGACAGCGTCGAATACCACCCGACGCACGGCGAGTGGATCGAGGTTCTGCGCGCGAACGGCTTCGAGATCGAGGCGCTGCACGAGCTGTACGCGCCCGAGGAGATGCGCGACGCTGCCTACGAGGACCTCGTTACCGGCGACTGGGGGCGGCAGTGGCCGGCCGAGGATCTCTGGGTGGCGCGGAAGCGATGAGCCAGCCGCCCGCACCGCCGATCCTGCTGGCGTCGACGTCGCCGCAGCGTCGCGCCATCCTCACGCAGCTCGGCATCCCGTTCGAGGTGGTTCCGCCACGCTACGACGAGGCCGATCCGCCCGAGGCAGACGCACTCGCGGTCGTGCAGGAGCACGCGCAGGGGAAGGCGCGCTCGGTCGTCGCCGGCGACGGCGAGCGCCCGGTGCTCGGCATCGACACCGCGGTGGTGCTCGGCGGACACATCTACGGCAAGCCTGCCGACGCGACCGAGGCGGAGGGGATGCTCGAGGCGCTTTCCGGGCAGACCCACGCCGTCATCTCCGGCCTCTGCCTCGTCACGCCGGGGTGGGAGCACGTCGACGCCGACACGACGTTCGTCACCGTCCGGAAGCTGACGCCGCGCGACCTCGGCACGTACGTCGCGTCCGGCGAGTGGGCAGAACGTGCCGGCGCCTACGCGATCCAGGGCAGAGGCGCGGGCCTCGTCGAGCGGATCGAGGGCGACTATCTCAACGTCGTCGGTCTCCCGGCCGCGCTGCTCGTCCGCATCCTCGCGGACCGCTTCCCCGGCGTGTACGGCTTTGGCTAGCGAAAAGTGCTAGCGGAGGCCGGCGGCGCGGCCGCGCTCGGCGAGCGCCCGCGCGGCGGTCGCCATCGCGCCCCGCGAGAGGACTGCGGCAACGCCGAAGCCCGTGATGCTGATGATTGCGTTGACCATCTCGTCTACTCCGTCTCCCTTGGGTTCAGTGATCTCAACGTAGCGAGAATCGGCAGCATTCCCTGCTCACCCCGTTAAGAAGCTGTTAAACCTTTCGAGCTGCGGGATTCTCCGAGCCGACGAGTAGACTCCCGACGGCCGTGGGACTTTTCTCCTCGATGACGGGGTTCGGCGGACGGGACATGGCCGTCGACCTCGGCACTGCCAACACGCTCGTGTACGTGCGCGGACGAGGGATCGTGCTCTCCGAGCCGTCCGTCGTCGCGATCGACCAGCGCTCCGGCGAGGTCCACGCGGTCGGCGTCGAGGCCAAGCGGATGCTCGGCCGCACCCCGGGGACGATCCAGGCGATCCGCCCGCTCAAGGACGGCGTGATCGCCGACTTCGACGTCACCGAGCAGATGCTCCGCCACTTCATCCAGAAGGTGCACCAGCATCGCTTTGCGCACCCGCGCGTCGTCGTCTGCGTCCCGAGCGGCGTCACCGGCGTCGAGAAGCGAGCTGTCGAGGAGGCAACCCTCTCCGCCGGCGCGCGCCAGGCGTACCTGATCGAGGAGCCGATGGCGGCCGCGATCGGCGCTGGCCTGCCCGTCGCCGAGCCGACCGGGAACATGATCGTGGACATCGGCGGCGGCACGACAGAGGTCGCCGTCATCTCGCTCGGCGGCATCGTCGTCAGCCAGTCCCTCCGCGTCGGCGGCGACGAGATGGACGAGGCGATCATCAATCACATCAAGCGGGACTACAAGCTCCTCGTCGGCCAGCAGACGGCGGAGGAGATCAAGCTCGAGGTCGGCTCCGCCTGGGACATGCGCGAGGAGATCCAGGCCGAGGTCCGCGGCCGCGACATGCTCACCGGCCTCCCGAAGACGGTCGTGCTCGCCTCCGAGGAGGTGCGCCGCGCCCTCGACGAGCCGGTGACGCAGATCATCGAGGCGATTAAGTCGACTCTGGACAAGACGCCGCCCGAGCTCGCGGCGGACATCATGGACCGCGGGATCGTCCTCGCCGGCGGCGGCAGCCTCCTGAGCGGCCTCGACGAGCGGCTCCGCCACGAGACCCAGATGCCGGTCCACCTGGCCGAGTCGCCGCTGACCTGCGTGGCCGTCGGCTCGGGCCGCAGCCTGGAGGAATTCGAGGCGATCCACCGCTCGAACAAGGCCCGGGCGCGAAGCCGGAACGGCCGTCGGTACTAGGCGCCGCTTGCGGCGCCGCCTCAGGACACGCGGCTCTGCTGCGTGTCCGTCTGAAATGACCGGTCGACACGCCCGAATCCAGACCTACGGTCGTGGGGAGCCGCACGACGCGGTAACCTAAGGCCTCGCTCGTGCCTCGCAACCGCACCGCACGCGCGGCGGTCCTGGCCGGCTCGGTCCAGCGGTCCGCCGCCCCGCCGTATCCCTCCCGTAGCCGCAATGTCTTCCGGCGCAGGGCCGTGCTCGCTGCGCTCGTCCTCGTCTCGCTTGCGCTGATCACCGTCTCCGTGCGCGAGGCCGATCACGGCGCCCTCCACCGAGCGCAGGACGTCGGCGCGACGGTGCTCCGGCCGTTCCAGGTCGCGGCGGAGCGCGTCGCTCGGCCTTTCCGTGACGTCTACGGGTACTTCGGCGGCCTCGTCTCGGCGAAGGACGAGAACAAGAAACTCCGCGCGGAGCTCGACCGGCTGCGGCAGCAGATGATCGCGAACGTGAATGCCGCACACGACGCCGCGCGGTTCCGCGCGATGCTCCGGTACCAGGACAGCGCACAGTTCCCTGCCGACTACCGTCCGGTGAACGCACGCGTGATCTCGTTCCCCGGCGGGCCGTTCCAGCAGGAGGTCGCGATCGCCGCCGGCTCGGCCTCGGGCGTCCGGTTGCACACGCCGGTCGTCTCCGTCGACGGCAACCTCGTCGGGGAAGTGACGCGCGTCGCGTCGCGGACGAGCCTCGTCACGTTGCTGACGGATCCCGACAGCGCGGTCACCGCCTACGACGAGAGCACGGGCGTGACGGGACTGCTCCAGCACGGAGCGGGAAACACGCTGATGCTCGACCGCGTCACGAAGGACCGCAGCGTCGGCAACGGCGACATCATCGTGACCGCCGGGACGCGCAACGCGCGCTATCCCGATCTCTATCCGCGTGGGATCCCGATCGGCTTCATCAGCGGCTGGCACCAGAACGACACCGATCTCTACAAGCAGGTGCAGGTCCAGCCGTACGTCGACTTCTCGTCGGTGGACTCGGTCGCGGCGCTCGTCACGTCGAAGCCGGTGCCGGTGATCCCGTGACGCCCGAACGGGTGCTCGACGGCGTCAAGGTCGCCGTTCTCCTCTTCGTCGTGGCGATCGTCCAGGTGTCGATCCTCGCGGGGACGCACATCCTCGAAGGGACGCCGGACCTCCTGCTCGTGACGCTGGTTGCCGTCGCGCTGCTCCGCGGGACGACGGTCGGCGCGGTCGGCGGGTTTTTCGCCGGGCTGATCGTGGACACGGCGAACCTGCAGATGCTCGGGCTCACATCGCTGCTGCTGACGGTCGCCGGCTACTGGATCGGGCGCTACGGCGAGACGACCGGACGCGAGCGCGGCCACGCCCCGTTCCTCTCGGTCGCCGTCGTCACGCTCCTCTATGCGCTCGGCGCGCTGCTCGTCCACTTCATGCTCGGCGAGCACGCGCCGGCCGGCACGGTGATGACGGACGTCTGGCCGTCCATCGCGCTCAACCTGATCCTCACAGCGCCCGTCTACGCCCTCGCGCGCCGGCTGCTGCGCCCGCTCGACTGGGCCGACCGTCCACAGGAGGTCCGGCTGCTTGGCTAGTACGACCACGCGACGGCCGGCGGCCGGCCGGAGCTTCCTGCCGCCGAGCGCGAACGTCGTCGAGCCGTACCGGCTGACCCCGGGGCTCGCCTTGCGGGTCGGGATCCTCGGCGTGGTCACGCTCGCCGTGTTCGCCGCGCTCTTCCTCCGGCTCTGGGCGCTCGAGGTCCTTCAGGGCACGCATTACCTGAAGACCGCTGAGAACAACCAACTGCGGACCGTCCGTCTGCAGGCCCCACGCGGGCCGATCCTCGACCGCAACCGGACGCCGCTCGTAACGAACGCCGCCGCGACCGGGATCGAGATCTGGCCGTCCGACCTGCCGAAGATCTACGCGGACCGGTACCGCGAGCTGAAGCGCCTGTCGCGGATCTCGCAGGTACCGCTCTACCAGATCGCTGCGGCGATCAAGAAGCGCGCCAACGACCCGCTCACACCCGTGACGGTCAAGGCGGCCGCGCGCGAGGACCAGATCCACTACCTCGCCGAGCACCGCGGCGAGTTCCCCGGTGTGCAGATCGCGCAGACGTACATACGCCATTATCCGTACCGGTCTGTCGCCGCGCAGGTGCTCGGCTACGTCGGCGAGATCTCGTCGCCGCAGCTGAGACACGACACGAAGAAGGGCTACCTCCTCGGCGACGAGATCGGCCAGGCGGGAGTCGAGTCGTCGTACGACAGCTGGCTGCGCGGCAAGGCCGGGCTCGCGCAGCTCCGCGTCGACTCGCTCGGCCGCGCCCGCAGCGATCTGACGCTGACGAGGCCGTCGCAGCCGGGACAGGCGCTGCGGCTCACGCTCGACCTGAACACCCAGAAGGCCGCCGAGAGCGCGCTGAACTACGGGATCCGGCTCGCGCGGGCGGACGGCGAGTGGGCCGCGCGCGGCGGCGCGATCGTCGCGCTCGACCCGCGCAACGGCGCGATCGTGGCGATGGCCTCGTCTCCGACCTACAAGCCGTCGGTGTTCGCGGGACGCGTGACCAACCGCGGCCTCGCCGACCAGGGACTGACGAAGAAGACCGCCGAGCAGAAGAATTTCCCGTCGCTCGACCGCGCGCTCGCCGGCACGTATCCGCCCGGCTCGACGTTCAAGCCCATCACGGCGCTCGCGGCGATGCAGGAGCACCTCGTCTCACCGTACGCGTACCTGCCGTGCACCGGCTCGTACACGTCGCCGAACGACCGCAACGTCAAGAAGCAGGTCTTCCACAACTGGGATCCGTTCATCGACCGGGCCATGGACATGCCGACGGCGCTCGCGTACTCCTGCGACACATACTTCTATGCGCTCGGCGACCAGTTCTGGGCGCTGCCGGCCGACCGCGGTTCTCCGCTGCAGCGCTGGGCGAGCCGCTTCGGCTTCGGCTCGCGCACGGGTGTGGACCTCGGCCCGGAGGCGAGCGGCTTGCTCCCGTGGCCGTCCTGGCGGAAGCGGACGTATACGAAGAAGACGGATCCGTGCTGCTGGCAGGTCGACCGCCTCTGGAAGCCGGGCGACTCGATTCAGCTCGCGATCGGGCAGAAGGACCTGCTCGTGACGCCGCTGCAGATGGCGCGCTTCTATGCGCTGCTCGCGAACGGCGGCCGGCTCGTCACGCCGCACCTGCTCTTCGACATCGAGAACCAGAACGGCACGGTCGTACCCGTTCCGTCCGCGCCCGCGCCGCAGAAGGTCGGCGTCGACGCAGCGGCACTCGACATCGTCCGCCAGGGCCTCTACGAGGCGACGCATCTGCCGTTCGGAACCTCGTATCCGGTGTTCGGGAGCTTTCCCATCCCGATCGCCGGCAAGACCGGCACCGCGGAGAAGATCATCCATCTCCCCGGCTATCCGACCGGGCTCCTGAAGAACCAGTCGTGGTGGTGCGGCTTCGGGCCGTTCGATAATCCGACGCTCGTGGTGTGCGCCGTGATCGAGAACGGCGGCCACGGCGGCACCGCGGCGGCGCCCGCGGCGCTGAAGGTCTTCGAGCAGTACTTCCACACGAAGGCCGCGACGACGGGGCCGATCCACTCAGACTGATGGCCGTCCTCGAGTACAGCGGCTCGAAAAAGGCCGGCGTGCGGCGCGAAGGGCTTCCGCTCGCCGACGTCGTCCGCCAGATCGACTGGATCCTCCTCCTCGCCGTCGGCGGCGTTGTGGCGACCGGCCTCTGGGCGATCGAGGGGATCACGCGCCACGACGTCGCGTTCAACGCGCACTACTACCTGTACCGCCAGGCCGTGTACGCGGGTGCCGGAGCGGTCGGCCTGATCGTCGCGGCGCTCGTCGACCCGGACCTCTATCGCCGCTCCTGGCGATGGATCTTCGGCGGTACGATCGCCGCGATCGTGCTCGTCTACCTGCAGGGGCAGGCGGTGCGGGGATCGAAGCGCTGGGTCGACCTCGGCTTCTTCAAGCTCCAGCCGTCCGAGTTCGGCAAGCTCCTGTTCGTCGTCGCGCTCGCGGGATTCATCGCCGAGCGCGGGCGGCGCGTCCAGGAGGCGAACACGCTGCTGACGACGATCGGCCTCGCGGCGATTCCGATCGGCCTCGTCTTCCTCCAGCCCGACATCGGCACCGCGCTCGTCTACATGGCGGCGCTGGTCGCGGTGCTCTTCGTCGCCGGAACGCGCTGGACGCATCTCGCGCTCTCGGGTGCGGTCACGCTCGTCGGCATCGTCGGGATCCTCTGGCTCCTGCCCGCCGTGGGCGTCCACGTGCTGAAGCCGTACCAGCAGGATCGTTTGACGGGCTTCACGCATCCGACGAGCGATCCGGCGGGCTCGACGTACAACATCAACCAGTCGATCGTCGCAGTCGCGGCGGGTCAGTTCCACGGTCGCGGGCCGGAGGGCTCGACGCAGACGAACCTCAATTTCCTGCCCGAGCACGCGACCGACTTCGTGTTCGCGTCGTACAGCGAGCAGCGCGGCTTCGTGGGTGGATCGCTGCTGCTCGGCCTCTACTTGCTGATCGTCTGGCGCGGACTGCGGATCGTCACCGTCGCGCGAGACCTGTTCTCCGCGGTCGTGGCGGGCGGGATCGTCTTCGCGCTGCTCTTCCAGATCTTCGTGAACGTCGGCATGACGATGGGGATCGCGCCGATCACCGGCATCCCGCTCCCGTTCGTCAGCGTCGGCGGCTCGTCGATGATCGCGAACCTCTGCGCGATGGGCGTGCTGCTGGCGATCCACGCCCGCGGGCGCGGCGCACGCGTGTCGCGTCGCCGTTGATGGCCCTTCCGGTCCGGATCGGCGTGGTCCGCGGCCTGCTCAAGGAGGTGTCGACCACGGCGAAGGACACGCGTCCGATCGGCGTCGGCGGCGTGCTCGCCGACGTCCTGCGCCGCGAACTCATCCGCGGCGGCAGCGCGGACGCCGTGCGCGTGGGTCCGCCGGAGGGAGCAGCCGTCTACGTCCACGTCGTCGGCGGCGACGGCGACGAGGAGGCGCTGAAGCGTGCGCACCGCGCACGCGTGCCGATCGTCGCCGTGGCCGAGGGAGGCGGCCCCGTTCCCTACGTGCTCGCGACCGATGTCGTCCCGTTGCAGCCAGGCAGGGGCTTCCCGATCGATGCGATCGCGCGCGCAATTGCGCGCAAGCTCGGGGAGGAGGGCACCGCGCTCGCCGCACGGCTGCCGGTGCTCCGCGGGCCGCTCTGCGAACAGCTGATTGCGAGCTTCGCCCGAAAGAACGCGATCGTCGCCGCGGCGGTCTGGATCCCGGGCGCCGACCTACCCGTGCTGACCCTGAACCAGGTGCGCCTCGTGCTGCGGATCGCCGCCGCCCACGGCGAGGAGATAGACCGCGAGCGCCTGCCGGAGATCGTGGCCGCGCTCGGCGCCGGCGTGGGGCTCCGTGCGCTCGCGCGGGAGCTGCTCGATCTCGTACCGGTGGCCGGGTGGGCCGTAAAGGGCGCCGTAGCGTATGCGGGCACGCGCGCGCTCGGCGAAGCCGCCGTCCAGTGGTTCGGGGCTCGGCACCCAGCTGGCGATGCCGGTCCTACGCCGCGGCCGGGCGCAACCTCGCCCGCCGCGCCCTGATCGCCCGCAGCCGCTGGCTCAGCCGGGCCCACGCCCACGGCTCGACCTCGCGGTAGCGGACCGTCGACTGGCCTCGCGTCGCCTCGAGATACTCGAACCAGGCGTCCGCCTCTTCGATCATCAGCAACTCTTCCGCCTGTCGCTTCGCCGGCACGTGATCACCCCCGGAGTCGCTCACGATTGCGCGAACCTTAGGTCCGCGGCCGGACGGACTCCCCCGGAACCGAACCCCCGCTCTTGGGGCGCAGGCCGTGTGGCGAGGCCCCACTGCCCGGGGCCACTGGTACCCTGTTGACCTAGAGGCATATATGCCCATGTTTTTCGCCAATGACCTGCAGCGCGCGCGCCGCTCCCTTGCCGGGATCGCCGCAGTCGCGCGCTCTTACGAAGGAGATTCAGCTTGCCCTGGTTCCGACGCCGGAAGACCTCCGGCAACACCGAGACGGCGCCCGCAGCGGCCGCCGCTCTCGTCGCAGCACCACCCGAACCCGTAACGACTCCGCCGCCCGTCCTCGAGGGCGCGGCGGCAACGGACAGCGACCCGACGAAGCCGAAGCGCCGGCGCGGCACGCGTGGCGGCAAGGGCCGCAAGAAGACCGGCACGGCGGCCCCCGCCGAGACGAAGCCCGAGACGAAGCCCGCGGCCGGGAAGAAGCCCGCCGAGCGCAGGAAGTCCGAGCGGAAGCCCGAGCGCGCGACCTCGCAGCGCGCGGAGCGCCGCCAGCAACAGCCGCAGGGCCGCCGCCGCCAGCCGCAGAAGCGCGCCCCGCTCCCCGACGCGAAGCGCGAGCTGCTCGTGTCCGTCGATGTGGGCGAGCAGCGCGTCGCCGTCCTCGAGGACGACAAGGTCGCCGAGGTCTACCTCGAGCGGCCCGAGCGCCGGTCGATCGCCGGCAACATCTACCTCGGCCAGGTCGACAACGTCCTGCCGGGAATGGAGGCCGCGTTCGTCGAGATCGGCCTCGAGAAGAACGGCTTCCTCTACGTGGACGAGATCGTCGTCCCCGAGCTCGAGGGAAAGCACCACGGCCGCAAGATCCAGGACCTGATCAGCAAGGGCGAGACGATCCTCGTGCAGGCGGTCAAGGATCCGATGAAGACGAAGGGCGCGCGGCTCACGACACAGATCTCGCTGCCCGGCCGCTTCGTCGTCTTCGTCCCGCAGGGCGAGGGCCTCGGCGTCTCGCGCCGCCTCGACGACGACGAGCGCCAGCGCCTGAAGGACATCCTCAAGAAGCTGAACGTCAAGGAAGGCGGCGTGATCGTCCGCACGGCCGCGGAAGGCGCGTCCGAGGAGGACATCGAGCGCGACCTCGTCTTCCTGCAGCGGCTCTGGAAGACGATTCAGGCCCGCGCGGACGAGATGAAGCCCCCGGCGCTCGTCTACCAGGAAGCGGAGCTGCCGCTGCGCGTCACGCGCGACCTGTTCACCGGCGACTTCGAGAAGGCGTACGTCGACAACGACCGCGCATACAAGCGCATCGTCGGGTACCTGAAGAAGACGTCCCCGCACATGGTCGAGCGCGTCGAGCGCTACAAGGAGAAGGCGCCCTTGATGGAGCACTTCGGCGTCGACGCGGAGATCAAGTCCACGCTCAACCGCCGCGTCGATCTTCCTTCCGGTGGCTACCTGATCTTCGACTACGCCGAGGCTTTCACGGTCATCGACGTGAACACCGGTCGCTTCGTCGGCGGCCGCGGCAAGAACTCGAATTCGCGCCTCGAGGACACGATCACGAAGAACAACCTCGAGGCGGTGAAGGAGGTCGTCCGCCAGCTGCGGCTCCGCGACATCGGCGGGATCATCGTCATCGACTTCATCGACATGGCGAACCCGAAGAATCGCGCGCAGGTCGAGGAGGCGCTGCGCACGGAGCTCGAGCGCGACCGGACGAAGACGTACGTGGTCGAGATCTCGCCGCTCGGCCTCGTCGAGATGACGCGCCAGAACGTCACCGACGGGCCGCGCGAGGTGATGACGCGGAAGTGCCCGACCTGCGGCGGCGACGGGATCGTCCTCTCCGACCAGACGGCCGCGGTCGACGTCGAGCGGCGCCTGCGGGCGCTTGCAGCGGGTTCGCGGTCGCAGGCGTTCAGAGTCGAGGTCGCGGCCCCGGTCGCGCAGATCCTGATCGGCTCCGGCGCGTCGCGGCTCGTCGAGCTCGAGGCCCAGACGAAGAAGCGGTTCTTCCTCGAGGCGACGGAGGGCGTCCACTCCGACCACCTCGCCGTGCTCGAGGAGGGCAAGCTCGCCGACCTGCAGCCCGAGGCGCCCGTCGCCGAAGGCGCGGAGGTGCGGCTCGAGCTCGTCGAGATCGGCCGCTACGACGCACAGGCAGGCGTCGGCAAGGTCGACGGCCTGAACATCGTCGTCGGCGACGCGGCCGGGATGGTCGGCAAGAAGGTCAAGGCGCGCGTCGAGCGCGTGCTCGACGGCGTCGGCTACGCCGCGCTCGTCGAGACGGCTGCGCAGCGGAAGGCCGCGCTCGAGCCGCTGACCGCCGAGAGCGAGGCCGAGAAGCCGACGCGCAAGCCGCCGGCACGCCGGGACGCTGCGGTGAAGGTCGAGGAGCTCGCCGAGGATGCGGCTGAAGAGGTGCTCGAGGAGCCCGAGGAAGAGGTGGAGGTCGACGAGGAGCTCGAGGAATCCGAGGCCGACGTGGAGCTCGAGGCGGAGGCCGTCGAAGCCGGTGGCGCGTCCAAGAAGCGAACGCGGCGCGGCTCGCGGGGCGGCCGGCGCCGCAAGAAGCCGACGGCTGCCGAGGCCGCCGTGGGCGAGGCCGAAATCGAGCCGGAGGCCGTGGAGGAGCGCCCGCTCCCCGAGGTGAGGATCCACGTCCCGGACGAGACCCTCGGCCGGGACGACGACGAGGAAGAGGAGGAGGAAGCGACGGCGGCGGAGGGCGAGGAAGCTCCGGCCGCCGACGACGGCGCACCTGCTGCGCCCAAGAAGCGCACCCGGCGCGGCTCGCGCGGCGGCAAGGGCCGCAAGCGCAAGCCCGCGACCACGGCCGCTGAGACGAACGGCGGCGAGCCGGCCGCCGAGGCGGAGCCCCTCCCCGAGCCGGAGCCCGAACCCGAGCCGGAGCCGGTCGCCGAGAACGGCGATTTCTCCCAGCCGGACTACGTCCCGATGTCGGAGTGGATCGACGATTTCGAGCGGCGCGGCCGCTAGTGCCCCATCTGGCAATGAAGGCCCGCTTCTCGCCCGCTATCACGCGGCGGCAGTGTCCACCCTCGACGTTGCGCAGGCTGCGAGCCTGCGCGGCGGCCGAGTGCGGCCTCTGCCTTGGTGCTAGCGACCGAGAAACTGGGCCGCATTACCAGAAGGGGCACTAGCCGGAGCCGCATTTCGCTACACTGCGCCCGTTCGCGGGCCCCGGAGCCCGCGTTTTCCCTGCTTATGAGCTACGCGATCATCTCACTAGGTGGCAAGCAGTACCGCGTCCAGCCGGGCGAACGGTTGCTCGTCGATCGCGTGAAGACCGAAGCAGGCAAGACGTTCCAGCCGACAGTCCTCCTCGTCGGCGGCGACGGCAAGGACGTCGACCTGAAGCCGAAGACCGCGGTCACGGCCCGCGTCGTCGAGCACGTGCTCGGCGACAAGGTCCGGATCGGCAAGTACCGCCCGAAGAACGGCTTCAAGAAGCACACCGGCTTCCGCGCGAGCCTGACCCGCATCGAGATCGAGGCGATCGGCTCGTCGAAGGCGGCGGCTCCCAAGAAGGCGGAGGAGCCGAAGGCGGCTGCAAAGCCGGAGGCCCAGCCCGAGCCGAAGCCGAGGAAGGCCGAGGTCGCCGGCGCGGTGCCCGAGGGCTACGCGAAGCTGACCGTCGCGCAGATCGCCGAGCTCGCGCCGACCTGGGATCTCCTGACGCTCGAGGCGGCCCTGGCCTACGAGGGCGAGCACGGCAAGCGCAAGGGTGCGACCGCGGCGCTCGAGTCCGCGATCGCCGCGCAGAAGGAAGGGGAGCACTAGATGGCCCACAAGAAAGGCCTCGGGTCGTCGCGGAACGGGCGCGACTCCAACCCGAAGATGCTCGGCGTGAAGATCTTCTCCGGCCAGGACGTGCAGGCCGGGATGATCCTCGTCCGCCAGCGCGGAACGAAGTTCCGGCCGGGCCCAGGCACCGGGATCGGCAAGGACGACACGATCTTCGCGACGCGCGAGGGCACGGTCGAGTTCCGCCAGAGCGGCGACCGCCGGACCATCGCAGTCGTCTAGTAGGGCGTTCGGCCCTAGCCTCGACGTCTGCCGCATGCTGGCACGCTGCGTCCGGCGTTCGAGGCCGTCTTCGGCCGCAGTATCGACGCGTTCTACGGCGAGTTCGCGGTGTACCGCAGCGGCTTCTAGGCCGAGAGCTCGAGCTCCCAGGTCTGGCCGACGAGGTCGTGGCCGAAGTTGTGATGCTTCTCCTCGTCGACGAGCACGAAGCCGGCGCGCTCGTAGATCCGCCGCGCGTCGGCGAGCACGTCGTTCGTCCACAGCATCATCCGTTCGTAGCCGGCGCTTCGCGCAAACTCGATGCAAGCGTCGACGAGCCGCCCGCCGACGCCCAGTCCGCGGGCGCTCGGCTCGACGAGCAGCAGGCGCAGCTGCGCGACGCGGTCGTCCTTTCGGACGCAGAAGACGCAGCCGGCGCGCTCGCCGTCGACTTCGGCGATCCACGCAGCCTCGCACTCGGGATCGTGCGCGTCGACGTAGTCCGCGACGATGCGCGCGACGAGCGCCTCGAACGTCTCGTCCCAGCCGTATTCCTCCGCGTAGAGCGTGCCGTGGCGGCCGATCACCCAGCCGAAGTCACCGGACGTGGGTGCGCGGAGGACGACGGGCGCCGGCCGCGACGCGCGGCTGAGGATGCCGCGAATGACGTCCATCGAGGCGACGAGCCGCCGTTGCTCCTCCTCGATCAGACCGGAGAGCAGGGCGCCCGTCTCGGCCATCGACCGCTCGTCGAGCAGCCTGAACGCCCGCCGCCCCCGCGCTGTCAGCGCGACGACCTGGCGCCGCGCGTCGTCCGGCGAACGCTTGCGCGACACGAGGCCGCCGTCCGCGAGCCGGGCGAGGATCCGGCTGAGGTAGCCGCGGTCGACGTCGAGCCCGCGGCGGAGCTCGCTGACCTCCATCCGCTCGACCTGACCGAGCTCGAACAGCACCCGCGCCTCCGTGAGCGGATACGGCGTCCCGAGCAGGCCCTCGCGCAGGACGCCGATCTCGTTCGTGTAGAAGCGGTTGAAGGCGCGGACGGCCGCGACGCGATCGGGCATTGCCGGAATGATCGTTGACTCCGTCAACGAAATCAACAGGCTACCGTTCGTCCGATGTTCGACGACCGAGCCAGGATCCACGTCGTCGCTGGCCGCGGCGGTGACGGCTCCATCCATTTCCGGCGCGAGAAGCACGTGCCGAAGGGCGGACCCGACGGCGGCGACGGTGGGAAGGGCGGCGACGTCGTCGTCGTGGCCGATCCCGCGCTGCGCGACCTCTCCGAGTTCCGGCGACGGAGGGGGGTAGCGGCGGAGAAGGGCGAGCCGGGTGGCGCGTCGCGGCGGCACGGCGCGAGCGGCGACGACGCCGGGCTCCGCGTTCCGGTCGGCACGCAGTTGGTCGACGCCGACGGCCGGATCGTCGCCGACCTGGCACACCCGGGCGCGCGCGTCGTGATCGCGCGCGGGGGCGAGGGCGGGCGCGGCAACGCGCGCTACGCGACGTCGACCCGGCAGGTGCCGCGCTTCGCCGAGACCGGCCTTCCGGGCGACGAGCTCGATCTCGAGCTGCGCCTCAAGCTGCTGGCCGACGCCGCGCTCGCGGGCCTGCCGAACGCCGGCAAGTCGTCGCTACTCGCGCGGATCTCGAATGCGAGGCCGAAGGTCGCCGACTATCCGTTCACGACGCTCGCGCCCGTTCTCGGCACCGTCGACGCCCCCGGCGCGACGCGGCAGCTGACGGTCGTCGACGTCCCGGGCCTGATCGAGGGCGCGAGCGAGGGCGCCGGCCTCGGTCACGAGTTCCTCGCGCACCTCGAGCGGGCGCGACTGCTGCTGCACGTGATCGACGCCTCCGAGGGCGACGCCGAGGAGCGCTGGCGGACGATCGACGCGGAGCTCGCCGCGTACGGCGGCGGCCTCGAGCAGCGTCCGCAGGCAGTCGTCCTGAACAAGCTCGACCTGCTCCCCGAGCCGCCGGTTTTCGGGATCGAGGACGAGCGGATCGTCCGGGTCTTCCGCGTCTCGGCAGCGACCGGCGCTGGAATCGACGAGCTGAAGCGCGGGCTCTTCGAGCTCTGCGCGCCGACGGAGCCCGAGGAGCTCGTACCTGACGAGGAACCGCTGGTCGACTTCCTCGTCTACCGCCCCCAGCCCGCGCGTCGCGCGTGGCGGATCCTCAGGACCGACCGCGGCTTCCGCGTGGCCGGCCGTGCGCCGGAACCCGAGGAGCTCGAGGCCGCGCTGAAGGCCGCCGGCGCCCACAAGGGCGACGAGGTCGAGGTCGGCGGCGAGACGCTGGAGTGGGAGTAGTGGTCGGCCTCTACGGCGGCGCATTCGACCCGCCGCACGTCGGCCACGTCGAGGTCGCCCGCGCCGCGAAGGAGCAGTTCGGACTCGACCGGCTGATCGTGCTCGTGGCCGAGCGGCCCGGCCACAAGGACGTCCACCTCCCGGCCGAGGTGCGGCTCGAGCTGGCACGCGCCGCCTTTCCCGACGACGACGTGCGCCTCGACCCGCACGAGCGGACGGTCGATCTCCTACGGGACGAAGACTTCGGCGACAGCCTGTTCGTGATCGGCGCCGACCAGTTCCAGGACTTCCTTGCGTGGAAGGAGCCCGACGAGGTGCTCGAGCGCACGCGCCTCGCCGTGGCCACCCGGCCGGGCTTCGCCCGCGAGCCGCTCGACGCCGTGCTCGCGCAGCTGCACCGCCCCGAGCGCGTCCTCTTCTTCGAGATCGAGCCGCAGCCGGAGACATCGCGCGACATCCGCGCCCGCGCCGCCGCCGGCGAGCCGCTCGACGGCCTCGTCCCCGCGGCGGTCGGCCGGCTCCTCGAGGAGCGGGGTCTTTACCGTCCGTGAAGCTGGGCTACACTCCGCAGGACCAACGCGCCAAGGATCTGACTCGACCCTGACATCCCTCGAACAAGCCCGCCGCATCGCCGCTCTCGCGCGGGAGAAGCTGGCGGAAGACGTCGTCATCCTCGACATGCGGCCGGTCTGCGACTACACGGACTACTTCGTCGTCGCCACCGGGCGCAACCCGCGGCAGACCGCTGCGATCTGGGACGAGGTGCACGGGAAGATGAAGCAGGAGCATGGCGCGGCGCCCCGCTCGGTCGACGGCGTGCAGGAGGGGACGTGGATCCTCGCCGACTTCCTCGACGTCGTCCTCCACGTCTTCACGCCCGACGCGCGGGCGTTCTACCGGCTCGACGAGCTCTGGGGCGACGTGCCCGCGGTCGAGCCGGAAGCGATCGCGGGCTAGCTACGCCCCAATGACGAGGTTGCCGGTCATGTACGGGATCCCGTGCAGGGCCTTGCCGCCGAGCCAGGCATTGAGGTTGGTGCCGGCCCCGACGCGCATCCAGAGCGGGCCGCGTGCGGGGAGACGCACGGTCGCGCCGCGGCGGATCGTGTTCTCGTAGAGGACACGGCCGGACGGCGATCCGTCGCGGACGATCACCCAGCAGTCGCCCCGCGATGCCTCGAGCAGGAGCTGCGCGACGCGCGGCTTGGCCGCCGGCTTGGCGACCGCCGGGATCGGGCTCGGCAGCACGGCGGCAGGGCGCTTGGCGGCGGGCGCCGTCGCGTGCGGCGCCGCGGCCGGTGGCGTGGTGCCGCTCCCGCCAAGCTTCCAGGCGGCGAGGCCGACCGCGACCGCGACGGCGGCGAGGAGCGACACGACGAGCGGCGCGGCCGGGGCGCGCCTACGACGCGGCACCGTCGGCAGCGCGGCGATCGGCTGCTCGTCGTGATGTGCGAAACGGGCGTTGTACTCGTCGAGGTAGATCGAGCCGTCGAGGCCGAGGAACTCGGCGTACTCCCTGAGGAACCCGCGCGCGTAAACCTGGCCCGGAAGGAGCTCGAACCGCTCGCCCTCGAGGGCCTCCAGGTAGCGCTTGCGGATCCGCAGCTCGCGCTGGACCGCGTCGAGCTCGAGCCCGCGCTTGTGTCGGGCTGCCCGCAGACTGGCTCCTAGTTCGAACATGGCGGCGGCTGTGGACAGATTGTGCATCGGATCCCGGCAGACTGCCAGCGCCGTCCGAGGGATCCGCTAGCCTCTGTTGTCAATGTTGACGACAGACCAGAAGGGAGTCGTGGCGGAGCTGGCGATCGCGCGACGTGCCGCCGACCTCGGAATCGGCGTCTGGCACCCGTACATGGTCGAGCGATACGACCTCTTGTTCGACCTGAGACCAGAGTTCGTCCACGTGCAGTGCAAGTGGGCGCCGCGCCATGGGGACGTCGTCGTCGTTCGCTGCTACTCGAATCGGCGGGTCCGCGAGGGCTGCGACAGCGGCTGTACTCGCCGGACGACGTCGATGCCTTCGCCGCGTACTGCCAGGAGCTCGATCAGTGCTACTTCCTGCCTCCCGCGTTGTTCGCGGGACGGAGCCAGCTTCACCTGCGCTTGGCGTCGCCGCGAAACAACCAGCGGACGAACGTGAATTGGGCGAAGGATTTCGAGCTCGCCGCTACACTACGGCCGACCCAAGGGGCCATAGCTCAGTTGGGAGAGCGTCGCCATGGCATGGCGAAGGTCGCCGGTTCGAGCCCGGCTGGCTCCACTGAACCTGTCGTTGCGCAAGACCTCACGTATGACGACGCGATAGGTCGGCAGAATTCCGACCTGCCGTTGACCCGCCGAAGGGTTCGTCCTCGGACCGCTCGCGACGAGCTGCGTCGACCCCTCGCCGTCGGCTAGCTACGCCGACCCGACGCGATGCGCACGGAAACGGGCACGTGGATTTCCCGTCGTGCCGGTGCGGCTCGATGAGCCGTTCGAGCTCGTCGCGGATCCGCTTGCGCACGTCGGGCGGCTGAGCGAGGACGATCGCGCGCGTGTTGACGCTCCCGTCCAGCACTCCCTCCATAGCTCGTCGCTGCCGCGCATCGGCTCGACGAAGGCGACCGTGTCGATGCGGATGTCGCCCAGTCCCGCGTTTTCGAGCAGGCGGCGCAGCTCCTCATTGCGCGCGAGCCGCTCCCGTGAGGGGCCGACCGGTCGGCCGGTCGTCGGCTCGACTCCGGCCGCCGCGATCGCGTCGGTTAGCAGGCCGATCAGCCGCGCCCGCTCGCCCGCGTCCCACTGCGTGACGGCGACGCGCGAGGCGACGCGCGCGAGCTCAGCCACGACACGCTCCGGACTCGGAACGTGGTGGAGCAGAAACGCGGCGACGGCAGCGTCGAACGTATCGTCGACGAATGCCAGCTCCTCGGCGTCGCCGAGTGCGAACTCGACGCCGGGGTAGAGCCGCCGTGCGCGCGCGAGCATCTCCTCCGAGACATCGACGCCGACCGCACGCACACCGCGTGCGGACGCGGCTCCGGCGACATGGCCGGTGGCCGTTGCGACGTCGAGAAGCGACGTGCCTGCGGTGATGCCGACGGCGTCGAGCAGCGGTTCTGCGACGCGCGCCGTGACGCGGCCCACGACGGCGTCGTATGCGTCGGCGCGGACGGGCTCGCGCCAGCCCGCGACCTCGAACTCCTTGAACGCGTCGCTCACAGCAGCTCCAGTGCCGCGCGCACGCGCGCCACCCACCACGCGAGTTCCGCCCGCGCCCGCTCCCGCTTCTCCTCGCTCGCCTCGACGAGCTCGTGGGCGAGCAGCGGGCCGTGCCAGCAGAGCTGCGCGATCCAGGAGAGCTCGAGCGCGCGCGGGTCGTGCAAGTCGCCTTCCGCCCGCTTGAAGTCGTCGATCAGCTGCTCGCGCGCCGCGTCGATCCGCCAGCCGTTCACGAACACGTACCACGCGAAGTCGAGCTCGGGCGGCCCCGAGCCGGCGAGGCCCCAGTCGAGCACGACGGTGCGGCCGGGCACGAGCCCCAGGTTGGCCCCGCGCAGGTCGTTGTGGACGAGCGTCGCCACGCAGTCGCGCAGCAGCGCCGCGAGCGGCTGCGGCCGCTCCATCGCACGGAAGACCGCCGCCGCCACGTCACCGGGACGTCGTCGGCGAAGACCTCCCAGCCGACGACGAGCATCTTCGGCAGGTAGTCGACCCCGCTTGCCTCGCCAGCGACGGTCGCCGGCGCGGCGAGCGTGATGCGATCCTCGAGCGAGCAGAGGCCCGAGATCGACTCGCCGGCGAATTGCCGATGGAGCGCCGCCGCCGCAAGAATGCGTGCGCTCTCCTCGCGGCTCAGCCGCCCGTCGGCCGGGACGAGCTCGCCGGAGACGTCGCGCATGAGCAGCCAGCCCGTGCTGCCGACGCGGCCGGGGTCGAGCACGGCCGGGTCGATCTCAGGCGGCATCCGCGCCAGAACGCCCTGCTCCCAGAGCCCGACCTCGCGGCCGTCGTCATGCGTGATGCGCGAGACCCAGTCCTCGCCGGTGAGACGTTTGACGACCAGCCGCCGCCCCTCGGCCATCACCATCCGCTCCAGGCCTGTCCCCGACTGCCCGGCGTGCGTGAGCGGCTCGCGCCGGTCGATCTTCCCGATCGCGCGCACGGCACCGGCGACGGCGTCCTCGAGCGGCTCGACCGTCGCCCCCTGCGGCCGCGCACAGTACGCCTGATGCCGCACGATACGTCCGTCCACGGTCTGGATGAAATGGCGCTGGCGCGCGAGCGCACCGCCGGCAAGACGTTCGAACTCGATCGTCAAGCCCGAGGGGAACGCCGACTCGTCCCAGCGCGTGAGCTCACCGCGGCCGCGCCACCACTCGCCCAGCTGCGCGACGACTGCCTCGGAGCCGATCGCGTGGGCACGGCGGCCGGGCATGCTCCAGTCGAGGACCGCGTTCTCGGCGTAGAGATCGCCGAGCCGCCCGAAGGCGCCGGCTTCGAACGCGGCTCGCAATCGCTGGCCAAGGCTCACGGGCACGATCCACGCATGCTCGCACCCTTCGGTCGCCTCTGGGTGCGGCGTCAGCGCGCAGCGTCCCGATACTCAGCTAACGAAATCGATTCTGACCCGACGAGGGGTCGGTTTGCGCAACGCCAAATTCCGTCCACTCGACTCGTAACCGCGGCGGGATCTCCTCGTGCGGCCTGGCGCGAGCCGCGCGAGGAAGATCCCGTCGAGGGAGTCGTCAGCGGATCGAGATCTGTCCGACCAGGACCCGTTCGGTCGGGAGCGGGAAGAAGAACGGCGTCAGGAGCGTCAGCCTCAGCGTGCCGACACCTGGCCCGCCGCCCGTGACCTCTACGTGGAAGGTCGCGGGGGACTTGCCCTGATTGCCGGTCTGGAACATGCCGACACCGTCGAACGACGCCGCGTCCGCCGCGATCGTCGCGTTCGTCACCTCCCCGCGCACCGCCATCAGCGTGAAACCCGGGAACCGCGACGAACCGGCCATGAGGCAGTTGAAGTGGCCGCGGACGCCGCCGTCGCCGACCGTCACGCCGAACCCGAAGTCCGAGAACGCGTGCGTCCCGTCGACGGTGCCGCGTCCGCCGCCGTTCGCCGTGCCGGCGAGCGCCGACGGCGCAAACCCCGCAGCGGCGAGAACTATGAGCGCTGCAAGCCTCCTCATGGCCGTCAACTCTGTCGGATGTACATGTTCATCCCGGAGACGATCTTGTTGAAGTTCGCGATCCCCGGCACGACGAGATGAATCCCCTCACCGGTGGGATCGTCGTGGCTGTTCGGGGGATTCGGCCCGATGATGCAGAAGACCGTCAGGATGCCCGGAATCGCGAGGGTCGTTCCGTGGGGTGTCAAGGTGACGTTCATCTTGACCGCGCCGCCGCAGACGTTAGGCGGCAGCGGCGTCGTCACCCCCGGCGTCGGGAAGTTGTGGACAACACCGCAGCCGTACGGCTGAAACTCGATCAGGTCGGTCGCCGTCCAGGTGCCGGTGGCGAGCACCGTTCCACTGCTGTCGGTATGGACGAACTCGCCGTTCGCCGTCGCCGACTTTGGATGGATCCCGAACTCCCCTTCCCCGGTCACCGAGATCTTGTCGCCGTTGGACGCCTGCGAGACGTTGGGCAGCTCCAGATGTAGCTGGTATGTCTGCGAGCCGCTCGCGGCCAGGCCGGATGCCGGACCGAGCACGAACAGCGCGAGTGCCACGACTAGACACGGCGCGAACATTCGCCGCATCATCTCTCCTCCTCTCTCTAGACGATTTGCGGGCCGACTCTACGCCGTTCGTTGCAATTGCGTCTAGTGGGGCAAGGACGGCCCGAAGTACGGCGATGTGCGGTGCCGGTCACGTGCGGCAGCATCTAGTCCAGCGGCGAGCCACTTCGGGCGAGCGCGGCGAGGCGCTTCGAGATCTTGAACACCTAGCCGTCGACCGACACGAAGCCGTTCCGCTTCGAGATGCGCGCGTCGTTGGACCCATCGGTCCACGGGCTCGGTTGCGCTGCCTCGAGCTTGACGGGCAACCAGCGGGCAGCGCACCGTGGATCGCGCGCGGCACGACCGGCGACGGTGACGCTGCTGACGTTCGGTACGGCGAGCGGCTCCAATCCAGCCACCACCGCCATCAGTCCCTTCGCCGAGCCGCCGTCGACCTCGTACCACCAGACGCCGAGGTCGGTGACAACCCGCAGCCTCGCGGCCGACGGGACGTAATACTCGACCTGATCGGCCTGGTCGGGCCAGTGCCGGCGCAGAACGTAATACGGCGCAGGTGCGGCAGGCGTCCAGACGCCGGTGTTCCCGATCCCCCACATCGCCGGCTCGGCGTCGCGCTGCGAGACCTGCACGCAGACGTCCGGGGCCTCGCAGACCTGCACGCCGTCCGGCGGCGCTTTCGCCTGGGCACCGGCGACGACGAGAAGCGCGCCCGCGGCCGCGAGCGCAGCGGCGATCAACCTCATGACAAACGTTCCGTCTCGACGGGGAGGAGACGACCGGCGAGGCGCCACGGTTCCGGACGCTCAGCGCCGAAGGAGCCAGCCCTTGCAGACGCGCCCCCGTCAGGCAAGTGCAATGGGTTGCGCCGAGACATGTCCCCGGTTTGCGCAACGCAAAGTTCCGCCCACTTGAAGGCCCAGGCACCAGGGCCTTTTCTGTAGCGTGCCGCGCTCATGGCGTCCGGTGCCAGGCTGCGGCTCGTCCTGCTCAGCTTCCTCATGCTCTTCGTCGAGCTGGCGCTGATCCGCTGGACCGGCGCGAACAACGTCCACCTCGCGTACCTCACGAACTTCGTGCTGCTCGCGAGCTTCCTCGGGATCGGGGTCGGCTTCCTGCGCGCGGAACGCGGCCCGGAGCTCTTTCCCTGGGCGCCGGTCGCGCTCGCGCTGCTGGTCGGCTTCGTGCTCGCGTTCCCGGTCGACCTGACGACCCTAGAGGGATCGGGCGGCCTCCGCGGGGCGTTCGGGATGGCCGCGCTGCCGCTCTGGCTCAGCCTCTCGGTCGTCTTCGTCCTGACGACGGCGACGATGGCGGGGATCGGCCACGGCGTGGCGAGGATCTTCGTCCGCTTCTCGCCGCTCGAGGCCTACAGGCTGGACATCCTCGGCAGCATCGCGGGGATCGTCGTCTTCTCGGCGCTGGCCTTCCTCGAGCTGCCGCCGGTCGCGTGGGGGGCGATCGTGTCCGCGCTGTTCGTCCTGTTGCTCGGCCGCCGGATCCAGCTCGTCGCACTCGTCGCGGTGGTGACGCTGCTCGCGATCGAGTCCGCCGACTCGCACGACCACTGGTCGCCGTACTACAAGATCACCGCGACGCACACCGCGCAGACCAAGGTCGCGGGTGTGCCGACGCACGACGTCCTCACGATCTCGGCGAACAACATCCCCCACCAGACGGCGTACCCGATCGCGACGCTGCGGCGGATCGAGCGCTTCTATTTCTTCCCCTACCGCCACGTCGACCGGCGGCGGCTCGACGACATGCTGATCGTCGGCGCCGGCAACGGCAACGACCTCGCCGTCGCGCTCGCGCAGGGCGCGAAGCACGTCGACGCCGTGGAGATCGACCCCGTGATCCAGAGCCTCGGCCGCCGATACCACCCGAACCGCCCCTGGCAGGATCCGCGGGTCAGCAAGCACATCGACGACGGCCGTGCCTTCGTCCAGCGGACGCACCGGAAGTACGACCTGATCCTGTTCGCGCTTCCCGACTCGTTGACCCTGCTCGCCGGCCAGGGGAACCTGCGACTCGAGAACTACCTGTTCACGATCGAGTCGATGCGCAAGGTGAAGTCGCTGCTGAAGCCCGGCGGAACCTTCGCGATGTACAACTACTACGAGTCGTGGCTGCTCGACCGCTACGCGGCGACGCTGCAGACGGTTTACGGGCGGCCGCCCTGCGTCGAGGTCGGGGATCCGCTGGCGGGACGGCGGCAGGCCGTGCTGACGGCCGGTGCCGGTGCGACACGCGGCTGCCGCACGCAGTGGCACGGCGAGCGCCTCTCGGCGCCGACGGACGACCATCCGTTTCCCTACCTGCGGACGCGGACGATCCCGACCTTCTACCTGAAGACGCTCGGCCTGATGCTCCTCGGCTCATTGCTGCTCGTCCGGGTTGGCGGCGGCTCCCTCCGCGGGATGTCGCGCTACGTCGACCTCGCGTTCATGGGCGCCGCGTTCCTGCTGCTCGAAACGACGAACATCGTCAAGTTCGCGCTGCTCTTCGGGACGACATGGTTCGTGAACGCGCTCGTCTTCACGGGTGTGTTGCTCAGCGTCTACGCGGCCGTCGAGGTCGCGCGGCACGTGAGGCTGCCGCCGCCGCCGGTTCTCTACGGCCTGCTGCTCGCCGCCCTCGTGGTCGCGTGGGCGGTGCCGCAGTCGTCGCTGCTCGCGCTCGCGCCGGTGCCTCGCTTCTTCGCCGCGACGGCCCTCGCGTTCGCGCCGATCTTTCTCGCGAATCTCGTCTTCGCACAGCGCTTCCGCAATGTCGCGTTCTCGACGACGGCGTTCGGCGCGAACCTCCTCGGGGCGATGGCCGGCGGCGTGCTCGAGTACCTCGCGCTCGTCACCGGCTATCGGTTCCTGCTCATCGTGGTCGCGCTGCTCTACGCGGCGGCCTTCGCCGCTACGCGAGTGCTGCCGCGCGTAGCTGCACCGAGTTGAGCAGCGACTCGAGGACTTCCTGCAGCTGCTCGCGCAGCTGCTCGTCGGTCAGTTCGCCACGCTCGTCGAAGTGCTGATGCGCGTGGCCGAAGGCGACCTCCCCCTCCACGACGCGCGCGCCCATCGCGGCGAGGCTCTTGCGGACCTCGGCCTGCGCCCACACGGCGCCGAACGCGCCCGTGCTCGCGCCGACGACGGCCACCGGCTTGTTCCGGAGGACGTTCGTCGCGATTGGCCGCGACGCCCAGTCGAGCGCGTTCTTCAGCTGTCCCGGCACCGAGGAGTTGTACTCCGGTGTCGAGATCAGCACGGCGTCCGCGCCGGCCAGGGCAGCGCGCAGGCGCTGCACCTCGACCGGCGCGTCGTCGCCGTCGTCGTCCTCGTCATAGGGCGGCAACCACTTCAGCTCGTCGTAGAGCTCGAACTGGACGTCGTTCGGAAGCAGCCGCTCAGCGGTGCGCAGAACGGTCGTGTTGTACGAGCCCTGCCGCAGGCTGCCCGAGATTCCGAGGACCTTCATCGCGATCTACGCCTTGACGAGGTAGAGCTCGGCCGAGAGGGACACATCGTTGGCGAGCGCGGGCTCGCCGCTCGGGAGCGGGTTGTTCCAGTCGATGCCGAACTTCGTGCGGTCGACGGTGCCGTCCAGCTTGAGGCCGATCCGCTCGTTGCCGTACGGGTCGGTGATCGGCTCGGCGACCGTGCCCTCGAGCTCGACCGGCTGCGACGTGCCCTTGATCGTCAGCTCGCCCGCGACCGTCACGCGGTCGCCGGAGCGGCGGACATCGGTCGAGCGGAAGCCGACCTCCGGGGTGCGCTCGGCGTCGAAGAAGTCGGGCGACTGGAGGTGGGCGGTCAGATTCTCGTCCTGGACCTTGATCGAGTCGACCCGGGCCGAGCCGGAGAGCTCCACGGAGCCGTTCTCGGCGACGACCAGCCTGGCGTCGGCGGGCGAGAAGCTGCCGCGGAACGTGCCGCTCATGTAGGGGACGGCGAAGCCGACCTGCGAGTGGACGGGGTCGATGCCCCAGGTGCCGGCAGGCAGAGTGTCCTGCTGCGATGCGATCGTGCTCACTTGTGACCTCCTGAGAAGTGGCTATACTTGAGTACGCAAACAACTATAGCAGGGAAGCATGAGTAGTCAAGTATTGAGCAATCAACCATCTCTCAGCGCCCTCGACGCGTGGGTGCGGCTGCTCCGCGGCCACGCCGCGGCGACCCGGGAGCTGAGCGCGCGGCTCGTGGCCGAGCACGGCCTGACGATCAACGACTACGAGTGCCTGCTCCACCTCTCGCGGGCAGAGGAGCGCGCCCTCCGGCGGGTCGACCTCGCCGAGCTGCTGATCTTGACGCCGTCGGGGGTCACGCGGCTCCTCGACGGGCTCGAGCGGGCCGGCTACGTGGAGAAGCGGTCGTGCGACAGCGACGCCCGCGTCACGTACGCCGCCCTGACCGCGGCCGGCCTGCAGAAGCTCCAGGAGGCCTCCGGCGACCACATCGCCGCCGTTCGCGAGCTGTTCGAGGTGCGGTTCAGCGGCCCCGAGCTCGAGAAGCTCGCGGAGCTGCTCGGGCGCCTGCCGGAGGCGGCAGCCGCGGCCGACAGCTGCAGTCCCTAGAACGGATCGGCGTCGCCGACCCGTTCGAAGACGCGCTTCGCCTTGCCGACTTCCTGGCGTGGGATCGCGCCGGGATCTGCGAGCCGGACGTCGACTCGTAGCCTCAGGCGCTCTTCGAGGCGCGCGACGATCCTCCTGAAGACGTCGTCGCGGTCGGATCCAGCGGAGGCCAGTTCGCAGTGCACCTCGAGGTTTGCCAGTGCGGCGCGCCGGTCGACGACGAGCGCGTAATGACCGGCGAGCGCGGGATCGTCGAGGACGACGGCCTCGATCGCGCTCGGAAAGACGTTGACGCCGCGGATCACGAGCATGTCGTCGACGCGCCCCGCGAGGCGCGCGATGCGACGGTGCGTGCGTCCGCACGCGCACGGCCCGTCGACGAACTGCGTGACGTCGCCCGTGCGGTAGCGGAGCACGGGCATCGCCTCCTTCGTCAGCGTCGTCACGACGAGCTCGCCCGTGTCCGCAGGCTCGCCGGTCTCGGGATCGACGATCTCCGGCAGGAACACGTCGTCGAACACGTGGAGCGAGGCCGTAGATGTCGCACGCGTCGAAGTCCGGCCACGCGGCCTCGAGCTTCGCGCGCATCGCCTCCGACCAGGGCTCGGCGCCGAGCACGCCGTAGCGAAGGCGGATCCGCTCGAGCAAGCCCTGCTCGCGGGCCCGCTCCGCGAGCAGGAGGCAGAACGACGGCGTGCAGGCGATTCCCGTGGCGCCGAGGTCGGCGAGCAACGCGAGCTGGAGCGGGATGTTGCCGCCCGAGGCGGGCACGACGGTCGCTCCCAGCCGCTCGCCGCCGTAGTGGAGGCCGAGCCCGCCGGTGAAGAGGCCGTAGCCGTACGCCACGTGGAGCACGTCGCCCGGCTCGCCGCCGGCGCAGGCGATCGCGCGTGCGTTCACCTCGGCGAAGAGCGCGACGTCGCGTGCGGTGTACGCGACGATCGTCGGCTTCCCGTGCGTCCCGGACGATGCGTGGATCCGAACGGTGTCGGCGAGCGGGACGGCGAGCATCCCGAACGGAAAGGTGTCGCGCAGCTCGACCTTGACCGTGAACGGGAGCTCGGAGAGCGCGGTGTCCGGTTCGATGCCGTCGAGCTTGGCGCGCCAGTACGGGGAGTCGGCGCGGGCGAGGCGCTCGAGCAGCTCCTTCAGGCGCTCGGCCTGCTGCCCGGCCCGCTGCTCCGGATCCTGCAGCTCCACTTCAGGCTGGAAGATCGGCATCCGCACGTATCTTCGCGGTACCGTTCCGCGCATGCGCGCGGCACGCATCACGGAGCTCGGACGACCGCCTGAGACGGTCGACGTCGACGCCCCTGCCGGCGGGACGGTTGTCGAGATGGAGGTCGTCTCGCTCAACCCGATCGACCTCGCCATCTGTGCGGGGCGCTTCTACGGTGGCCACCCGGAGGTGCCGTTCGTCCCGGGCTGCGAGGGGGTCGGCCGCGCGGACGGCGGGCTCGTCTACGTCTTCGGCGGCGGGCTCGGGCTGCAGCGCGACGGCACGCTCGCAGAGCAGGTGGAGGTGCCCGAAGGCGCGAGCTTCGAACTTCCTGACGACGTCGACCCCGCGCTCGCCTCGGCCTGCGGGATCGCCGGCATCGCCGGCTGGACGCCCGTCGAGGTCGCGGGCGTGAAGCCTGACGACCGGGTGCTCGTCCTCGGCGCGACCGGGACGGTCGGCGCGATCGCGCTGCAGGCGGCGAAGCTGCGCGGCGCCGCGCGCGTCGTCGCGGCCGGGCGCAATCGCGAGCGGCTCGAGCGCGCAAAGGAGCTCGGCGCCGACGACGTCGTCGAGCTCGGAGACGACATGGCGGACCGGTTCAAGGAGGCGTTCGGCGGCGACGGCCCGACGGTCGTGATCGACCCGCTCTGGGGCGAGCCGGTCGTCGCGGCCGCGCAGGCCGCGGCGCCCGGCGCACGGACCGTCAACATCGGCCAGTCCGCCGGCGGCGACGCGACGTTCCCGTCCGCCGTCGTGCGCGGCAAGCAGCTGCGGATCGTCGGCCACTCGAACTTCGCGATGACGCCGTGGGACCGCCGCCGGGCACATCTCGAGCTGCTCAAGGAGGTCCAGGCCGGCCGCGTCGCCATCGACGTCGAGCGCTTCCCGCTCGACCGCGTCCACGACGCCTGGCAGGCGCAGGCCGAGGGCCGCAAGGCGATCGTCGAGCTCTAACCTGGTCTGTCTCCGAGTTCTCGCGACACTTGGGAGGACGTCGATAGGTCCTTGACGCGACGGCGCCCGGCCTGAGGCCGGGCGCTGTCGGCTTTGCGACTCACGCTCGCTTCGACGCCAATCGAAAGGAGCGAGTCGCATGTCGCAGGATGACGTGCTGTTCGGCTACCGGCTGCAGCTGGTCGAGCTGGCGGGGCGGGTCGGGGTGACGGCCGCTTGTCGTAGGTTCGGTGTTCACCGTTCGACCTATTACGCCTGGAAGCGCAAGATCGAGCGTGAGGGGCTGGGCGCTCTGCGACCGCGCGAGCGCCGGCGGCCGCGGATGCCGAATCAGCTCTCGCCGCTGCTTGAGCAGCGGATCGTTGCCTTCGCGCTCGGCGATCCCGGCCTGGGTCCGCGGCGGATCGCGGCCGAGCTCGCGCGCCCACGCTGGGGCGGCCTGGTCGTGTCCGCGAACGGCGTCTGGCGCTGCCTCTGCCGGCACGGCCTCAACACGCGCGGGAAACGGCT
>VAWW01000070.1 GCA_005884575.1 Actinomycetota bacterium
CTTCGGGTGGCCGAGCACGATCCGCTCGCCGTCGGCGATGCCGTCGATCGTCCGCTCGCCGCCGGCGGCGAGCTCCATCACGAGCAGGTCGACGCCGCGCTCCGGCAGCAGCTCGACCGCCTCCTCGAGCCGCATCGCGACCGAGCCGGGACGCTCGTAGAGCAGCTGGTGCGCGCGGTCGACCGACGGGTCGAGGATGCGAAAGCCGCGCGAGCCGGACGAGAACACCGGCTTGAAGCAGACCGCGCGGTCGGGATAGCCGAGCTCCCGTGCGGCTGCCTCCACGCCGGCCGCGCCCTCGACGCGGCGGAACTCCGGCGCACGAAGTCCGAGACGGTGCAAGAGCGCGTAGCTCTCCGCCTTGTCGTTCGAGCGGCGAATCGTCTCGGGCGAAGAGACGAGGACCGGTACCGGGAAGCGGTCGCGGTGCGCCGCGAGTCCTTCGAGATCGTGCGACGACTGCGGGAGCACGACGTCGGCGGCCTCCCGCTCGACGACGTCGAGGATCGCGTCCGCGAATCCGGGATCGGCTCCGGCCGGGACGAGATGGAACGCGTCGCAGAGATGCCGGCCGATGGACCGCTCCGACATGTCGGTGCCGACCAGCCGGACGTCCCGCTCGCCGTTCTCGCGCAGCGCACGCAGGAGTGCGGCCGTCCCGGGGGCGCCCGACGCCGAGACGAGAACCGTGATCGGCTTCACGAGAGGTCGATCCGGTCATCGGCAAGCTGTTGCAGCGCGAGCTCGCGCTTGGCTTCGAGCATGGAGCGCATCGACTCGCCCATCGTCGCGCCCTCGTAGACCCAGATCTCCGGGTGGATCAGGAGCTGGAGCCACTCCGGCTTCCGCTTCGCGAGCCCCGTGTGCGGACAGCCGCGCCGCCAGCGCTGGTTCGAGTCCGAGCGGTAGTGCGCGCGGTCGAACCACGGTGGCTCCATCGCGTTGACGAAGCCGTCGACCGGCTGCGACATGTACTCCGGGTCGGGGTTGTGCCACGCGAGCACGCGGTCGAAGCGCCGGTCGCGGCGGACTCGCGGATAGACCGCGTGGAGGCCGACGGCGTGGTCGAGCGCGCGCAGCCGCGCGAGGATCTCCTCGCCGGCCGGCGACGCGAGGTTGTAGAAGACGCTCTCGGTCATCAGGAAGTACGTCGCGGTGACGCCGAGCTCACGCTCGAGCTCGGCCATCGTCAGCGCGGCCTCGAGCGAGAGGTCGACGTCGTGGCGGAGGAAGAGGTCGCCCGGCTGCGGATCGCGGTCGAAGCGCGCGAATGTGTAGCCGCCGCGCTGCGCCGCTTTGAGCAGCTCGCGGTAGTGGTCGAGGTCGAAGGCGCAGCTCATCGGCCGTCACACTTTCGGCACACCTGCGTGACACACGCGTGCGCTTTTTCGCGTTACGCTCCGCGTGAGCAGGGGGGAGGGTCGGGACCCGTAATCACACGCGTGTACCTCTAGAGGCGTCATTCGACGACGACGTCCAGGAGGCGCGCCGCAGCTTCGGCCTTCTCCAGCGCCTGCACGTTCGTGTCGGCGACGGCGATCACGTAGCCGCGTCGGTCGCCGTCGAGGCGCACCGGGCGGATCGTCTCGCCGACCTGCAGGTACGAGTCCGCCTGCACGACGCCCGGGAACGCGCGCACCTTGTCGAGCGAGCCGACGCTGACAACGCGACCGGTCGGCAGCGGGCCCGGCTCGGCCGTGAAGAAGCGGATCGCGAGCGGCTGCTGGAACCTCGGCCGGCACAGCTCGTCCGGGACCGGTTCGCCCAGCGCTTGCCGGAGCGCGACGTCGACGAGGTCGACGCCGACTGCGTGCCGCGCGAGGTCGGCCATTTGGCCACCCGGAATCCGTGCCGCGACCTCGATCACGAGCACCTGCCCCTCGATCGCGAGCAGCTGCGGGAACGCGATCCCGTCCTGCAGCCCGAGGGCGTGCACCGCATGCACGGCGACCCGCTCGGCCTCCTCGAGCATCGCGCCGTAGACGGTCGCCGGATAGACGTGGATCCAGCCGACCCCGAAGCCGACGCCCGGCGGCCGCAGCCGGTCGGACAGCGTGAGCGGGAATGCGCTGCCGCCTCGGGCGATCACGAGGCCGTTCAGCTCGAGTCCGTCGTGGAAGCTCTCGAGGATCACTTCGCCCTCCGCCGACTCGGCGAGCGCCGCATGGAGATGCGCGTCGAGGTCGTCCATCGAGTCGAGCCGGAAGACGCCGCGCTGGCCGCCCGAGTCGGCCGGCTTCAGGACGGCCGGGAACCCGACGGTCTCGGCCGCGGCGCGCGCCTCGTGCAGCGTGCGGGCGGCGGCGAAGCGGGGCTGCGGAACGCCCTCCTCGGCCAGCTGTCGCCGCATCGCGATCTTATTCGTCATCACGTGCGCCGTCTCGGTGCCGATTCCCGGGAGGCCGAGCGCCTCCGCGACCGCGGCGACGACGGGAACCGCACGGTCGGCGGAGATCGTCAGCACGCCGTCGACTCGCTGCCGCCGCGCGACGTCGATCACCGCGTCCGTGTCCTGGAAGTCGACGGTCTCGGCGGCATCCGCCTCGCCGAGCCCGGCCGCGTCGGGGTTCCGGTCGACGGCGACGACGCGGACGCCGAGCTCCTTCGCCCGCTGGATCGCGCGCCGCTGGTGCCGGCCCGCGCCGACGAACAGGACCGTCTTGCCCTCCACGCGGTGGCGATGCTACTTCGTGGCGCGCCGCGGCTCGCCGCGGTGGCGGACGTCGCGCAGCGTGAGGCGGATGCGCTCGCCGAGCCGTCTCGGTCGCAGCTCCGCGCACAGGAGGGCCGAGGCACCCGGGCCGCGCTCGCCGTAACGCGCGGCGCCGACCTCGCGAACCGCGCGCCAGCCGTCGGGGCCGAGCTCGTAGAGCTCGTCCTCGAAGACGAGAAAGCCGGCGCGCTCGAACAGGTCGACCCACTCCGCAGGCGGCCGCTGGATCTGCCACTCGAGATCCTGACGCTCGCCGCACGGGACTGTCACGAGCAACCGGCCGTCGCGTGCGAGTACGCGCCGCAGCTCCCGCAGCGCCTGCTCCTGACCCGCCTCGTCGCGCTCCGACTCGACGCCGTAGACCGTGTTGTCGAGTCCGACGTGCTCGAGGGTCGAGATGCAGAGGCCAAGCTCGAACGCGCCGTCCTCGAACGGCAGCCGGCGCACGTCCGCGACGACCGGCTGGAGACCGGGAACCTCGGCCTCCGCGAGGTCGACGCCGACGAGCTCGCGCGCGCCGAGCGCGACGAGGCCGGCGAGATACGCGGGCTCGGCGAACGCGTAGCCGACATCGAGCACAGCCGCCTCGCCGTCGTAGCGGGCCAGGCACCACGGGATCTCGACCGGGCGCTCGTCGCTGCCGGCCGGAGCCGTGAGGCCGCGCGGCCGCGCGGGACCAGCGACCGACCGCGGCGCGCGCCGCGCACCTGCCGCCGCCGCGACCGCGTCGTCCAGTAGCCGCACGCGCTCGAACTCCTCGCTCGCGGCCAGGTCGCCGAGCAACGCGGCGCGGGACAGCTCGCCGGCGCGGAGCCGCAGCAGGGTCTGCTCGCGCACCTCCGGCTCGACCTCGCGCCGGAGCACGAGCCGCCACGCGCGCTCGACGAACTCCTCGTCGGAGCCCTCGGCCGCGGCGAGCCAGGCTGCGAGCGTCGAGTTCACCGAAAAAGGAACGCGACCTTGTCCCAGCGCGCGATCTCGCACCCGTCGCGGCGCCGGAACGTCGCCCAGACCTTCCTGCGCCGGTAGATGCCGGTGACGCGCGCGACCTGCGGGCCGCCGTAGATCGCGGTGCACGCGCTCATCGGCGGCACCGGCGCGAACGGCGCATCGAGCGACCCGAGCCGGTCGCAGGCGGCACCCTGCCGCAGCGTTCCGCCCGGCGTGCCGCAGAGGAGGGTCCAGCGGTGCGAGTCGCCGCTGAGTCCCTGCGGCCAGACCACGATCGTCAGCAGCGCGAGCACGTGCATTGGATGCGCAGGATAGGCCGCTAGGCTTCCCGCCGTGGCTCTGCGAGGGAAGCGCATCTTCATCACCGGCGGGGCCGGCTTCATCGGCACGACGCTCGCGCGCCGGCTCGTGGACGAGAACGAGATCGTCGCCGTGGACAACCTGCACCGCGACGCGCTGAGCGGCACCGACCTGCCGGAGCATCCGAACTTCACACTGCACCAGGGCGACGTGCTCGACGCGGAGCTGATGGTCGAACTCGCGGACGGCGCGACGCACGTCGTGCACTGTGCGGCGATCGCCGGCGTCGACACGGTGCTCGAGAGCCCCGTGCGGACGATGCGCGTGAACCTGATCGGCACGTACAACGTGCTCGAGGCGGCGCTTGCGACACGGGACTCCGTCGAGCGGTTGATCGAGTTCTCGACGAGCGAGGTCTTCGGCACCTATGCGTACAAGGTCGCGGAGACGAACGTGACGACGACCGGTTCCGTCGGCGACGCCCGCTGGACGTATGCCGTCTCCAAGCTCGCCGGCGAGCACATGGCGCACGCGTACAAGGACGAGTTCGCGCTGCCGGCGGTCTCGGTGCGCCCGTTCAACGTGTTCGGGCCGGGTCAGATCGGCGGCGGCGCGATCCGCGCGTTCATCGAGGCGGCGCTCGCGGGCCGCGACCTGACGATCCACGGCGACGGTTCGCAGATCCGCGCGTGGTGCTACGTCGACGACATGGTCGAGGCGCTGCTGCTCGCGCTCGAGAACCCGGCGGCCGTCGGCCACAGCTTCAACATCGGCAATGCGCGCTCGGCGGTCACGATCTACGACCTCGCGCTGCGCATCAAGCGGCTGACCGGTTGCCCGGGCGAGATCGTGTTCCAGCCGCTCCATTACACAGACGTCGAGCTGCGGATCCCGAACGTCGACAAGGCGCGCGAGCTCCTCGGCTTCGAGGCGCAGGTCGAGCTCGACGAAGGCCTGGAAAGGACGATTGCGTGGTATCGCAGCCGCAGGCCGGCGCTGACGTAATCCGCCTCGCGCTGCCCGACGTCGGCGAGGAGGAGCTCGCCGCGATCGCCGAGGTGCTCGAGACGGGGCAGCTCACGATGGGCCCGAAGGTCGCAGAGTTCGAGCAGCTGCTCGCGGCCGCTACTGGCACCGAGCACGCGATCGCCGTCTCCTCGGGGACCGCGGCGCTGCACGTCGCAGTGCTCGCACTCGGCATCGGCCCCGGCGACGAGGTGCTCGTGCCGGCCTACACGTTCCCGGCGACGGCGAACGTCGTCGCGCTCGCGGGCGCGAAGCCTGTGCTCGTGGACGTCGATCCGGTGACGATGAACATGGACGCTGAGGATGCGGAGCATCGCGCGACCGCGCGGACAAAGGCGGTGCTCGCCGTCCACCTGTTCGGCCGGCCGGCGCGGCTCGAGGATCTCCCCGACCTGCCGGTGCTCGAGGACGCAGCGGGCGCGCTCGGCGCGAGTCACGGCGTCCGCGCGTGCGGCGGCCTCGGAGTGCTGGGCTGCTTCTCGTTCCACCCGCGCAAGGTCGTCACGACCGGCGAGGGCGGCGCTGTGACGACCCACGACGCCGAGCTCGCCGAGCGCGTGCGGCAGCTGCGCCATCACGGCTGGTCGCCGTCGGACCGCTACGACGACATGCCGCGCGCGGCCTTCAACTACCGCCTCAGCGACGTCCTCTGCGCGCTCGGGATCCCCCAGCTCCGGCGGCTGGACGAGCTGTTGGCTGCGCGCGAGCGCGTCGCCGACGCGTACGCCGAGCGGCTTGCCGGGCTGGACGTCGTGCTCCCGCGCGCCGACGACGGCGACCGCCACGGCCGGCAGGCGTACGTGATCCAGCTCGACCGCCGCGACGAGGCGCTCGCCGCGCTGCGCGAGGCCGGCATTCAGGCGCAGATCGGCACCTACGCCCTACACCGCCTGGGCGCCTACCGCGATCAGGGCTCGTTCCCGGGCGCCGACGCCGCCTTCGAGCGCGCCCTCGCCCTGCCGTTCCACACGAAGCTGACGGAGCCGGAGCTCGACCGCGTCGCGGAGGTTCTCCGGAGGCACTTGACAAGTAGTGAGTGACCACTTACTATTTGTCCCATGTCGGCCACCGCACCCCGCCACACCGCCGCCGAACGCCGCGAGTCGATCCTCGACGCGGCCCTGATCGAGTTCGCCCAGCGCGGCCTCGAGGGCACGTCCACGGAGAACATCGCGAAACGGGCCGGCATCTCGCAGCCCTACCTGTTCCGGCTCTTCGGGACGAAGAAGGAGCTCTTCAAGGCCACGATCTCCCGCTGCTTCCGCGAGACGCTCGAGGTCTTCCAGCGGGCCGCTGAGGGCAAGCGCGGCGAGGAGGCGCTGAAGGCGATGGGCGACGCCTACGTCGAGAACCTCCTCTCCGACCGGACCCGGCTCCGGGCCCAGATGCAGGCGTACGCCGCCTGCGACGACCCGGAGATCTGCGAGCTCGTGCGGAACGGCTACGGCGATCTCGTCGCCTACGTCGAGCGCGTGTCCGGCCTGCCGCCGGAGGAGATCTCGAGGTTCTTCTCGATCGGGATGCTCCTGAACGTCTTCGCCTCGATGAACCTGATGGAGCGGCCCGAGCCCTGGAGCGAGCGGCTCCTCGGCGGCTGCAAGCCGGAGTAGCGCCCCTTTTTTAACCACTAAGTAAGTGATGACTCACTTCAAAGACAGAAAGGACGGAAGCGGGATGAGCGCCAAGCACCGCACGCTCTGGACGTTCGCGATCACCTCGATCGCGCTCTTCATGGTCACGCTCGACAACCTCGTCGTCACGACGGCGATCCCCGTGATCCGGCGCGACCTGCACGCGTCCATCTCGCAGCTCGAGTGGACCGTCAACGCGTACACGCTGACCTTCGCGGTGCTGCTGCTCACGGGCGCGGCGCTCGGCGACCGCTTCGGCCGCCGCCGGCTGTTCGTGATCGGCATGGCGATCTTCACCGCGGGATCGATCGCGGCGGCGCTCGCGCCGTCGGCGACCGCGCTCGACCTCGCCCGCGGCTTCCAGGGCATCGGCGGGGCGATCGTGACGCCGCTGACGCTGACGATCCTGTCGGCGGCGGTTCCGCGGGAGAAGCGCGGGCTCGCGCTCGGCGCATGGGGCGGCATCGGCGGTCTCGCCGTCGCGCTCGGCCCGCTCGTCGGCGGCGCGGTCGTCGAAGGGATCTCGTGGCACTGGATCTTCTGGCTGAACGTTCCGATCGGGCTCGTGATGATCCCGCTCGCCCTGTCGCGGCTCCAGGAGACACGCGGTCCCGAGGGTCATCTGGACCTTCGCGGCCTCGGCCTCGTGAGCACCGGACTCTTCGCACTCGTCTGGGGCCTCGTGCGCGGCAACGAGGTCGGTTGGAGCAGCGCCGAGATCACCGGCGCGATCGCCGCCAGCGTTGTGCTGCTCGCCCTGTTCGTCCGGTGGGAGCTGCGGGCGCCGAACCCGATGCTGCCGCTCCGCTTCTTCCGGAATCGCACCTTCGCACTGACGAACGTCGCGTCGCTGTTCATGTTCTTCGGGATGTTCGGATCGATCTTCCTGCTCTCGCAGTTCTTCCAGACCGTGCAGGGCTACTCGCCGCTGCAGTCCGGGCTGCGCATCCTCCCGTGGACGGCAATGCCGATCTTCATCGCGCCGCTCGCCGGGGCGCTCTCCGACCGGATCGGCGGGTACCGGATCATGGCCGTCGGCCTGGCGCTGCAGGCAACCGGTCTCGCCTGGATCGCCGCCGTCGCGTCGCCGACGAACGCCTACAGCTCGCTCGTGATCCCGTTCGTGCTCTCCGGGATCGGGATGGCGCTCTTCTTCGCGCCGGTCGCAAACGTGGTGCTCAGCGCGGTTCGCCCGGAGGAAGAGGGCAAGGCGTCGGGCGCGAACAACGCGATCCGCGAGCTCGGCGGCGTCTTCGGCGTCGCGGTGCTGGCGTCGGTCTTCTCGCACTACGGCGGCTACGGCACCGGCACGAGCTTCGTGAACGGGCTGACGCCCGCGGTGTGGGTCGGCGCGATCGTCGTCGGAGCCGGCGCCCTCGCAGCGATCGCAATCCCGCGACGCAAGCCGCCGGTCGCCGCCGCGCAGGAGCTCGAGCCCGCACTCGAAGCCGCCGCCTAGCGGCCTTGTCTCGAACGGCCATGCCAGGGGCAGCCCCTGGCATGGCCGTTCCGGCCCTCCGGCGCGGTAGCGAGAATGGCGAGGCGTGGTCGACAAGCGACTCCTCGTGCTCGGCGCCGGGCCGGCGCAGCTCGGCGTCCTTGCGGCGGCCCGGCGGCTCGGCCTGCTCGTCGTCGCCGCCGACCGCGATCCGTCGGCGCCCGGCTTCCGGTACGCCCACCGGCGGGCGATCGTCTCGGTCGAGGACGAGCAGGCGCTCGAGCGGCTCGCGCGCGCCGAGCGGATCGACGGCGTCATCGCGCCCGGCAGCGACCGGCCGCTGGCCATTGCCGCCCGGATCGCGCACAAGCTCGGCGTGCCGCACCCGCTCTCGCCCGAGACCGCCGCGACGGCGTCCGCGCGGCAGCGCGAGCGGGAGCGGTTCGCTACGGCCGGCGTGCCACAGACGGAGGCGGTGCTCTGCAGGACGCTCGACGAGATCGAGGCCGCGGCGGAGGCGATTGGCTATCCCTGCCTGATCAGCGCAGCCGTCCGCCAGGCGCAGCGGGGCCTCGTCGCCGATCCAGCCGGGCTGCCGGCCGCCGTGGCGGAGGCGCTCGGCGACTCGCGCAACGACTTCTGCCTCGTCGAGGCTCTGCCGGGCGGGGCCGAGCTGACGGCGAACGGCTACGTCGTAGACGGAGAACTGCGCCCGCTGACGGTCACCGATGAGGCGGGCGAGACGCCCCCGACGCTCGATGTGCCGGCCGTCCATGCGTGGCCGGCTGCCGCTCCGCCCGAGGCCCTGGAGGCGGTCGCGGCGGCGGCGGCGGCGCTCGGCGTCGCAGCCGGGCCGGTGACCGCGCGCGTCGCGATCGGCGAGGACGGCCCGCGGATCGTCCGGCTCGCGCCCCGCCTCGGCGGCGGCCACGACGCCGAGCTCTGTCGGGTCGCGCTTGGCGTCGACCTGAACATGCTCGCCGTCCGCGGCGCGCTCGGGGAGCCGGTGCGGGCGGACGACCTCGAGCCCGGCCGGCAGGCAGGCGGCGCCTGCATCCGTTTCCTGCTCGCGCCGCCGGGCGAGCTGCGCGCCGTCACCGGGCTCGAGGACGCCTACGGCCTGGACGGCATCCGCGGTATCCGCGTCTACCGGCGCCCCGGCCACGTCTTCGGCGAGGTGCGCAAGCCGGCGGACCGTGCCGGCGCCGTGCTCGCCGTCGGCGGCGACCGCGACGAGGCGCTGGAGCGCGCCGCGCGGGCACTCGAGCTGATCCGCTTCGAGACGGTGGATGCGGCGGCGTTGGTCTAGATCTCTGCTGACCGTCGCCGTCACCGGCCTCTGCGCGGCGTACATCATCTGGCAGATCGACGTCGGCAAGGCCGTCCGGGAGCTCGGCCGCGCCGACTACGGCTACTTCGCCGCGTCGGTCGCGATTATGGCCGGCTCCGTCGCGCCGATGGCTTGGCGGTGGCA
>VAWW01000071.1 GCA_005884575.1 Actinomycetota bacterium
TTATACGGCGCAGGGGCGTGACCAGTACGACAACTCGCTGGGGGATGTTTATACGGCGCAGGGGCGTGACCAGTACGACAACTCGCTGGGGGATGTGACCGCGAGCACCACCTTCACGATCGCGCCCGACGGTTCCTGCACGGGCGCCACCTGCACCGCCTCCACCACGGGTGCGCACACGATCACCGGCACCGACGCCGCGAAGACCGGTACCGCCACGCTCACCGTCAACGTGCTGGTGGACCACATCGTGATCAGCCCCGCGACGATGACGATCAGCGCCGGCGGTTCGCAGACGTACACCGTGCAGGCGTTCGACGCTTCCAACAACTCGCTCGGTGATGTGACCGGCTCGACCGCCTTCACGATTGCGCCCGACGGCTCCTGCACCGGCGCCACCTGCACCGCCACCAGCGGCGGCACCCACACCGTCACCGGCACCAACGCCGGCAAGACCGCCACCGCGACGCTGAACGTCAACTTCGTCAAGAATCCCGGCTTCGAGACCGACCTCTCGGGCTGGAACACCTCCGGGTCGGGCGCGAACGTCACGCTCACCCGCGTCGCGGGCGGTCACAGCGACAGCTGGGCCGCCCTGCTCACGAACACGGGAACGTCCGCGACGACCTTCGCCACGCTGCAAGACTCGCCTAACTGGGTCACGACCACGACCGCCGGGACGTACACCGGCTCGATCTGGGTGCGCGCTGACACGGCCGGCCCAGTGCTCAAGCTGAAGCTCCAGGAGTACAGCGGGAGCACACTCGTCGGCTCCAATACCGTGCAGGCGACCTTGACGACCTCGTGGCAGCAGGTGACGGTGACGTACACCATCAAGTCGGCTGGGTCGACGCTCGATTTCCAAGCATTCGTGGCCAATCCGGTCCCGGGCAGCGTCTTCTACGCAGACGACGCATCGATTGTCGTCGGCTAGCGACGACGGGAGGCATCTGTGGCAATGGCGGCAACATCTACACTGCACGACTCGGCGCGAAGCACGTCCGCACGGCGGCTGCGTGTCGCGCACATCAACGCGAACTTCGCAGGCGGGTCCGGCGGCATCATGCTCCGCGAAGCAGCGGCCGTCGATAGTGATCGTTACGCCGCTACCATTCTCGCCCCCGGGGACGGCCCGCTGTTCGATCGTGCGCGCGACGAGGGCGTCGACGTCATCCGGTTGCGCCGGATGGGCGGCGGTCGCCATGTCTACCCGGGCGCGGACGTCCGCGCGCTGCGCGAGCTTTCGTGGCATCTCGCCGAGCATGACTTCGACGTCGTCCATACGCACGCGGGCAGAGCCGGTGCGATCGGCAGGCTGGCGGCGCACCGCGCCGGCATTCCCGCGATCGTTCACACGCTGCACGGGTTTCCTTTCAACGAGTTCCAGAACCCTGCGACTCGAGCTGCGCTGAGGGCGATCGAACGGCGACTCGGTCGCATTACGGACTATTTCCTTGCCGACGGATCATTCGTCGCGTCGGAAGCAATCCGGCTGAAGATCGCACCGCCGGACCGGATCCGCGCCGTCATCAGCCCGGTCGACGCCGTTCGGCCGACGTCGGCTTCCGCGAGGCGTGAAGCGCGCCGCATCCTCGGCATCTCGGACGACGCCAAGGTCGTGGGGACCGTGGCTCGTCTGGCGGCACAGAAGTCGCCGCTCGACATGGTGAACGCGATTGCCGGCCTCCGCCGGCCGGACGTCTACATGGTCTGGCTCGGAGACGGAGAGCTGCGAGCAGCCACCGAGCGGCTGATCGCAAAGAACGGTCTGAAAGGTCGGTTCCTGCTTGCCGGTGACCGCGACGACGTGGGTTCCCTGCTGCCGGCCTTCGACATCTTCGCGTTGTCGAGCCTGTGGGAGGGGCTGCCCTGCTCTCTCGTCGAAGCAATGATCTGCGGGATCCCGGCAGTCGCTACGGCGGTTAACTCCGTGCCCGAGCTCGTGCTGTCTGCACGGACGGGCCTCCTTGCGCGACCGGCTGATCCGGCGTCTCTGACACGCGCCATCGCGTACATGCTCGACCGCCCGGACGAAGCAGCGTGCATGGCGGAAGCTGCTCGGGCGCACATCGGGCAGCAGTTCCGCCCCGACCGTCTCGGGGCGGACCTCATGCACGTCTACGACACCGCCCTCCGGCTCGCCGCCCCGCGCGTGGCACGCAGCCGATGATCGGCGCTCTCGACACCGCCGGCGAGCGCCTCTCGATCGTCTCCGAGCTCGGGTGGGTGGGCGAGCTCGCCGTCGAGGGTGCGGCAGGCGAGCTGCGTCCTGCAGATCGAGCACGTGGCGCGTCGGTTCACGTACGGGTGGAGTCGAGCAGCTCCGCGTTCGACACCCGCGGCTGGGAAATGCTTACGCGGGGCGCGTGGCGGCGGAACGGCGAGGTCGTTGTCCAAAACGTCTGCACTGCCGGATTTGATCTGTACCTGCGGTGTTCCCCGCTCGGCGCTGAGTTCACGTACCGCTGGCGTCCTCCCGCACGCGACCGTGCGGTGGCGCGCATTCTGCGGTCGCGGTTCCACCTGCTCGCCCGGTCGATCCTGCTGCAGTACCCGGTGCTCTGGTGGGCGGGGACGCGCGGGCGCGCACCTCTGCACGCGTCGGCGTGCATCGCTGCCGGAGCGACGCCGATGCTTACCGCGCCCAGCGGCATTGGCCGGTCGACCGTCCTGTTCGGCGAGATCGCCGGGGGCGGACGCACGACCGGAGACAACCTCTCGGTCGGAGACGGTAACGCGCTTTGGGGGCTCGTCGAGCCGCTGCGGTTGAAAGGAGGGAGCGGCCGACGGATGCCGCACGGGCGGAATGAGGTGCGGATGCAGAATCGTCTCGCTTCGCTCGTCCCGGATAGCCTCGTCGTGCTTGCTCGAGGCGGTTCCGAGCGTGCCTCGCTCGCGCGCTGCGACGTCGATGCCGCCCAACGCTCGCTCGTCGCGAACACGTACATGGCGGGCGAGCTCCGGAGGTACTGGTCGTTCGCCGCGACGTTGGCGGCCGCGACGGGGGTCGGACCGGCACATCCAGCTGTCGCCGAGGTCGCCGCGACCTTCGCACAGTCGCTGCCGTGCTTCCGGCTGACCCTCGGGCGCACGCCGGGTGTCAGCCTCACAGAACTTCTCTCGACAGTGGAGGTTGCTGCATGAACGCGGTTGAACTCGTCGGCGCCTCGCGCCGGGAAAGAACGACACGAGACATCCGGATCTTCGAAAGCGTGGACTCGCCCGCAGATCCCCATGCGCTCGCAGTCTTGGAGCGCGGTGTGGCGGACGCGGACCTCGCCGCGCCGGCTGTCGTCCTTCCCGATTTCCACTTGAAGCCCGACAAGGAGATGCCGTCGAGTATCGCCGTCGCGACGCGCGACACGATTCGCACGACGATGACGTGCTGCTCCCTGAATTGCGGCATGGCGCTCGTCGCGCTCGACATCGAGCGCCCGCACGTCGACGCCGTGACCGACTTCTACCGGCGCGTGCGCGAGCGCCTGCCGTTTCCTCCCACGTACCGACGCGACCTCAGCGTCGAGGAGGTCGTGCGCTGCGCAGCCGACGGAGCGCGTTTTGCCGCCGACAAGTTCGGCGTCGACGGCGCGGCGCTCGCAGGCTTCGAGGAAGGAGGGGTGCTGGATCTCGAGCGGTACGGCGGGGTCGAGCGCGCGAGGCGCGAGCTGCCATGGCTCGTCAAGCACCTCTCACGAATCAGGTTCGGGACGATCGGCAAGAGCAATCACTTCATCGAGCTGCAGCAGGTGGAAGACGTTCTCGATCCCGAGGCCGCGCGGCTTCTCGGGGTCGAGGTTGGACAGATAATGCTCCAGTACCACGGCGGGGGCGGGACGCTGCCGGGCCAGCTCGGGGTCCTGTTCGGCGCACGGAAGCGGTACACAAAGCCGCTGCGCATGGAGATGGCGTTCCAGAAGCCGCTGTATCACCTCGCCCGTGCGCGCTCGGTTCGCCAGCTGAGGACGCGCGCCGGGCTGTACTTCACCGGAGGTGCGAAGCCCGTCGAACTCGAGGGGATCGAGGGCGAGCGACTGATGTTGGCGAACACGATGGCAATGAACTACGGCTTTGCGTTCAGGACGGGGACATTTTCGATCCTGACGTCTCTGCTGGATGAGGCATTCGGTGCGGGAGGAAGCAGGCTCGTCGTGGACTCGCCGCACAACTCGATCTACGAAGAGCACATCAACGGCAGCACTGCAGTAGTTCATCGACACAATGCTGCCCGCGCCTACCCAGCTTCGCGGATGGCGCACCACCCGGTCTTCGGCAGGATCGGCCAACCTCTTCTCCTGCCCGGAACGAGCCGCACCTCCTCGTACCTCTGCGTCGCGCGCGAGGGATCGGCGAACAGCCTCTACTCGGCGCCGCACGGCGCGGGCGCGACCATCAAACACTTCGAGGCGGCAGGGATCTCGCAACGCGATATCCACAGAAGAGTCACGCTGCGCTACAGCTACTCCGGATCGGCGCCGGTCGAGGTGGAACAGCTCGACGATCGTGGCATCGATGACACACTCGACACTCTGCGCGCCGCCGATGTTCTGCAGCCCGTCGCCCGGCTACGACCGTTCGCGGTCCTGAACTGAGGAATCCGAGATGCTCGCCAACGACCGCTGGCGCGACAACTGGCGGACGCTCAGCTCGGACCCAACAGGGACGACGTGCGTCGATATCGGCCTCTCGCGCGCTGCCCGTGCCGCAGCGAAACGCACGGTCAGCGGTCTCCGGCCGGGTGTACCCGTCGTACTGCGAGCGTCGGGCCCGGCGGCGACTACGCGCTGCAGGAGATTTGCAGCGGCGAGCGGGATCGAGGTCGAGCGCGAGTACCTTGCGTTTCCGTCTGCGGCCGCGCCCGCATACCTCGTCGAGGACGCTCCGGCACCTATCCGCGAATTCGTCAGAAGCGTCCTCGTCACGCCGCCAGGGGCGCCGTTCTCGACCGCAATCGAAGCTTGCCTCGGCATCCTCCGTGTCCTCAAGACATGGCTGCTGATCCGCGCCTTCGCACCGGGCGGCGTGATCGTCGGAAGGCGCGCATGACATCCGCTGCAGAGACCGCGACGTTGCGGGAGCTGTGTTGCGAGCCGGCAACACGTCCGCCGTCGCTCTGGGAGTTCGTGCGCGAATCAGGCCTTCAGTCGCTCGTGGCCTGCGCCTCAAAAAACCCAAACGCAAAGTTCACCGTTCTCCTCGTCTCGCCCGCGAGCGGTCGGACCGTGCTGGCAATCAAGGTCCCGACCACAGAGGCGGCGGCGCGCGCGGTCGAGGCGGAGGCGCAGATGCTGGTCGGGATCCACCGCCTCGCACCGCCGATCACTCCGCGGAATCGCGATGACGGCCGTCCACGGCACGCCGATGACAACCTCGTATCTGCGCGGGAAACACACCGCCACGCCGGCCGACGTCGCCGCCGACTTCGCCGCCGTCGGCAGCTGGCTCGCCGCCCTGCAACACGGAACCGCCGGCGATGCCTTGCCCGTCGAGATGGACGCCGGCGTCACCGGCCAGTTGACTCGCCGCTTCTCCGAGTTTGCCGGCCTTAACGACGACCTCGGCCGGCTCGCCGAAATCCACGGCAGGCTCGGCGAAAGCAGTCTTCCCCGCACAGCAGTCCACGGCGATCTCTGGCTCGGAAATGTTCTCGCTTCCGGGGCGCGGGCATCCGGCGTCGTCGACTGGGAGGGCGGCGGCCTTGTCGGCGAGCCGCTCCGCGACCTGGCGCGATTCGCGCACATGTACGCGCTGTTTCTCGATCGGCGCACAAGGCCCGGCCGCCAGGTTCGGGGACATCCCGGGCTGCGAGCTGACGAATGGGGGGCCGGAGTCGCCTACGCGCTCGACGGCACGGGCTGGTTTCCTGAGGTGTTCCGGCGCTTCCTCCGCGACGGGCTCAGTCGGCTCGGCGGCTCGCCGGAGTCCTGGCGCGATGTCGCGCTTGCCGGCATCGCAGAAGTTGCGGCACTCGCCGATGACGACGAGTTCGCGCGCCGTCACCTCAGCCTGTTCCGCCGGCTTGCCCAGCGCCATCCCCGAATCGGCAGTTCGGCAGCCACGGCACGGATACGCGGCCTCCGTGACTCTTCAGGGGGTGCCGGATGTCGGTGATCGCGGCCGCCCCGGCCGGCGCGGCTAACGGCACGCGCGGGGCCTCGCTGCCGTTCGTCGCTCGGTACAGCGGCGAGCGGCTGGCGGTCGGTGCGGCGGCAGCGGCCGTTGCGATGCTGCCGATTGCGGTCCCACAAGGAGCGGCGAATCTAGCGCCCAATGATTTGGGCCTCGCCCTCGCTATCGGTGCCTGCCTCTTCTGGGTCGGCACGATCGGATTCCGCTGCCGCTTTCCGTACACGATCCCGCTTGCGCTGGGTCTGCTTGGCGGTACGGCGGGGGCGCTCGTCGGCCCGGTTCCGGTCACGGGCCTGACCGCGCTGATCCAGGACGTCTGGTTGATCGCGTGGTGCTGGACCGTCGTGAACGTCGGTCGCTCGCCTCGCAACCTCGGGATTCTTCTACGCACGTGGGCGTACAGCGGCATCTGCTGGGCGATCCTCGCCTTCGTCGGCCTCGCGACAGGTTCGACATTGCTGACCGGACAGGTGACGCGACAGGGGAGCCGTGTCCAGATCACGCTGGACGACCCGAGCTACGCCGCGAACTACTTCTTCATCTCGTTCATGATCATTTGGGCGACACAGCGACCGCGCCGTCGCGGCGTTCGGCTCGCCGCGTATGCGTTACTCGTCGCCGGAATCGCGACCACCGGTTCGAACAGCGGCCTCGTCGGTCTCACCGTCGGGGTCGTGATTGCAACGACACTCGGAACGTACCGCCGATTCGGTGTCGTGCCGGCGATCACGACTCTTGCCTTCATCCTCGTCGTCGGCTCGGTTGCGGCGTCGACAATCAGCCTCCAGAGCATCCAGGCGAAGGCGCACGATAGTCAGTTCGCCTTCGTCCGGGACGGGATCGGCCGCAGCCCGCAAAGCGCCGGCCAACGCCAGATGCTCCTCCACGAGAGCATCCAGCTGTACGAGCGAGGGAACCCGTTGGGAGAGGGGCCGGTGTCGACAAAGCCAAGGCTGCGCAAGCAGATGGTGGCACTGGTCAAGGAGGCGCACGACGACTACTTCGCAGCGCTAATCGAGCGGGGGCCGGTCGGTTTTATCGGCATTCTCATCCTCGTCGCGAGCCTGCTGCTGCGCAGCTTGTCGACGATCAAGACGACGCTCGCCACAGGATTTTCCGATGTCGTGGTCCGCCCGAATGCACTCGCAGGCGCGCTCGCCGGGACACTCGTCGCTATGACCGTCTACGAGCTCCTCCACGTGCGCCACGTCTGGGCGCTGTTCGGTGTTGTCGCCGCCGTCTCGATCTGGGGAAGAAGACAGTAATGCGTCTGCGTCGTCCGAAGACGCAGTACGGCGTGTTGCTCGGAAACGTCGCCGCGCGCGTTGCTGCGCTGGCCTGCGTATTCGCAATTACGTTGCTCTTGGCACGCGACGGAGGCGCTGCGATCGTTGGGGTCTACGCTCTCCTCCACGTGCTGCCGGGGCTCATCGGTACCGTCATCTCTTCCGGGCTACCGATTGGCGAGAACCCGCGGTTGCCAGCGACGCTGGTATCGATCGCCTTCGTGGGCGGCGCCGCGGGCACGATGCTTTGGGTCGCGGCTGCGCCACTGTTCGGCCCGCTCGTCTTCGGGAGCCTGCGGCTGCCTCTCGTGATGCTCGCGGGCCTCGCCGTGCTGACGCGCCTCACCGTCATCACTGCGAAAGCGTGCTCGCAGGGCACCGACGATCTCGCGGGGTCGAATGCCGTCATTTTCACGGAGCAGTTCATGTTCCTCCCGGCATACGGCTCACTCTGGCTCGCGGGCGTGCATGGCTTCACCGCGCTAATCGGCAGCCTGCTGCTCGCCGACTGTGCCACCGGCACCCTCGCCTGGTCGCGGCTTGCGCGCAGACGTTTCTTTGGCTCGCTCGACCGGCCGTCGCTCCAACTCGCGCGCCGCGTTGCCGCATACGGAATGCGCGGCCAGGTGGGGGGCGTAATGTCGCAGCTGAACCTCAGGCTCGACTTCATCATCCTAAGCGTGCTGACGGGGCCGGCTGTCCTCGGCGTCTACGCTGTCGCGTCAAAGTTCGCCGAGCTGATCCGGATCCTCGGGATGGCTCTCCAGTACGTCTTTTACCCCAAGTTCGCGCGCGAGACGTCTCGAGAAACTGTCGCGACTGCGCGCAGGCTCCTCCCGAAGGCCGGCCTGCTGAGCGCGAGCGCGTTGATCCCACTCTGGGCCAGCGCAGGGTTCGTCATCCCGGAGTTCTACGGATCCGCGTTTGCATCTGCGGTAACACCGACACGGATCATTCTTTGCGGACTCGTATTCGACGGGGTCGCGGGAGTGATCAGCGCGTCGTTGTATGGGTTGGCGCGCCCGGGGCTGAACTCGTGGGCGATGGGGGCCGGCCTCGCCGTCACACTCGCGCTCGACCTCACGCTGATCCCGCAGTTTGGCGCTACGGGCGCCGCGATCGCGTCTGCGGCTGCGTACTCCACGACGACAGGAACGCTCCTCGTGTTCTTCTGGTGGATAGGGCGGATGCGGTCGTCGAAAGCCGCGGTGGATGGCGCCCTCGCGCGAGCCGATGCTGGATCACGGTGAGCTGATGTCACGCGAGGATGGCCAAACGTCTAGCGCACTCGGCGCGGCGCTAGCCGATCGTCGAGGACACGAAACCGCGCGTTGGGCGGTTGCGGCACGAACGCCGGCGTGGAAGTCTGCGTGTATCGACCAAAGCAACCTGGCAGTGATTACCGACCTGACGCGCCTTTGACTGGAACAGCAACGACTCATCGCGCGGATGCGCGCAAGCCGTCCGTCGGCGTCATGGGCGCAGGCTGGGTCGGACTCGTTACAGCCGCGTGCTTTGCCGAGTTGGGTCACAACGTCTTCGTCAGAGATATCGACGAAGCGAGAATCGGGGCGCTCCGCGAGGGCCGCGTCCCGATCCACGAGCCCGGCCTGCCCGACCTCATCCACCGGTACAAGGATCGGCTCCGGTTCACGCTCGACGCGAACGAGGTTTTCGCCGCCGCCACAATCGTCTTCGTATGCGTGGGGACACCGGCAACGTACTCTGGCGATGCTGATCTCTCGGCCATCTCGCGCCTGCTCAAGGAAATCCCGCGTCTACCATCGCCGCTGACGCTGGTGATGAAAAGCACCGTCCCCGTCGGAACCGGAACCAGAATGCGTACAGAACTTGACGCGCGGGGGCTGGAGCATGTCGGCTACGTCTCGAACCCGGAGTTCCTTGCAGAGGGCAGTGCAGTACGTGACTTTCGGCGACCCAGCCGGATCGTAATCGGCAGCTTCGACGACCGACACGGCGACATTGTCGAAGCGCTTTACTCGAGCGTCGCCGCGCCGGTGAGGCGGACGGACGTCGCTTCCGCAGAGATGATCAAGTACGCGTCGAACGCATTCCTCGCGACGAAGATCTCGTTCATCAACGAAATCGCAAACGTCTGCGAGGAGACCGGCGCTGACGTCACGGTCGTCGCCGACGGAATGGGGCTCGACGAGCGCATCGGGCCTCACTTCCTACAGCCCGGCCTCGGCTACGGCGGCTCGTGCTTTCCAAAAGATGTTGCGGCGCTGAAGCAACTCGCTGGAAACTCGGGATACCATTTCGAGCTGCTCAATGCCGTCGTCGAGGTGAACGAGCTTCAGAAGCGCCGCGTCCTGACAAAGCTGATGTGGCACCTCGGAAGCCTTCGGGGCAAGCGCGTCGCCCTCCTCGGCCTTGCATTCAAGCCACAAACCAATGACGTCCGCGAGGCGGCAAGTCTGGTTCTCGCCTCACGACTCATCGCGGAGGGCGCGCACGTGCGCGCTTGGGACCCGGTCGCGTTAATGGAGGCCGCGCCGCTGCTCGACGAAGAAGTCGAACTCTGCAGCAATGTCATGAACGCACTCGATGGCTCAGACGCTGCCGTGGTCGTCACGGAATGGCCGGAACTGAGGCAATTGGTATTCGCGGACGTCAGACGAGTAATGCGGTACCCGCTTATCGTCGATGGCCGCAACGCCCTCGACCCGGTCGCCGTGCGCGCGGCCGGCTTCGCGTACGAAGCCGTTGGACGGCCACAAGAGTCGAGCACTGGTCCGGCGTCGGCACCATCATGGCACCAGCCTCTCGTAGCGCGACGCGATCGGCGGCCTCGCGTTACCGAGGCTTCTGACACGACCTGATGTGATCGTGCCGGAGGAGTCGCTCAAGGGGCGAGTCCGACCAGCGGCATGCAAAACTTCGACTCGCTTCCGCTCGCTCGACGCGCGGCGGGCGGCTCGGGAATTCCGTGGCGAGCGTCGCAATCGACGGCCGTTGGAGCGCCCGCTCATTATGCCGACGCATCGCGTAGTACCGCGGTCACGCGGGACTGCACTCCGGCCCACACCAGCCGTCGAGGTGTTGGGTGCGTTCGCGTGCGGCGCGCGGTGGGCGGTGGCGCGCTTGGTCGCGGAGGCGGCTGTCGGCACTACGAATGAGCCGACCGGCCGACGACGATGACGGCTGTTGCGCCGGCCGAGTGGCTGGCGCGCGGGACAACGATCCAGGTTGTTACGGGGCGCTTGCCAGCCCACGTTAAGCTCTCCAAGCGGACGCAGACGCCGGTACGAATGGCAGCGACCGCATGGGCGCGCGCGGGAGAGGCCAGAGTTGCCGTCCGGGTTGGGTTGAGGCCCGCGACGACGGCGTCGTCGCATCCTCGGTGCTGGAGGAGGAGCCATTGCTCGCCGTCGTAGGCGATCGGGCTCAGCGCCCGCGCGGCGAGAGCGCCGACCCGCCGCGGCCGCTTCACGCCGAAATCCCAGCGATACCAGCCGCGGTCGAGCGCGTAATACAGGACGCCTGTTGCCGAGGGAACGAGGTCCGGCTGCGGATCTTGTTCGATCCTCATCACGTCGGGGCGCGGCGCCGCGAACGCGCGCCGGACAACGGATGACGTCTCAGAACCGATCGCGCTGCGGACGAACGCGACGCCGTCGTCTGCGAGTGTGACCGCGTCAAGGCGATAACACAGCCCCCCGACGCAGCTTGGCAGATCCGCGCCGGTCCAGGTCTCGTGTCGGCGAAGGTTGTAGACGACGACGCGTTGGCGTGTGCCCGCCGCCTCGGCCCACGCGACGCGATCGCCGCGCCAGGCGAACGGCACTGCGAGCGAATCGGAGAGCACGACGAGCCGACCGCTGCGGCGGTCAAGCGCAACGAGGCGCACGGGTACAGTCGCGGTCGCGTAGACGATCGAGGTCGTCGTCGAGGCGAGGCCGTACAGTGGCGCCACGTTGCGCGCGACGGTGCGCATGCGCCGAGTGAGGAGGTTCCGGTCGACGAGGGCCGCCGAGCCGCTCGCCTCGCCTGGGAGCGTCTCCCAGAGCACCGAGTTGCCGTCGATGCTGAGGGCATTCGCCGCCGCCCCGGCGAGCTGGATGGCCCGCCCGGCCTGCGCGAGCACAACTGCCTCTCGCGGCGCCTGCGGCGCCGCGCGAGCGCGAACGGCAGTAGGGATCGGCTCCGCAATCCCACGGTCGCGTCCGGGCCGCGACTGCGTCAGGAGCGCGACCGCGCCAATCAACACGAGCAGCAGCATGATCTCGGCGCCGAGATTCCGCCGTAGCCCGTGCGCGGATCGCGCCAGCGCAGGGATGAATCGGTACCGATTCGCCCAGCCCAAGATCACGAGCGCGGCGAACAGCACCGTCTTGACGATCAGCAGGCGCCCGTAGCTCGTCGCCCACACCTGTTCGAATGCGCTGAGCTCTCCGAACGCGCGGACGAGTCCAGTCGCCCCGATGATGGCGACGGCAACGAGTGCGAGCGCAGAAAACCGCCGCAGCACCTGCTCTCGATACGCGTCGCGTCGCGCTCCGAGTGTGAGGGCAACGACGCCGCCGAACCAGACGGACGAGCCCGCGACGTGAAGGACGTCGGCCGGCAACTCGATACGTGAGCGGCCCGGGTCGAGCGCGTGTCCCGCTGCGCTCGGCGCCACAACGAGCGCGATGCCGCAGAGCCAAGCGCCGTACGCCAACCGGGAAAATAGCCCTGCCAGCAAGCTTGCAAGGGCACCGGCACACGCCACACCGACGGCGGCGGCGGCGACAACCCCGAAGCGGGTCGATAGCGATGCGCGCTCCACGAGCGCTGCCCCGCCGCTGGCCGCCAAGAGAAAACTGGCGCAGAGGACGCGGAGAGACGGAGCCGCCTCGCGCGGCATGGCAATCCTGAAGATAGAGAGCCCAACCGCGAGCAGAACGCCGCCCAGAAACACCCATCTCTCGAAACCCGGCAACACACGCGGCTCCGAAGGTGCGGTTAGCACGGGGCGCGGACGAGCCTGGCCGGCGCCGACCGCGAACGTCGTGGTGCCCGCCACCGGGTGCCCGTCCTCCGATAACACGCGCCAGAGCACCGTGTAAGCACCGCGGGGGAGCCGGTGACGCAGCGGGATCACCAGCTCGCGACCGCCCACGACGCGCACCCGGCCATCGAGCACTGAGCCCCCCGTGTCGCGGACCGCGCGCATACCAGGCTCGGCATGGATCGCACTGTTGAAAAACAGCCGCACCGCCACCGGCGCTGCGGCCACCGCCGTGCCGTCCGCAGGCTGGGCGCGAACCAGGTACGCGTGTGCGAGCGCACCGGCCGGCATGGCCGCCGCCACGACACAACCGACGACGACGAGCCACACGAACGCGCCCGGCGCCGGACGTGGCGCGCGTATCGCCGCCGCCACGCACGGCACACGCCGGTTTTGGGCTCGCTCGCCCACACAAGCAGTATCGCGCAAGGGTGAGAGCACTAATTGACAGCCTGTTCGTGACGCCGCAGTCCAGTGGCGGTGCTGGGCCTCGTGGCTGCCGCCGCGAGACCGCCCGGACGGTGGCGCGGCGCGTGTCGCGCGTGCGCTGCTGCTGCGAAGACAGATCATCCAGAGTCCGCTCGGATCGGCTAGCGCGCGCCAAAAGCACTCGAGGAGGCGGGTGTGGCCGCAGTGGCAGTTAACGCTGCATCCGGATGCAAGCGCTGCTATTTGCTGTCTTGGATCTTCCAGGCGTCCCAGAGTGTGGTGTTGGTGCGGAGTGGGGTGGTTGTGCCGTGGCCGTCCCAGGTCCAGGCGACGTATCCTTCTGCTCCCTGGTCGTGCCAGGTTTGCTGGATTAGCGCGAGTTCGGCGGGCGTGGGTGGGCGGTAGTAGTTGTCACCGGCGGTTTGGCTGCCGCCCCAGATCCTGCTGAACCCTGCGGCGCGGGCGGCGGCCACCTTGTCGATGATCTTTTGCATCGCGCAGCCGTATTGGTAGGAGCATGGGTAGGCGGAGATCCGGATCAGGTCGACGCCGATGCCCGAGAAGGCGGAGAAGTCTCTGCTCAGGGTGATGTAGAGAGTCGCGCTGTATGGGGCGATCAGCGAACGCACGAGCGAAACGCGGTCCTTGATCTGCTGTGGCGCGGTTGGGCACTGGTAGTCATGGGGCTCGTTGTCGATCTCGTACGCGAGAACCCCAGGATGATCCTCGACGGCGAGAACACGATCCGTCACCCAGGCATCCGACCTGACAAAGCTGCAGGTCGAGTTGTCGTAGCCGCCGAGCCAGACCAGACCTTTGAGGCCGAGCGACTGCAAATAGTCGAGCCGGTCGCGCCAGGGCTCGACTGAGACAGCGTTGAAGCCAAGGCCTGCGATCGTCGGGTATTCGGATGCGTATGGCCAGGAGGCATAGATCCCGCGCACCGCCACCGGCACCGGCGTCGTCGCCACTGTCCTTTGCGCCACGCTGACGGCGGCCGTGCTCGCACCACAGCCGTTCTCCTTGCACGGCGGCTTCGGCGCGGACGACCTATCGGAGCCGCACCCAAACACCAACGGCGCAGCAACGACGAGCACGATCGCGCCAAGACGGAAACGGCGCGGGCCGCTCATAGTGGGACGCCGCGCCGCCCGATCACGTAGCATCGTGCTTAGGTGGCCCGTCGATACGCACGCCCGTTCAGCCGGAAGCACCGAGCAACGACGTGTGCACTCAGCGGGTAGATAAGCGACATCCGCGCAGCATTGGCGAAGCCTTAGCACAACACTTCTATCGGATCGCCGTTGCGGTTTCTTCACTTTGTCCTCCCCGGGCGACGGCTGGTCGCCGAACAGGCGAGTCCGGTGCCTGTGGGGCGCGGAAACTCTGATTCGCGCCCGTGAGGTGGGTGTTCCGTAGGATCGGCTGGTGTTCTTGTTCCTCGTGACGTGGCGATACGGCGGCTGCTGCGGTTCGTTGTTGGCGGCTCGGCCGTGGCCGCGCTGGAGGTGGAGAATGCGGTGCTACGGCATCAGCTGGCGGTGCTTGGTCGGACGGTGAAGCGACCGCCGCTTCGGCGGAGGGATCGGGTGTTGCTGGCGGCGGGCGAGCGGGCTGCTGCCGAGGGCGCGTTGGCTGGTATTTCTGGTTTCGCCGCAGACGCTGCTGCGTTGGCAGCGTGAGTTGGTGCGCAAGAGGTGGAGCTACCGGCACCGCTCTGCGGGTCGGCCGCGGCTCGGCCATGACCGTCGGGAGCTTGTGTTGCGGCTGGCACGCGAGAATCCATGCTGGGGCTGCATGCGGATCCAAGGCGAGCTGCGAAAGCTCGGGATCCGGGTGCGCGCAACAACGATCAGGTCGATCGTGCGGCGCTCCGGCTTGGGGCCGGCGCCGCGGCGGGATGGGCCTTCGTGGAGCGAGTTTCTGCGCGCGCAGGCGCAGGGGATGGTGGCGTGCGATTTCTTCACGGTGGCGACCGTGCGGCTCCGGACGCTGTATGTGCTGTTTTGGGTCGAGCTCGGGTCGCGGCGCGTCCGGCTGGCGGGAGTGACCGCCAACCCTGAGGGTGCGTGGGTGACGCAACAGGCGCGCAACCTCGCGATCGAGGAGCGTCTCGGCAGCGTGCGCTACCTGATCCACGACCGAGACGCCAAGTTCTGCGGGCCGTTCGACGCGATCCTCCGTTCCGAGGGTGTGCGGGTGATCGAGCTCGATCAGTTGCTCATCTTCGGCCGGCGCCGTCTCGAGCAGGTCCTTCGCGGCTATGTGACCCACTACAACGCGGAGCGGCCGCACCGCGCGCTCGGGCTTGCCGCTCCCGCCGGAGATCCGCCCGAGGCGCGCGGCTCGCCTCCAGCGGATATCCGCCGCCGCGACGTGGTGGGCGGGGTGATCCACGAGTACTACGCGGCGGCGGCGTGAGCGTTCGCCTCGCGAGCGGAGCAGCGCCCTTCGTCGTGGCGCGGAACCCACAGGCAGACAGCCGGCTCCCCTACCTGGTGCGGCTGCCGCTCGAGCGTGAGCTGGTGCTGAAGACGCGCGCGCCTTGGCCCGCTACGGCGCGCGTCGACTGCCACCGCTTCGAGGAGCCATGGCCGGGGGACGCCGAGATCGTCGAGAAGACTCGCGTCCTCCTCTGCCGCCGGCGCGGAGCGGCGATCGACCTCGTCCTCGATCGGCCCCGCCAGTCACGCTCGCAGTTCGTCTTTACCAGGTGAAGAGGCGGGAGGCGATCTTCTGGCAGACGCAGAAGACGGCCCGCGCCGCCAACCCCGGCGGCAGGATCCCGCGCAGACGCAGCGCCGGGCCGGTGACGATCACCGTCGACACCCGCGAGCGCTACCCGTACCGCTTCGCCCAGCAGCGCGCGGAGACGGTGCGGGCGACCGTTGCGGCCGGCGACTACGCCGTCCACGCGGACGGCGCGAGCCCGCTGGCCGCGGTCGAACGGAAGAGCCTCGACAACCTAGCCGCCACCCTCTCGGGATGGGTCACTGGCCTTCCAGCTGCAACGCCTGGCCGACCTCCCACTCGCCGCAGTTGTCGTCGAAGCGAGATACGCGGCCCTGTTCAAGCTCGAGCAGGTCAACGGCAATTGGCTCGCAGACCAACTCGCCCGCCTGCAGGTTCGCTACCCGGAGGTCCCCTTCGTCTTCGCCGACTCCCGCTGCTACGCCGAAGACTGGACCTCGCTTCCTCACCACCACTCGCCGACGCCAGCGACCCGACCGCCAACAGCGACTGAGCAACCTTCGCCCGAAGCGGCACGCGGATCCGACCCACGTCACGGCGAGTCAGCATTTTCGACCCCTTCAAGCTCCTTCACTGCCAACGCGAAATCGCGACCGCCCGCCGCGCGCGCCGGCGGTCGAAGCTGGACAGTCTCGATCTCATGTCTCTCGCTGATCACGACTATTAACCGTGTCCGTTCATCGCCCGCTCCGCGATTCAGGGCGGCGCGGTGAGTTCGGCGAATGTCGTCACAGCGACGCGTGAAAGCTTCGCCGCGCGGGCCTCGAGGCAGCGCTGCTCGGGGAAGCTCGTCCGTTCGGCGTGCCGCGGTCCGGAAAGCCGGCGACGCTGTGGCTGCGCGCGACAGCTTGGCTCGAGCAGATGCGCGCGGATCGCGTGGAGGTGGTGATGCTCGGCGAGCTCGTCATCGAGTGTCGGCAGCAGATCGAGGCCGGCCTGCGGGCCGTGCACCGTTGCAACGGCGACGGCGCGGTTGAGCGTGACGATCGGATTGGGGGGGCGCGGCCTACGCGTACGTCACGCTCGACGCGGCGGTGGTCAAGTGCCGTGAGGGCGGCCGCACGGTCAACGTCTGCGTCGTACACGCGGTCGGCGTCAACCGCGACGGCTTCCGCGAGCCGCTCGGCCTGACGTCGTCACCGCCGAAGGCGGCACCGCCTGGCTCGCGTACCTGCGCTCACTCGCCGCGCGCGGCCTCGCCGGCGTCAAGCTGGTCAGCTCGGACGCGCACCCCGGCCTCGTCGACGCGATCGCCGCGACCTGACTGGCGCGAGCTGGCAGCGCTGCCGCACCCACTTCATGCGTGACCTCTTGACGCGCGTACCGAAGAGCGCGCAAAGCTTCGTGGCGACGATGGTCCGCAGGAACACTCGCGTCAGCTCTGGTCGAACAACTCGCTCGAGCGGCTCAACAAAGAGATCCGTCGCCGCACCGAGGTCGTCGGTATCTTCCTACGTGATCTCTTTCTCGGTGCGTGGTCGTGGTGGCCGCGTTGGGAGCTGTGGGTGACCCGGAATCTTCCTGTCGAGCCGTTGCGGCTCTGACTCTGTTGGCGCCAGTCCTCGCAGCTCCTGCTGGGGCGCCTTGTGACCTGATAGCGGCGTGGAAACCGGACGGTAGGTCTGTCCAAGACGCCCCGATGCATCGTAGGCGGCTTCGGGAGGAGGAGCGACGTGATCGTTGTCGGGATCGACCCGCACTCGCGTTTGCAC
>VAWW01000122.1 GCA_005884575.1 Actinomycetota bacterium
CGACCGCACCGCGCGCTCGCCCTGCGCCCCCCGCACGCGATCCAGCCGCTCGCCCCGGCGCGAGCCAGTCCCAACCTCGCCGTCTCTCGCCACGATCTCCTCGGCGGCTTGATCCACGAGTACCAGCGCGCCGCGTGACGAGTGCCCATGACAGAGTTTCCGCACCCTACGGGTGGCGCGCGTCGGCGTCTACTGACGGCGTCGTGCGCGCTGCTCGATCGTGTGCAGCATCTTCCGCTCCATCAGGAAGTGGATGGGTTCGAGCAGGAGCGGCATGAGCGGTCGTAGCCAGGAAGGGCGGTAGTGGGCGCGAACGCGGACGAGGAGCCGGCAGGACGTTTCGTCCACTGGCGTGAGTACGAAGGCCCACGTCCAGTCGAGGATCGCGGGGTCACCGTCGTGTGCTTGCGCGGCCGTGAGCAGGTGCATCCGGTAGTGCAGGACAAGCGCTCTGGCCGGCTCGAGGACTTCGACGGTGAGTCCACCGGCCGGGCTGAGCGCAACGGTGTCGCCGACGGCGAGTCGTTGCAGTTCGGGAATTATGCGCTTCGCCGACCCGCCTTCCACGAAGTCGCCCGCGCCAACCCGACGCTCGAGCCGGTCGTAGCTGTACCAGCCGCCGCGGCCGTAGCCGATTTGCACAAGCCATGGCCAGATTTCCTCCGCAGGCGCAGAGATCGTGATGCCGCGGGTCGTTTGCCAGCGCGCCGGGATGAGATCGTCACCGGGAAGCGGCTGGTGACGCTCCTGGCGGCTCGCACCCCAGCCGAGGAGCCGGGGCCGGATCGCAGCGAAGTAGAAAACGGGCGCCGCAAGGAGCAATGCTCGACGCGTGCGGCTGGCGATCATGGCAAGCGCGTTTGGACACTGTTTGCTTCGGGCGACGATACGTCCGGCGTGGCTGACGCGAGCCGCTCGGCGCGCTCTTTGATCCCGTGCAACATCCTCCGCTCCATCAAGAGCGAGCCTGGCTCCATCGGCAGCATGCCGATGCGCGCAGCAAGGCTCGGTAGGCGGAAGCGATTGCGGCTGATCAGCCGCGTGCTGCCGTCGCGCTCTTCGAGCACGAAGGTCCAGACCCAGTTGCCGTCCTCGGAGCGCCAGGCGAGCACGCGTTGGGGCTCGACCCGCTCGAGTCGCATCCGGTTCGAGCCAAGGCCGATCGTGTCGCCGACCTCCGGATGCTGGTACTCGGGGAGGACGCGGTCGACGCTGTGCATGTCGAGGCCGAGCATGTTCTCGATCCAGTCGTAGGTGTAGGCGCCGCCGCGCGGCGAAGGGCCCATCTGCGCAAGCCACGGCCAGACCGACGCGGCCGGCGTGCCGATCGTGATCGCACGCGTGGAGACTCCGTCTGCGTGTTCGAGTAGCTCATCCCCCGGCAGACGCGAGGCGGCTTCTGCGCTGGTCGCGCCCCAGGTGAGGATCGGCCGGCGCAGCAGTGGGTAGAGCGCGCCGAGCGTCGCGACCAGTGCGAGAGCGGCCGTACGCGCGCGGCGTCTTTGGCCCTCGCGCGGCGGAGTCGCGGCCGAGCGCAGCCGGCGGCCCGAGCTCACGGTCAACGGCATGTGCAGGAGCCTAGTCGCCCGCTAATGGCCTGGCGGCTGATCCGTCAGCGAACCGGCTGACGTTCTCGCCGTCGCCTCCGTGTCGACGTTCAAGCGGCCTCGACCCGATGCTGCCTTCGCACTCGAGGAGGGGCTCGTCTAGCAGCCTGTCAACCGGTCGGGCGCTCTGATCTGGCGCGCCGGCCGGGTCTGACCTGCGATCGAGGCTCCTCGGCGGATTCGCGGTGCGCCATGACGACGCCAGCCCGCCACCCGGGGGCGCGTCCGCCGGCGGGAGGTCGGATCGACTCGACATCCAGCCCGGTGCAGGCGATCAACCACGAGATTAGGGAGTTCGAGTTCCACATCTCGCCTGCGCCGAGCTCGTCGCGGCCCCAAACGGGTGTCGGCACTTGCGGCACAAGTTCGAGCAGCCGCCGTGCGCGTTCGGGATCGTCGCTCAGGCGCTGCGGGCTCTCGACCGCCTCGGCAACATCAGGGATGACGCCGTCGCGCCAGCGACGCACCTCGTAGCGGAAGAGGCGGAAGCGGCCGGCTGTGCGTGTGCCGACCGGGCCTTCGGCGACGACGCCTCGCTCGCCGCTCTCGCCCCATGCAGGAGCTTGCTAGCGCCGAGTGGTAGAGGTCGGAGCGGTCGCGATGCTGCAGGCGGGCCGCGATCGCCTCGAAGACGAGACCGTTGAAACGGACGGAGTGGCCGCCGGTGCCGAGCGGTAGCCAATAGAGGTCGATGCCGCTGGGCTGAACCGACGCCACCTCGTCAGGACTAGCGTCTGAATTCATGGCTTCCGCGGGTTCCTCGACAGCAGCTTGTCGCCCGCGTTCAGTTGTTGGATATCTATGTACACGCGCGCGCGGGAGGACGGCGTTCTTCTGCCGGCGCTAGCCGGTTTTCAGCGTTTTGATGTAGGCGACGAGCGCTCGCAGTTGTGAGTCCGGGATGATCCCGCCCCAATGGGGCATCGAGACGATTGGCGCTCGTCCGAGGACGCTGCCAGTCCTGATGATCTCGATGATCTTCTCGTCGGTGTTGAACTCCTTGAAGAAATCGGCGCCGGAGAGCGCAGGGATCGCCTTGTCGGGCGACTGCGGGTTGGGCACGCCGCCGAGCCCGTTCGGGCCGTGGCAGTTGACGCAGCCGTAGCGTTGGTAGAGGAGCGCGCCCTCGACCGCTGGGCCCTGGCCGGTGATCACGGGCGCCGGCGTCGCTCCCGGCACCGACGGTAGGCCGGCGCGGATGTAGGCGACGAGATCGGCGACCTGGTGCGCCGAGATCACCTGTCCCCAAACGGGCATGTAGGCTTCTTCGGGTTGGCCGATTCGCCGAGACCGTGGTCGATGATCTGTTTCAGCTGCGCAACCGTGAGCTGCTTCCCGGCCTGGCTAAGGGCGGGGACGTCCGCGGAGACGCCACCACGGCCGCGCTCGCCGTGACACTGGGCGCAGGCGAACTGCGCGAAGTCGTGCGCGCCCGCGGCGACACTCGCGCTGACCGACGTCGCTCCCCCGTTCGGGACCGTTCCGACCACCGTCACCGTCTTCGTGACCGTCT
>VAWW01000123.1 GCA_005884575.1 Actinomycetota bacterium
CGTCGATCCCGTGCTCGGCCCCGAGCTGATGGAGACGATGCGCAAGCAGGCGGAGCGCTTCGGCACGGACATGATCGCCGAGGACGTCGTGGCGGTGGACTTCGCTCGCCGGCCTTTCGTCGTGCGTACCGCCGACGCGTCGTTCGAGGCGCACACGGTCGTCATCGCGACCGGCGCCTCCGCGAAGCTGCTCGGGCTGCCGTCCGAGACGCTGCTGATGGGCCACGGTGTGTCGACGTGCGCGACGTGCGACGGCTTTTTCTTCAAGGACCAGGACATCATGGTCGTCGGCGGCGGCGACTCCGCGCTCGAGGAGGCGCTCTACCTCGCGCGCCTGGGCCGGAAGGTCGAGGTCGTCCACCGGCGCGAGAGCCTGCGCGCCTCGAAGATCATGCAGGACCGCGCCTTCGCGCATCCGAAGATCTCGTTCGTCTGGAACAGCATCGTCCGCGACATCCTCGACCCCGCGGCGGGCAAGGTGATGGGCGTGGTGCTGGAGGACGTCATCACCGGCGCCCACTCCGAGCGCCGCGTCGACGGGCTGTTCGTCGCGATCGGTCACGAGCCGAACACGGCCGTCTTCCGCGGCCAGATCGAGCTGCTGCCGAGCGGCTACGTCCGCGTCGAGCCCGGGACGACGCGGACGTCGGCGCCCGGCGTCTTCGCCGCGGGCGACGTGCAGGACTCCGTGTTCCGCCAGGCCGTCACGGCGGCGGGCACTGGCTGCATGGCCGCGCTCGAGGCCGAGCGCTGGCTCGAGGCCCAGCGCCTAGGCTAGCCGCCGCAGACTGTCGACGCACGCGACATCGCGTCGCGCGCACCAAAGCGCGTCCTGACGCGCTGTAAACTCCGCCGACGAATCGCGCGCAGCACAGCGAGCTCCCCACCTCGGAAGTCGGCCGAATTCAATGGTCTCAATGGCGGGTGTCGGGATTCTTTGCGTTCTGCGCCGCCCGTGTGCTGAGCCTCGTATCGAGAGCTCGGCCGTCGGTGTTTATGCCCGCGCAACGAAAGGTGATTCTTTGCACTGCGTGGCAGTCACCGCCGTGGCGCGGTTGCCCTTTACTCCCTCTGTATCGTTCTCCACGTTCGTCAGGTTCTGGCCGATTCTGGAGTTGCACACGCCGCCGTCGACCACGAGCTGGGTGCACTTCAGTCAGACGTTCACCGCGACGAATACGACGCATGTGATTGGTTTTGCCGGAGAGCGCAACGGAACGGACTCCGACCCGCGCATCGACAACATCAGCCTCGACGTAGCCGCCGTGCCCGAGCCGACCACATTGCTATTGCTCGGCGCGGGTCTCGCCGGGCTGGCGCAGATCCGACGCAGGTCCCGCGCGTAGCATCGGGACCGGACCAGTTCCCTGGGCGCCGAGCTACCCGGCGCCCAGCTATTTTTCACGAGCCGCGCTTGACCCGCGCCGCGACGTACAGACGCTCCGTCGCGTGTTCGAACGCATAGGGTGGCCGCACTTCAACGGATTCGACGGCGAAGCCCGCCCGACGGACCTCTGCGGCGAACGCCGCTGGGTGTCGGTAACGCAGCTCGACGTCCACCGCCGTGCCCTTGTATTCGTTGAAGCGCTGCGCGCCCGTGCCCGCGTGGACAGCAACGAGCAAGCGTCCGCCGGCGCCGAGCACACGCCGCAGTTCCGCGAGCGTCGCCGCGGTCCACGCGTCGTCGCCGTAGATCAGCGAGTAGAACGCCACGATACCGGCGCAGGCTCGATCGGCGATGGGCAGCGCACTCGCATCGCCGGCGACGAACCGCAGCGTCGGGTTGAGGCGGCTGGCGTGCGCCACCGAGCGCTCGGAGAAATCGACGCCGACGACACGCGCGCCGAGGTCGGCCAGGAAGCGGCCGACGTGACCGGCCGGTCCACAGCCGACGTCGAGGACCGGTCCGGGCCGGCAGGCCACCGCGAAGTGCCGCAGACGTTCGACGTCCCAGGGCTTGCGCGTCAGCTCGTCGGCGAAGTCGGCGGCATACTGCTCGGCGATCCGGTCGAAGGACGCGCGAACGGGATCGATCACGACGCCCTTGTAAACCAATCCGACATAGCCGCCCATCGGCGGCGGTTCGTTGCTAGGTCCCAACCCTCAGAGTCGCGCCGAGATCGCGCAGCAAGGCGATCGTCGAGAGATAGGACAGCCGCCCCGTCCGCGGGTTCTCCGACGGCACGTTCGAGACCTCGATGGCCAGCGTGCCGAACTCGCCCTCCACGCGGATGC
>VAWW01000124.1:0-500 GCA_005884575.1 Actinomycetota bacterium
CCCTAGCTAGGCGGGTGCCTCGGCAGCGGCCTGGAGCTCGCGCCGCAGCTCCTTGATCTCGTCACGCAGCTTGGCCGCGTACTCGAAGCGGAGCTCCTCGGCGGCGGCGAACATCTCTTCCTCGAGCTCAATCACGAGCTTCTCCAGCTCGGCCGGGGCCATGCCCTCGACCTCGCGCCGCCCGCGCCGCCGCCGCCCGGGAACCGTCGGCGACTCGAGCGCCAGGAACTCGGCGATGTCGGAGACGCCCTTGACAATCGACGCCGCCGTGATCCCGTGCTCCTCGTTGTACGCGAGCTGCTTAGCGCGGCGGCGGTCGGTCTCGTCCAACGCGTACTTGATTGCCTCGGTGTGCTTGTCGGCGTACATCAACACCTTGCCGTTGACGTTCCGCGCCGCGCGGCCGATCGTCTGGATCAGCGCAGTCTGGCCGCGGAGGAAACCCTCCTTGTCGGCGTCGAGGATCGCGACCAGCGAGACCTCCGGGAGGTCGAGCCCCT
>VAWW01000124.1:520-3951 GCA_005884575.1 Actinomycetota bacterium
AGCTCGCGGATGATCTGGATTCGCTCGAGCGTGTCGATCTCCGAGTGCAGGTAGCGTGCCTTGACGCCCGACTCGAGCAGGTAGTCGGTCAGGTCCTCCGCCATCTTCTTCGTCAGCGTCGTGACGAGCACCCGTTCGCCGACCTCTTCGCGGCGCCGCACCTCATTGAGCAGGTCGTCGATCTGGTTCGTCGTCGCGCGCAGCTCTACCTCGGGATCGACGATCCCGGTCGGGCGGATCAGCTGCTCGGCGATCCGCGTCGAGTGGCGCAGCTCGTACGGGCCGGGCGTCGCAGAGACGAACACGAGCTGCGGCACCTTCCCGAGGAACTCGTCGAAGCGGAGCGGCCGGTTGTCCAAGGCCGAGGGCAGCCGGAAGCCGTAGTCGACGAGCGTCTGCTTGCGCGAGCGGTCGCCCTCGTACATCCCGCCGAGCTGGGGCACCGTCTGGTGCGACTCGTCCACGAAGACGACGAAGTCGCTCGGGAAGTAGTCGAGCAGCGTGAACGGGTGCGTCCCGGGCGCGCGGCCCTCGAGGATCCGCGAGTAGTTCTCGATCCCGTTGCAGAAGCCGAGCTCCTGCACATCTTCCCCTCGAGCTCCAGCTCTTTGACTCGTTCCTCGAGCTCGTGCCGGATCTCGCCGACGGCGCGCTCGACGGTCGGCTTCGACGTGACGTACTCCGTCGCGGGCCAGATCGCGATGTTGTCGAGCTTCGCGTGGATCTCGCCGGTGAGCGGGTCGAAGTGCGTGATCTGCTCGACGTCGTCACCGAAGAACGAGATCCGGTACGCGGTTTCCTGGTTCGCGGGCTGCACCTCGACGACATCGCCCTTGACACGGAAGCGGCCGCGGCCGAGCACCGCGTCGTTGCGGACGTACTGCGAGTCGATCAGCTTGCGCAGCATCAAGTCGCGGTCGTGCTCGCTGCCGACCTCGAGGATGATCACGCGGTCGCGCCACTCCTCCGGCGAGCCGAGGCCGTAGATGCACGAGACCGACGCGACCACGATCACGTCGCGGCGCGTGAAGAGCGCGGATGTCGCCGCGAGCCGGAGCCGTGCGATGTCGTCGTTCTGCGAGGAGTCCTTCTCGATGTAAAGGTCGGCCTGCGGAACGTACGCCTCGGGCTGGTAGTAGTCGTAGTAGGAGACGAAGTACTCGACCGCGTTGTACGGGAAGAACTCGCGGAACTCGTTGCAGAGCTGAGCGGCGAGGGTCTTGTTGTGTGCGATCACGAGCGCGGGCTTGCCGACCTCCTCGATCGTCCAGGCCATCGTCGCGGTCTTGCCGGTGCCCGTCGCGCCGATCAGCGTCTGGTAGCGCTCCCCGCCTTTCAGCCCCTCGGACAGCGTTCCGATCGCGGTGTAGCTGTGTGGAAACGAGAGTCGAAACGCCCCCGTACGGGGTGTACGCGGCGATCACGGGCGTGTTCGCCGGTGGGCTCGCGGGCGCCGGCGGGCTCGCCCGCTTGCTCGGCCGCAATCCCGCGTGCCAGACGCCGCTCGACCTCGCAGTCCTCTCGCTGGCCTCGTTCAAGGCCGCCCGCACGCTGGCCGGCGACGAGGTGACGAGCTTCCTGCGCCAGCCGTTCGTGCGCGGCCAGGCGCACTCCGGGGACGAAGAGCCGGTCGAAGGCGGCATGCACCAGGCGATCGGCGAGCTCGTCACGTGCTCGCGCTGCGTCGGCACCTGGACTGCAGCAGGCCTGGCGACGACGCAGATCCTCGCGCCGCGCTTCGGGCGCCTGCTCACGTGGTCCCTGGCGGCGGCGGGTGCCAACGACTTCCTGCAGGCCGCGTTCTCCGCTGCTACGTCGAAGGCGAACGACTAGGCGCCGCCTGCAGCGGCGAGTCGCGGCGGAGAGCGAGCACGGCGAACGGAAGCGTTGCCGCGAGCTGTCCGGCCGCGATCAGGAGGAAGACCTTGTGCGGGCCGAGCGACTGGAGCAGCGGCCCACCCAGGAACAGGCCGATGGGGCCTGCGAGCAGGGCGAACGTCAGCACGGCCGTCATCACCTTCGCGCGCAGCGCCGCCGGCGTCCGCATCGTGATCACGCCGATCAGCGGCGCATTCACGAGCGGCCCGAACAGCGACGAGACGAAGAGCACCGCGACCACTCCCCAGGCCGGCAGGTGGAGCGCGAGCAATGGGATCGGCAGGACTAGGCCGACGAGCGCGCACGCGGCCAGGCGAATCGGGTCGAACCTCGGGACGAGCTTCACCGCGACGACGCTCCCGACCACCGCGCCTGCGCCGAACGCGGCGAAGAAAACGCCGGCGACGCGCGAGCTGCCGCCGAACTCCTCGAACGCCAGCACGGGCAGCGAGATCGCGAGCAGCTGTGCCATCGCGTTCAGCACGAGCGCGGTCGGCATCAGGCGGCGCATCAGCGGGTCGCGCCAGAGGAAGCGAACGCCGGACAGCACGCCACGGCCCTCGTCCGTCGCCGGGAGCGGCGGCCGCCGCGGCACGAACAGCGCGAGCGTCACGAACGAGACCAGGAAGGTGCACGCGTCGACGTAGAGCATGTTCGGCGCGCCGACGATCGGGATCAGCACGCCGGCGGTCGAGGGGCCGATCAGCGCGGTCGTCCGCTGTGCGCCTTCGACGAACGCGTTTGCCTGCGCGACGGTTCGCTCGTCGTCGCCGACGAGCTCCGGCAGGATCAGCCGCTGCGCCGAGAAGTGCGGCGCGAGGAAGACGCCGATCACGAAGACGATCCCCAGAAGCGCCGGGAACGAGAGGTGCCCGGCCGAGTGCAGCAGGGGAATCGACGCCATTAGCGGCGCCCGGGCCGCGTCGGCGACCATCATCGTCCGCCGCGCGCCGAGCCGGGCGACGACCGCGCCGCTCGGGATTCCGAGGAGCGCCGTCGGCAAGAGCTCGACGCCAAGGACGACGCCCATTCTCGTGGCCGAATGCGTGGTGACGAGGACGAACCACGGCAGCGCGAGATAGGTCATCTGCGAGCCGAGCGAGGAGACGACTTCCGCGCAGAGCAGCGGGCCGAGGCCGCGGCGCCGCAGCAGGCTCACGCGGCGGCCTCGAGCGGCTCGAGCTCACGGCGACGCGCAAGCTCCCGCAGCGCTGCGGTCGCGACGATCGCCATCGTCACAGTCTGCACCGCCGCGAAACCGATCAACACAGGCCTGGTCCCGAAGGCGTCCAGCACCGGCCCCGCTATGAACAGGCCCATCGGATTGACGACCGCCCAGCCGACCATCGTCGTCGTCAGCACCGTGGGCCGCAGCTGCGGGGGCACTCGCAGCGTCGAGACGGTGTGCAGGCTCGGGTTGACGAGCCCATTCGCGATTCCGGACAGCAGGATCGCCGCCGAGTAGCCCGCCGCCGGAAGGTCGAGCCAGAGCAACCAGAGCGGCAAGGCCTGCCCCATCACGAACATCGCCGTGATCGCGAGCCCGTCGAAGC
>VAWW01000121.1 GCA_005884575.1 Actinomycetota bacterium
CCAGGCGAGCTCGTTCGCCTCGCTACCGGAGTTGACGAGCATGACCGTGTCGAGCCCGGAGCCCACCGGCATCGAGGCCACGAGACGCTCGCCAAGCTCGACCAGCGGCTCGTAGAGGTAGCGCGCGTGGGTGTTCAAGAGCCGCGTCTGGCGGACGACTGCCTCGGTTACGCGCGGGTGGCAATGGCCGACGACGGGCACGTTGTTGTACGCGTCCAGCAGCCGCGTCCCGTCCGCCTCGTAGAGCCAGACGCCCTCGCCGCGGACGACGTGAACCGGCCGTCGGTAAGTCAGCGGCGTGAGCGCCGGTCCGAGCACGCCCTCGCGCCGCCGCGAGAGCTCCGCGGTCGGCGCCGCCGGCCTCTGGGCTCCCAACCGGTAGGAAACTTCGTCGGCGCCGAGCCGGTCGAAGATCTCGAGCAGCTCCCACGAGTCCGCGTCCCACGCCTCGATGTACCCGGCGTTCTCGGGGTAGCGCACAGAGCGCCAGGCACTGATCGAGACGATGGTCGCCAGCCGCGCCGTGACGAGATCGCCGAGCACGTCGAGCTCCTCCTGCTCGAACGGAAGAACGGAGGCGTAGCCGTCGACGGCGATCCGCGCGACGCGGAAGAGGTCGCCTTCCGGCCGCCCGCGCAGCAGCGACGCGAGGCCGACGGCGAAGTCCCCCACCTGCGCCGAGTGCGCGATGTCGCCGAAGTCGACGATGCCGGAGACGCGGCCGCGCTCGTCGAGCAGGACGTTGTCGAGGTTGAAGTCGCCGTGGACGACCTGTGCCCTTAGGCGCGGCCAGCGCGGCAGCACGAAGCTCTCGTAGCGGTCGAGCACGCGCTCGAGCAGTCGGCGCCGGCCCGGGTCGGCCACCGAATCCAAGAGCGGTCGCAGCCCGGCGGCGTTCTTCAGGTCCCAGAGCAGGTACCGGCCCGCGGCCGGATGGAAAAAGCTGCGCAGCGCGAGGTTGAGCCGGGCATGCGTGGCCGCATAGTCGAAGACGGCGTCGGCCGCGAGCTCGGGGCCGCGGTGCTGTCCAGGCATGCGTTCGAACAGCCGGACGAGATGACCGTCCGCCTCCACCGCTGGCCCTGCCCTGGCCACCGGCAGCTCGGGATCCACCCGCGCGACGTGCAGGATCGCCTCGTCCTCGAGGTCGAGGACGGCCGGGTCCTCGCCGCTGTTCGAGATCTTGAGCACGCAGCCGCCATCGTCGCCGGCGTCGATCAGGAATGCCTGGTCGCGCTCGCTCCCCAGCGGCGTCGCGGTCCCGGTCACGCCGAAGAGCCGGCCCGCGAGCTCCGCCGCCTCGTCGGGCGAGAAGCGGGGCGGCTCCGCCTCGAGCACGCTCACGGCCACGGTGCCGATCCTATGCGCAAGACTTTCGCGATGCCGAAAGGCGCGTGGTCGGCCGAGCTCGAGCTCGTGGGCGCCGGCGGCGAGGCGGTCGATCTCTGGCGGACGCTGACGTCGCACGGCGTCGCGCACCTGCCGCCGAACCGGCTCGACGAGGACGGTCGTGCCCTCGAGACGACGGTTGCGCTGCCGCGACGCCGAGCGCGCACGATCCGGATCTGCGCAGGCAGGCCAGGCTTCGCCCGGGTCGAGAGCATGAACATCGGTGCGCGCGACGGCATCGTGCTTACAGACGCTGCGCGCCACATGCTCCGGCTCGACGCCAATCTGTCCGGCCTGTACGAAGCTGCACGCGAGGATCCCGAGCTCTCGTGGGTCGCGGCCGGCGCCGGGCGGATGCTGCGGAGCCCAACCGTTTTCGAGGACGTCGTCAAGACGATCTGCACGACCAACTGTGCCTGGTCGGCGACGGTGCGGATGGTGACGGCACTCGTCGAGGAGCTCGGTGCGCGCGCTCCGGACGGACGGCGGGCCTTCCCGACGGCGAGGGCCATGGCGGGCGTCGATGAGGCGTTCTACAAGGACGTCGTGCGCGCCGGCTACCGCGGCCCGTACCTGCGCTCCCTCGCGACCGACGTCGCCTCTGGCGGGCTTGACCTGGAGGCGCTCGCCGACCCCGAGCTGCCCGACGAGGAGGTCGCCGCGCGCCTGCTGGCGCTGCCCGGCTGCGGGCCGTACGCGACCGCGCACATGATGATGCTGCTCGGCCGCTACTCGCACCTGATCCTGGACTCGTGGACGCGCCCGACGTACGCGCGGCTCCACGGCCGGAAGGCGAGCGACAAGACGATCGAGCGGCGCTTCCGCCGCTACGGCGACTACGCGGGACTGGCGTTCTGGCTGTTCCTCACCAGAGACTGGGTGGAGGAACGTCCGACCTAGTGGAGCCGACGGGGATCGAACCCGTGACCTCGAGAGTGCCACTCTCGCGCTCTCCCAGCTGAGCTACGGCCCCAAGCCGTCGAATTGTAGCGGCGAACTCGAAATCCTCCGCCCAGTTGATCCGTTCCCGTTGGTTGTTCTTCGTCGGCGCGAGACGTAGCTGAACGGCTGTGCGTCCTGCGAACGATTGAGGCCGCAGGGCAAAGCACCGAGACAGTCGGTGGTATACGAGCGGCGCTCGTAGCCAAAGGCTGTCCTCCGGCAGGTTCGGCAGCGGATGACCACCACGTCTCCGTTGAGCCGAGCGGTCTTGCACTGAACTCTGTAGAGGAGGCCTCGGGCGTCGAGAACGAGGTCATACCGAAGCCCGTTTGTCAGAGACCAGAGAATGCCGAGACCCATGCGAGCGGCTTCGCCTGCGACTGCGAGTTCGGCTAGCGAACCCCGTTGGTCGGGAGAAAATTCCACCCGGTCAGTCTAGTTGTCTAATCGGACGACAGCCTAGACCGCTGCGGCGTCCAACTCGATGCTCGGGACATCGCCCCAGAGCTCTTCGAGCCGGTAGTACTCGCGCGCCTCGGGGGTGAAGACGTGCAGGACCACGTCGAGGTAGTCCGCGACGATCCAGCGGCCTTCCGGCTCGCCGGCGACCGAGGCTGGCAGCGCGCGCTCGTCTTGCTTCAGACGCGCGTGCACGTCGTCCCAGATCGCCTTCGTCTGGCGCTGGTTCTGCCCGGTCGCGAGCACGAAGAAGTCCGTGTAGCTGC
>VAWW01000084.1 GCA_005884575.1 Actinomycetota bacterium
CCCGCCAACGAGAAGGAATACGAGCCGCTCGCCGACCTGCTCACCGGCACCCAAGCGGAGATCGTGATCGCCGACAAAGGCTTCTGGGGCCGCGACTACGCGCACCGGCTCGCCGCCGCCGGCGCTGCTCACCCCGGACAAGACCCGCACCGCCGCCAACCTCGCCCGCGAGCGGGCACCGCCTCGCTCAGACTCGTGATCGAAAGCGTCTTCTCGAACCTGAAAGGCCAGATGCGACTCGAACAGCACCGGGCGAAAACCCCCACCGGCCTCGCCGCGCGAATCGCGCAACGCATCCTCGCGCTCACGATCGGGATCCTGCTCAACACCCTCGCCGGCCGTCCCGCACGAGCCCCCGCCGCCTACGACGGCCGCTAAATCACATCAGCCCTCTAGCAGCCGCCCGCGGCAAGCGCCACGCCCTGCAGCCGGCTCGCGTGCGAGGCGTCCGTCGGTACCAGGTACCGACGCAAATCGCGCGATTTGTTACAGCGCGCCGACCGGTTCGAGCCGTTGCCCGGACTTTGTGGCTCTAAGCCACTAGCGGCACCGATCACGCGCCGCCGGCAAAGGCGCGAGCGCGCGCCCCAGCCACAGCAACGCCCGACCGAGGGGCCGCGGGAACCGACTTCAGCGGCCGCCCGGAGTTTGTGGCTCTGAGCCACTAGCGCGCAACGGAGACGCGCGACCCTCGGGAAATGCCAGCCATTCAGGGCCAGTCCACACCAAACAGAGGCCGGCGAGAGGAAGGGGCCGCGGGAAACCTGGGTTTCCGGCGTTACGGCGCGCTGTACGGGTCGAACGACGACGTCTCGCGGGCGAGCGATTTCGTCGCGTTCGCCGGGTCGCGGACGACGATCGTGACCTGCTTCTGGTCACCGCCGCCGGTCACGGTCACGGTCACGATGTACACGTCGACGACGTACGTCCGCCCGTCCGGCCCGAGGGCACACGCGTTGTGGGCGGTGACCGCCAGCTGGTTGCTCGTCGCGACGGTCGGGCACGTCCAGGTCGCGCCCCCGAGGGAGCAGGACGCGGGAATCGCTCCGCTCGCTGCGGTCGATTGCGTGATCTGCGTTGCGCTGTAGGCCGAATCGGCGGCGTAGGTGCCGGTCGTCGGGATCCCGCCGTTCGCTGCGGTGTCGAGGTAGATCTGGCAGTTGCGGAAACCGCGGTAGCGCTCCATGTAGGTGTCCGCGAGGGCCGTGGCGTTCTGGACCCTGCTGGCCCGTTGGAGCGCGACGGCCCCGGAGTTGAAGGCCGCCACGATGGCGAGGATGCCGACGTTCAGCATCACCATTGCCATGGCGAGCTCGATGAGGCCGAAGCCGGCTTCCGACCGCAGGCGGCGAAGAGGTCGAAGAAGCTTGACCACGGATCCTCTATCGGCAAGGCGCTCAAGAGCCTGAATCCCTCTGCCGATAGCAGTCTGGACCCATGGCGGCTTTTGCCTACAGTGCGATCAATGCCGTCGGCGCCGAGCTGAGCGGCGAGATCACGGCGCAGGACTTGAGCGCCGCGCGCGAGCAGTTGCGCATGAAGGGCCTCCTCGCCCAGGCGATCCAGGAGATCGACGACGGCTCGTCGTCCTCGGCCTCTTCGGGCGCCTTCGCGAAGAAGGTCAAGCCGAAGTCCCTCCAGATCTTCTCGCGCCAGTTCGCGACGATGATCGAGGCGGGCCTGAACGTCGTTAGCGCCCTCGTCATCCTCGAAGAGCAGACCGACGACGTCGGCCTCCAGGTCGTCGTCCGCGAGCTCCGTCAGGACGTCGAAGCCGGACTCCTCCTCTCCGAGGCGCTGGAGAAGCACCCGAAGGTCTTCTCACGGCTCTACGTCGCGATGGTCGAGGCCGGCGAGGCCGCGGGCATCCTCGACATCGTGCTGGACCGCGTCGCGTTCCAGATCGAGAAGGACACGCAGATCAAGCGCCGCGTCAAGGGCGCGATGATCTATCCGACGATGGTGCTCATATTCGCCACCCTCGTGCTGATCGGAATGCTGATGTTCCTCGTCCCCGTCTTCGTCGGGATCTTCGCGCAGCTCGGCGGCCAGCTTCCGACGCTGACGCTCTACGTCGTGAAGGCTTCGAACGTCCTCAAGCATCAGTGGTACATCGTCTTCCCGGGCATGTTCGGGACGATCTACGGCATCAAGCGATACAAGCGGACGGAGGCGGGGCGGCAGAACTGGGACAAGCTGAAGCTGCGCCTGCCGATGAAGATCGGCGACGTCGTCCTCAAGGTGACGATGGCGCGGTTCTCGCGCACGCTCTCGACGCTCGTCGCCGCGGGCGTGGACATCATCAAGGCGCTCGAGATCACCGGCCAGACCGCAGGCAACTGGGTGATCGAGGAGGCGCTCGCCGGCGTGCGGGTCAAGGTGCACGAGGGAATCCCGATCGCGCAGCCGCTGATCGAGAACGAGGTCTTCCCGGCGATGGTCAGCCAGATGGTGAAGATCGGTGAGGAGACCGGAGAGCTCGAGAAGATGCTCGGCAAGATCGCGGACTTCTACGAGGACGAGGTCGACGCGTCGATCCAGTCGCTGACCTCGATCATCGAGCCGATCATGATGATCGCCGTCGGCCTGATGGTCGGCGTGATCATCATCGCGATGTACCTGCCGATGTTCAAGATGCTCACGCTCGTCAAGTAGCATCGCCGCATCGGATTCGACCGTCCGCAAATCGAAAAGCCCGAAGGCGACATCCCCTTCGAGCTCGGCATCGATGACCTCGTCGTCGGCGACGGAGCCGAGGCGACCAAGGGCAAGAAGGTCTCTGTGCACTACGTCGGTGTTGCCTTCTCCACGGGCGACGAGTTCGACGCGTCGTGGGACCGCGGCAAGCCGTTCGAGTTCAAGCTCGGCAAGGGCCAGGTCATCCCGGGCTGGGACGCCGGCGTGCAGGGGATGAAGGTCGGCGGGCGCCGCAAGCTGACGATCCCGTCGGCGATGGCATACGGCGCGCGCGGCGCGGGCGGGGTGATCAAGCCGCACGAGCCGCTCGTCTTCGTGGTCGATCTCCTGTCCGTCGACGACTAGAGAGGGCGGTTAACCGTAAGGCCGGCCTTGGGCTGGCCCCAGTGCGCAGCGGCCCGCGCTCCATGGAGACTCGGAGCGTGACCTCCATCACCTCGCTCCTCCACCGGCGGCCTACGCGAATCGCGCTGGCCGCGGCGGCAACCGGCGGTGCGCTCGCCCTCTTCCTGGCGCAGACGCATCCTGGGCGCCTCTGGGCAAGCCTCGCCACGTTGCCGACGACCTCGGTGCTCGCCGCGATCGCGGCGACGATGGCCGGCGTGATGCTCGGAGCCGTGCGCTGGCGCTCGCTGCTCGCCGCCGGTGGAGTCGACGCGGGCGTGCCGCGGCTGTTCGCGGCGCTGACGATCGGCTCGGCGGTCAACAACCTCGTGCCGGCCCGCGGCGGCGACGCCGTTCGCGTCGAGTCGGCGCATCAGCTGACCGGCGCGCCGCGCTCCGCCGTCGTCGGAACGATGATCTCGGAGCGGATCCTCGACGGCTTCGTGCTCGCGCTGCTCGTCGTCGTGGGCGCGCTCCTCGAGGGGATCGGCGGCGCGTTCCTCTGGATCGGCATCGTCGTTGCGGGGGCGACCGTCCTCGGAGCGCTCGTTGCCGCACGTTTCGGCCCCCGGGTGCTCCGCGGCCGCCTCGCCGGCCTCGAGAGCGGACTGGCGGTCTTCCGCGTCCCGCGGGCCGTCGCACCGGCCCTTGCCGCGTCGGCTGGAATCTGGCTCGCCGAGATCGTCATGTACGGCGCGCTCGCGCGCGGCTTCCATCTGGGCGTCTCGTTCGGCGGCATCCTCCTGCTCGTCGGCGCGGGGAATCTCGCGCTCGCGATCCCGGGCGCCGCCGCCGGCCTCGGCAGCTTCGAGCTCGTGACCCTCGCCGGCGCGCATGGCGTCGGCGCGCACGGGCCGGCGCTCGCCGCGTTCGTGCTCGCAGTCCATGCGGTGATCGTCCTGCCGACGACGGTGACGGGCGCCCTGCTCGCACGCATCGCACTGCCGAAGACCTTCCGGCTGCGCGACCCCCGGCCCCGCCGGCCGCTGCTGCCGGCTCCGGTCGTCCCCGCGCGCGTTGCCGTGCCGGCGCGGGTCGTCGGCGTCACCCGCTGAGCTTCGGCAGCACGTCCTCGCCGTAGACGCCGATCGCGGCGAGCGGATCGGCACCCGAGATGTTCATCAGCGCAACGATCGTCGCGCCGAGCTTTTCGATCTCGCGGATCCGCTCGACGTGGTGGTTTGGATCGGTGGAGATGATCGCCTTCTGCTTGAACTCCTCGTCCGAGACCTTTTGCTCGGCGTGCTCGTACAGCGCCCTCGGGTCGTGCCAGTCGTCGACGTAGTACTCGGGCGGGACGGCGCCCTTCCACACGCGGCACGACTCGAGCGCCTCCTCGTCGCTCCGGGCCCAGCTGAACTGCGCTTGCAGGACGATCTCGCCCGGATCGCGGTCCGCGTCGTCGCACGCGCCGCGATATGCGTCGAGGAGCTCGGGCGTCGACTCGGGGTCGGCGAGCGTCCAGATCCCGTCGCCGTACCGGCCCGCGAGCGCTGCGGAGCCGGGATGGAAGGCCGAGACGTAGAGGGGCGGCGGCGTCTCCGGACGCGTCCAGAGCCGCGCCTGCTTGGTGCGGAAGAAGCGTCCGTCGTGGTCGACGACCTCGCCGGCCCACAGCCGGCGGATCAGCTGCAGCGCCTCCTCGAGGGCGGCGAGCTGGCCGTCCCCGTCGGGCCAGTGCGCGCCGACCGGCGACTCGTTCAACGACTCGCCCGAGCCGATGCCGACGAACACGCGCCCGGGGTACATCACCTCGAGCGTCGCGAACCCCTGCGCAATGAGGGCCGGGTGATACCGCTGCAGCGCGGCGGTGACGGCCGGCCCGACCGGCACCTGTTCGGTGGCCTGCGCCGCCGCGCCGAGCCAGATCCAGGCATGGCCGGACTCGCCGCTGTCCCACCACGGCTGGAAGTGGTCGCTGCATTCGAGTCCGTCGAAGCCGGCCCGCTCGCCGGCGATCGCCTGCTCCAGCAGGTCGTCCGGCCGGAACTGCTCGTGCGCGAGGCCGAGGTAGTACTGCATCACGCCCCGCCTTTCACGGCCCAGTAAAGCGCGGACATGTCCGCCTCGCCGTGCCCCCGCTCCAGCGCATCGTCGAACTGCTCCTGCACGGTCTCCGCAAGTGCGAGCTCGAGTCCGGCGGCGCGTGCGGCGTCGACGATCAGGTGCGCGTCCTTGCGCGCGAGCGCGAGCTTGAATGCGGGATCGAACCGCCGCTCGACCATCATGCTGCCCTTCAGCTGGAGATACGGCGTATCGAGGTGCGTGCCCTCGACGACCTTCAGGAAATCGCGGGGGTCGAGGTCCAGGGCCTCGGCCAATGCGACCGACGCGGCGACGGCCTCGACGATCCCGAAGGCCCAGTTGTTGAAGACGAGCTTCATCCGCGAGCCGGCCCCGGCCTCGCCGACCCAGACCGTCTTCGCGGCGATCGGCTGGAACGCGGAGTCGGCGCGCTTTCGCGTCGACTCGCGTCCGGAGGCCAGGACAATCAGCTTCCCGTCCTCGGCGGCGGCCTTCGAGCCGCCGACCGGCGCGTCGACGTACGCGACCGCGCGCTCCTCCGCGAGCTCGCCGAGCCGGTCGGCGGACGCGACGCCGACCGTGCTCATCTGGAGCCAGACGGCCCCGTCGGGCATCGCATCCGCGACGCCGCCCTCGCCGAACATCGTCTGCTCGACCGCGGCGCCGTCGGGCGCCATCGTCAGATCGGCGTCCACAACGTCCGCGGCCTCCGCGGCCGTGTCCTGGGTTCCAGGCGTTCACGTCGTAGCCCGCCGCGACGAGGTGCCGCGCCATCGGCGCCCCCATCGTCCCCGTCCCCAGCACCGCGATCTTCATATGCCCTCGCTTCCCGTGGCCAGGCTCGTGCGAAACGGACAGAATCACGTGAGTGACCGAGCTCGTCGCCGACTTCATACTCGACCGCCTGCGAGCGTGGGGCGTGCACCGGATCTACGGCTATCCCGGTGACGGGATCAACGCGATGCTCGGCGCGCTCGACCGCGCCGACGGAGATCCGCAGTTCATCCAGGTGCGTCACGAGGAGATGGCGGCGTTCATGGCGTGCGGGCACGCGAAGTACACCGGGGAGGTCGGCGTCTGCCTGGCAACCTCGGGCCCCGGCGCGATCCACCTCCTGAACGGGCTCTACGACGCGAAGCTCGACCATGCGCCGGTCGTCGCGATCGTCGGCCAGCAGGGCCGGGCCGCGCTGGGCGGCACCTATCAGCAGGAGGTCGACCTGCACACGCTGTTCAAGGACGTCGCGCACGAGTTCGTCGAGACGGCGATGGTTCCGTCGCAGATCCGCCATCTGATCGACCGTGCCGTTCGAATCGCGACCGACCAGCGGACCGTGACGTGCCTGATCCTCCCGAACGACGTCGGCTCGCTGAAGGCCGTCGAGGCGCCGCCACACGAGCACGGGACGGTCCACTCGTCCGTCGGCTACTCCCGGCCGCGCGTCGTCCCCGCCCAGGAGGAGTTGCTGCGCGCCTCGGAGATCCTGAACGCAGGCGAGCGCGTCGCGATGCTGATCGGCCAGGGCGCCTCGGGCGCCTCCGCGGAGGTCGTCGAGACGGCCGAGCGTCTCGGCGCGGGCGTCGCGAAGGCGCTCCTCGGCAAGGACGTCCTCCCGGACGACCTGCCGTTTGTCACCGGGTCGATCGGCCTGCTCGGGACGAAGCCCAGCTGGGATCTGATGCAGGACTGCGACACGCTGCTCGTCGTCGGGTCGAGCTTCCCGTACTCCGAGTTCCTCCCGCCGGAGGGGACGGCGCGGGGCGTGCAGATCGACATCGACGGCCGTCTGATCGGAATCCGCTACCCGATGGAGGTCAACCTCATCGGCGACGCGAAGGAGACGCTGCAGGCGCTGCTTCCGTATCTCGCGCGCAAGGGCTACCGGGGCTGGCGCGACAGGATCGAGAAGGACGTCCGCGACTGGTGGCAGCTGATGGAGCGCCGCGCGATGCAGGACGCCGATCCGCTCAATCCGCAGCGCGTGTTCCACGAGCTCTCGCCGCGGCTGCCCGACGGCTGCATCCTCGCGGCGGACTCGGGCTCCGCGGCCAACTGGTACGCGCGCGACATCAAGATCCGCTCGGGGATGAAGGGGTCGCTCTCAGGGACGCTCGCGACGATGGGCTGCGGCGTCCCGTACGCGATCGCCGCGAAGTTCGCCTTCCCCGACCGCGTCGCGATCGCACTCATCGGCGACGGCGCGTTCCAGATGAACGGGATGAACGAGCTGATCACCGTCGCGCGCCACTGGCAAGGCTGGAGCGACCCGCGCCTGATCGTGCTCGTGCTGAACAACCGCGATCTGAACCAGGTCACGTGGGAGCAGCGTGCGCTCGAGGGCGATCCGAAGTTCGTCGCGTCGCAGGAGCTGCCGGATTTCCCGTACGCGCGCTACGCGCAGCTGCTCGGGCTCGAGGCGATCCGCGTCGACGAGCCGGCGCAGGTCGGTCCGGCGTGGGACGAGGCGCTCGCCGCAGACCGGCCGTGCGTCGTCGAGGCGGTCGTCGATCCGGAGGTGCCGCCGCTGCCGCCGCACATCACGCTCGAGCAGGCGAAGCACTTCTCGCAGGCGGTGCTCTCCGGCGATCCCAACGCGGGCCGCATGATGCGCCGAGGCCTCGCGGAGAAGCTGGCCGAGCTCCTACCGCGCCGTTAGTGCCAGCAGCCGCAGGTCGTGCCGGACTGCGGCCGCCTTCGCCTGGGCGTCGTAGAGGACGCGTTGCCGTCCCCGCCGGTCGATGAGGAGCGTGTACGCCGAATGGGTAACCGTCCCCTTCAGACCCGGCTGGACGGCGATGTGGTACGCGCGCCAGACGCGGGCCAGCTGCGCGCGGGTCCCGACGAGGAACCGGAACTCACGGCCGACGGCCCGCGCGCGGAGGAAGTCACGCGCCGCGGCGGGCGTGTCGCGCTTCGGGTCGACGCTGACCGCGAGCACGCGCACGCCTCGGAGCCCGCGCGCGGCGGTGTCGAGGTTCGTCGCGATGATCGGGCACACGTCGGGGCAGTGCGTGTACAGGAAGGTGACGAGCACTGTCTTCCCGCGCAGCGCGGACAGCCGGACGAACCGGCCGTCCTGATCGCGCAGCGCGAAGTCCGGCGACGGCGTTCCGCCCGCGAGCTCGGTGCCCCGGAACGTCGAGGACGTCGTCGCAGGCGGCGCGTTCTGCTTCGAGCCGCCGCAGCCGGCGGCCGCGACGACGAGCACGACGCCGAGTGCGAATCGTGCGCGCACGCGCCGAGCGTACCCCTCGGAGCGCGGCGGCCGGAAGATGAGCCGCGATGGGCCTACACCGGCGGAATCCCCAGCTGGCCGCAGATCGCTTGTGCGGTAGAGCGAGGGATGTGTCGGGAAAGCCAAGCCCAATTCTTCGACACGGCCGCGACAGCACTCGGGCCGCGCCCAAATGAAAGGGCGCGCGCCCATACCGTTGCAGGCCTTGCAACGGCGAAATTTGTACCGCTGGCGACGGAATGGAAGAGCAAGTACTGGTCGAGGCACCGACCATGGTGGGAGCGCACGAAGGAGGCAAGCGGCCCACCGGATGCACTTCCGCCGCGGCCCCGCGTTTGAACGAACGCGTGGCACATCGGCAGGGCGCTACGCGTAGAACCCTCTAGTAGCGCTGCGATGGTGTCGGCGGCTGTCGCGATCTCTTCTGTCATCACCATCCGATGATGCCATGTCCTACGACCACGACTGACGCGGATCCTGCCCGCCAGATGGCCGCGTGAGCGGAAGCAATAAGAGCACAGTCATGAGTCAAGTAGAAAGTCAGATGCGAAGACAGGTGCTAGAGCCAAGCCGCCGACCGTCCGGGCAAGCTATCGAGATCGTGTCCGTCCGAGATCGCAAACTTCCGCGCCGGGTTCCCTCGACTCTGGAACCAGAGAGGCGGTAGTGACATGACGCGTGAGGTCGCGTTGACCGCGATCTATCAACCGGTGGAACAGGGCTGGGTGCAGGCTCGCGTGAAGAGCTGCCGGAAGTAATCACGGCGGCGCCTACAAGGGACGAGGCGAAGGAACTCCTTCTAGATGCGCTCTGGGAGTATCTTTTGACCCTGGGGAGCGATTGTGCGGCACCGGTTGAGGGGACTGCCTCGGCTGACGAAGAGACCCTCGAGATCAGCCTGAGCGCTTAGGCCGCTGAGCCCTGTCATCCGCTACACTCCAGCGCGCGCGGCGGCGTAGCTCAGTTGGTTAGAGCAGCGGAATCATAATCCGCGTGTCGCAGGTTCGAGTCCTGCCGCCGCTACCTCGCAGCACCGTAAAAGAGTCCCTTAAAGAGAGACAGGAATGGCAACCGGAGTCAGAGTCGCGATTACGCTCGCATGCACGGAGTGCAGGCGGCGGAACTACCAGACGAACAAGTCGAAGCGGAACAACCCGGACCGCGTGGAGTTCAAGAAGTACTGCCGCTGGTGCGGGAGGCATACGCCGCACCGCGAGACCCGGTAGCCATGGCGAGGCAGTCACGTCAGCAGCGGCGGGAGCGTCGCGCGCAGCAGCAGCCGACTCCGGCGCTCGCCGGCGGGCCGCCCGCTGCGCCGCCGCGCACCCGGCCGACGCACGACGCCGGTGGCGAGCCGCACCGCGAGCCTCGCCGTGAAGCTGCGGGCGGCGGGGGCTTCCCCGGCCTGCGTTTCATCCGGGAGTCCTGGGCGGAGCTGAAGAAGGTCGAGTGGCCGAGCCAGCGCCAGGTGATCACCGGGACGACGGTCGTCCTGATCGCGTGCGCCGTGGTCGGCGTCTATCTCTATCTCAACGACATCGTCTGGAAGCACGTCGTCCAGAACTTCCTCGTCAAGTAAAGGGTCCCCATGTTTCGCTGGTACGTGATCAACACCTACTCCGGGCACGAGAACAAGGTCAAGGCCAACCTCGAGCACCGGATCATCTCGATGAACCAGGGGCCGCGCTTCCGCCGCGTCGTCGTCCCGACCGAGCAGGTCGTGGAGACGAAGGACGGGCAGAAGATGACGACGGACAAGCGCGTGCTGCCGGGCTACGTGCTCGTGAACATGGACCTGAACGACGACGCCTGGGGCGTGGTGAAGAACACGCCCGGGGTGACCGGCTTCGTCGGCGCCGGCTCGAAGCCGGTCCCGCTCTCGCAGCCCGAGGTCGACCGGATCCTCCACACGGGCGCCGCCCACGGCGCGCCGGCCCGCGCCCAGGTTGAGTTCTCCCTCGGCGAGTCGGTGAAGGTAACCTCCGGGCCGCTCTCCGACTTCGACGGCGAGGTCGTCGACGTCAATCCGGACCAGCAGAAGCTGAAGGTGCTCGTCGACATCTTCGAGCGCCAGGTGCCGGTGGAGCTCACGTTCGATCAGGTGAAGAAGCTCGACTGATGGCGAAAAAGGTCCTCACACTCATCAAGCTCCAGATCCCCGGCGGCCAGGCGAACCCGGCCCCGCCGGTCGGCCCTGCGCTCGGCCAGCACGGGGTCAACATCATGGAGTTCTGCAAGGCGTTCAACGCGCAGACCGCGCAGGAGAACGGCCGCATCATCCCGGTCGAGATCACGGTCTACGAGGACCGCTCCTTCGCCTTCATCACGAAGACGCCCCCGGCCGCCGTGCTGATCAAAGAGGCGCTGCGGATCGAGAAGGGCTCCGCGGAGCCGAACCGGAACAAGGTCGGACGACTCTCGCGTAACCAGGTGCGGCAGATCGCCGAGACGAAGCTCCAGGACCTGAACGCGCGCGATGTCGACCACGCGATGCTCGTAATCGCCGGGACGGCGCGCTCGATGGGCGTTGAGGTGGACCTTTAATGACCCAGCACGGGAAGAAGTATCGCCAAGCGCGCGCGGCGATCGACCGTGAGCGCGAGTACCCGCCGGTCGAGGCGATCAAGATGCTGAAGAGCTTCGACGGCCCGAAGTTCGACGAGACCGTCGAGGTCCACTTCCGGCTCGGCCTGAACGTCCGCCACGCCGACGAACAGCTCCGCGGCACGTTGATGCTGCCGCACGGCACGGGCAAGGAGGCGCGTGTCGCCGTCTTCGCCGAGGGCGAGAAGGCGAAGGAGGCCGAGGAGGCCGGGGCGGACGTCATCGGCTCGGCTGATCTCGCGAAGCGCGTCGAGGAGGGCTTCACGAACTTCGACGTCGCGATCGCCACGCCGGACCAGATGGCGAACGTCGGCAAGCTCGGCCGGGTGCTCGGCCCGCGCGGGCTGATGCCGAACCCGAAGACCGGCACGGTGACGTTCGACGTCGGCAAGGCTGTCCGCGACGCGAAGGCCGGCAAGCTCGAGTACAGAACGGACCGCGGCGCGAACGTCCACGTCCCGATCGGCAAGAAGAGCTTCGCCGAGCGGCAGCTCGTCGAGAACTACGCCGCGCTCGTCGAGGAGATCGTGCGCGCCAAGCCGGCTGCGGCGAAGGGCCGCTACATCCGGCAGATCACGCTGGCCACGACGATGGGCCCCGGGATCCACGTCGACACGACGCGGACACGGAACATCGCGGAGGACCTGGAGGAAGCGGAAGCAGTTTCGGCTTAAGTCAAGAAGCCCGTCGCCAGAGACAGTTGGCAGTCCCGAAAGGGACGGAAGTCCAGCCGAGGCGCGTTCGGATCACCTCGTGTGTTCGAGCCCGCCTGCGTGCGGGCTCGATTCGTTCGAGGAGGTGATTCGGTGAAGAAGGAAGAAAAGGAGCTGGTCGTCGCCGACCTGGCGGAGCGCCTGCGGACGGCGGAGACGCTGTTCGTGGCGGACTACCGCGGCCTGCGGATGACCGATATCGACAATCTGCGCGGCCGCCTGCTCGACCAGGGCGCGAAGTTCTCGGTCGTCAAGAACACGCTCACCCGCCGCGCGGCCGAGGCCGCAGGCAACGAGGCGCTGGTGGCGCTGCTCGAGGGCCCGACGGCGATCGCGTTCCTCGAGGCCGGTGGCGATCCCGTCGCGGTCGCGAAGACGATCGCGGACGCGGCCCGCGAGACCCGGATCCTGACGATCAGGGGCGGCGTGCTCGAGGGCCGCACGATGAGCGGCGAGGAAGTCGAGACGCTCGCGAAGCTGCCGCCGATCGACATCCTGCGCGGCCAGGTGCTCGCGGCGATCGTCGCGCCGCTGACCGCGATCATGGGGCTGCTGACGGCCCCGCTGCAGAACCTGCACGGCCTGATCGACGCCCGGATCGAGCAGCTGGGCGGGGCGGAGGCCGCGCCTGCCGCCGAGGCCGAAGAGGGCGACACCGGCGTCGAGGAGAACGTCGCCGCCGAGCCCGAGGCTCAGGCGGAGGAGACAACCGAAGAGACCACGGAACAAACCACTGAAGCAGAGGAGAGCTAGATGGCTGCTGTCGACACCGTGTTCGAGCAGCTCGGGAAGATGTCCGTCCTCGAGCTGGTCGAGCTGAAGAACAAGATCGAGGAGGAGTGGGGGATCACCGCCGCCGCTCCGGTCGCGATCGCGGCCCCGGCCGCGGGCGGCACCGCCGGCGACGGCGCGGCCGCCGAGGAGAAGACCGCGTTCGACGTCGTGCTGACGGCACCGGGCGGCCAGAAGATCCAGGTGATCAAGGTCGTCCGCGCCCTCACCGGGCTCGGCCTCAAGGAGGCCAAGGACCTCGTCGACTCGGCCCCCAAGCCGGTCAAGGAGGGTGTCCCGCAGGAGGAGGCCGACTCGATCAAGGCCCAGCTGGAAGAGGCCGGCGCCACGGTCGAGGTCAAGTAGCTCTGGGCACAAACCGGGCGAAGGCCGCCGCCGGGCGGCCTTTCCCCTTTAAGAGTGGGATGTCGGCGTCTTGCGCAGGGTTTTGCCGATATCGGCATCACGACGTGTCAACACACGCCACTCCGGGAGACCACAGACATGAAGCTGAAGATCCTGTTCCTCGCCCTGTTCGCCGCCGGCGTCGTCGCCTCGATCGCGATCGCCAAGCCGCCGCCCGGCAAGGGCAATCCCCACCAGGGCGGCTCGGACGACGCGGCCGTCGCCGCGCCCGCCGCCGGCACGACCGCGGCCGGCACGAGCGCGTCCACGTCGACCGCCGCCCCGTCGCCGGGCAAGGGCCACGGCAAGGGCAAGCACATGGGCGGCGCCGCTGCGACCGCCACGACCGCGTCGACGACGACCGCCTCGACGACGCAGTCCCGAAAGGTCTTGATCTGCCACAAGACCGGCAACGGGAAGTACGTCCTCGTCTCGGTGAGCGTCAACTCGGCCCTCGCGCGCGGCAAGCACGGCGGCGACGTTCCGGCCGCCGGCGGCAAGTGCCCGACCTCGAGCCCGACCGGAACCGGCACGACCGGAACGACAACGACGTAGTCGGCACGCCGCCGGGCCGGAAGCAGCACGTAGGCCCGCAGGTTTTTGCGGGCCTACGGCATCTCAACGAGTGACCGCAAAACACGGGAGATGCCCATGAAGCTGAAGATCCTGTTCCTCGCGCTGTTCGCCGCCGGCGTCGGAGCGTCCATCGCGCTCGGGTCGCCCTCCGACGACGGCCACGGCAAACGCTGCACCACGACGAGCGCCGCGACGACGACGGTCCCCACGACGACCACCGTCCGGTCGAAGCACGAGGACGACGACGGCGACAAGCACGGCGGCAAGGCCTGTACCACGAGCGGCACCACGGCCGGGACCACCGGCCAGCTCCGCCCGGGCTGCCGTCGCGTCGAGCTGCGTGGCACCCTCGGGGCGGCGACCGTCACGATGAGCGTCGACAGGTCGAGCAGCAAGCGCTTCCGCAACCTCGCGGGCACCCAGGTGACGCTGGCTGTCCCCGCCGGCCCTGGGCGGGTCAGCGCCCGGGTCTGCACGGACGCGGCCGGCAAGCAGACGCTCCAACTCGACTCGCTCAAGGTCGGAAAGACGTCGGAACACTGAGCCAACAAATCCGGCTGAAAGCCGGCTAATCCTCCCAGGAGGGGCGCGGGGCCGCAGGCGTCCCCTCCACCCTTCCCAGGAGCTTGCGGGGCGCGCTACAATGCCCTGGCGCCCGAGGGTACGCCCCCTTCGGCTGCGCTTGCGAACAGACGGGAGCTTCGGGTACCCTGGTGGGTTGCGCCGACGTCCCGCACGTTTGCCGTCTCTACACGCCGATTTCGCACCGCTCGAGTTTTTCCAAGGGAGGCTCTTTTTTTGGCCACTAAGGTCGCTGCGCCCAGTGCGCGCAAGTCGTATTCCCGTCTGAAGCACGTCCTCGACCTCCCCAACCTGATCGACATCCAGAAGGCCTCGTTCAAGTGGTTCCTGGACGAGGGCCTGCGCGAGACGATCGACGACATCTCGCCGATCGAGGACTACACCGGCAGTCTCGCCGTCGAATTCGGGGCCTACAAGTTCGGGGAGCCGGCAGCCTCCATCCGCGAGTGCCGGGAGAAGGACCTGACCTATCAGGCGCCGCTCTCGATGACCGTCCGGTTCGTCAACAAGGACACCGGCGAGATCCGGGAGCAGACCGTCTTCATGGGGGACTTCCCGATGATGACGGAGTGGGGCACCTTCATCATCAACGGCACCGAGCGCGTGATCGTCACGCAGCTCGTCCGCTCGCCGGGCGCCTACCTGATGGAGCCGAAGGACCCGACGAAGCAGGTGTTCACCGCGAACCTGATGCCGAGCCGCGGCTCGTGGCTCGAGCTCGAGATCGACAAGAAGGGCATCGTCTACGCGCGAATCGACCGGAAGCGCAAGCTGCCGATCACGACGCTCCTCCGTGCCCTGCCGGCCGAGGACCCCTCGACGGGGTTCCAGCTCGACACGAGCTCGAACGAGGCGATCATGGCCCTGTTCGACAACTCGCTCTACATCGCGAACACGCTCGACAAGGACCCGTCCACGCGCGAGGAGGAGGCCCTGATCGAGGTCTTCAAGAAGCAGCGCCCCGGTGAGCCGCCGACGCTCGACAACGCGCGGAACCTCCTCCGGGCCCTCTTCTTTGACCCCAAGCGCTACGACCTG
>VAWW01000045.1:0-10394 GCA_005884575.1 Actinomycetota bacterium
AACGCGCACGAGATCCAGCGGCCGCGAAGCGCTGCAAGGCCGGTCAACGCCATTGCAGCGAAGACGACGCTCTCCGGATAGACCATCGAGAACGCGAACCCCATCGGCGCGATCGCCGCGAACACGACCGCGCGGTAGGCATCCCGCTCCGGCAACACTGCGCGGCCGAGCCGGTAGAACGCGATCAACCCGGCGAGCAGCACGGCGTTCGAGATCAGGATCCCCGACGCCGCGTACGAGAGGCCGAGCACGCGGCCGACGCGAAGTGCGATCGGGTAGAGCGGGAAGAAGGCCGGGTCGCTCTGATGGCCGGGGACGAGCAGATAGCCGTTTCGCGCGACCTCGTTGTACCAGCGGCCGTCCCACGACGTGAGCACGGCGAGCGTCGACCGGAACTCCGGATGGAAGTAGCCGCGCGGCCAGCGGATCCAGTGCAGGAACGCGGCGCACGCGATGACGAGTGCGCGCGAGCCTGCCCACCACAGCGTGACCGACCGGCAGGCGCTCGACTGCCTGCTCAACCGCCACCGAATCGCTCCAGAAACGCGCGCTTGAGCGCAGGCGTGAGCTGCTTCGTGCGGATGTTGCTCCAGCCGACGACGCTACGGGCCTCGACCCGGACGCCGAGCGGCACGAGGCTGTGCCGGTCGACGTAGACGTCGAAGCGTGTACGAGGCGTCCGCACGTGGACCCGATAGGTCGGCCGCCCGCTGAAGCTCACGGGCACCGCCTGGGCGCGTGTGCCGCCGATCAAGTGCTTCGCGACGTGATCCATCAGGGGGCGCGGGCAGCCGGCGAGCTCGACGGCGACCACGGGCGCGAGCGGCGGCTTCGACGTGCCGGTCTGCAACCGCTTGATCTGGCGGTCGCCGACGAGGAGGCGCGTGCCGTCGCCCAGGATGATGCGCGCGCCGCGCCCCGCAGGCCGGCCCGGTCGGCGCGGCATCCAGCCCTGCAGGCACTCGGCCGTCATCGGCCTCCGCCCGGCGACGCGGATCTTGCTCTGCACGTACCGGTACCGGAGCATCACGCCGACCGCCTTCGCAGTCACGCGCTCGCCGTCGGTCGGCGCCCGCAGCCCGATCCGTTCCACGGCGTAACCGGCGCCGCACACGGCGCCGGCGAAGACGAGAGCGATCAGTGCGGTCCGGGCGGCCGCGGCAAGGCCGACGCGCATGGCGCGGAATCTACTCGGGCCGCGGAGGCTCTCGCACGATCAGCGTGCGGTCGCCGCAGGTGGCTTGACGGCCGCGATCCAGCCGAGCAGGCAGAGCGTGCCGGCCTGGGTGCGCAGCATCCCGGGCTTCGACCACGTCCCGTCCCACCGCAGCGACCACAGCCCCTTGTCGTCGCGCGCACCGGCGACGGCCCGCTTCGCATTGCGATAGACCAGCGCGTACCAGCGCGGATTGCGATCCTGCTCGTAGAGATCGAGCATCCAGCGGAGGTAGACGGAATCGGTCTCCGGCGCCCAGTCCGCGTCGATCGGGAACGCGGCGAGCGAAGCATTGGCGAGGTCTCGCGCTTTCGTGCAATACCCCTTGCGTCGCGTCGACTGGCAGAGCTCGACGTGCGCCGCGACCATCATTCCCTCGACGTAGTTCATCACCGTGTTGTCCGTCTGGCTGCGGCCGTAGAGCCGCCGACTCGCGACCCATGTCTTGGCGTTCGCCCAAGCGAGATACTTCGTCGCGAGCTTCAGATAGGAAGCCTTGCCGGTGTAGCGGTAGAGCTTCGCGGCGATCAGCGTCGCCGCTGCGAGCGGCTCCGATGTCTTCTTGTGCTGGTCGAGATCCCACCACATGCCGCCGCCGTTGGTGCCGTCCCAGCCGTAGCGGTCCATGAACATGAGTGCACGGTTCGCCTGCGTGAGCCACTGCTTGTTGCTCGTCGCGCGGTACGCGTCGAGGAAGGCGAGTCCCCACCAGCCGTTGTCGTCGAAGTAGGCGTTCCAGGCGCCGCGCGCCGTGTAGTAGTACGCGAAGGCGCCGGTCTTCGTGATGTCGGGGTTCCAGTACTTGGCGGCCTTCGCCGCGAACGCATTCACGGCCGCCTTGTTCGCGGCGGTCGGATGCGCGATCGCGACGGCGTTCGTCGCCTCGAACAGCGGATAGGCGCTCCAGAGCGTCGCGAGCGGAAGCCGGTCGGTGTCCTCGAGCCGGTCGTCGTACCAGCCGAGATCGTTGTTCCACCACAGCTCCTTCGTTTGCTTGAGACCCTGCTCCGCGAGCTGGAGGAATGCGGTGCGGTCCGCAACCACCTGCGCCCGTGCCGGCAGAGGCGGCGGGTCTGCAGCGCCGGCGGCCGGCACGAGGACGGCGGCGACGACGGCGATGAGCGCGGGCCAGCGCACCGGACGCATACTGCCTAGCGACGACTCCGCGGTGCGCCGGTTGCCCGAATTTACAATCGCCTTACGTGTCCAAGACCCTGCCCAGAAACGCTGACGTCGCCGACCAGTTCGACCTGCTGGCCGACCTGCTGGAGCTCGAGGGCGCCGAGTCGTTCCGCGTTCTCGCGTACCGCCGCGCTGCGACGCGCATGCGCGAGACCTCCGGCTCGATCGCGCAGCTCGCGCTCGACGGCAAGGCGAAGGAGCTCTCCGGCATCGGCAAGACGATCGAGGAGAAGATCGTCCAGATCGTCGACCAGGGGGAGATCGAGGCGCTTGCGAAGCGGCGCGCGACGATCCCGCCCGAAGTCGTCCTCTTCATGCGGCTCCCCGGCCTCGGCCCGAAGACCGCCGCACGGATCTGGCGCGAGCTCGGCGTCACTACCCTCGACGAGCTGAAGGCGGCGGCGGAGGGCGAGAAGCTGCGGGCGCTCGCCGGCCTCGGCGCGAAGAGCGAGGAGAAGATCCTGAAGGCGCTCGCGTTCCAGGCGGAGAACCAGGACGAGGGGCGCCGCCTGCTCGGGGTCGGGCTGCCGGCGGTGCTCGCCGTCGTCGACGCGCTGCGCGAGCACCCTGCCGCGGTCGAGGTCTCCGAGGCGGGCTCGGTTCGCCGGCGCAAGGAGACGTTCCGCGACCTCGACATCATCGCCACCGCGACCGATCCTGCCGCGCTCACGGAGTGGTTCACGCAGCGCGCCTGGGTCGAGGAGGTCGTCGCCCGCGGGGACACGAAAGCCACGGTGATCTCGAACGAAGGCGTCCGCTTCGATCTGCGCGTCGTGCCGCCGGAGTCGTACGGCAACCTCCTCCAGCACTTCACGGGCTCGAAGGAGCACAACATCGCGCTGCGCGAGGACGCGGTGCGACGCGGGCTTTCGATCTCCGAGTACGGCGTGACGACGGTCGAGACCGGCGAGGTGTTCCACGCGGCGAACGAGGATGCGCTGTACGAGTTCCTCGGCTACGAGCCGATCCCGCCGGAGCTGCGCGAATCGAGCGGCGAGCTCGCCGCCGCGCGCACCGGGAACCTGCCGAAGCTCGTCGAGCTCGGCGACCTGAAGGGCGACCTGCACACGCACACCACGTGGTCGTCCGACGGCAAGAACACGCTCGAGGAGATGGTCCTCGCCGCGATCGAGCGCGGCTACGCGTACTACGCGATCACCGACCACTCGCACTACCTGCGAGAGGAGCGGCTCGAGCGGCAGCTGGAGGAGATCGAGGAGCTGCAGGAGCGTGTCAAGCCGTTCCGGATCCTCAAGGGCATCGAGGCGAACATCCGCTCGAGCGGCGAGGTCGACGTTCCCGAGGACATGCTCGCGCGGCTCGACTGGGTCGTCGCGTCGATTCACCAGTCGCGCGAGGCGAGCCCGACGGAACGCGTGCTCGCGGCGATGGAGCATCCGTACGTCGACTGCATCGGCCACCTGACCGGGCGCAAGATCACGCGGCGCGGCCCGATGGACATCGACATCGGCCGCGTGATCGAGGGCGCGCTCGCGACCGGCACCTTCCTCGAGATCAACTCGCAGCCTGACCGGCTCGACCTCCGCGACGTCCACGCGCGGGCGGCGAAGGAGGCGGGACTGAAGCTCGTGATCAACACCGACGCGCACGAGATCAGGGCGCAGGGCTATCTCGAGCTCGGCGTGGGCCAGGCGCGGCGCGGCTGGCTGACGAAGGACGACGTCGTCAACACGCGCACCTGGCCGCAGATCGAGAAGCTGCGGAAGAAGAAGCGTTGAGCTTCAGAGAGGACGGGGCCGCGGCGCTGGAGTGGGCGGCGCGGTACCTCGAGCGCGTCGGCGAGCTGCCGGTGCTGGCGCAGGTCGCGCCCGGCGACATCCGCGCCCGGCTGCCGGCCGCGCCGCCCGAGCACGCCGAGCCGTTCGCCGACATCCTCCGCGATCTCGACGAGGTGCTGCTGCCGGGCGTCACGCACTGGCAGCATCCGCGCTTCTTCGCCTACTTCGCGACCACGGCGTCGGAGCCCGGGATCCTCGCCGAGCTGCTGGTCGCGACGCTGAACAACGTCGGCTTCCTCTGGCGCACCTCGCCCGCCCTGACCGAGCTCGAGCTGCTGACGATGGACTGGCTCGCGCAGCTGCTCGGCCTGCCCGAGGGATGGCACGGGCACATCGAGGACACGGCGTCCACGTCGACGCTCGCAACGTGCATCGTCGCGAAGCACGTGACCGGCAGGAACGTCGTCGTCTGCTCGGAGCACGCCCACTCCTCCGTCGACAAGGCCGCGCGAATGCTCCGGATGGAGCTGCGGAAAGCCCCGGTCGACGGGGACTTCCGGATGCGCGTGGACCACGTCGACGTGAGCGACGCGGCGATCGTCGTCGCCACGGTCGGGACGACCTCGACGGCGTCGATCGACCCGGTTCCGGAGGCGGCGGAGGCGGCGCGGGACGCGGGCGCCTGGCTCCACGTCGACGCCGCGTATGCGGGCGCCGCCTGGGTGTGCCCCGAACTGCGCGAGTCGATCGCCGGCGTCGAGCGCGCCGACTCGCTCGTCGTCAACGCGCACAAGTGGCTGCTGACGCCGATGGACTGCTCCTGTCTGTGGACGTCACGGTCGGACGACTTCCGCGACGCGTTCAGCCTCGTGCCCGAGTACCTGCGCACGCCCGAGGAGGTGACGAGCCTCTCGGAGTTCGGGCCGGCGCTCGGCCGGCGGTTCCGGGCGCTGAAGCTCTGGGCGGTGCTTCGCTGCTTCGGCCGCGACGGGCTGCAGGCGGCGATCCGCGAGCACGTCCGTCTCGCGGCGCTGTTCGAGTCGTGGGTTCGCGTCGAGCCCGGCTGGGAGGTCGTCGCACCGCGGCACTTCTCGCTCGTCTGCTTCCGGCGCGAGGGGAGCGACGCGGAGAACGAGGCGCTGCTCGAGCGCGTGAACGCGACCGGCGAGATCTTCCTCTCGCACACGAAGCTCGGCGGCCGGTACGTCCTGCGGCTCGCGATCGGCAACGCGCGGACCACGGAAGTGGACGTCCGCCGCGCGTGGGACGTCCTGCGCGCCGCGCGTTGACCGCAGTCGACAATGCGGCTGAACGAAAGGTGAGAATAGGCTAATCCCCTAGAACATCGCTCGAAAGCGGCATAGAGTGACGCGGGAACCCGGTTCTGCGGATCGTCGACCCGGGCAAAAAAAGGAAGGCTTTAACTGCCCGCTCGCCGCGCGTCGCTCGGGTCAGTCCCAACTCGAATCCTGCGAGCGGTTGCCATGGCCGCATGCGTCGGGGTCGTTCTCGTGCCCGCGGCTGCCCAGGGCGGCAGCGGTCACGGCAATGCCAAGACGTTCGTGCCGGGCACCCTGCGCAGGGCGGCGGCCGCAAATCCGGCGGGCGTCTTCCGGGTGATCATCCAGGGCGATACCGGGTACTCGACCGGTGAGGTCGCCGGTGACGTCCAGGAGGAGCAGGGCGACCATCCGGGGAGGGCACAGGGCATGAAGCGCCGCTTCCGGTCGCTCGGCGCCGTCTCGGCCGATCTGACCGGCCGGCAGCTGCTCGAGCTCGCGGGCCGCGAGGAGCTCCTCGCGATCACTCCCGACGTCGCCATCAAGCAGGCGGGCGGCCCGACCGAGTCGTTGCCGCCGGCCGTCTCCGGCGCGGCCATGGTCGGGCAGGCCCTGTACGCGTCCACGGGGACCTGGATCCCGGTCGGGACGCTGGCGCTCGCATTGCAGTGGCAGCGGTGCGATGCGCAGGAGACCTGCGTCGACGTCCAGGGTGCGACCGGCTCGACCTACGATCTCGGCCCCGGTGACGTCGGCGCGACCTTCCGGATCGCTGTCACCGCCACGGACGACACCGGGTCGGCCACGGCCGTCTCGCAGCCGTCTGCCGTCGTCGTCGCCGCTCCCGTTTCGCCCGTCGGGCCTCTACCGGCTCCGGTCGCGACGGCGCTCCCCGCCGTCACCGGCACGGCCGCCGCCGGCCAGACGCTGACCGCCACGGAGGGAACGTGGGACGTCGCTCCCACGGACACCCTCACGTACGGCGTCCAGTGGGAACGCTGCGACCCGCGGGGCGCGGGCTGCGCCGCCGTCACCGGCGCGACCGCACTGCAGTACACCGTCGCGGCTGCGGACATCGGGTCGACGCTCCGCGTCACCGTCACGGCGATCGGCGCGAGCGGCTCGAGTACGGCTGCCTCACTTCCGCCCGCGGTCGAGTCCCCCCCGCCGCCGCCTGCGGCGACCACGCGTCCGACGATCGCCGGCACAGCGGCCTCGGGCCAGACGCTGACCGCGGCGAACGGGACCTGGGACGCCGGCTCCCTCACGTTCACGATCCAGTGGCAGCGGTGCGACGACACCGGCGACGCCTGCGCCGACATCGCCGACGCGAACGGCGTGACGTACACCGCGCATGCCGCCGAGATCGAGTCGACGTTGCGCGTGGCGGTCACCGCTTCGGGCGCCGGCGGCTCGAGCACCGCAGTGTCGCTCGTCACCGCGGTCGTCACGGGCCCGGCGGGGCCGACCGTGTTCACGGCTCCGTCCGTAAGAGGGACAGCAGCGTGGCGGCACACCCTGAGCGTCAACCCGGGCGTCTGGCAGACGACGGGGCTGGAGCCGTACGAGTACCAGTGGCAGCGGTGCGACGACACCGGCGCCGCCTGCGTGGACATCCCGCTGGCGATCGACTCGGACTACCGCGTGAGGGCCGCCGACGTCGGCGCGACGATTCGCGTCGTCGTCACAGCCACCGACGAGGGCGGCACGACGACCGCTCCTTCCTCGGCGACGCCCGTCGTCGTCGCCTACGCGAGCTCGCAGCTGTGGCCGTACAGCCTGGGGGCCGACCGGCTCTGGCCGTCGGCTGCGGCGACGACGGTGGACACGTCGGCGCCCGCGATCGCCGTCGTCGACTCCGGCGTCGACGCGTGGGCGGCGGGGCTCGGCGACCGGCTCGTGTACCGCGGGATCATGACGTCGCTTACGCCGAACTCGCCCGGCGACGGGCTCGGCCATGGCACCTTCGTCGCAGGCATCGCCGCCGGCGCGTTCGTCGGGTTTGCCGGTGCAGCGCCGTCGGCGCGGATCGTCTCGCTCGACGTGATGGACGACAACGGGATGGCGATGACGAGCGACGTCATCGCCGCCGCCGACTGGATCGTCACGCACAAGGACGAGTACGGCATCCGTGTCGCGAACCTCTCGCTCATCGGTACGACGCCGACCTCGCTCCTCTACGACCCGCTCGACGCGGCCGTCGAGAGGCTCTGGCTCGCGGGCGTCGTGGTTGTCACCGCGTCGGGCAACTACGCCGTCGACAGCGCCGACAGCGGTGTCCTCTACTCGCCCGGGAACGATCCGTTCGTCATCACCGTCGGCGCCAGCGACATCAACGGCACGGCGGACGCAGCCGACGACACCGCAGCCCCCTGGTCGGCGTACGGGCATACGCCCGACGGGTTCGCGAAGCCGGAGATCGGCGCACCCGGCCGGTATCTCGTCGCGGGCGTGCCGCCGAGGTCGACGCTTGCCCTCGCGATGCCGGAGCGGATCGTGCAGCCGGGATTCATCCAGCTCTCAGGCACGTCGTTCGCGACGGCGGCAACCTCCGGCGTCGCCGCCGCGCTGCTCGAGCAGCACCCGGGCTGGACGCCGGATCAGGTCAAGGGCGCGCTGATGGCGGCGGCGCGGCAGACGAGTGCGGCGCCCGGCCAGCTCGGCGTCGGCGAGATCGACGCCCCCGCCGCAGCGGCCGTGACCGACCCGGCGAACCCGAACGCGGCGCTGAACACCTACGTCGCGACCGATCCGGCAACCGGCGCGCGGACCTTCGACTCCGCCGCCTGGCGCGACGCCGCGATGACCGATCCGGTGTGGAGCGCCGTCTCCTGGGGCGTCGTCTCGTGGGGCGTCGTGTCCTGGGGCGTCGTCTCCTGGGGCGTGAACTACTGGTCGACCGGAGCCGCGGCCGCCGAGCGCGGAGACGAAGTCGTCTCCGCGTCCGCCCCGGCCGACGGCGCCGGCACGGATTTCCTACCTGCGGGCGGCTACTGGGTCAGTCCGTCGGGACGGTGAGGTGGCCATGAGCCGGCGCCAGCTCAGTCTCGCGACGAGCGGGCAGCCGGCCCACGACCGGCCTCCGGCGACCGTCAGTCCGCCGGAAGAGCCCGGTCACCTCACCCAGCCGTCTGCGGCGTCGGTGGGTTCCGGTTCCGGGCTCGCCTGCGGGGAACGTCGCTCCGACTGGGAGAGATTCGACCGCCACCAGCGCCCAGCGACGATCGATGGAGTCGTAGCGAACGTGCAACACGAACCAGTCGCCAGGCAGGTGCGGCCCGCGCGGCACGTGCGTTCGTTCCCCGAGGTAGCGCTCTCGGTCGAGCGCGCCGGACGTGCGGTCCACGCGCCAGAGCGTCTCGCCGAGATAAAGGAACTGATCCATCGGAGGTCACCTTCGCAGCGGCAGTTCCACTCCGAGGTCACTGATGGGTAACGAGGCAGGCTTCCGCATACTCGGCCCGTTCGAGGTGCTGCGGGGCACTTCCCTCGTCCAGCTTAGTGGGACCCGGAAGGCGCTCGTCGCTGCCCTGCTCCTGCGCGCGAACGAGCCCGTGACGATCGAGACCCTGATCGACGATCTCTGGGGCGCGGCGCCGCCGCCGACGGCTCCCAGGATGATCCGGAACGCGGTCTCGGCGCTCCGCCGCCAGCTGCCGCAGGGGACGCTCGTCACCCGGCCAGGCGGCTACGAGCTCGTCGTCCGGCCGGAGCGCATCGACGCGGAGCAGTTCGAGCAGTTGGCCGCCGCCGGCCGGGAAGCGCTCGCGGCGGGCGAGCCCGCGGAGGCCGTCGCGCGGCTCCGCGAGGCGCTCGAGCTCTGGCACGGCCGTCCGCTCGCCGACTTCGCCTACTCGCAGTTTGCCCACGCTGCGATCGCGCGCCTCGAGGAGCTGCGCGTAGCGGCGCTTGAGGACCGTATCGAAGCGGAACTGCAGCTGGGTCGCGACGCGGACCTCGTCGGTGACCTCGAGGCCCTCGTGCGGGAGCAGCCGCTGCGGGAGCGGCCGCGGGCGCAGCTGATGCTCGCCCTCTACCGCTCGGGTCGGCAGGCCGAGGCGCTCGCCGCGTACCAGCAGGCGCGGAAGCTGCTCGCCGACGAGCTCGGCCTCGAGCCGTCGCCCACACTCCGCTCGCTCGAGCAGTCGATCCTCCGGCACGATCCCGCGATGCAGCCGGAGCGCCCCGCAGCCCTGCGGCCATCGCGGCGGCAGCTGCCGGAGACGCGACGCGAGGTCGTCGTGGTCTCGATCCTCTTCACGCCGCCGCCGGACGTCGTCGACGCCGAGGCGCGCAGGGCCGTCGTCGGCGAGGCGCAGACGGCGGCCGAGGCCGTCCTCGAGCGCCACGGCGCCCTCGTGCAGCCGCTGCACACCGGCGCGATCATGGGCGTGTTCGGCGTGCCGGCGGTGCACGAGGACGATTCGCTCCGCGCCCTGCGGGCCGCCGCCGAGCTTCGCACCGGCGCCGACGGCGCGGGGGCGAGCCTGCAGATCGGCGTCGACTCCGGCCCGGCGATCGTCCGGGAGACGGACGAGGGCCGTCTCGCCGTCGACGGGGAGGTCGTCGCCTCGGCTACGCGGCTCGCGCTCGTGGCGCGTCCTTCGGAGGCCCTCGTCGGCCCCGGCGCGGAGCGGCTCGTCCGCGGCGCCGCCCGGCTGGAGGCGGAGGGAGCGGCGTGGCGGCTCGTCGAGATCGTCCCCGGCGCGCCGGCGATCCTGCGCCGCTTCGACACGGAGCTCGTCGGGCGCGAGCGGGAGCTCGACGCACTGCACGCCCACTTCGAGCGCTGCGTCAGCGAGGGCGCGACGCAGCTGTTCACGGTTCTCGCCGCCCCGGGCATCGGGAAGTCGAAGCTCGCGCGCGAGTTCGCCGACGCGATCGCCGACACAGCGCGTGTGCTCCAGGGTCAGTGCCTCCCGTACGGCGACGGCGTCACGTTCTGGCCGCTCAGGGAGATCATCCGCGAGGCGCTCG
>VAWW01000045.1:10404-64793 GCA_005884575.1 Actinomycetota bacterium
CTCGCCGCGGCAGACCGCGTTGCCGCCGCGATCGGCGCCGGCGACGCCGTCGCGGGCTCGCGCGAGGAGACCTTCCGCGCCGTCCGCAGGATGCTCGAGGCCATGGCGGCGGAGCAGCCGCTCGTGCTCGTGCTCGAGGACGTTCACTGGGCCGAGCCGACGTTCCTCGACCTCGTCGACCACGTTGTCGACCTCGCGCGCGCCGTGCCGATCTTCGTCCTCTGCCTCGCGCGGCCGGAGCTGCTCGAGCGCCGTCCGCTCTGGGCCGGCGGCCGCCCGCACGTCGCCTCGGTCCTGCTCGAGCCCCTGGACGACCGCGACGCCGACCGGCTGATCGACAACCTGCTCGTCGGGCGACCGCTCGATCCCGTCGTTCGCGCGCGCATCGTCGAGTCGGCCGAGGGCAATGCTCTCTTCCTCGAGCAGATGCTCGCACTGCTCGCGGAGGAAGGGCACGCGACCTCCGTGCCGCCGACCCTGCAGGCGCTGCTCGCGTCGCGCGTCGACCGACTGCCGATCGGCGAGCGCGGACTGCTGGAGCGCGCTGCGGTCGTCGGCCGTTCCTTCTCGATCGACGCCGTTCGCGATCTGACGCCGGAGGGCGAGGCGCACGAGGACCTGCGCTTCGTGCACGGCCTGATTCGCGATGTCGTCTACGAATCGATCCCGAAGCGGACACGTGCGGCGCTCCACGAGCGCTGCGCGGAACGCCTCGACTCCGACGAGCTCGTCGGACACCATCTCGAGCAGGCACACTGCTACCGCTCGGAGCTCGGTGTCGAGAGCTCCTCCCTTGCGGCTCGCGCCGCAGAGCGCCTCGCCCGTGCCGGGCGGAACGCCTACCTCGGTGGTGACGCGCCCGCCGCGGCAGGTCTGCTCGGCAGGGCGGTGGCGCTTGTCGACCCGCAAGCGGTCGAGCGGCCGGCCCTGCTGGCGGAGCTCGCGGACGCGCTGCGCGAGAGCGGCGACATAGATCGGGCCGCGGCGGCGGTCGGCGAGCTGGAGGCGGTCGCCGAGAGCCGCCGCGACCGTACGCTCGAGGCACTCGCCCTGGTCTGCCGGCACCGGGTCCTGCTGATGACGAGCTCCACGTTCGACGCGGCCCGGCTCGAGCAGGAGGCGATCGGGGCGACCGAGGTCTTCGAGCAGGCCGGCGATGAGCGTTTGCTCGCGAAGGTGTGGGAACTGCGTGGGGTCGAAGCGTGGTTCCAGTGTCGCGCGGGCGTCGCCGAGCACGCGCTCGCGCGGGCGATCGACCACGCGCAGCGCGCCGGCGACGAGCGGACGGAGGCGCAGAGCATGGGCCTCCTCATCGGCGCCGCGGTGTTCGGGCCGCTTTCCGTCGAAGCCGGCATCGGCCGCTGCGACGAGATCCTCGCCCGGCCGCAGGCGCCCCGCCGGATCACCGCCGCGTCGCTGCGTGCGAGCGGCGCACTCCTCGCGATGCGGGGCGACTTCGACACCGCGCGCGAGCGGCTGGCGAGCGCGCGCGAGATGCTCGAGGATCTCGGCCTCGTCCTTGCCGCCGCGCAGGCGGCGGAGACGGCGGGAGCGATCGAGATGCTCGCGGGCGACGCGCTCGCAGCCGAGACACAGCTCCGCGCCGGGTATCAGAGCCTCGACCGGATGGGCGACGCGAGCATGCGTGTCAATCTGGCGGCGTTGCTCGCGCAGGCGCTCTCCGCCCAGGGCCGGCACGCGGAGGCGCTCGTGCTGACCGAGGTCGCGGAGCAGACGGCCTCGCCCGGCGACCTGTCCGCGCAGGTGCTCTGGCAGTCGTCGCGGGCGCGCGCCCTCGTCGGCCTCGGCCGCAGCGCCGAGGCGGGGCACTTCGGCCTCCGCGCCGTCGAGCTCGCCGACCGGACCGACTTCCTGAACGTCCGTGCCGACGCGCTCCTTGCGTACGCATCCGCCGCACGCTCCCGCTCCGCCGCCGCGGATGCGGTCGCCGCAGCGATCAGCCTCTACGAGCGGAAGGGCAACCTCGTCTCAGCCGAGGCGGCGAGGTCGATCGTCTCGAGCGCGCAGTCGTGGAGCGCGACCCGGTAACGCCAGAGCGCTCTTCCCGTCTCCAGCAGCCGCACCCGTAGCGGCCCGGCGAGCTCGTCGAGCGTCCCCCAGCGGGCGCCGGCGATCTCCTCCGGGTCGCCCGGCCGTAGCTCCTCGTCGGCAGTGTCGGCGAGGAAGACGTGCGTGCGCCAGTCGAGCGTGCGGCCGGCGTGCGTGAAGCGGGCCGTGGTCGCGACGAGGTAGCGGCGCAGCCGGACGCGGAGACCCGTTTCCTCGAGCGCCTCGCGCACGGCTCCGGCTGCCACGTCCTCGCCCGGTTTGATCCCACCCCCCGGCGGTCGCCAGATGCTCTGCTCGAAGTGCGGCTTTCGGATCAGCGCGAGCCTGGCGCCGTTCAGGATCAACAGGGTGACGTCGTGTGTGCGCGACGGGTTGTACGTCGCGAGCCGCCACTCGCGTTCGCTGATCTCGCCTTCCCAGCGCAGCACCGCCGGCTCGCCGAAGCGCTCGCGCACCGCGGCGAGCGCTGCTTCGTCGACGTGCCTCACAGGCGGCGCAGGAGTTGAAGGAACTCGGCCGTGCTCCCGACGACGATGTCCGCCGACTCGCGTAGAACCGGCGGCGACTCCGCGGAGACGACCGCAACCCGCACCGCGAACGGCAGCCCGTCGACGGCGTGGAACGCGTCGAGGTCGGTTGTGTCGTCGCCGGCGACGAGCGCGCGCGAGAGGCCGTGCTCCTCGATCAGGTGGCGGACCGCCGTGCCCTTGTCGCCGGCGAGCGGCGGCAGCACTTCGAGCACCTTGCGGCCGAAACGTGCGATGAGTCCTTCCTCGCGCGCACGGTCGGCGACCTCCTCGAGCTGCCGGACCGCCGCGGCTTCGTCCTCCGCCTGGCGGTAGTGAAACGCGAGCGTCAGTCGCTTCGGCTCCGCCGGCCAAGCGGTGGTCGACGCGAAGTCGGCGAGCCGCTGCCGCCAGTGCTCCGCCTCAGGATTGAGCTCGAGTCCGTGCGAGCCGACGCAGACGAGCCCGTCGACGCCGACCCGCGAGCAGACGTCGTCGCCGTCGCGGCCGCTGACGATCGACGTCAGCCCGTAGCGGCCGGCAAGCCGGCGCAGCTCGGCGCGCGTCTCTTCCGGCGGGTACGCGTCCTCCGGGTGATCGACGATCGGAGCGAGCACGCCGTCGAAGTCGAGGAAGAGTCCGGTCTCGTCCGGCGCGGCCGAGAGTTGTTCGAGCAGAGCATCTGCGGTCGCGGCCATCCACTTAGCATAGGCGCGTGCGCCTGGTGCTCATCGGCCTCGTTGCCGGCTTCTTCAGCGCGCTCTTCGGGGTCGGCGGGGGGATCGTGATCGTGCCGCTGCTCGTTCTGCTCGCCTCCTTCGAGCTGCGGCCGGCGGCGGCGACGTCTCTCGCAGCGATCGGGATCACGGCGACCGTGGGCGCCGTCACGTACGCGTTCCACGGCGACGTCGAGCCGCTGTACGCGGCGCTCGTCGGCGTGCCCGCCGCAGGCGGTGCGATCGCGGGCGCGTCCGTACAGCAGCGCGTGCCCGTGCGGACGCTGTCGTTCCTCTTCGCCGCGCTGCTCATCGGGATCGCCGTGAGGCTGCTCGTCACGTGACGTACGCAGCGGCGGTATTGCTCGGCGTGGCCGCAGGCATGCTCGCGGGGATGTTCGGCGTCGGCGGCGGCATCCTCTTCGTGCCGACGCTGCTCGCGCTCGGCCTCGGCCAGCTGCACGCGGAGGCCACGTCGCTCCTCGCGATCCTGCCGACCGTCGCCGCGGGGACCTGGCGTCAGCACCGTTACGGGAACGTGCGCTGGCACGCCGCGCTCGTGCTCGGCGTCGGATCGATCGCCGGCGTGGAGGGCGGCGCCTATCTCGCGGTCTCGCTGCCGGAGAACGTCCTGCGGAAGCTCTTCGCGTGCCTGCTGATCGGCGTCGCAGGCCAGATCGCCTGGCGCGCCCGGCGGGGATAGAGCCTATCCTGTGACCGTGGCGGGCCTCGACGACATCTGGCTTCCGCTCGTCGACGAGCCGATCGGCTCGATCGTCGAGGAGATCCAGGGAGAGAACCCGGAGATCGCCAAGCTCGTCGAGTCGCCGCACCGGATCCTCGCCTTCCGCACGTTCGCGTACATCCGTGTCGGACTGCTGCTCGGCCAGCTGCTCTTCGACAACGATCTGCCGCCGTACGACGGCAGTGAGACGTGGGTCGACGCGCTGCTGAAGGACCCGGCGCACCACGACGCGCTCATGCGAGAGGTGCGCGCCGTCGCAGAGGAGATCGCCGCCGATCCGAAGTACGCGGACGACGAGCCGCTCGGCCCGGACGACGAAGCGCGCGAGCGGTTCAGGCAGTTCGCGAAGCAGAAACTCGGCGGCGCTTAGTGTGTATGGGCGTGGCCGGCCTGCGCTAGCTGCCGGTCGGACATGCGCGGCGCGAGCAGAGCGGCGAGCGCTGTCGTGATCGGCATCGAGGCGATGAGGCCGATCGAGCCGACGAGCGCGGCGATGATCTGCTCCGCGACCGCCTCGCCGTTCACCGCGTCCGCGAACGACGTCCCGCCGATGCTGAAGATCAGCAGCACCGGCAGCGTGGCGCCGGCATACGCGAAGACGAGCGTGTTGACCGTCGCCGCGATGTGATCGTGACCGACCTCCGTCGCACCGGAGAAGAGGCCGGTGAACCCGAGCTTCGGGTTCGCGCGGCGCAGCGCGACGACCGTCGAGGCCTGGCTCACCGTCAGGTCGACGAGGACGCCGAGCGCGCCGATCACCATCCCCGCGACGAGCAGGCCGCGCAACGAGAGGCCGGACTGCGTCGCGCCGAGGTAGATGCTCTCGTCCGACGAGACGCCGCTTAGGTGCGCGAGGCTCGCGGCACCCGACGCGAGGCCCGCCGCGAGCAGCAGGCTGACGGCGGTTCCGAGCCACGCCGAGATCATCTTCGCGCCGAGCCCGTACGAAAGCGGCATCGTCACGAGCATCACCGCGAACGCGCCGACGACCGCCACCTCGACGGGCGGCTTCCCGTGCAGGATCGCGGGGATCACGAACTCGATCACGAGCGCGAGGCTCAGGCCGAGCCCGATCAGCGCACGCAGCCCGTGCAGGCGGCCGGTGAAGAGGAGCAGCGACGCGAACGCGATCGCGAGCCAGAGCATCGGGCTGCGCCGGTCGAAGTCGGAGAACGAGTAGCGGTCGACCTTGTGTCCCGCGGCGCTGACGGCGCCGGCCGGGAGCTTGTTCTCGTAGACGCGGATGTGGTCGCCGCGGCCGATCGCGAGCGAGCCGACGCTGCCGATGATCGTGAACCTGCTCGTCTTCCCCTTCGCGGGGCCCTCGAGCAGCTCGACGGAGACGCGACGGCACGTCGCTCCGCCCTGGCAGGGGACCCGGTCGGCGCGCAGCACCTTCGCGGCGATGGTCTTCGGGAAGGCGAAGCCGCGCGCGCGGATCGTGTGGTCGTGCGGCCAGAGCTCGACGAGCCCGATCACGGTGAACGCGATCGAGACGGCGACCGCGAGGCCCATCAGGTTGACGAGCGGGGAGCGGCTCAGCGGGAGGCGCCGTTGCGACGCGCCCCAGAACTGCTCCTCGACCGACACAGCGGAGAGTCTAGGCCGCCTACCAGCCGCGAGCCCGCCGCGTGGACGAGCCGACCCCGGTACGAGCGGCTCGCCGCTAGTGGCTCAGAGCCACAAACTCCCGGCGGTGTCGTTAGTGGCTTAGAGCCACAAAGTCGCGGACCGTCGTCACGCGGCGCGGCAGTCGCTGCACGCGCCGCGGAGGACGACGTCGTGGCCCGCGACGTCGTAGCCCGTTCGCCGCTCGACCTTGCGCAACGCGCGCTCGAGCTCGTCGTCCGCGAACGCCTCGACCTTCCCGCAGCCGTCGCACAGCAGGTGATGATGGTGCTCGCCGTCGTGGTCGGCGGGCTCGTAGCGGGCGATCCCCGCGCCGAGGTCGATCCGCTGGACGAGGCCCTTCGCCGTCAGCAGGTCGAGGACGCGGTAGACCGTCGCGATTCCGACCGTCCGGCCCTCAGCCCGCAGCCGGTCGAAGAGCTCCTGGGCGGTAAGGCAGCAGCTCTGCCGCCCGAGCAGCTCGACGACGACGCTGCGCGCGCCGCCGCTACGGAAGCCCTCCGCCCGGAGGGTCTCCAACGTCCGTTCCGTCCACGTGCCCACGGCTACAGGATACCGCGCCTTGCCGATAATGATTATCGTTAGCGCCCCATGTTCACTCCATTCCACTTCGCGTTCGTGCAGCGGGGCCTCCTCGAGGTGCTGCTCCTCTCCGGCGGCGCCGGCCTGCTCGGAACGTGGATCGTCNNNNCGCGACCGCCGCCTTCCCGGGGCTCGTACTCGCGGACGGCCTCGCGTTCTCGGCGCCGCTCGGCGCGCTGGCCGCCGCGGTTGTCTTCGCCCTCACCATCGGGACGCTCGCGCGCGGGCGGCGCAGCGGCCACGACAGTCTCACTGCCCTGGCGCTTGTCGGCTCGCTGGCGCTCGGCGTGATCCTCGCGAGCGATGTCTTCCACTCCGGCTCGAACGTCGAATCGCTCCTCTTCGGGAGCCTCCTGCTGATCGGGCGCAGCGACCTGTGGCTTGCCGGCGGAATGAGCGTGCTCGTGCTCGCAGCCGGCGGGGTTCTCGGCCGGCGCTGGCTCGCGACGGGCTTCGATTCCGGCTTCGCACGCGCCGCAGGCGCGCGATCGGGCCTTCCGGACGCGGCGCTGCTCGGGCTGATCGCGCTCGGGATCGTCGCCGCGCTCACCGCCGTCGGGGCACTGCTCGTGACGGCGCTCGTCGTCGTCCCGGCGGCCACGGTGCGGCTCGTCACCCGGCGCCTGCCCGTGTGGCAGATCGGCTCGGTCGTGGTGACCGCCCTGGAGGGCGTCGTGGGCCTCTGGATCTCCGTGCAGACGAACGTCCCGCCAGGTGCGGCGATCGCCGTGCTCGCGGGCGGCGTGTTCGCGGTCGTCGCCGTGGCACAGGCGCTCCGGCCGCGGCTGCTCGTGCTCGCGCCGGCAGCGGCCGCGCTGCTCGTGCTCGCCGGCTGCGGCTCGGGCGGCTCGAGCTCGCACGGGTTGGCGGTCGTGGCGACGACGACGCAGATCGGCGACTGGGCGCGGCAGGTCGGCGGCCCAAATGTGTCGGTCCACCAGCTCCTCCGGCCGAACACCGATCCGCACGAGTACGAGCCGCGGCCGGCCGACGTCACTGCGACGGCCGACGCGCACGTCGTGCTCGAGAACGGCGACGGGCTGGACAAGTGGATGGGCAAGGTCGTGAGCGAGGCCGGCGGGCATCCGAGCGTCGTCGTCCTCGGCGACCGCGTGCCGGTGCACGTGGCCGGCGAGAGCTCGGGTCCGGAGGCGTCGCGATTCGACCCGCACTGGTGGCACGACCCGCGCAACGCGGAGGCCGCGGTCGCCATGATTCGCGACGCGTTCGCGAAGGCCGACCCGGAGCACGCGGACGGATACCGGCAGCGGGCCGTGACGTACCTCACACGGCTGCGGCGCCTCGACCGCGGCATCGCCGCCTGCCTCTCGCAGATCCCGACCGCCGAGCGGAAGCTCGTGACGAACCACGACGCGTTCAACTACCTCGTCAAGCGCTACGGGATCCAGTTCGTCGGTGCGGTGATCCCTTCGCAGACGACGCAGGCGCAGGCGTCGGCGGGACAGACGGCGGCGCTGATCCGGCTGATCCGCCGCGAGCACGTCAAGGCCGTGTTCCCGGAGAGCTCGGTCAACGCCCGCCTTGCCGAGACGATCGCGCGCGAGACCGGCGCGCGTTCCGGCTACACGCTCTACGGCGACACGCTCGGTCCCGCCGGTTCGCCCGGGGCGACGTACGTGGAGATGGAGCACGCGAACGCGGACGCGCTCGTGCGCGGGCTCACCGGCAGTGCGCAGGGATGCCGGATCGGCGGTCTCGGGTGACGGAGCTCATCGCCGTCGAGGATCTCGCCGCGGGCTACGGCGGCCCGTCGGCGCTCGAGGACGTGACGTTCGCGCTCCGCCGCGGCGAGCGGATCGGGGTGCTCGGCCCGAACGGGGGCGGCAAGTCGACGCTGTTCCGCGTCCTGCTCGGCGAGCTTCAGCCGTTGCGTGGCCGCATCCGCAGCGCGGGCGGCTTCGGCTACGTCCCGCAAACCGAGCGCTCGCGGCTCGACTATCCGGTCACGGCGCTCGACGTCGCGCTGATGGGGACGCTGTCGCGCGTCCCGTGGTGGCAGCCGATCGCGCGCGCGGAGCGGGAGCGGGCGCTCGCCGCGCTCGAGCGCGTCGGGCTCGCCGACCGGGCGCGAAAGCAGTTCGGCGAGCTGTCGGGGGGCCAGCGGCAGCGCGTCCTCGTCGCGCGCGCCCTCGTCCAGGACCAGCCTGTCCTGCTCCTCGACGAGCCGTTCACGGGCGTCGACGAGCCGAGCGCCCAGCTGCTCGAGCTGCTGCTCGACGATCTCGCCGCCGATGGGCGGGGGATCCTGATCGCGACGCACGACGTCGAGCAGGTCGCGCGCTGGGACGAGGTGCTGTGTCTCAACCGGCGCCAGGTCGCGTTCGGGCCACCGGAGGAAACGCTGACCCCCGCGGTGCTCGCCGAGACGTACGGCGCCGAGATCGTCCGGCTGGAGGGCGTCCCGGCCGCCCTCCTGCCGCCGCACCACCACTGATGCACGCGCTCTGGGAGCCGTGGACGCAGGGCTTCATGCAGCGGGCGCTGCTCGAGCTCGTGCTGCTCGGCGTCGTCGGCGGCGTCCTCGGCTGCGCACGCGCTGTTTCCCGGTCTCGTCGGAGCGGCGCTGCTCGGGGTGCCGCTGCTGCTCGGCGGCGCGGTCGGCGTCCTGGGCGCCGCCACGGCGGTCGCGCTCGCCGGCCGCGCGCCGGAGATCGGCCGCGACACGGCCGTCGGGATCGTGATCACGACGCTGTTCGGGCTCGGGGTGCTCCTCGCGCTGTCGCAGGCCGCGCCGCCGGGGCTCGGCCAGCTTCTCTTCGGCGACCTGCTCGGCGTCTCCCGGAAGGACGTGATCGTCTCGGCGACCCTCGCCGGACTCGTCGTCGGCGCGCTCGCCCTCCTCCACCGCCAGCTGCTCGTGGTCGGCTTCGACCGCTCCACCTCCCGCGCGCTCGGCGCACATCCGCTGCTCGTCGACCTGGCGCTCCTCGGCCTCGTCGCGGTCACCGTCGTGATCGGCGTTCAGGCGCTCGGGAACCTGCTCGTGATCGCGATCGTGATCGGCCCGGCGGCGATCGCGGCCCTGCTGGGCGGCCGATTGGCGACGATGATGGCGGCGGCCGCCGCGATCGCAATCGGCTGCGCCCTCGCGGGGCTCTACCTCTCCTACTACGCGAACACCGCGGCGGGAGCCTCGGTGGCGGCGGTGACGGTCGGCCTCTACCTCTTGGTACGCCTGGGTGCCTCGATCCGGAGGTCGCCGCCAGGCCTTGCATAATGGGGCCTTCGTGCGGAAGCGGGTCCTGATTGCGCTCTCGTTCGTCCTCGTGATTCCCCTCGCGGCCGGAAGCGTCGGCGCGGGCACCTCCGACCGTGCCGCCGGCTCGACCGCGCGGGCCTACGGGCTCCAGATCCTCGTCCCGGGCGAGCCGAGCAACGGCACGCCCACGCTTTCGGCGCCGCAGGACGCCGTCCAGTTCGGCGGCGCGTTCGCGTATCCGGCCGACGGGACGGTCGCTTCGGCGGCCTCCGCGACGCTGAGCGTGTCGGCGGACAGCGGCACGATCGCGACCGCGACGGCGTCCACGGAGGTGACGACGTTGAACCTGTTCAACGGCGAGATCACCGCCGACAGCGTCTCCGTCAAGGCGACCGGCACGGCCACGCCGGACAAGGCCAGCGGCGACCTCAGCCAGAGCACGCTGACGAACCTCGTCGTGCTCGGCCAGCAGGTCACCGCGACGCCGAACCTCCGCGTCCAGCTGGCCGACTGGGGGTACGCGATCGTCCTCGAGCAGACGACCTCGCAGCCGGACAGCGGCCCGCCTGGATTCCACGGCTTCGTCACCGCCCTCGACGTGCACCTGACCGCCGACCACGGCGGCCTCACGAACGGCAGCGAGATCCTCGTCGGCTATGCGGAGGCGAACCTGGAGGCGCCGAAGCCGCCGCCGATCCCGGTTCCGCCGACGAAGCCCGTCCCCGGGGAGCGCCCCGTCGCTGGCAGCGCGCCGCCACCCGAGCCCAAGCCGACGCCCGAGATCCCGGCGCCCGTCAAGAACCCGCCGAACGTGACGCCGAAGCTCACCGCCGGCGGCTACGTCTTCCCGGTCTACGGCCCTTCGTCGTTCATCGACACGTTCGGCGCGCCGCGCGCCGACGTCTCATGGCACCACGGCGACGACATCTTCGCGCCGATGGGCGCCCCACTCCTCGCGTGCGCCTCGGGAACGGTGTTCAGCGTCGGCTGGAACAAGATCGGCGGGCTCCGGCTTTGGATCCGCGACGAACAGGGGAACGAGTTCTACTACGCCCACCTCTCCGCATTCTCGCCGCTCGCGAAGAACGGCGCGCATGTGAACGCCGGCGACGTGGTCGGCTTCGTCGGCAACACGGGCGACGCGGAGGGAACGCCGTTCCACCTCCACTTCGAGGTCCACCCGGTGGGGCTGCTCGGAATGGGCTACGACGGAGCCGTCGATCCCACGAGCTACCTGATGGCCTGGGAGCGGCTGCAAGACGTGCCGATCACCGCCGCCGGAGCGTGGGCGCCGACGCCCGCCGCCGGCACGACGGCGCCCAAGCCGGGCGCGATCCTGCTCCAGGTGTCCGACATCTCGACCGCGAGCGGACTCGATCCCGGCTCGCTGCAGCGCGCGGTCGCGCCGGTCTCCGCGGAGGGCGACGGAGCACTGCTACGTCTCTCCGCCGCCCCCACGCGGTAGTCGGACCGAACTAGCCCTTTGTGCCGCCGTTGCCGCTCGAGCCGGAGTACGTGAAGTCGTCGCCGCCGCCCAGCAGGCGGTCGGCGATGAACTTCCGGGTCTGCGGGCCCGTGATCGGGTTGAAGAGGATGCCGAGCGCGATTCCCGCAAGCAGCAGGGTGCTGTTGCGCGCGCTGTGGTCCTCCTTCCCCTGCACGCGGTCGGCGGCCTTGCGCAGGTCGGCGACCGCGGACCTGAGCTCGTCCTGGATCTCTCTGTCGGTCGCGACGCGCGTCGCGAGCGGAACGACCCCGCGGCCACCCATCAGCTCGTTGTAGACGTTGCGGGCGGACTCATAGGCGCTCCGGATGTTGTCGCGGAGCTCCTCGTCGCGGATCGCCCGCTCAACGTACGGTTTGACAGTGCCGGCCGCGTCCGTGACCTTGTCCTTCGTCTTGGCCATGCTCCGCAAGTCCTTTCGCTCGTTGGCGAGACCTGTCTTACCCCTGTCCAATGCTCGCAAACTGGCGCCGCTCGTGCTGGCCCTCGCGATCGCGGGCTGCGGCGGCGGCGCCCAGCAGCCGAGCGGGAAACGCATCCGCGCGGCCGGGTTCAGCTTCGAGGCGCCGAGCGGCTGGCGGGTGACGCGAACGCCGACCTCAGTGGCGGCCCGCGACGGCGAGGCGATCGTCTCCGTGACGACCTTCCGACTCGCCCGCCGGTATCGGCCGGGGCTCTGGCCCGAGGTCGTGCCGGAGCTCGACCGCGTCGCGCAGCAGCTCGCCGCGCGCGTCCACGGCAGGGTGCGTACGTCCGAGACGCGGACGATCGCCGGTAGGAAAGCGCGCGTCTACGACATCGCGCGCACCGGGGAGGACGAGCGGATCGGCTTCGTGCTCGACGGACGGCGCGAGTTCCAGCTCTACTGCCGCGGCGCGGCCGGCGCGTGCGACACGCTGCTCGGCTCGTTCAGCCTCTCGGCATAGCGGCCTGCCGCACCGGCGCGGGTGCGCGCCGCGCCTTCGGGCGCCGCTTGCCGTCGAGCGCGACCTCGAGCACGTCCTGGATCGTGTCGGCGAGAACGAACTCGAGCGCGTTGCGCGTCTCTGCCGGCAGGTCCTCGAGGTCGTACTCGTTCTCGCGCGGCAGGATCACCCGCTTGAGCCCTGCGCGCTGGGCCGCGAGCACCTTCTCGCGCACGCCGCCGATCGGGAGCACCTGTCCGGTCAGCGTGAGCTCGCCGGTCATGCCGACGTCTTCCGAGACGGGCTGGCCGCGGACGAGCGACGCGATCGCGGTCGCCATCGTCACGCCGGCGGACGGCCCGTCCTTCGGCACCGCTCCGGCGGGGACGTGGACGTGCACGTCGTGCTGCGAGAACCAGTCCTCCGGGAGATCGAGCTCGTCAGTGTGCGAGCGAACCCACGAGAGCGCGGCCTGCGCCGATTCCTGCATCACCTCGCCCAGCTGGCCCGTGATCGTCAGCTTGCCCTTGCCGGCATACGCCGTCGCCTCGATGAAGAGCACGTCACCGCCGGCCGCGGTGTACGCAAGCCCGGTGGCGACGCCCGGATCGGCCGTCCGCTTCCGCGCCTCGCCGCTGAAGCGGCGCGCCCCGAGCCACGCGCGCACGCGGCGCTCGTCGACGCGCACCCTCCCGCTCGCCTTGCCCTCGGCGACCTGGCGTGCGGCCTTCCGGCACAGGTCGGCGATCCTCCGCTCGAGGTTTCGCACACCGGCCTCGCGCGTGTACTCGCGGATCACGAGCCGCAACGCCTTGTCGCCGATCGTGAGCCTCGACTTCGTGAGCCCGTGCGCCTCGATCTGCTTCGGGACGAGGTAGCGCTTCGCGATCCCGAGCTTCTCGTCCTCCGTGTAGCCGGAGAGCATGATCACGTCCATCCGGTCGAGCAGCGGCGCGGGGATCGTGTCCATCGTGTTCGCGGTGCAGATGAACAACACCTTCGAGAGGTCGAACGGCAGATCGAGGTAGTGGTCGCGGAAGCTCTTGTTCTGCTCGGAGTCGAGCACCTCGAGCATCGCGCTCGCGGGGTCGCCGCGGAAGTCGGCGCCCATCTTGTCGATCTCGTCGATCAGCATCACCGGGTTCTTCGACTCGGCGTCGCGGAGGGCGCGGATGATCGTGCCGGGCATCGAGCCGATGTACGTGCGCCGGTGGCCGCGGATCTCCGCCTCGTCGCGAACGCCGCCGACGGAGAGCCGCACGAACTTCCGCTCGACCGCGCGCGCGATCGACTGTCCGAGCGAGGTCTTCCCGACGCCGGGCGGCCCGACGAAGCAGAGGATCTGGCCGGAGACCTCGCTGCGCAGCTTCGCGACCGCCAGGTACTCGATGATCCGGTCCTTCACCTTCTCGAGGTCGTAGTGGTCCTCGTCGAGCACCGTGCGCGCGTGCTTCAGGTCGAGGTTGTCCTCGGTGACCGAGTCCCACGGCAGCGTGAGGATCCAGTCGAGATACGTGCGAATGACGCCGTACTCGGCGGCGGCGGACGGCAGCTTCTCGAGCCGCGCGAGCTCCCGCTCGGCCGCCTTGCGGACGTCCTCGGGCAGCGTCAGCTCGGCGAGCCGCTCGCGCAGCTCATTGATCTCCGCCGCTTCGGGATCGCCTTCGCCGAGTTCCTCCTGGATCGCCTTCAGCTGCTGGCGGAGGTAGAACTCGCGCTGGCCCTTCTCCAGCTCGGACTGCACCTGGGACTGGATCTTCGTCCCGAGCTCGAAGACCTCGAGCTCGCGGTTGAGGATGAGCGTGACCGCGCGCAGCCGGTCCTCGACGTCCTCCATCTCGAGCAGCTGCTGCTTCTCCTCGGTCTTTAGGCGGAGCGTCGACGCGACGAGATGGCACAGCGCACTCGGGTTGTCGACGTTCGCGGCTGCGATCTGCAGCTCCTCCGGCAGGTACGGGACGAGCCCGATGATCCGCGCGAAGAGCGCCTGCACGTTGCGCGTCAACGCCTCGACCTGCTTCGACTCGACGAGATGGTCGGGCACCTCGACGAACTCGCCGATCAGGTACGGATCGTCCGTGATCGGCCGCTCGAGGCGGATCCGCTTCAGACCCTGGACGAGGATGCGCATCGTTCCGTCGGGGACGCGAATCATCTTGTGGACGACGGCGGCGGTTCCGACCTCGTAGAGATCGTCCCACCCTGGGACCTCGATTTCCTCGTCGCGCACCGTGACGAGCGCGAGCAGCCGGTCGCCGGCGACGACGTCTTCGATCAGCTTCACCGAGCGCTCCTGTCCGATCGCGAGCGGCGTCATCGACTCCGGGAAGACGACCGTCTCTTTCAGAGGAAGGACAGGGAGCGTCGCGGGAAGCTGCGGCTCGACTCCGATGTCGACGGGCTCGTCCAGCACTTCGGGCTCGGCCTCGCTCATCCGATTCTCCGGACGAGGATCGCGGTGCGCTCTTGCGGCGGCGGCGGCGGCGCCGGTGCGATCGGAAGCACGATGCGCAGCAGGCCGCGCTCGTACGTCGCGCTGGCGCGGCCCGAGTCGACGTCGTCGATGAGCTGCAGCTGCCGCTGGAAGGGGCCGTACTCGAGTTCCATCTGCTGGACGCGCGCCGCGGCGACCTTGGGCCGTTCGCGCACTCCTGCGATCGAGATGGTGCGCTCGCCGGCGACGATCTCCAGCCGCTCGGGCTCGACGCCGGGCAGCTCGAGGATGATGTGGATCTCCGGCGGATCATCGGTGCGGTAGACGTCCGCCTGCGGGCGGAAGCCGTGGCGGATGCCGGAGAAGCGCGGCACCTGCCAGAGGTCGCTGAAGAGCTCCTGGATCTCACGCTGGAGCTGATCGATGTCTTTCGGCCCGGCCATACGTCCAAAGCGTATCCCCGGCGACATAGATTTCAGGCGTGGGGCGCGTACTCCGACTTGCCGGGATCGTCTTCGCGGGCCTTCTCTACCTCTGGTACGCGGCGGTGCGGAACCTGCCACGGGCCAAGCGCCGAAAGGCGGCGCGCCGCCGGTAGCGTCCGGATCATGCTGATCCGCTGGACGCGGTTCGTGGTGCGCTTCCGTTGGATCGTGCTCGGATTCTGGGCGGCGGTGATCGCCGCGGGGTTTCTCGCCTCGCTGCACCTCAGCCCGCTGCTCTCGAACACCTTCATCGTGCCGGGTACCGACTCGGAGCGCGTGCGCACGATCCTGGAACGGCAGTACGGCGACCGCTCCGACGGCGAGTTCCTGGTCGTCTTTCGCGTGCCCCGAACGACGACTACTGCCGAGCTCTTGCCGGCGCTTCGGCGCGCCGCGGACGCCGTGCCCACCGGGAAGATCGGAAGCGTTCGGAGAGCGCAGAACGTGGTCTGGGGCAGCGTGCTGACGAAGCTGCGGCTCGCCGACGCGAAGGGCTACACGGACGACCTTCTGCACGCGTTGCACCCGTCCGCGGGCGTGCGCGCGTACGTGAGCGGCCAAGCCGCGATCCAGCACGACCTCGACCCGATCTTCTCTGCCGACCTGCGTAAGGGCGAGTCGATCGCCTTGCCGATCGCGTTCGTGGTGCTGCTGCTCGTGTTCGGCCTCTCGGTCGCCGTCACGATGCCGTTTCTCTTCGCGGGCGCGACGATCATGGGGACGCTCGGGATCGTGTGGATCGCGGCGCACCTGATGACGATGGCGACGTACGCGACGAACCTCGTGCAGCTGATCGGGCTCGGGATCGCGATCGACTACTCGCTCCTCGTTGTCTATCGCTTCAGAGAGGAGCTGCGCGGCGACGGCACCGTCGACGACGCGGTCGAGCGGACGATCGCGACCGCGGGTCGCGCGGTGATCTTCTCCGGGGCGACCGTCGCGATCGGTCTCGCGCTGCTGCTCTTCATGCCGATGCCGTTCATGCGCTCGCTCGGCGTGGCCGGCTTCTTCATCCCGCTCGTCTCGCTCGCCGCGGCGGCGACGCTGCAGCCCGCACTGCTCTCCGTGTACGGGCGCCGCGGCACGCGCCGGATCCCGCTGCTGCCGAGGCGGCTGCGCGGCGAGGGCGACGGCGGCTTCTGGCACCGGCTCTCGGGTGCGATCATGCGCCGGCCGCTCGCGTTCCTCGCGCTCGGCGCCGCGTTGCTGGTCGCCGCCGCGGTTCCCGTCTACGCGATCGCGCTGACGCCCGGCTCCGCACGCGGGATTCCGCGCTTTCCGCAGTCGGTACAGGGCTTCGACCTCCTGACGAGTGCGGTCGGGCCGGGCGCGCTCTCGCCGACGCAGATCCTCGTCGACACGGGCCGCGCGCGCGGCGCGCGCCCGCCGCTGCCGGCGGTGCCGCGGCTCGAGACGCGGCTCGCCGCCGACCGCGAGGTCGCGTTCGTGCAACGACCGCTCCTCGACCGGACCGGCCGCTACCTCGAGGTCGTCGTCGCGGGTCGCCACGAATACGGATCGCCGCAGGCGCAGTCGTTCGTCCACCGGCTGCGCGGCGAGATCATCCCGGCTGCGGGATTCCCGTCCGGCATGCGCGTGCTCGCCGGCGGCGGGCCGCCGCAGGGCGTCGACTTCCTGCATCGCGCGTACAGCGCGTTCCCGTGGCTCGTGCTGGGCGTGCTCGTGCTGACGTACCTGCTGCTGATGCGCGCGTTCCGCTCGCTCCTGCTGCCGCTGAAGGCGGTGACGCTCAACCTCCTCTCGGTCGGCGCCGCGTACGGGATGCTCGTGGTCGTCTTCAAGTGGGGCGGCGGGCACTCCCTCGTCGGCGGCGTCTACCAGGACGATCAGGTCGAGGGGTGGATCCCGATCTTCCTGTTCGCGATGCTCTTCGGCCTCTCGATGGACTACGAGGTCTTTCTCGTCACGCGGATGCGCGAGGCGTGGGATGCGGGCGAGGACAACCGCAGCGCTGTCGGCCACGGGCTCGAGCGGACCGGCCGGATCGTCACGGCGGCAGCGGTGATCATGGTCGCCGCGTTCTCCGGCTTCGTCGCCGGCCGGATCGTCGGGCTGCAGCAGTTCGGGCTCGGGCTCGCGGTCGCGATCCTCGTCGACGCGACGGTCGTGCGCGCGCTGCTCGTACCGTCCCTGATGGCCGTCTTCGGACGCTGGAACTGGTGGCTCCCGCCGCGCGTCGCGCGGCTCGCCCGGGTGCCGCCGTCGCCGCTCGACCCCGCCAGGGCGGCGACGCTCCGCGCCGCCGCGCGCTAGTGCGAGACCGCGATCCAGATGCCGATCCCGACCGCGATGGCCAGGATCGGCAGGACGCCGAACAGCAAGAGCCTCCGGTTCCGCGCGGTGCCGATATCCGGCGTCGCATGGGCGATGTACGCGTCGCCGGCCTCGTCGGGGAGGACGTCCTCGTCGGGCCGGATCCCCGGATTTCCGTCGCGCTCGCTCATGAGAGGTCGTATCCTAGCCGTGTGGTCGCCCCGGACCCCGTCGGCCGCCCGCAACTGCGAGGCGTGCTGCACCAGGCCGCTTTCTCGGTCTCGCTCGTCGTCGGAACGCTGCTGATCGTCTACGCCGACGGTGCGCGGCAGCGTCTCGCGGCGGCGATCTTCGCCGGGTCCGTCTCGGCGATGCTCGCCGCGAGCTCGCTCTATCATCGCGTGATGTGGTCGCCGCCGTGGCGGCAGTGGATGCGCCGGATCGACCACGCGGGGATCTACCTGCTGATCGCCGGGACGTACACCCCGGTCGGCCTGATCGTGCTGCGGGGCGCCTGGCAGACGGTCGTGCTCGCGATCGTCTGGAGCGGGGCCGCGATGGCGATCGTGCTCAAGTTCGCCTGGGTCGAGGCGCCGAAGTGGCTCGCGGCCGCGATCGGGATCGCGCTCGGCTGGGTCGGAGTCGTCGTGCTGCCGCAACTTCTCGACCGCAGTGGCGTGCCGGCAGTCGTGTTGCTCGCGGTCGGCGGCGTCGCGTACACAGCCGGCGCCATCGTCTACGCACGGCGGCGGCCGGATCCGGTTCCGCAGGTCTTCGGCTATCACGAGCTGTTCCACGCGCTGACGATCGTCGCGGTCGCGTGCCAGTACGTCGCGGTCGCGTTCTGGGTCGTCCGCGTGGGCTAGCGCTCGCCCGCGCGCGCGAGGATCGACTGCGCGAGCCGCAGCGACACCTCGTCGACCATCTCGTTGCCGAGGCGGCCCGCGCCGGACGCGGCGGCGAGGATCCGGCGCGCGCGCTCGAGCTCCGCCTCGGTCGGCGCGTAGAGCTCGTTCAGCGGCTCGATCTGCTCGGGATGGATCGCCCACTTTCCGTCGTAGCCGAGCGCGCGGGAGCGGAGCGCAGACTCGCGGAGCCCGGCGAGGTCGCCGAGGCGTGCGAACGGTCCGTCGACCGCCTGCAGGCCGAAGGCGCGCGCGGCGGTGACGATTCGCGCGAGCGCGTAGTGCCAGCGGTCGCCGCCTGACCCGATCGTCAGCTCCGGCATCGCGAGCGACGCGGCCATGTCGCCGGGCCCGAAGACGAGCGCCTCGAGGCCGTGACCTGCGCCGGCGACCTGCTCGACGGCGACGAGGCCGCGCGCGGTCTCGATTTGCACCTCGATTCCGATTCCGTCCGGGAGCAGCGCGGCGACGGCGCCGACGTCGTCCGGCGACTCGACTTTGGGAATGACGACACAGTCCGGCCGCGCCACCGCCGCGGCGGCGAGGTCGTCGCGCCACCACCGCGTGCGGACGCCGTTGATCCGGATCGCGACCGTCGGCGCCGCGGCTCCGGCGCGCACCACCTCGACCACGAGCGCGCGCGTCGCGTCGGTCTTGTCGGCCGGGGCAACAGCGTCCTCGAGGTCGAGCACGAGCTCGTCGGCTGGGAGCGCAGCGGCCTTGGCCAGCATCTTCGCGTTCGAGCCCGGTACGGCGAGGCAGGAGCGCCGGCGTCTTAGAACTCGTCTCAAAATCAAGGACGGGCCGCCCGGCCCGGGCAGCGCGTCGTCATTCCGAAACGAGTTCTTAACGATTCCCTTGCAGAGCCGATACGGACCGGCAATGCGGCGGGCGTAGCGTGGTCGGCATGCGCTTCCTCGTCGCCGCCGCCGGGCTCCTGACCCTGCTCGTGCTGCTCGCCCCCGCTCACTAGTAGCCGAGCTCGCGGAGGAATGCGCCTCCGCCGACGATTCGCTCGCCGCCGCCGCCGGCGCGCTCCCGCAGCTCGCGGTCGGTCGTGACGAGCCAGTAGGGCGCGTACTCGCCGGCGTGCGCCGCGAGCCAGTCGTCCGCGCTGCCCCGCGCGCCAACGAGGTCGGGCGCCTCCTCCGGTGCGGCGCCGTCGAAGACGATCAGGACGGGATGCCCGGTTTCGCCCGCCCAGTCGCGAACGGCCTCGACGAGCTCCCCCCGCGAAAGGTTGGGCCAGCGCGACCTGCGCACGTTCTCGGCATCGACTAGGACTGTCACCCCTTTAGGATCGCTTGCCATGAAGGGCGTCATCCTGGCAGGCGGCAGCGGCACGCGCCTCCATCCGCTCACGCGGATCACGAACAAGCACCTGCTCCCGATCTACGACAGGCCGATGGTCAACTGGTCGATCGACGCGCTCGTCGGCGCCGGGATCACGGAGCTGATGCTCGTCACCGGCGGGACGCACGCGGGCGAGTTCTTCCGCCTGCTCGGCAACGGGCACGACCACGGAATCGAGCGGCTGTTCTACGCGTACCAGGACCAGACGGGTGGGATCGCGGAGGCGCTCGCGCTTGCGGAGCGGTTCGTCGAGCGCGACAAGGTCTGCGTGATGCTCGCCGACAACGTGTTCGCGAGCTCGTTGCGGCCGGTCGTCGAGAACTTCGAGCGGCAGAAGCGCGGCGCGCGGATCGTCCTCTCGCATGTCGCGGAGGACGAGCACCTGCGTCACCTCGGAGTCGCCGTCCGCGAAGAAGGCCGCGTGACGCGAATCGTCGAGAAGCCCGCCGAGCCGCCGAGCAAGCACGCCGTGACGGGCGTCTACTTCTACGACGAGCAGGTGTGGGACGTTGTGCCGACCCTGAAGCCCTCCGGACGCGGCGAGCTCGAGATCACCGACGTCAACAACTGGTACATCGAGCGCGGCGAGATGGAGGCCGACGAGATCGAGGGCTTCTGGGGCGACGCCGGCGAGTCGATCGACGCGTACTACGAGGTCAACGACTTCGTCCGCCGCAACGGGGCCAACGCGTGATCAGGCGCTTCCCGTTGACGCGCCACCAGGACGAGCGTGGATGGTTCGCCGAGCTCGTCCGCGCGTCCGAGCTTCCGAAGCCGATCAAGCAGGCGAACCTGTCGTTTTCGCGGACGGGCGTGATCCGCGGGCTGCACTACCACGAGCGCGGCCAGGACGATCTGTTCCTCTGCCTGCAGGGCATGGTGCGCGTCGTCGTGCTGAACCGCGAGAGCGGCGAGACGTTCACCGAGGACATCGGCGACGACAATCCCGTCGCGATCTACGTCCCCGGCATCCACGCGCACGGCTACGAGGCGCTGACCGACACGCTCTTCTGCTACCTCGTCACGGAGGAGTTCGACGCGGCTGCGCCGGACGAGCACGGCGTGCCGTGGAACGACGAGCGCGTCCGCGACCTCTGGAGCACGTCATCGCCGATCCTGTCGGAACGGGACAAGAGCGCCGCGTCCTCATAACCGGCGCGGGCGGCCAGCTCGGCCACGCACTGGCGGAAGCCTTTCCGGGCGCCGTCGCGTTGTCCCGGGCGGACTGGGACGTGTCGCTGCCGCCGCCGCTCGTCGCAGCGCCCGACCTCGTCCTGCACGCCGCGGCGTGGACGGACGTCGACGGCGCGGAGGATGACCCGCAGGGCGCGGCCGCCGTGAACGTCGGCGGAACCGCGAACGTCGCGTCGCTCGGCGTGCCGCTCGTCTACTTCTCCACCGACTACGTCTTCGACGGGACGAAGCGCGAGCCGTACGTCGAGTCGGACGCGCCGAACCCGCAGTCCGTGTACGGGCGCACGAAGCTGCACGGCGAGGCGGCCGCGGGCGAGCGTGCCTGGATCGTCCGCTCGTCGTGGCTCTTCGGCGAGACCGGCCAGAACTTTGTGCGGACGATGCTGCGGCTGGGCGCCGAACGGGACGAGGTCGCCGTCGTCGACGACCAGCGCGGCTCGCCGACCTACGTCGGCCATCTCGCGAAAGCGACGAGGGAGCTCGTCGAGCGCGGGCTGCCGTTCGGCCGCTGGCACCTCGCCGCCGAGGGCGACTGCACCTGGGCGGACTTCGCGGAGGCGATCTTCGAGGAAGCGGGGCTCGAGTGCCGCGTGCGCCGGATCACGACGGAGGAGCTGGGCCGCCCGGCGCCGCGGCCCGCGTACTCCGTGCTGCGCAGCGAGCACCCGGACGCCCCGCAGCTGCCGCACTGGCGCGAGGGGCTACGCGAGTGCCTGCAGCGTCTCTAACGGCCAAGGCTGGGGTCAGGTCTTGCATTGCAACACGGTCCGTGATTGCAAGACCTGACCCCGGACACGGCTCCTTCGGCTAGCCGCTGCGCTTCAGCTTCCCGTGTCGCTTCGCGTAGATCTCGCCGCGGCGGAAGATCTCCAGGCCGAGCGGGACGGCGACGACGCCGATCACGAGCAGCGGCCAGATGTCGCCCCAGACGGCGCCGACGCCGGCGCCGTCCAGGATCGCGTTGCGCATCCCGCGCAGCGCGTAGTTCGCCGGCGAGACCTTCGCGATCCACTGCATGAACGCCGGCAGCACCGAGACCGGGTAGTAGACGCCCGAGACGACGAGCATGAGGCCCTGGCCGATGAAGCCGAACTGCGTCCCCTTCTCCGGCGAGATCAGCGGGAGCACGGCGGTCATCATCCCGATCCCGATGAACGACACCGACGCAATGCCGACGATCACGATCGCGGTGACGAAGTTCGCCCGCGGCATGTGCAGGTGGAACATCGCCGCGATCGCGCCGAAGACGAGGCTCGCGCGCACGATGCCGTAGAGCACCGCGAAGATGCCCATCCCGATCAGGTGGACCGGACGCGAGAGCGGCGCCATGAACGTGTACTCGATCGTCCCTTCCCAGCGCTCCCACGCGACCGTCTCGACGAGGATCTCGAACACGATCCCGAGGTAGGACCAGACCACCGCGCCGATCAGGAGGATCGTCGTCAGCCGGTTGATGTCGACGTGGCCGCCGGTCGCCTCGATGCCCTTGGCGATGAAGACGATCGTCAGCGAGTTCGCCACCGTCCAGGCGAAGAACGCGATCTCCCACCAGGCGTAGCGCTTGACGAGGTACCAGTTGCGCTCGACGACGCCGCCGAGGCCGATCAGCTCGTGGCGGACACGCAGTGCTGCAGCGGTCATGCGAACACCTCCCTGTCCTCGTCGTCCTCCTCGTCCTCGAGCCGGCGGCCCGTCGCGGCGAAGAACGCCTCTTCGAGCGTCGACGCGTCGTAGCGGCGGAGCAGCTCTGCGGCAGGCTCGAGGCAGAGCAGCTCGCCCCGGTCGAGGACGCCGATCCGCTCCGCGAGCGCCTCGGCCTCGGCGAGGTCGTGCGTGCAGAGCAGGATCGTTGCGTCGTGCTCGACGCGGACCTCGCGGATGAACTCCTGCACCTCGAGCTTCGACCGCGGATCGAGCCCCGTCGTCGGCTCGTCGAGCAGCAGCAGCACGGGCGAGGTCAGCAGCGCCCGTGCGAGCGCCACCTTCTGCTGCATCCCGCGCGACAGGTTCTCCATCGGCTCGCCCCGCCGCTCGGTCGGGAAGCCGACCTTCGCGAGGATCTCCGGAATCGCCACGTCCGTCTCCCTCGGCGTCATGCCGTAGAACCGCGCTGCGTACGCGAGGTTCTCCTCCGGCGACATCTTCTTGAAGAAGCTGGCCTCGACGGAGACGCGGTTGACGAGTCGGCGCACGGCGCGTGTCTCGCGGAACGCGTCGTGTCCGAACACCGTCGCGCTGCCGCCGTCGTGCAGGAGCAGCGTCGAGAGCAGCCGGACCAGGGTCGACTTGCCCGAGCCGTTCTGGCCCAGGATCGCGACGCACTCGCCGCGCGCGACCGTGAAGCTGACGCCCTTCAACGCGGCTGCGCGGCGCTTTCGTGCGAACCGGCCGAGGTTCCGGTCGCGCCGGAGGAACTCCTTGCGAAGGTCGTGCACCTCGACCGCCGGCGCCTCCCGGACGCGGATCAAGTCATGGATGCTGGGTGCTGCGAGGGTCATGCCTACTACTCCTTGGAACGTGAATCAGGACGGAATCGAGAGGTGCGCGCGAAAGGCGGCGGACGGACCTAGCGGTCGCCCGCGCCGCGCGGCGCGGGCGGGCCGAAGAGCCCTCCCGCGGCGGTGCGCACCATCTGATTCACGTTCCACAACATGACTTTGGCAGGATAGGGACCCGCCGCCCCGAGCGCAAATCGCGCTGCGCTCAGGCCTCGCCGTCCTCGTAGCGGAAGATCCGGAAGAGCGGCCCGTCGCCGGCGTGCGACGCGGTGCGCGCCATCACGGAGATCTGGCCGCTGTCGGGATACTCGACCGACTCGACGCGCACGTCGCGGTTCGAGACGACGAGGTAGCGCACGGGCTCGTCGCCGCGGTTCTGCACCTGATGCGCGCCGTCCGGGCCCGGCGGAAAGTCGACCACCTCGCCCTCCTCGAGTTCGCGCTCGCCAGCCGGCGTTCGCAGCGTCGCGCGGCCGCGGAGCATCACGAGCAGCTCCTCCGCGCCGTGGTGGAAGTGGTACAGGCCGCCCGTCGCGCCGGGCGGGAGCTCGTAGAGCGTCGCGCCGAGATGCTCGCCCCGCGGGAGCGTCCGCGAGCGCCCGCCGCCCTGCCACTCCTCCTCCCCGAGGGATTCCCAGTCGTCCGCCCAGATCGTCTCGGCCATCAGGCGGCGCGCGGCGGGTCGTCATCCATCCACGGCGCGGGCGGCGGATCCGCGCCGAGCCACTCGACGAGCTCCGGCTCGCGCATCAGGCGCTCCGCGAGGGCGACGAGTTGGTGGTCGCCCCTCGTCTCCTCGCGCTCGTCGCCGCCGGAAATCGGCTCCAGATTTGCCATGCGACACCTCCGTCTCGGGCTGAGGCTCGAGCCTACTGGCTAATCCCGCCATCTTCTGTCATGTTTTCCGAATGCGCGCGACTCGGCTCGTCTCGCTGCTCTTGCTGCTGCAGACGCGCGGCCTGCTGACGGCCGCCGAGCTCGCCGAGCGGCTCGAGGTCTCCGTCCGGACCGTCCACCGCGACGTCGAGTCGCTCGCTGCCGCGGGCGTTCCCGTCGAGGCCGTACGGGGACCCGCGGGCGGTTACCGGCTCGCGGGCGGCTACCGGACGCGCCTGACCGGACTGACCGCGGACGAGGCCGAAGCGCTCTTCGCGGCCGGGATGCCCGGCCCCGCCGCGGAGCTCGGCCTCGGTGGGGAGCTCGCGACGGCGCGCCTGAAGGTGCTCGCCGCGCTGCCGGCCGAGCTCCAGGAGCGCGCGACAGCGGCCTCGCGCCTCTTCCACCTCGACACGCGGGGGTGGTTCCGCGCCGGCGACCGCGTCCCGCACCTCCCGGCGATCGCCGAGGCGGTTTGGCATCGCCGGCGCGTGCGGCTTCGCTACCGGGAGGGGCCGCGGACCGTCCAGCGGACGATCGATCCGCTCGGGCTCGTCCTGAAGGGCGGTGCCTGGTACCTCGTCGCGCGGCGGTCGGTCGGCATGCGCGTCTACCGCGTCTCGCGGGTCGCCGGAGTGCGGGCGCTGGAGCAGCGCTGCGAGCCGCCGGCCGGCTTCGAGCTCGCGGCGTTCTGGGACGAGTGGTCGCGTGCCTTCGAGCAAGGGCGGCCGCGGATCGAGGTGACGGTTCGCATCTCGGCCGACGTTCGCCGCCACCTGGGCGACGATCAGCGCGTCGAGGCCGACGGTCGGGTCGTCGTCGGCTTCCAGACCCTGGACGACGCGTATCGCGAGCTGCTCCGCTTCGGCGCCGACGCGGAGGTCCTCGAGCCGCGCGAGCTGCGCGAACGGATCGCCCAGACGGCCGCGGCGACCGCGGCGCTCTACCACGCGGCTTGACGCGAGACGCGCTCGTTCGCCACGCTGACGCGGTGCCCTCACCGACCACGTACGCGCTCTTCGTGCTCGCGGCCCTCGCGCTGCTCGTGATTCCCGGGCCCGCAGTGCTCTACGTCGTCGCGCAGAGCGTCGGCGGCGGGAAGCGCGCCGGCCTCTCGTCGGTGCTCGGCTTGCACACCGGCACGCTCGTCCACATCGCTGCCGCAGCTGCCGGCATCTCGGGCTTGGTCGTCGCGTCGGCGACGGCGTTCTCGGTCGTGAAGTACGTGGGCGCGGCCTACCTGATCGTGATGGGGCTGCGGCGCCTCGCAACGCGGGAGCGCGTCGTCGAGGTTGTCCCGGTCGTCGATCATCGGCGGCTGTACCGGGACGGAATCGTCGTCAACGTCCTGAACCCGAAGACGGCGCTCTTCTTCCTCGCCTTCCTGCCGCAGTTCGTCGATCAGCACGGCAGCGTCCCGCTCGAGGTCGTCGCGCTCGGCCTCACGTTCCTCGGGCTCGGGCTCGTGACCGACTCGCTGTGGGCCATCGGCGCCGGCGCGGCGGGCGAGCGGTTGCGCCGGAGCCCCGTGTTTCCGCGCGTCGAGCGGTGGGCCAGCGGCTCGATCTTCGTCGGCCTCGGCGTGGCGACTGCCGTTGCCGGCGCGCATCGCTCCAAGACTTGACTTGACCCGCGTCCGCAGCGCCCGCTAACGTGGTCGTAGGACGTCCGCCGTCGAAGGCGGGCGCCGAGGCAACGGAGCCTCACGTTCCCCCGGGATCGTGGGGCTTTTTTCGTGGACCAGCGTCAGGAGGACGACGGTGTCGGAACTCGAGATCAAGCACTACCTGGAGGCAAACGGGACCAAGCCGCACCCGCGTGAGGCGCTGGAATGGGCCGGCGAGACGCGCGCGGTGATGGTCGACCTGAAGTTCTGCGACCTGCTCGGCACCTGGCAGCACGTGTCGCTGCCGATCTCGGCGCTCGACGAGTCGGCCTTCGACGAGGGACTCGGCTTCGACGGGTCTTCGATCCGCGGTTGGCAGGGGATCTCCGAGTCGGACATGTTGCTCATGCCCGACGCGTCGAGCGCGATGCTCGATCCGTTCACCGAGGCGCCGACGCTGTCGCTCGTCTGCGAGATCGTGGATCCCGTGACGCACGAGCCGTACGGCAAGGACCCGCGCCGGATCGCGAAGCGCGCCGAGGAGTACCTGCGCTCGACGGGGATCGCGGACACGTGCTTCGTCGGGCCCGAGTGCGAGTTCTTCGTCTTCGACGAGGTCTCCTACGAGCTCGGCCCGAACGCCGCACACTACTCCGTCGACTCGGCCGAGGGCCATTGGAACTGCGGCAGGCCCGGGCTCGGCTACACGGTGCGGGAGAAGGAGGGGTACTTCCCGCCCGCCCCGCACGACACGCTGCACGACCTGCGGACGCGAATGGTGCTGACGCTCGAGCGGCTCGGGATCCCGTGCGAGTTCCATCACCACGAGGTCGCCTCGGGCGGCCAGTGCGAGATCGACCTCCGTTTCCAGAGCCTGACGCGAATGGCCGACCAGGTCATGACCTACAAGTACGTCGTCAAGAACGTCGCGCGCGCGGCGGGCAAATCCGTGACGTTCATGCCGAAGCCGATCTTCGGGGACAACGGCTCGGGCATGCACTGTCACCAGTCTCTGTGGATGGAGGGGACGCCGCTCTTCGCGGACAAGTCCGGTCCGGCCGGTCTGTCGCGGCTCGCGCGCGGCTACGTCGCGGGACTGCTCGCGCATGCACCGGCGCTGCTCGCACTCTGCGCGCCGACGACCAACTCCTACCGCCGGCTCGTACCCGGCTACGAGGCACCGGTCAATCTGGCGTACTCGTCGCGGAACCGCTCGGCGTGCATCCGCATCCCGATGTACTCCGACTCCGCGAAGGCAAAGCGGATCGAGTTCCGCTGTCCCGACCCGACTGCGAATCCGTACCTCGCGTTCGCGGCGATGATGATGGCCGGGCTCGACGGGATCGAGCGCGGGCTCGACCCGGGTGACCCGTCCGACTTCGACCTCTTCGAAGACGACCACGACGTCGCGCAGGTGCCGGGCTCGCTCGCCGAGGCGCTTGACGCGCTCGAGGCGGATCATGCGTTCCTGCTCGACGGCGATGTCTTCTCGGAGGAGCTGATCCGGACCTGGATCGACTACAAGCGCGTGAACGAAGTCGATCCGGTGCGGCTACGGCCGCATCCGATGGAGTTCTCGCTCTACTACGACTGCTAGCGCGGACGATGCTGGAGCTCGGCGCACGTCTGGACGGCCGGCCGGCGGAGGCGCGCGCGGAGCTCCGGGCGCTCGTCCCCGCCGACTGGCCGGCGTCCGCACGAATCTACTGGGACGGGATCCGATCCGGGCTCGCGACCTTCGAGACCGAGGTGCCGACCTGGGGCGACTGGGACGCGGAGCATCTGGACGAGCCTCGCCTGGTCGCGACCGTCTGGGACGAAGTCGTCGGGTGGGCGGCGCTGAGCCCGGTCTCGTCTCGTCGCTGCTACCGGGGCGTGGTGGAGGACAGCGTCTACGTCGCGGACGGGCAACGCGGATCCGGCATCGGCCGGCTGCTTCTCGACGCGCTCGTGCGGCGGGCGGAGACGGCCGGGATCTGGACCGTCCAGGCGTCGATCTTCCCGGAGAACCGAGCGTCCGTCGCCCTGCACCTCCGCTGCGGCTTCCGGATCGTCGGCGCCCGCGAGCGCATCGGCCGGCGGGACGGGCTCTGGCGGGACACGCTTCTGTTGGAGCGGCGCAGCGCGATCGCCTGAGTACAGCTTGTCGCGCTAAGCCAAGCGAGCGTGTCGCGCTTGGCTAGTACAGGCTTTCAACCGATATAGATCGGCGTCCCGTAGGGGACGAGCTCGTACAGCTCCTCCACGTCCGGAATCGACATGCGGATGCAGCCGTGCGACGCGGCGGAGCCGAGCGAGCCGATGTTGTCAGTGCCGTGGATGCCGGCGCCGTTGTAGAAGCCCATCCAGCGCGCCTTGATCGGATCCTGCGGGCCGGGCGGGATTACGCGGCCTGCGAGCTCGCCCGCCCACGGGCTCTTCGGGACATGCCACGAGGGGTTCACCTGCTTGTCGTCGATCTTGTAGAGCCCCGCCGGCGTCTCGAGCCCGGCCTGGCCGACCGCGATTCGATACGTCCTGACGAGCTTCAGCCGGCGGAACAGGCGCAGGCTGAACGTCCCACGGCTCACCGTGATGAATGCTGGATATCGCCGCGGCAGCTGCGCCGTGCTCACGTCCGGCCGCACGACGCGGGTGGGAACGGCGAGGGTACGCGCGGCGCGCGGATCGACGAGCCGACGCCGGAGCTCGGCCGCGAGCGCGTCCCGGCGCACGGCGATCCCTTCCCGGGATGGCCGCACCCGGACCGCGACCGCGTTCGCCACGACCTCCGCCGACCGCGCCGGCCGGTCCACCTTCCGCGCGACGTCCCGGACGAAGCGCTGGATCGCGGCCGTGGAGTACGCGGCGCGCAGCGGGAGGGCGACGTCGACGCTCCGTCCCCGCACGTCGCGCGCGAACCGCTCGAGCAGGCTCCCCCGCCGGCTCAGGGCGACCGCGTCGGCGACCATGCGATCGACCTCGACCGCCAGTCCGGCGCGCTGCGGGTCGACGACGAAACGCCGTGGCCCGAACCTGAGCACGAGCGGCCGCTCGAGTCTGGGCACGAGCGCGCGCGCGACCCGTGCCCGCGCCTTCGCCTCCGTGAGGCCGCCGACCTCGACGCCGGCGACCGTCACGCCCCGGGCGACGGTATGCGCGCGCGAGGCGTCGTCGAAGTACACGTACGCCGCCGCCGCGTTGACGGCGACGGCGAGCGTCCCCACGACGACGGCGCTCCAGGTAAGCCAGCTTCTCATCGCTGCATCCGCTTCTTTAGACGATCTGGAAACGAAAAGGAATACTCGCCGGATGCGCTACCAGTTCGTGGACTGCCGCTGGGAGCTCGGCAATCCGGCGCGTGGGGGCGAGCTCTACCGCGCGGGACACATCCCGGGCGCGTCGTTCCTCGACGTGGACGAGGATCTCTCCGACCTGTCCGTTCCCGATGCGGGACGCCACCCGCTGCCGACCGCCGGGCGGTTCGCCGCCGCCGCCTCGCGGGCAGGGATCGGCGAGGGGGTCTTCGTCGTGGCGTACGGCAACGGCGGCGGCGCCGAGCGGCTCTGGTGGCTGCTCCGCCACTTCGGCCACGACGACTGCGCCGTCGTGGACGTCGGAAGCTGGCACGGGCCCCTGACCGCCGGGGCCGAGCCGGCCCAGCCGGCGAGCTTCGTCCCGCGGCCGCGCTCGGGCGACACGATCGACGCCGACGAGATCGGCGCGCGCCCCGAGCTCGTGCTCGTCGACGCCCGGATCCCGTCCCGGTGGCGCGGCGAGCCGAACCCGATCGACACGGTGCCGGGCCGGATCCCGGGCGCCGTCAACGCGCCGTGGAACGAGCCGCTGCCCGAGCTGCCCGGAGGAGAGATCGTCGCCTACTGCGGGTCGGGCGTCACCGCGTGCGTCGTCCTCCACCGCCTCTATCTCCACGGCCGCGAGGGCCGGCTCTACCCCGGCTCGTGGAGCGAGTGGTCGGCGCGCGGGCTCCCCGTGGAGAAGAACTAGGCCGTCGCCGCGCCGAGCTGGCCCAGGTACGGCGCCCAGGTCACCGGCACGCGCGGCGCCGCGAGCTTGATGAAGAGCACCGGCTGCGGCGGCTTCGGCGCTGTCCGGAGATGCAGGCCGGACTCCTCGGGCGTGCGGTTCCCCTTGCGCAGGTTGCAGGGCGCGCATGCCGTGACGACGTTCTCCCAGACCGACTCGCCGCCCTTCGAGCGTGGAATGACGTGGTCGAGCGTCAGCCGCCCGCCCGAGGTGCCGCAGTAGACGCAGCGCCAGTTGTCCCGGGCGAACAGGGCCCGCCGGGAGATCTTCCGCTGGATCGCCCGCGGGACGCGGACGTACTGGACGAGCCGGATCACGTGGGGCCAGGAGAAGGAGTGGGTGGCGCTCCTGAGCGGCTGGTCGAGCTCCTCGACCACCTCGGCCTTGCCCTTGTACACGAGCACGTGCGCCCGCCGAACGGTGCAGACGTTCAGCGGCTCGTAGCTCGCATTCAGGACGAGTACCTGTTGCAATTCAGCCCGAAGAGTAGCCGCAGGACCGGCTTTTACCCAGCCATGGCGCGCTCGACGGCCTCCAGCTCCTCCGGGGAGAGGGCGACCGAGGCCCGGCCCCGGTCGAGCTCCTTCAGGTAGATCCGGGCGTAGTCCCGGCCCTGAATCGCGCTGAGCACGAGCCCGGTCCGCCCGGAGTCGAGCAGCGCGACCGACGCCGACTGCTGGCCGCCAGCGTCCTTGTAGGCGTCGTAGCGGACGAGCCCCGTCCGGGCCAGCGATAGATCGACACGCTGGTCGACTCGGGACAGGGCCGCGGCGAGCTCGTCGACGGCCCGGTGGAGATCGTCGATTCGGCCCTGGAGCGAGACGGCGAAGTCGACGAGGTCGGCCTTGCCGCCGCCGAGCAGGACGAGCTGGGCCTCCCGGACGCGCCGGAGCCGGAGATAGAACAACGTGGCGAGGACGAGCGCGACGACGGCTGCGGCGGCTGCCCCGATCGCGATCCAGCCTGCGACGGAGCTCGAGAAGCTCACGCCCGCACGCTAGCCGATCGAGAAGAAGACGGGGTACGTCGCGCTGTTGTTGTCCGTCTTCGCCTCGCCCGGGACCGGCGCAACGAGGACCTTGACGTCCGTCTTCGGTCCGAACGGCGGCTGGCCCGTGACCTTGAACGTCAGCGTCTTCTGCTCGCCGGGATTGATGAGGTTGATCGTCTGCCGCAGGATCAGCGGCTTCGGCTGCTCGGGGATCGTCACGGTCACCACGACGCCGACCTCCTGGCAGCAGCCCGAGTCCTCGACGGTGACCTCGAACGCGAGATCGGTCGAGGCGCGGATCGTCGTCGGCTGCGACGTCGAGAGCGTGATCCCCTGCGGCATTGCGCGGACCGAGACGAGCGCGTCGCCGTGATTGCCGGACGGCGTGCCGCCGGTCGAGGCACCGTGGAGGCGCTCCCAGATCGAGACGAGCGACCGCGTGCTGGCGAGATCGGGGTTGGAGAGGAAGTTCGAGTCGGGGACGGCGACGCCCGTGATTCCCTGCGACTGCAGCGCCTCGGTCGTCGGATCCTTGAAGAAGAAGTCCCAGTCGACGTCGCTCGCGACGAGCAGCTCCGCCTGCTGCGCGAGCAGCGTCCCCGCGCTGGACGAGTCCTTCGACGTCTTCGTCTGGTTGAGCGCGTCGGCGAGCCGCGAGAGGCCCTTTGCCCGTAGCTCGAGCGCCTCGATCAGGTGGGCGTGCTCGAGCCGCAGCGGGCCGGGCGGCCGGATGCCCTTCGCCTGCGCGACCTCCTGTTGCTGCTGCTGCCCGTAGCCGCTCACCGCGGAGGCCAGCTGGTCCTGCTTGATTCCCGGCGTCGTCAGCTTCTGCTGGAGCTCGGTCCCGATCTGCGCGGAGCTCTGCGCGATCGCGCGGACCCGGTCCATGTAGCTCTGGTAGCTCGCCCGCTTGCTCGCGCCCTGACAGCTCGAGATCCAGAAGACGAGCACGACGACGATGAAGATCATCAAGGCGACGAGGCCGACGAGCCGCACCAGCGGCGTCACGCCGGCCGCCGGCCGCATCGGCGGGCGGCCCCCGCCTCCACTGCCCGACCGGTCGAACCGCGGCAGGCGGCGGCGGTGGGGCGCTTCCTCGGTCTCGGGCTCGTCGAAGAAGTCGAACTCGATGTCGTTGTCGCGATACTGGCTCATGAGCCCGCCAAATCTACTCCGAAGGATTCGGCGCAGCGGTGGCCAACCCTTGCTGAACCGGTGTCGAGCACAGCTGCAGCACAGCAAACTCCCGAGCTCGTGCTCGGCCGCTACCGGCCGCTCAAGCCGCTCGGGAGTGGCGGTTCCGGCTCCGTCTGGCTCGCGCGGGACGAGCAGTCGGGCCTCGACGTCGCCCTGAAGATCGTTGCCCGGGAAGGCAAGGCGGCCGCGCGGGCCGAGCGCGAGGCGGCCGCGGCGGCGCGTCTGCGACATCCGCGCTGCATCCGCGCGTACGCGTTCGCCCGGGATGCGCGGCATGTCTACATCGCGTACGAGTACGTGCCGGGGCAGACGTTTCGCGAGGCGCTGCGCACCGGCGAGCTCGACGACCGGCGTGCGATCGAGGCGGGCGCGCAGATCTGCGAGGGACTCGCGCACGCACACGCGGCCGGGATCGTCCACCGCGACGTGAAGCCGTCGAACGTGCTGCTCGCTGCGAATCACGACGTCTCCGTCCGGCTGCTCGACTTCGGACTCGCGCAGATGCAGGAGGCCGAGACGCTGACCGCGCAGGGCGACGTGCCCGGAACCCTGGCATACATCGCACCCGAGCGGCTCGGCGGGATGCAGGCCTCGGAGGCGAGCGACGTCTGGGCCGTCGGCGTCATGGTCTGGGAGGCGCTCGCCGGCCGGCACCCATTCTGGAACGGCTCGATGCTCGACACGGCGCGGGCGATCCAGGAGGGTGCGCCGCCGCTCGCCGGGCTGCGCCCGGATCTGCCGAAGGCCGTGCTCGCGCTCGTCGACCGCACGCTCGATCTCGACCCGCGCCGCCGGCCGACGGCGCTGCAGGTCGCTCAGGCGCTGCGCGACGCGCGGCCAAAGCGCCGCGTCGCGAAGCCGCGCGGCCGCTCCCTCGCGCTCGCGGCGCCGCTGCCGCGGCTCGCCGCCGCCGGGCTTGCCGGAACCTTCGCCGGCTGGACCTCGGAGGCGCTGCCGTTCTTTCCGGCCGGGTGGTGGCTGGGGCTCGCCGCACTCGCCGCCGCGTCGACATACGCACGCGAGCGGATCGGGCTCGCGGTCGCACTCGCGGTCCCCGTCCTGCCGCTCGGAAACGTCTCACTCGGGCTCGCGCTGCTCTACGGCGTCGTCGCGGCCGGGTGGCTCGCCGTGGCGTGGCGCGAGCCGCGGACCGGCCTGCTCGCAGCGGTCGGGCCGCTGCTCGGGCCGCTGTCAGCGCTCGGGCTCCTCCCGCTCGCGGCGACCGCGATGCGCTCGCCGCTCCGCCGCGCACTCCAGACCGCAGCCGCGGTCCTCCTCGCCGCGCTCGCGGCCGGCTTCCGTCACGTGCCGCTGCCGTTCACGGGCGACGCGCCGCCGCTGGGGCTCGGCGTCGCGGGCGCGAATGACCCGCTCGACGTCGCAGGGTCCCTGCTGCGCGCCCTCGGTGACCATCCCGCGCTCCTGACCGAGGCGTCGGTGCTCGCTGCCGTTGCGGCGATGCTGCCGTACGCACGGTCACGCGGGCGCTGGGGCATCGCGGGGATCGCCGGACTGCTGCTTGCGGGCGCCGTGCTTGCCGTTCCGAGCGCGCCTGTGCGGCCGTTCGTGCTCGCAGCGTGGCTAACCTGGGCGGCGCTGGCACTGCGTTCCAGGGCCGCGACTTAGAATCGACAGCGGCGGGAATCCTCGCCGCGAACCATGGTCCTCAGGGCACTAGAGCAGAAGATCGAGGCCCTCTTCGAGGGCGTCTTCGGACGCGCGTTCCGGACGAACGTGCAGCCCGTCGAGCTCGCGCGCAAGCTCGCGAAGGAGATGGACGACCATCGCACCGTCTCCGTCTCCCGCGTCTACGTGCCGAACGAATACACGGTCTACCTGTCGCCGGCGGACCGCGAGCAGTTCGAGGGCTACGAGCCCTCGATGATCGCCGAGCTCGCGGAGTACCTCGCCGAGCACGCGAAGCGCGAGGACTACGCGCTGCTCTCCGCGCCGGCGGTGCTGATGGAGACCGACGACGACCTCGCCGTCGGCGAGTTCGGGATCGCGACGCGCATGGTGCAGCCGCGCGGCCGGGCCGCCGCGGCGCACGAGCCGGCGGAGCAGGTCGCACCGGGCGCAACGATGATCTACAAGCCCGCTCAGCCGCAGACGCAGGCGGTCTCGGCCGAGGAGCTCGGGATGGAGCGAGAGACCGCGGTGCTGCAGTGGGACGGGGAGCGGCGCGAGGTCGACAAGCGGCAGATCGTGCTCGGCCGGTCGCGCGACTGCGACATCCAGCTTGCCGATCCGAACGTGTCGCGGCGGCACGCCGAGCTGCGGCAGGAGGGGTCCGCCTACTGGATCGTCGACCTCGACTCGACGAACGGCCTCGAGGTCAACGGCCGGCGCGTCAAGCGCGCGCAGCTCTCGGACGGCGACACCTTCACCCTCGGCTCCACCGACGTTCGGTTCAGCCGGGAGTCAGCAGCGTGACGTCGCCTTTGAAGGTCACGACAGCGCGTAATGACCGGTGCGTTTCGCGAGACAACGCTCTCGCGAAAGGCTGCAATTGCCGTCTGCGATGCCTTCGAAGAAGGGGGCACACGGGGGAAACATGGTTTCCCCCGTGATAGCAACCGTCGCCGTCGAGACCGTCCTGCTCGTCCTGAAGCTCGCGTTCCTCGTGCTGCTGTACCTCTTCATCTGGCGGATCGTGCGGACGGCGAGCCGCGACCTGCGGCTGCCGCAGGACACGATCATGCTCGCGCCCGGGGCAGGCGGCGTCCCTGTGTCCTCGCGGATCGAGCTGGGGCGGCTCGTCGTCCAGAAGAGCCCGAGCCTCGACGACGGGCTCACGTTCGAGGTCGACTCGCGGGCCCTGACGATCGGCCGCGGCGGCCAGAACGACATCGTCCTCGACGGCGACGAGTTCGCGTCGGCACGGCACGCGCGCGTCGAGCCGCGTCGCGACGGCATCTGGGTACACGATTCCGGCTCCACGAACGGCACATTCGTGAACGGGCAGCGCATCGACCGGCCGCGCCGGCTCACCTCCGGCGACATCCTGCGCGTCGGCGAGACCGACCTGAGGTACGAGACGTGAGATCGCTCACGTTCCTGGGGCGGCGCCGGCGTCGCACGCCATCGCCCCGCGCGGCCTCGGCGGGTGGCGCCAGCGTCGTCAGCCTTTCGCGGAGCGCCGCTCCGCGGCGCGGGAGCGAAAGGCGGCCAGGGACGTGAGAGTCGGTCGTACTGCGGGTGTGACCGACACCGGGCGTCGGCGGCGCCGGAACGAGGATGCCTTCGTCGTCCAGCCCCCGCTCTTCGCGGTCGCCGACGGGATGGGCGGCGCGCAGGCCGGCGAGGTGGCGTCGAAGCTCGCCGCGGCCGCGCTCGCGGACACCGATCACGGACAGCTGCGCGGGTCGGAGGGGGTGGTCGCGCTGATCCAGGAGGCGAACCGGCGCGTCTACGAGCGCGCGAACGAGGACCCGTCTGCCTCGGGGATGGGGACGACGATGACCGTCGCGCTCGTCGAGGACGGCCAAGTCGTAATCGGCCACGTCGGCGACTCGCGCGCCTATCTCGTCCGCGACGGTTCGCTCGAGCAGCTGACCGACGACCACTCGCTCGTCAACGAGCTGATGAAGAGCGGCAAGCTTTCCCCGGAGGAGGCCGAGACGCATCCGCAGCGTTCCGTGATCACGCGCGCGCTCGGCACCGATCCGGACGTCGACGTCGACACGTTCACGATCGAGGCGCGGGAGGGCGACATCTTTCTCCTCTGCTCCGACGGGCTGACGTCGATGATCGGGGACACTGCGATCCTCGACGTGCTCGAGCACCACCGCCGAGATCTCGACCGGGCGGCGCGGACGCTCGTCTCGGAGGCGAACCGCGGCGGCGGCGAGGACAACATCACCGTCGTCGCCTTCGAGATCGCCCCCGGCGACGCGGATGACCTTGAGGAGACGCGGCGATTGCCGGTCGCCGGCGAGGAGGACACGCTCAGCGGCCTCGACCCTGTGCCGGCCGTCGACACGATGGTCGTCCCGCCCGACCAGGTCGATGTCGTGGTCGCGCGGGGTGTCGCACCGGTCGAGACGCGGCGGCCGGCGTACTGGCGGCTCGTCGCCGCGATGGTCTTCCTGCTTGCGGTCGCGGCCGTCCTCGTGGTCTGGGGGCTGCTCCGCTGAGGGGACTCCGCGCACGAAACCGCGAGCTCCTCGCCCTGATCGCGGTGGGGATGATCACTGCGATCGGCTTCGCCAGCGTCTACATCGCGCGGAAGTCCGAGGTCTCGCTCGCGTCCGTCCTCTACGCAGCGTTCTTCTTCGCGCTCTTCGTCGCCGCGCACCTCGTCGTGCGCTGGACGCTGCCGCAGGCCGACCCGTACCTGCTGCCGATCGCCGGCCTGCTCGCGGCGATCGGCCTGACGGAGATCTACCGCCTCGGCCCGAAGGACGCGTTCAGGCAGGGACTCTGGGTCGTGATCGCCGTCGCAGTCTTCGCGCTCGCGCTGCTCGCCTTCCGCCGCGACTATCGCGTGCTCGAGAACTACAAGTACATCTTCGGGCTCGTCGCGGTCGCGCTGCTCTTCCTGCCGAAGGTGCCCGGGCTCGGCACGACCGTCAACGGCGCTCGGCTCTGGGTGCACATCGGCCCGCTGCAGTTCCAGCCGGGCGAGCTCGGTAAGATCGCGCTGATCGTGTTCCTCGCCGGCTACCTCCGCGAGAAACGCGAGGTGCTCGCGCAGGGACGGCTGAAGGACTGGGGCCCGCTGCTCGTGATCTGGGGCGCGTCGATGCTCGTCCTCGCCGCCACCAACGACCTCGGCAGCGGGCTCCTGTACTACGGAATCTTCCTCGGGATGCTGTACGTCGCCACGGCGCGGACGGCGTTCGTCGCCGGCTTCCTCGGCCTCTTCCTCGTCGGTGCGATCGGGATCTACAAGGTGACGCCGCACGTCCGCGAGCGCGTGACGATTTGGCTGCACCCGTGGACGGAGCACAAGGTCTACTGCCCGCTGACCAACTCGATGGCGCTGCGGCAGGACTGTCAGAGCTACCAGCTCGTGCGCTCGCTCTACTCGATGGCGCACGGCGGCTACGGCGGCACGGGGCTCGGCAAGGGGACGGTCACGAACACGGACGGATCGCCGCTGATCCCCTTCCTCAAGACCGACTTCATCTACTCGGCGCTCGCGCAGGAGCTCGGCCTGATCGGTGCCGCGGCCCTCCTGCTCGTCTACATGGTCTTCGTGCTGCGCGGCTTCCGGACGGCGCTCTTCGCGTCCGACGGCTTCTCGAAGCTGCTCGCCGCCGGGCTGACGTTCGGGTTCGCGCTGCAGACGTTCATCATCGTCGGCGGGATCCTCCGGATCATCCCGGTGACCGGGATCACGCTGCCGCTCGTCTCCTACGGCGGCTCGAGCGTCGTCGCGAACTTCCTCGTACTCGCCGGATTGATGCTCGTCTCGAACCGTGCCAACCGGGAGCGCGCACTGTGAACCGGCAGCTGACCCGGCTCGCCGTCGTCGCCGTCGTCCTGCTCGGCGCGCTCGTGGTCGGGACGACGTACTGGCAGACCTGGGCGGCGCCGGGACTCGCCGACCGGCAGGACAACGCGGTTCAGCGCGTCGCGCAGTTCGAGATCAAGCGCGGATTGATCTACCCGTCCGCCGAGCATCCGTTGTTCGCCTCGGACCGCGTGAAGCACGTGAAGGGGCAGACGCTGTACTTCCGCCGCTATCCGGCCGGCGGGCTCGCCGCCCAGACCGTCGGCTACTCGACGCCGGGCCGCTCGCAGGCCGGACTCGAGCGCTCGATGAACGACTACCTGACGGGTTCGAACAGCAATCTCAACACGGTCCTCTCGACGACGCTCGACAAGCTCAAGGGCGCGACCGTCAAGGGGAACGATCTCGTCCTGACGATCGACCCGAAGGTGCAACAGCTCGCGATGAGCCAGCTGGGCGCGCGCTGCGGTGCCGTCGTCGCGCTCGAGCCGGCGACCGGGAAGGTCCTCGTGCTCGCTTCGACTCCGACCTACGACCCGAACAGGATCGACAAGTCCGGCTACCTCGCGTCGCTCGCGCACGTCGGTGAGAACAACTGCGGCGGGCCGCTGCTCAACCGCGCGACCGCCGGCAAGTTCATCCCGGGCTCGACGTTCAAGATGGTGACCGCTGCCGCTGCGCTCGACACGGGCAAGTTCACGCCCGACTCGCAGTTCTACGACCCCGGCTACTGCACCGAGTACGGCAAGCCGGTGTCGAATGCGGGCAACCCCGACCAGAACGGACCCGAGCAGTTCGGTCACGTCAACCTCGTCACGGGCTTCGAGCACTCGATCAACTCCGTCTTCTGCAACATCGGGAAGCAGCTCGGCGCGGCGACGATCCTCGAGTACGCGAAGCGGTTCGGGTTCTACTCGGTGCCGCCGCTCGAGACGCCGGTGAACGAACGCGCGGCGAGCGGCCTCTACACCAAGAACGACAAGCTCTTCGATCCGAAGCATCCGGAGACCGAGGTCGACCCGGGGCGCCTCGCATTCGGCCAGGAGCGGCTGGGGGTGACGCCGCTGCAGATGGCGATGGTCGCAGCGGGCATCGCGAACAACGGAGTGATCATGCGGCCCTACGTCGTCGGCAAGATCGTCGATTCCGGCGGGAAGACGATCCAGACGACCCATCCGCACCAGCTCGGACGCGCGATCAAGCCCGAGACGGCCGCCGCGCTGACCTCGATGATGGTGCTGGCCGTCGACAGCGGCACCGGCACGAACGCCCGGATCCCGGGCGTCAAGGTCGCCGGCAAGACGGGGACGGCCGAAACGGGGATCGCCCACACGAACACGACGTGGTTCGTCTGCTTCGCGCCCGCGGAAGCGCCTCGGGTGGCCGTGGCGGTCGTTCTCGAGCGCCAGCACGGCTTCGGCGGCTCGATCGCGGCCCCGATCGCCAAGCAGGTCATGCAGGCGCTCCTGGCCCGAAGGTGAACTCCTTACCCTTAGGGAAATGGCTGTAACGGACGCCCTGATCGGGACGCTCTTCGACGGGCGCTACAAGGTCGTGCGCCGGCTCGGCGCCGGCGGGATGGCGAACGTCTACCTCGCCGAGGACCAGGAGCTCGGGCGGCGCGTCGCGATCAAGATCCTCAACGACCGGCACGCCCACGACGAGCAGTTCGTCGAGCGCTTCCGCAGGGAGGCGAAGAACGCCGCCGGCCTCTCGCACCCGAACGTCGTCTCGATCTACGACCGCGGCGAGGCCGAGGGCACCTACTACATCGCGATGGAGTATCTCGACGGGCGGTCGCTGAAGGAGCTGATCGTCTCGCGCGGGCCGGCGCCGATCCCGGTCGCGATCGACTACGCGCGGCAGATCCTCGCGGCGCTCCGCTTCGCCCACCGGAACGGAATCGTCCATCGCGACATCAAGCCGCACAACGTGCTCGTCGACGGCGAGGGGCGCGTCAAGGTGACGGACTTCGGGATCGCGCGCGCCGGCGCCGCGTCGCAGATGACGGAGGCCGGCTCGATCGTCGGGACGGCGCAGTACCTCTCGCCCGAGCAGGCGAAGGGAACCGCGGTCGACCAGCGCTCGGATATCTACTCGCTCGGGATCGTCCTGTACGAGCTGCTGACGGGCTCCGTCCCGTTCACCGGCGACACGCCTGTCGAGATCGCGATGAAGCACATCTCGGAGACGCCCGTGCCGCCGTCGTCGGTGCGTCCCGACGTGCCGCACGACCTCGACCTCGTGGTCACGCGCGCGCTCGCGAAGGACCCGGCCGAGCGGTACCAGAGCGCAGAGGAGATGGACGCCGATCTCGAGCGCGTGCTGCGCGGCGCCGCGATCGCGCGTGAGACCGAGGAGTCGGCGACGCAGATCCTCTCGGCGCCGACGACGGTGATGTCCGCGACGCAGGCAACGGCGGTGAAGCCGCCGCCCCGCCGGTCGGCGCCGCCCGGCTATCCGCCGCCGCCGCCGCCCGTCTACTACGACTACGACGAGCCGATCCGGCGGCGGCCGATCTGGCCCTGGCTGCTCGCGCTCCTCTTCGTGGTCGCGGCGGGGATCGGCGGCTACTTCCTCTACAACCAGATCTCGAGCCAGATCAGCTCGGACAAGCCCGTCGCGGTCGACATCTACACCGGACTGCGCACGCCGGATGCGATGGCGAAGATCCATAGCGCCGGCCTTCGGGGGAAGATCGACTTCCGGCCGAGTCCGACTGTCGCGCAGGGGTTCGTGTTCGGGCAGTCGCCGGATCCCGGTACACGCGTCAACAAGGGGAACCAGGTGACGATCACGGTCTCGACCGGAAAGCCGAAGACGGACGTACCCGAGATCGTGGGCAAGACCGAGACGGACGCGGTCGCCGCGCTGACGGCGGCGAACCTCCGGTACAAGGCGCTCCAGGTTCCCTCGAACAGCGCTGCGGGCCAGGTGCTCGCGCAGGACCCGAAGCCGGGCGTGCAGGTGACCGAGGGCACCCTCGTGCACTTCACGGTCTCGAAGGGGCCGACGCCGGTGTCGGTGCCGTCGGTGGTCGGCGTCAACGTCGCGACGGCGAACTCGACGCTGCAGGGTGCGGGCTTCAAGGTCGGGAGCCAGACCATCGACTCGAACCAGCCGAAGGACACGGTCGTCCGCCAGGATCCGGCCGGCGGCAGCTCGGCGGCGAAGGGGACAACGGTGACGATCTTCGTCTCGAAGGGCCCGAAGACATCGACGGTGCCGGACGTGCAGAGCTACGACAAGACGACGGCGGGGCAGACGCTGCACGCAGCCGGCTTCAACGTCCGCGTGACCTGGCAGGACACGACCGATCCGAGCCAGGACGGCATCGTCCTGTCCCAGGATCCGCAGGGCGGTGCCGAGCAGAAGCCCGGCACGGTCGTGACGCTGACCGTCGGCAGACTCGTCACGCAGACGGACACGACGGACACGACGACGACGCCGTGAGCCGCAACGGAAGGATCCGCGTCGCGCTGATCGCCGGCGGCCGAAGCAGCGAGCACGACATCTCGCTCGCCTCGGCGCGCTCCGTGCTCGAGTCGCTCGACCCGGAGCGGTACGAGGTCGTCTCGGTGGCGATCGGCCGCGAGGGGCGCTGGCAGCTCGCAAGTGGCTCCGAGCCACTAACTTCGGGCGGCGCTGCGGAGACGCTGCCCGTGCCGGCCCAATCGGGGGCGATGGAGGCCCTCGGGGCCGTCGACGTGGCGATGCCGATCCTCCACGGGCCCTTCGGCGAGGACGGGACCGTCCAAGGCGTGCTCGAGCTGGCGGACGTCCCGTACGTCGGGCCGGGCGTGCTCGCGTCGGCGCTCTGCATGGACAAGGATGTCTTCAAATCCGTGATGCGCGACAACGGAATCCCGGTCGCGCGGCACCGGACACTGCGGCTCGGCGACGCGGTGGAGAATCCGTTCGGCTATCCGGTCTTCGTCAAGCCTGCCCGGCTCGGCTCGTCCGTCGGGATCTCGAAGGTGCGCTCTGCGGACGAGCTCGAGCCGGCGGTCGCGCTGGCGCGACGGCACGACGAGAAGGTGCTCGTCGAGGAGTTCGTCCGCGGGATCGAGGTCGAGGTCGGGGTGCTCGGCAACCTGCCGGCGCCGCAGGCGTCGCTTCCCGGCCAGATCGTCTCGCACTTCGCGGACTGGTACGACTGGTCGTCGAAGTACGACGAGGGCGGCTCGGACCTCCTCATCCCGGCGCCGACGCTCTCCGACGAGCAGAACGCGCGCGCCCAGGAGCTGGCCGTCCGCGCGTTCGTCGCGACCGAGTGCGAGGGGATGGCGCGCGCCGACTTCTTCGTCCGCGAGGACGGCGAGGTCGTGATGAACGAGCTGAACACGATCCCCGGCTTCACCGCGACGAGCTTCTATGCGCGCCTCTTCGGCGCGTCCGGGATCCCGTACGACGAGCTGCTGACGCGGCTGATCGACCTCGCGCTCGAGCGCCACGAGCGGCGCCGCGGGCTCGAGTTCTAGCCGGCGCGAACCTCGTTGATGTGCGCCTGGCGCAGGCCGCCGAGGTCGGTGATCCAGATCACGTAGTACCGGGACGTCGCACCGTTCAGCGGGAACGCCGTCGTGCCCGAGACCGTGCGCGTCGGCGAGTCGACCGTCCCGAGCGGCCCGGTCGTCGACGACGTCGTCCGGATCTGCGCCCGGTAGCCGGGCGTGTCTGTGAGGACGGTGACCTTCCGCAGCGCGACCGGCTTGCCCGCGTCGACGATGATCCCGACGCCGGGCTTCCCGAGCCCGCTGTAGTAGGACGACGTCGTCCACGCGCTCGACCTGTCGCCGTCGGTCGCCTTCGGCACGTCGGCGGCGTGTTCGGTCCGATCGTCGCCGTACGGGTCGAAGTCGGAGACGGCAGCGAGGTGGATGTTCGCCGGCGCCGGTCCACCCGCCGCCGCCCCGGGTTTCTTCCCGTTCGAGCCGCCGAGCGCGAGCACGCCCGCGACCACGGCGGCCGCCGCGACCAGCGCGAGGAGCCCGAGGACGAGCGGCCACCGGGAGCGGCGGCGAATCGGCCGGGAACGGCTCTCGCGCATGACGAGACTCGGAACGATCGCCGTCCGGTCCGTGTCCGGCGAGCCGAGCTCGTGCAACGCTGCGTCGAGCTCGGCCGCGAAGGCGTGCATCGAGGGGAACCGGTCGGCGGGATCCTTCTGCAGCGCGCGGTCGACGATCGCGGCGACGCGCAGCGGCACGTCCGGCCGCTTCTCCAGCAGGTCCGGCGGCGGCTCGTTGATGTGCTTCATCGCGACCGCGACGAAGTTGTCGCCGGGGAACGGCACCTCCCCGGTCAGCAATTCGTGGAGGACGACGCCGAGCGAGTAGACGTCCGTGTGCGCGTCGACGGGCCGTCCGCTCGCCTGCTCCGGCGCGATGTAGTTGCTCGTCCCGAGCACGGTGCCCGTCTGCGTCATCCCCTGCTCGACGTCGAGCGAGCGGGCGATGCCGAAGTCGGTGACCTTCGCCTCACCCTCCCCGTTCAGGAGGACGTTCTGCGGCTTCACGTCGCGGTGCACGAGCCCCTGGTCGTGCGCGAACGCGAGGCCGCGCGCGATCTGGAGCGCGAGCTCGAGCGCCCGCCGGACGGGCAGCGCACCGTTGCGGTCGACGAGCTCCTTCAAGTTCTCGCCGGACACATATTCGAAGACGATGAACTGGCGGCCGTCCTCCTCGCCGCGGTCGATCACGGTGACGATGTTCGGGTGCGAGAGCCGCGCGACCGCGCGGGCCTCGCGGCGGAAGCGATCTTCAGCGCGACCTTGCGGTCGAGCAGCTGGTCGTGCGCCCTGTAGACGCTCGACATCCCGCCGCTCCCGACGAGCTCCTCGAGCTCGTACCGGTCCGCAATCCGCTCCCCGACCACGCTACGGTCGTTCCCCGCCACAGAAGACGCCATACCGTTCCAACGGCGCGGCGTGGGTACGGGTTACCCGAGAACCGCCTCGAGCGCGGCCTCCCAGACGGCCAGCGCCTCGTCCAGCTCCGCGTCGGTGATCACGAGGGGGGTTAGGACGCGGATGCAGTTCGAGTACGTACCGGCCTTGAGCAGGATCAGCCCGCGCTCGGCGGCCGCTCTGGTGATCGCCGTCGCCGTGTCCGGATCGGGCTCCTTCGTCGCCGGATCGCGGACGAGCTCGAGCGCGAGCATCGCGCCGAGGCCGCGGACGTCGCCGACCTGCGGCCACCGCTGCTGCCACGCCTCCATCCGCGGACGGAGCGTCTCGCCGATCTGGACCGCCCGCTCCACGAGGCCCTCCTCCTCGAAGACGTCGAGGACGGCGAGCGCGGCGGCCTGGGCGACTGGGTTGCCGACGTACGTGCCGCCGACCGCATTGTCGCCGGGCGCGTCCATGATCTCCGCCTTGCCGAGGACGCCGGAGAGCGGCAGGCCGCCGGCGATCGACTTCGCGACCGCAATCAGGTCGGGCTCGACTCCGGAGTGCTCGATCGCGAACATCTTCCCGGTGCGCCCGTAGCCGGTCTGCACCTCGTCGGCGACGAGGACGATGCCGTTCTCGTCGCACACGCTCCGCAGGCCCTGCAGGAACTCAGGCGGCGCGGGCACGAAACCGCCCTCGCCCTGTACGGGCTCGACGACGATCGCCGCGACGGTCTCGGCCGCGACGGTCGTGGCGAACGCGCGCTCGAGTGCAGCGAGCGCTTCCGCCGCGGTCGGGCCGCGGTACGCGCTGGGGAACGGCACACGGTAGACCTCCGGCGCGAACGGCCCCAGGCCCGCCTTGTACGGATGCGTCTTCGACGTCAGCGAGAGCGAGAGAAGCGTGCGGCCGTGGAAGCCGCCTTCGAACGCGATCAGCGCCGGACGGCGCGTGTACGCGCGTGCGAACTTGACGCAGTTCTCGACCGCTTCGGTGCCCGCGTTGAAGAAAGCCGCCTTCGCCGGCCCGTTGAACGGTGCGAGTGCGAGCAGCCGCTCGGCGAGCGTGACGTACACCTCGTACGGGACGATCGTGAAGTCGGTATGCAAGAACTGCGCCGCCTGCTCCTGCACGGCCTCGACGACGCGCGGGTGCGCATGCCCGACGTTCAGGCAGCCGACACCGCCGGCGAAGTCGATGAACGTGTTCCCGTCGACGTCGGTCAGTAGCGCGCCGCGGCCTTCTGCGACGGCGACCGGCAGGTATATGCCGAGCGGGTCGGCGACGACGCGCTCCTTCCGCGCGGCGATCTCCCGCGAGCGGGGCCCCGGAATCGCCGTCTTCAGCTCAATCGCGCGGGTCGCAGCCATCGCTTTGACGATAGCTGAGCCCTCGCCGGCGACCAGTCGGGTAGCACCGGAGACACGTCCCGGCGACACATGACCCCGTGCCATGTAGACGGCGTGGCCGGGACTGCCATGACCGATCCGCCGTTTCCGCATCAGCAGTGGGCCCTACGCGGAGCCGTGTCCGCTCCCTCCCTGCCGGCCCGTCACCGTTCCGTGCCAGTTCCCACGTCCCGACCCATCCTGTCCGGTGCCATGCACCGGGCAGGGCCGCTAGAGGCGTGGCGTCGGGACTGCGGGAACGGGCCGCGGCCCTGGCTTGAGCGCCTCAGGCGTGTAGAGGCCGACGGCGTTCCAGAGCATGAAGCCGCCGCTCTCGGCGGCGCGGGCCGCCCGGATCTGGGCGGCCACGTCGGCGAACGAGTACGTCCGCCCGAGCGAGAAGTCCTGCAGCCACGGGACGAGCAGCGCCTTGCCGCCGGCCAGCGCCGACCGGAAGTCTCGTAGCGAGTACGCCACTGTCGTTCCCGGCACCGCGGTCGGATCCGGGAGGTTGTATTCGCCCGAGTGATAGTGCGACGGATAGACCATCGGATAGATCGCGTCGACGACCTTGCCGACGTGCTGCGGGTACTGGCCGATCCCGAGGTCGTGCGTCGCAGAGAGGCCGAAGACGTCGGCCGATACGCGGACGCCGAGCGGGTGCAGCCGCGCGACCGCGTAGCGCAGGTACGCCGGGATCGTCTGCCGCATCGGCTGAGTATGCGCACCGGGATAGCGGATGATCGTGACGTCGCCGTCGCTCGGGAAGCGCACGTAGTCGAACTGGATCTCGTCGAAGCCGGCACGACCGGCCGCCGCCGCGATGTCCACGTTGTATTTCCACGCCTCGCGGCTGTACGGGTTGAGCCAGCCGAGGCCGCCGTTGTTCTTCCAGAGCGCGCCGTCCGCCCGGCGCACGGCGATCTCCGGACGGCCGACCGACGCGATCGGATCCTCGAACGTGACGACTCGTCCGATCACGTAGAGACCCGCCGCGTGGATCTTCCGCACGATGTCGCGCGGCCGGTAGTACGGCTTCGCAGCGCCGACCTTGACCGCGAGCGGCACCGCCGAGGGGACGAAGGCGATCTCGCCGTTCTCGTCCTTGACGTCGAGCTCGATCGTGTTCAGCCCGTACTTCTTGAGCCCGATGTACTCGTCGATCTTCCCCGGCAGGCTGGCGAGCGCCATCGTCACGTGGACGCCACGAATCTCCTCGGGAAGCGTCGCCAGTTTCGGCCCGGTCGGGACTCGCTTCACCGGCACGGGCGCCGCAACAGGCTCGCTCGCGGTCGACGGCTTCCCGCCGGCGAGCTCGATTCCGGCGACGAGCCCGCCGGTCGCCGCGAGCAGGATGGCGAGTGCGGTCAGCCGCCTGCGCCGGACCTGGCGACGACGCGCCTGCCGCCGATCTCGGTAGCGGCCGTTGGGGTCGACAGGGGTGAGCACGCTGCTCAGGGGCGGGATCCTAGCCCATAGAATCGCCGCGTGGTGCTCGCGGACCGGACGATTTCCAGGCTAATCGCCGAGGGCCGCATCGAGATCGACCCGTACGACGAGTCCCTGCTCCAGCCGTCGAGCGTCGACGTGCGCGTCGATCGCTACTTCCGGGTCTTCCACAACAACCGCTACCCGTTCATCGACGTCAAGCAGCCTCAGGACGAGCTGACGGAGCTCGTCGAGATCGAAGGCGACACGCCGTTCGTCCTGCACCCCGGCGAGTTCGTGCTCGGCTCGACGCTCGAGCGCGTGCGGCTGCCGGACGATCTCGTCGCACGCTTGGAAGGCAAGAGTTCATTGGGCCGCCTCGGCCTCCTGATCCACTCGACCGCCGGCTTCATCGACCCGGGCTGGGACGGGCACGTGACGCTCGAGCTGTCGAACGTCGCCAACCTTCCGATCACGATCTACCACGGCATGAAGATCGGCCAGATCTCCTTCATGCAGATGACCGAGCCCGCGATGACGCCGTATGGCTCGGACGGGCTGGGATCGAAGTACAAGGGCCAGCAGGGCCCGACTGCGAGCAAGTACTGGAAGAACTTCGAGACCGAGCCCGCGTGACCGTCCTCGTCACCGGCGCGACAGGATTCATCGGGCCGCACGTCGTCCACGCCCTTCGCGCGCGCGACATTCCGGTACGGGCGCTCGTCCGTGACCGCAAGCGCGGCGCGCGGATCGCATCCTGGGGCGCGGAGCTCGTCGAGGGGGACGTCACCGACGCGGCGAGCCTTCGGTCGGCGACGGCCGGCGCCGACGCCGTCGTCCACCTCGTCGCGATCATCCAGGGCAAGCCGGCGGACTTCGAAAGGATCATGGCGCAGGGCACGCGGAACACCGTGGCGGCCGCTGCGGAAGCAGGCGTGCATCGCTTCGTGCTCGCGAGCGCGCTCGGCCTGAACGAGGGCTCGAAGGAGGAGGTCCCGTACTACCGGGCCAAGTGGGAGATGGAGCGCGCCGTCAAGGACTCCGGCCTCCAGCACGTGATCTTCCGGCCGAGCTTCGTGTTCGGGAGCGACGGCGGGATCCTGCCGCAGTTCGTGCGAATGGCGCGGTATCTGCCGGTGACGCCGATCGTCGGTCCCGGGACGCAGCGGCTGCAGCCGATCTGGGTCGAGGACATGGCCGCGTACTACGCCGAGGCTGTCGACAAGCCGGAGGCCGCGAACCGCACGTTCGAGGTGGGCGGGCCGGACGCGCCGACCTGGAACGAATTCTGGTCGCGGCTGAAGCGCATGATCGGCGCGCGACGGCCGTCCGTGCACATTCCGTTCGGCGTCATGCGTGCGCAGGCGGCCGTGCTCGAGAAGCTGCCGAACGCGCCGGTCACGCGCGACCAGCTGAGGATGCTGGAGCTCGGCGACAACATCGTCACGAGCCCCGACGCTGTGCAGACGTTCGGGCTGCCGCTCGTCCCGCTCGACGAGCAATTGCGTCGTGCCGCGTAGCGCGGCACGCGCAACGATGCAGCCTGAGCTGACCCGCGGCGTCGTCTACGCCGAGGCAGGCGGGCCGGTCGCCGTGGAGCCGATCCTCGTCGGCCCGCCGGCCGCGGGCGAGGTGCTCGTGCGTGTCGAGGCGAGCGGCGTCTGCCACACCGACGTGCACGTCGTCGAGAGCGGCGGCTGGGCGATGCGCTTCCCGATCCTGCTCGGCCACGAGGGCGCCGGCGTCGTCGAGGCGGTCGGCGACGAGGTCACCTCCGTCGCCCCCGGCGACCGTGTGGTGATCGCCTGGCGCGCGCCGTGCGGGGAGTGCGACGCGTGCCGCCGCGGGGAGCCGCGCCGCTGCGGGTCGACGCGGCGCCGTGCGACGCGTCCGCGGCGCGCCGACGGCACCGACCTCTCACCTGTCCTCGGCACGGGCACGTTCACCGAGTGGTGCGTCGTGCACGAGTCGTGCGCGGTGCCGGTCGACCTGCCCCCGGAACAGGCCTGCCTGCTCGCCTGCGGGGTGATGACCGGCGTCGGCGCTGCGCTCTGGGCGACGCCGGTGCGCCCCGGATCCTCGGTCGCCGTGATCGGCTGCGGCGGCGTCGGGCTCAGCGTCGTCCAGGGTGCGCGGATCGCCGGCGCGCAGCGGATCGTCGCGATCGACGTCGCCCCGGACAAGCTGGAGCGCGCGCTCGCGCTCGGCGCGACCGAGGCCGTCGACGCAGCCGACGCCGAGTCGATCGAGCCGGTCGAGTACGCCTTCTCGGTCGTCGGCGCGCCGGCCGCGCTCGCCCAGGCGGTCCGACTGCTCGACTACGGCGGCACGGCGACCCTCGTCGGCGTCCCGCCGTCCGGCGGTCGCCTGGACATCGACCTCGAGCGGGACCTCTTCCACCGCAAGGCCGCGATTCGCGTCACGCACGGCGGCGATTCCGTCCCGCAGGAGGACTTTCCCGAGCTCGCGCGTCTCGCGGCGGTCGGCGAGCTCGAGCTCGCGTCCATGGTCACCCGCGAGATCGGGCTCGACGAGGTTCCGGAGGCGCTCGCCACGCCGCTCGGCGCAGGTGAAATCCGCACCGTCGTATGCTTATGAACCCGTCTCGAAATGAAGGACGGGCCGCCCGGCCGCGCTGGGCGGCACGCTGCCGCGTCCCTCGGTCGCGCCGATAGCGCTGCTATCGACGCGCCCTGCGTCCTTGCATCGCACTCGCCCATCGCACCCGGGCAGCGCGTCGTCATTCCGAAACGAGTTCTAGACTGACCCCGTGGGCGTGACGGGGCGTTTGGCCCGCTCCTGCAGCAGGCATCCATGGCGGACGCTGGCGATCTGGGGCGCCGTCGTCGTCCTCTCCCTCGGAGCGGTCGCGACGCTGCTGCACGGACTCACCACCGACGCGACCGTCACGAACAACCCGGAATCGAGCCAGGCGAGCGCGCTCGTAGGAGAGCACTTCCCGTTCGACCCGAACAAGATCGTCACCGACGTCGTCGTTGTGCGCAACGAGCAGTACACCGCCGACGAGCCGCAGTTCCAGCAGTTCGCCGCGCTGCTCGTCGGCGCGATGCAGGCGACGCACAAGATCAGGGCCGCCCACCTCTGGGTCAAGGACCGCAACCCGTCGCTCGTCTCGGCTGACCGCCACGCCGTCCGCATCCCGCTCTTCGTCGACGGCGACGACGATGCAAAGGCGATCGTGAGGGTCGTCGAGGACATGAACCGGACCGGCGGGTTCTTCGCGGCGATCACCGGTGAGCACACGGGCAACAACGACTTCAACTCGCTGTCGCAGCACGACCTGAAGTCCGGCGAGCTCCAGTTCGGACTCCCGGCGGCGCTGATCATCCTCGTGCTCGTCTTCGGATCGCTCGTCGCCGGACTCGTGCCGCTGCTGATGGCGATCCTTTCGATCGGCGTCGCGCTCGGCTTCGTCGCGCTGCTGTCGCAGGCGTTCTCGCTCTCGATCTTCATCGTCAACATGCTCACCGGGATGGGCCTCGCGCTCGGGGTCGACTACTCGCTCTTCGTCGTCTCGCGCTACCGCGAGGAGCGTGCCCGCGGCCGGTCGAAGGACGACGCGATCGCGATGACCGGCGCGACGGCGAGCCGGGCGGTGCTCTTCAGCGGCACCGCGTTCGTCGTCGCGCTCTTCGGGATGCTGATCGTGCCGACGACGATCATGCGCAGCCTCGCCGCGGGCGCGATCATCGTCGGCGTCGTCTCGGTGTTCGCCGCGCTGACGCTTCTGCCCGCGCTGCTCGGACTGCTCGGCGACCGGGTGAACGCGCTGCGGATTCCGTTGGTCGGGGGCGGCGGCGCGGAGAGCCGGTTCTCTCGCCGCGGCCGTGATGATCGCCGCCGCGATCCCCGTCTTCGGCCTGCACATCGGCGCGAGCGGCGTCTCGACGCTGCCTGACCGGCTGCCGTCGAAGCAGGGCTACCTCGCGCTGCAGCGCGACTTCCCCGGCGGCGACGTGAACCCGGTCCGGATCGTCGTCCCGGAGACATCACCGAGGGTCCTCGCGGCCCTGCGGCGGACCGCGACGGTCCTCGCCGTCGATCCCCGCTTCGGGCCCGGCACGATCGAGATCTCGCCCGACCGCCAAGTGGCGATGCTGACCGTTCCTGTCAAAGGCGACGCCGTCGGCAAGCGGGCCGTGGCCGCGGTGCGCGACCTGCGGAAGCGGATCCTGCCGCTCGCGTTCGCGCCGAGCCCGGTGAAACCACTCGTCGGCGGCAAGACCGCCGAGAACGTGGACTACTTCGATGCCGTCTCGAGTCCGGCGCCGTACGTGCTCGCGTTCGTCCTCGGGCTGACGCTGATCCTGTTGACCGTCGTCTTCCGCTCGATCGTGATCGCCGCGAAGGCGATCCTGCTCAACCTGCTCTCGGTCGGCGCGGCGTACGGCCTGCTCGTCCTCGTGTTCCTGCACGGTTACGCGGCGGACTTCTTCGGCTTCCAGCGCGTGTACGCGATCGACGCTTGGGTGCCGCTTTTCCTCTTCTCCGTGCTTTTCGGCCTCTCGATGGACTACCAGGTGTTCCTGCTCAGCCGGATTCGCGAGCGCTACGACCAGACCGGGGACACCACCGATGCGGTGATCCACGGCGTCGCCTCGACGGCGCGGATCATCACGGGCGCCGCGCTGATCATCGTCGCGGTGTTCGCCGGCTTCGCGCGCGGCGACCTCGTCATGTTCCAGCAGATGGGCTTCGGCGTCGCGGTCGCGCTGCTGCTCGACGCCACGATCATCCGGTCGGTGGTGCTGCCGAGCGCGATGCAGCTGCTCGGCCGGTGGAACTGGTACCTGCCGCGCTGGCTCGACTGGGTCCCGAGGGTGAATGTGGAGGGGCCGGCGGGCGAGTCGGCGCCAGCTCCGCGCTAGTGTCCGAACGCTTGTCGCTTCGCTAGGTCGTCGGGATTCACGAGCTGCCCGTCGCGGCCGACGTAGCCGTCCTTGCCGCCGACGCAGAGGATCACGGCCTCCTCCTCGAACGGGTTCGAGATCTTGCGCGGCGTGGTCGACTCGGCGTGGAAGAGGCCGCCCGGGCCGAGCTCGCGCGTCTCGCCCTCGACCTCGACCAGAACGTGCCCTGCGTGGACGAAGTACAGCTCGTCCTGCTCGTCGTGGTAGTGGAAGAAGCCCTCGTAGCCGGGCGGATAGACCAGCCCGTTGACCCCGAACGCCGTCACGCCGAGCGGCTTGCGGATCTTCCGAAAGCCCGGCCCGGAGCCCAGCTCATCGAGCGATCCGAACGCGTAGCCCACGCGCCAATCCTACTCAGCAGAGATCGTGCCTTCGCCGCCGCCAACCACGCCACGCTCTTCGGCCACGGCTAACGCGCGAAGCGCGTTAGATACCTGGCCGCGAACACACGCGCGCGCGACCCTCGGCGAAGGCCACGCGGGACGAGCCGCCGGCGGAGGCGCGACCGCGCTCGCGCCGGAGCCACACCAGACAAACGCCACCCGCAGGAAGGGGTCCCGGGGGGGAACCTAGGTTCTCCCGGTTAAGAGCCGAGGGCCGCACGAAGGCGGCCCTCGAACCGGTTACCAGCGCTGAAGTGGTAGAGGCGCTTCCGGCTCAGTCCTCGGAAGGCTGGCGGCGCGTCACGCGTCGTCCCCTACGCTGGCTAGGCGATTCCCCGTTGGGTCCCGGGGACACGCCTCTACCCGCTGGTACCTCCACTGCCCGTACTGTCTGAAATCACTGCCGGACCACCTCCTTTCCGCGGTAGCAGCAAGCTAGCAAAATCATCGGAGGACGACTGTAAGTTCGAGCCCGCGGTCGAGCGGGACGGTGACGCTCTCCAGGGTCGGGTCGTCCTGGCGGGCCCGGGAGTACGCGCCGAGGGTCTCCTCGTGGGAGAGGACGTTGTCGGCGACGACCAGCCCGCCCGGCTCGACCTTGGTGCGGGCCACCTGGAACAGCGCCTCGTAGTCGTCCTTCTCGGCGTCGATGAGGACGACGTCGAACACATCGTCGATCTTCGCCACGGTCTCGAGGGCATCGCCCTCGACGAGATCGGCCCAGTCCTCGAGCCCCGCATCCGCGACGTTCTCCCGCCAGGCCGCGATCTTCTTCGGGTCGTTCTCCGTGGAGAGGACGTGTCCGCCGAGGTAGCGGGCGCCCGCGGCGAGCCAGATCGAGGAGTAGCCGCGCGAGCCCCCGATCTCCAGCACCTCGCAGTCCGTCTGCGGCGCCACGAGGGCGAACAGGAACCGGCCGGTCGTGCGCTCGACCTGCCGCGAACGCACCTCGCGGGGCAGGTTCTGCCGCTTCTCCCGGTCGGTCTCGAGCTCGAGCCGCTCGAGCACCGATCGCACGCGCCCGTCCAGCACGGGCGCAGCCTACGTGCGGTTAGGAGGGTTTGGCGAAATAGTGGCTATGTCGCGCGGCCGCGCTGTGCATCCGCGCTGCCGCGTCCTCAGTCGCCCCGATAGTCACCACTATCGGGGCTCCCTGCGTCCTTGCATCGCGGCGCCCATCGCACCCGCGCAACGAGCACCATTCCGCCAAACCCTCCTAGGGCCGCGCGATGACGTAGCGGAAGACGTTCTCGAGGACGTACTCGCCGCCCTCGTCGCGGAAGTCCTCGAGCGTCCACTCCATCGCCCGGCGCACCGCGGGCTCGCCGGACTCGCCGACCGCGGCGACGGCCGGGCCGGAGGACAGCTGCGCGCGGATCGCGCCGTCGAGCGTGGAGTAGCGCCACGTGCAGACGACGTCGTCGCCGCGCTCGGGCGTGAGGCCGGCTACCGAGACGAGCTCTTCGAGCGCGCCCGGCTCGGAGAGCGCCCACGGACCCGCAGCGCCCGGCGGGGAAGGCGGCATCAGACGCGCCAGCGCCGCGATGACGGCGCCGGCCTCGCACTGCTCGGGCCGGCCCCAGCCGGCGATCAGCAGGCGGCCGTCGGGCTCGAGGACGCGGGCGGCTTCGCGCAGCGCTTCCACCGGTCGCGCCGCGTACTGGAACGCGTCGAAGCCCGTGACGACGTCGAACGAGTCATCGAGCCAGGGGAGCCGTTCGATATCGCCCTCGTAGAAGTCGCCGGCCGGCGTCCGCTCGCGCGCGATCTCCAGCAGCTCGGGCGTCGCGTCGTAGCCGCTGACGACGGCGCCCACGTCCGTGGCCATCCGGCAGAACATCCCGGAGCCGCAGCCGACGTCCAGCACACGCGAGCCGGGCCCGATCCGCAGAGCTTCGAGGCCCGCCTCGAACAGCGGCCGTGCCTGGCCCTCCTGCATCGCCGCCCAGTCCCGGGCCCGCCTCCCCCAGAGCTCGCGCTGCGCGGTGGCGGTTCCCTCTGCGTGCCGGGCTGTCATGGCGGCCTCCTCCTACGGATCGCCTTCACGATCCCACTCGGCGCGCGATCCGTCCAGCGGTCGCGCGACGACGTAACGGAAGACGTTCTCGAGCCGGTAGCCGCCTGCGCTGTCCGAATGCGGCGCGAGTGCCCGCATGAGCGCGGCGCGGACGGCCTCCTCGCCCGCGTGCGGAATCGCGGCGGCCGCCGAGCCGCCCGCAAGGAGCGCACGGAGTGCGATCTCGTCGCTGGCGTACAGCCACGTGCAGAAGACGTCTTCGGAGCGCTCGACCTCCAGCCCCCCGACGGCGACGAACGCCTCGAGTAGCCCGGGAAGCGAGAGCCGGAAAGGACCCGGCGCATCGTGGCGCTCGTGCGGCAGGAGCTGCGCGAGTGCGGCGAGGACGACGCCTGCCTCGCAGAGGTCCGGCGGGCCCCAGGTGCCGATGACGACGCGGCCATTGCGCCGCAGGACACGCCCGGCCTCGCGCAGCGCCGTCGCGGGGTTCGCGGTGAAGGAGAACGACGCGATGCCGGTGACGAGATCGAATGATTCGTCCGGCCAGGGCAGCGACTCGAAGTCGCCGTGGACGAACGTGCCCGTGGGCGTCCGTTCGCGGGCGATCTCGAGCAGCTCCGGCGCGGCGTCGATTCCGGCCACGTCCGCGCCTGCGTCCGCTGCGATCCGGCAGAAGAGACCCGATCCGCAGCCGGCGTCGAGCAGCCGCGTCTCCGGCCCGATTGCGAGGCCGGCGACGATCGCCTCGTAGAAGCTGCGGAGCTGACCCTCCTGGAACTCGGCCCAGTCCCGGGGATGCCTGCCCCAGAGTTCGCGTTGGACCGCAGCGTTGCTCGTCGTCGGCTGGGTCGCCATCGTGACCACTGTCACGATCCCACGATCCGTGCCGGGCGTCTAGGGTGGACCGACTCCGAGATGTGCCGACAGGTGCGGCTGATCTGGTTGCCTTCATCTTGTCGGCACCGTGGAGGGTGTCTGCGGGGATGCGGCCGCGGGTGAGGCGGCCGTTGTGGGTGCGGTCGTGGTTGTAGTAGTGGATGTGGCTGCGTAGCTGGCGGCGAAGGCCCTCGAGGCGGAGGTGGAGGTGGCGGGCGAGTGCGGGTCGCCAGCACTCGTCGAGGATGGTCTTGTGCAGCGCCTCGACGTGGCCGTTGCTTTGTGGGCGGCCGGCTCGG
>VAWW01000039.1:0-8903 GCA_005884575.1 Actinomycetota bacterium
CGTCGAAGTCGACCGGCAGGACGCCGTCGGGGTTCGCGAACTCACGCAGGTACATCAGGAGGTACGAACGCTCCTCGTCCTTGAACGCGTCCTGGCCGGAGTGCTCGCGGGTCAGCCGCTCGAGCTCCCACAGGTTCCACTCCATCGGGCCGCCGCGCGCGGCGAGGGGGATCACGTCGCGCTGCGGCAGACGCTGCGGCGCGCGTTCGGGCGCGGGCTGGCGAGGAGGCGGCGCCGCGGCGAGCACCGGCGCGGGCTCGGGTTCGGGTTCGGGCTCGGGCTCCGGCTTAGGCTCAGGCTCGGGCTTGGGCTCGGGTTCCGGCTCAGGCTCGGGCTCGGGAGGCGGCGCAGCGAGCTGGACCGGCTCGGGAACCTCCTCGGCCGGGGCCGGGGCGGGCGACTCGGGCTCCGGCGGGGCGGCGGCCGACACGGGCTCGGCCGGGGGACGGGCGTCGGCGGGTTCCGGCTCCGCCTCGACCGGCATCGCGACCGGCGCGGGCTCCGGCGGGGGCAGGGCGGCCGGCTTCTCGCTCGGCACGACCCGGACGTGCGACTCATCGACGAGCGGCGCCGGCTCGGGCGCCGCCGGAACAGCACGACCCGGCCGTCCGCGGAGCCGCTGGACGAGCGGCGTCCGCTTCTGCGCCGCAGGCGGCGCGGGTGCGTCGCCCGCGGGAGCGGGTCGCGGTCCCTGGCGCGACGCCGTCCACTCGACCGCCGCGACGAGCGCCCATGCGGCGCCGATGGAGAGGATGATTCCGAGTGTGCTGAGCTTCGAGATCGCCGCGATCACGGCCACGGCGACGATGAAGACGGCCTCGATGAAGAATCTGGGGCCCGGCCCTACCGGCATGGCGGAAGCCTAATCCTGCGGCTCGTCCGGCGGCCCGCTCGGCTCCTCCTCCTCGTTCCGCTCGCGCTCGGACTCCGGCGCGGACGGGCGAGAGGTGGGTGGTCCGGTCAGCGGCGGGCCGGGCGAGGCAGGCGGCGACGCCGGCGGCATCGCAGGACGTTCGCCGGGCGGCGCGCCCGACGGGGAGGGCGACGGTGACGACGGCGGCGAAGCGGGCGGCGGCGGCGCGGACGCCGGCGGGGGCGCGACGGGAGGCGCGACCGGCGGCGCAGCGGGCGGCGCCGGTGCTGGCGGCGTGGGCCGCGCTGGCGCCGGGGACGGCGGGCCGGCCATCGCGGAAGCCGGTCGGACGCCGGACGGACGCGAGGCCTCCGCCGCTTCCTCGGCGGCGTGGACGATCGCCTCGGCGACCTGGCCGATCGCGTCCTGGCCGAGCCCGGCGGCGGCGAGCAACTGCTCGGCGCCGTGCTGGGCACGGCTGAGGATCGCGGTGGCCTGGGCGCGTGCCCATTCGAGCGTCTGCTCGACCTCGGCGCGCGTCGCGTTGGTCAGCTCCGTGGCCTGGTGGCGCGACTGCTCGAGCAGCCGGGCCGCGCGTGCCTCGGCCTCGCGGAGCTCCTGCGAGACCTCGCGCTCCGCGTTCGCGCGCAGCTCCCGTACCTCGTTCCGCGCGGCGGTCACGATCTCGTTGCGCTGCCGCTCGCTCTCCTGGCGGTACCGCTCGATCTCGCCCTCCCGCTCTTGGAGCTCCCGCTGCTTGCGGCGGACCTCCTCCTCCGTTCGCGAGAGTTGCGTCGCGGAGGCGTTCTGGGCATCCCGCTCGATCGTGTCTGCGAACTCGCTCGCTGCGCGGATCAGGTGGAGGGCGTCCATGCGGACGGCGTGGCCGGTCGGCTCGACCTGCGGGCCGGACCGCTGGCCGGCGGCCTGGAGCACGCGCAGCTGCGCCTGCATCTGCGCCGCATGCCGGCGGAACGCGTCGAACGCTTCACGGACGCGCTCGGCGTCGAGACCGTCGCCGACCTGCGGAATGTCCTCGAGACGCGGAAGCGCCGTCAGCCCTGCGGCCGAAGGTGCCTGCCCCGGACCCTGCGTTGCCATCTTCCTGCCAACCCTCCTAGTCATGACGCGCGCGGCCCGCGCAGGGGAAGTATGCACGTACCCATCGGCTGTGACCGTGGAATGCCTTAGTTGGTTTCCGCCACCACCTTGATTCCCAGTTCGCGGAGCTGTTCCTCCGGCGCCTCGGTGGGAGCGCCGGTCATCGGGTCGATCCCGGCCTGGTTCTTCGGGAAGGCGATCGTGTCCCGCAAATTGGCCTCTTTCGCCAGCACCATCAGCATCCGGTCGATCCCGAATGCGATCCCGCCGTGGGGTGGGGCGCCCATCGCGAGCGCGTCGAGGAGGAAGCCGAACTTCGCCCGCTGCTCCTCGGGCGTGATCCCGAGGAGGTCGAAGACGCGCGCCTGGAGGCCGGGCTCGTGGATCCGGAAGGACCCGCCGCCGAGCTCGTTGCCGTTGCCGATCAAGTCGTAGGCGAGCGCGACGGCGTGGGCGGGATCCTGGTCGAAGCGCCCCTCCCACTCCGGCGTCGGCCGTGTGAACGGATGGTGAACCGCCCCCCAACGCTGTTCCTCCTCGTCCCACTCGAACATCGGGAAGTCGGTGATCCAGAGCCATGACCACGCGTCCTCGTCGATCAGCCCGAGCGTCTCGCCGAGGTGCGTCCGCACGGCGCCGAGCACGCGTGAGGTCATCGGCCAGGTGTCGGCGGCGAAGAGGACGGTCGTGCCCGGATCGCTGCGGAATACCTCGAGCTCGGGCTCCGAGAGGAACTTCGCGATCGGGGAGCGCACCTCGCCCTCTTCGTCGTACACGAGATAGGCGAGGCCCTTCGCGCCCCACTGCTTCGCGAACTCCTCGAGCGCGTCGAGCTCGCGGCGCGAGAACGCCTGCGGCACGCGGATGAAGCGGACGGCCTCCGCCTTCTTGAAGACACCGAACTGCGAGTCGCGCGTGATCGCGGTCGCGTCCTCGATCTCGAGGGCGAAGCGCAGGTCGGGCTTGTCGGTGCCGAAGCGGCGGTCCGATTCGGCCCACGTCATTCGCTGGAACGGCCGCTCGAGCTCGAGGCCGATCGTCTCGCGCCAGACCGTCGCGATCATCTCCTCCATCAGGCCGAACAGGAACTCGAGGTCCGGGAACGCCATCTCGACGTCGAGCTGCGTGATCTCCTGGACGCGGTCCGCGCGGAGGTCCTCGTCGCGGAAGCAGATCGCGATCTGGTAGTAGCGCTCGAAGTTCGCGATCACGAGCAGCTGCTTCGCGATCTGCGGCGACTGCGGCAGCGCGTAGAACCGACCGGGTTGCAGCCGCGCCGGTACGAGGAAGTCGCGCGCTCCCTCCGGCGTCGGCTTCCATAGGATCGGCGTCTGGATGTCGACGAATCCGGCCGACTCCATCACGCGGCGGATCGTCCCGACCATCTTCCCGCGAAGGCGGATGTTGCGCTGCAGCTTCGGCCGCCGCAGGTCGAGCCAGCGGTACTTCAGGCGGACGTTGTCGTCAACGTTCTCGTCGTCGAGCTGGAACGGCAGGGGCGTCGACGTCGAGACGACGCGCAGCTCGTCGACCTGCACCTCGATCTCGCCGGTCGGCAGGTTCGGGTTGACGAGGCCCGGCTCGCGCGCGACGACCTCTCCCTCGGCCCGGAGCACGAACTCGTTGCGCACGCCGTGCGCCGCGGCGGCCGCGTCGGCGCTGCGCTCAGGGTTGACGACGAGCTGGACGATGCCGCTGCCGTCGCGGAGATCGATGAACACGAGCCCGCCGTGATCGCGGCGCGTGTTCACCCACCCGGCCAGCGTCACCTTCTCGCCGACATGCTCCTTCCGCAGTTCCCCCGCGCCGTGCGTCCGCCAGCTCATGCCGGCAGCTTCTCCGGCAGCTCGTCGAGCGATACGGCGACGTCGCGCTCGCCGCGCTCGCGGAGGATCGCGTCGCCTCCGCGGACGATCACCGTGAAGCGGGCCTCGAGCCGGTTCGCGAGCTTGATCTGCCCGTTCAGCGAGCGTCCCGCGTAGTCGGTGTCGCAGGAGCGGCCGGCGCGGCGGAGCTCGGCCATCGCCTGCAGCACGCGCTCGCGCGGCGCGTCGTCGTCGACGGCGAAGAAGACCTCGATCCGGTCGGGCTCCGCGATCACTCCGGCGGCCTGCAGCGCGGAGATCAGCCGCTCGATTCCGGCGCCGAAGCCGACGCCGGGCGTCGGTGGACCGCCGATCTCCTCGACGAGGCCGTCGTAGCGGCCGCCGGCGGAGATGGTCGACTGCGCTCCCTCCTCGGGGCCGACGAACTCCCACGTCGTGCGCGTGTAGTAGTCGAGTCCGCGGACGAGCGTCGGCTCGAGCGTGTACTCGACGCCGTACGCGTCGAGGTAGCGTCGGACGTCGTCGAAATGCGCGCGGCATTCGGCGCAGAGCGACTCGCCGATCTTCGGCGCGTCCTGCAGTGCGCGCTTGACGTCCGGGTTCTTCACGTCGAAGACGCGGAGCGGGCTCGTCGCACGCTTCTGCCGCGCGTCGTCGTCGAGCACGTCGGCGTGCTCGTCGAGCCATGCGTTCAGCCTCTCGAGATATGCGGGCCTGCAGTTCTGGTCGCCGATCGAGTTCAGCTGGAGCTCGAAGTCCGTTACGCCGAGGTTGGCGAGCAGCTGGTCGTAGAAGTGGATCACCTCTGCGTCGATCGCGGGATCCGACGAGCCGAGGGCCTCGAGCGAGAGCTGCCAGTGCTCGCGATAGCGGCCCTTCTGCGGTGCGGCGTAGCGGTACATCGTCGCGATCGTGTAGAGCTTCACCGGCTGCGGCTCGCGGTGCAGCCCGTGCTCGACGTAGGCGCGGCCGATCGGCGCCGTCCCCTCGGGGCGAAGGGTGAGCGAGCGGTCGCTGCGGTCCTTGAAGGTGTACATCTCCTTCTGGACGATGTCGGATCCTGCGCCGGAGGTGCGCTCGAAGAGCTCGGTGTGCTCGAACACGGGCGTCTGGATCGGCCGGTAGCCGAAGAGCGCGCAGAGGCGCTCCATCTCCCCCGTCACCGTCCGCCAGAGCGGCTGGTCGGCTGGGAGGATGTCGTGGGTTCCGCGCGGCGCCTCGATCTTCGTCACGAGGCGCGCAGCTCCGCAAGGAAGGGATTGCGGGCGAGCTCGGCGCCGAGCGTCGTTTCCGGGCCATGGCCCGGGTAGATCACCGTCTCCGGCGGAAAGCGGTCGGCGAGATTGCGCACGGAGGCGAGCAGCGTGTTCCAGTCGCCGCCGGGCAGGTCCACGCGGCCGACGGAGTTTGCGAAGACGAGGTCGCCGGAGAAGAGGCGGCCGTCGGCGTGGAATGCGACGTGGCCGGTCGTGTGGCCGGGGATCGGAATCGTCTCGAACGCGATCCCCGCGAGCTCGATCGTCTCGCCTCCCTCGAGCAGGTGTTCGGGGGTGTAGGGCCGGCCGCTTCCCGGCGGTGCGAACTCGTCGTAGCGCTCGAGCAGCGGGCTGTCGGCTTCGGGCATCCAGACGTGCACGCCCGTTCCCTCGGCGAGGTCGGCGACGCCGCCGACGTGGTCGTAGTGGCCGTGCGTGACGAGGATGCCGGCGCATCGCGTCCCCATCCGCCCGAGCTCGAGGCGAAGCGCAGCGGCGTCTGCGCCGGGATCGATCACGACCGACTCCTGCGCGCCGCGCTCCGCGCGGACGACGTAGCAGTTGGTCCCGATCGGACCGAGCTCGTAACGATCCACGACGAGCGGCATCGGCGTACGAGTCTATCCAGGGCCGGTAAGCTCGCCCCCGTGCGTTCCTGGAACCTGACGGAGCTCGACGCGCCGGCCGGCACGCGCGACCCCATCGTCCTCGAGACGGCCGACGGGACCCGTGCCGTGATGCTCGCGATCGCACCCGGTCAGGAGCTACGCGAGCACGAGGTGAAGGAGCGCGCGTGGGTGACCGTCGTCGAGGGCCGCGCACGGTTCGAGAGCGGAGGCGAGTCGGTCGACGCTGGCGCGGGGATGCTCTTCACCTTCGCTCCATCCGAGCGTCACTCGATCGCGAGCGAGAGCGGCGCGCGGATCCTGCTCATCCTCGCCCCGTGGCCCGGCGACGGCCACTACCGAGCCGAGGAGAAGGCCGTCAGCGGCGCGGACTTCGTCGGCCCGTAGGGATCTCGTCCTCGCGGCCGGTCGCGCGGAGGTAGCGGCGGTACGCGGCGCGATCCATCCAGTAGAAGAACGGGACCCCGACGACGCCGTAGAAGAGCGGCAGAAGGATCTTTACCGCCGGCGACTGCTTCTTGCCGCCGACGAAGGAGAGGAAGACGGCGAGGACGACGACGAAGATCGCCGCCCGCTTGATCGCTGCGCGCCACGACGGGGGCTTGACCTCGCGCAACGGACGACCTTTGCGGTCGCGCGCCTGTGTCGTCCTCCCCTTCGCCGCTGCGGCCGGCCGGCCGTTGCTGGACTTCTCCTTCGGCGCCTTCAGCTCGGCCGAATCGACGGGGATCTCTTGCCCCTCGTCGTCGTACGTGACGAACTCGTACTCGTGCCGCTGCTCCTTCTGTCGGCGGCGGCGTTGCTTTCTCGTCGGCATCGGAGTTCAGCCTAGCGCCGTGGGCCGGCCTGCGAGCACGACGTCGGCGACGAGGCGGCCGCCGAGGTGGTATGCGAGGTACCGCCAGTCCGGCGCGTCGAGGAGGACGACGTCGGCGTCGTAGCCGGGCGCAAGCCGGCCCTTGCGGTCCGCGCGCCCCAGAACGTGCGCCGCGTTGACCGTCATCGCGGCCAGTCCCTCCGCGGGCGAGAGCTTCAGCTGCGTCGCGGCGAGCGAGCAGATCAGCGGCAGGCTCTCGCAGAAGGCGCTGCCCGGGTTGAAGTCGGTCGCGAGGGCGACGGCCGCGCCTGTGTCGACGAGTTTCCGCCCGGGAGGCATCGGGCGCGCGAGGAAGAGCGCGCTCGCCGGCAGCAGCACGCCGACGACGTCGCTCGCGGCGAGCGCGCGGACGCCGGCGTCGCCGGTCGCCTCGAGGTGGTCGACGGACCGCGCGCCGAGCTCGATCGCGAGCGGGATCGCCCCCTGCTCGGTGAACTGATCGCCGTGCAGGCGGAGTGCGAGCGCGGCCTCGCGGCACGCCTCCAGGTAGCGGCGCGCCTGCGCCCGGTCGAACGCGCCGCGCTCGAGGAACACGTCGGCCGCCTCCGCGATCTGCGCAGCCTCCGGCAGCACCTCGGCGAGCGCGAAGTCGAGATACGCGTCCGCGTCGCCGTCGAACTCGGGCGGGACAGCGTGGGCGCCGAGCCACGTCGGGATGCCGCCGGCATCGCGGACCGCCCGCAGCGAGGCGAGCTCGGTGTCGCGGTCGAGGCCGTAGCCCGACTTGCCCTCGAAGGTCGTCGTGCCGTGTTCGCGCATCCAGCCGCGATGGCGTTCCACCGTCGTGCGCAGGCCGTCCTCACCGGCGGCGCGGGTCGCGCGGACGGTCGAGAGGATGCCGCCGCCGGCCGCGTGCAGCTCTTCGTAGCTCGCGCCGGCAGCCCGGAGCGAGAACTCCTCGACGCGGTCGCCCCCGAACGCGACGTGCGCGTGGCAATCGACGAGGCCCGGAATCGCGCAGAGCCCGCGGCCGTCGAGCTCCTCGACGTCGCCTTCCAGCCGATCGAGGTCGGCCATGCGACCGACGGCCGCGATCGTCGCGCCCTCGCACAGGACGTACGCATTCTCGACCAGCTCGACCTGGCCGAGTGCAAGCCCCCGGAGCGGCGCGTCGGTTCCCGCCGGTGTCGCGAGCTGTGCGAGATCGCGTACGAGCAGGCGCGACGGCGCCGCAGCCTTGTCGCTCACTCGGGCGGCTCGACCATCGGCAGCCGGACGCCGTGCTCCCACGCGGCATCGAGCGCCTCGTCGTAGCCCGCGTCTGCGTGCCGCATCACTCCGGTGCCAGGATCGGTCGTCAGCACACGCTCGAGGCGCTCGGCCATCGCGTCCGTGCCGTCGGCGAGCACGACCATGCCCGCGTGGATCGAGTTGCCGATCCCGACGCCGCCGCCATGGTGGACGCTGACCCACGTGGCGCCGGCTGCGGTGTTGAGCAACGCGTTGAGGATCGGCCAGTCAGCGATGGCGTCGGAGCCGTCGCGCATGGATTCGGTCTCTCGGTACGGGGAGGCGACGGAACCGGAGTCGAGGTGATCCCGCCCGATCACCACCGGGGCCTTGACCTCGCCGCTACGCACGAGCTCGTTGATGGCCACCCCCGCCTTCGCACGATCGCCGTAGCCGAGCCAGCAGATCCGGGCGGGCAGCCCCTGGAACGCCACCTGCTCCGGCGCCAGCTCGAGCCACCGCTGGAGGAGCGGATCGTCGGGGAACAGCTCCTTCAGCATCTCGTCGATCCGTGCGATATCGGCCGGATCGCCCGAGAGCGCCGCCCACCGGAACGGGCCGACGCCGCGGCAGAAGAGCGGCCGGATATAGGCCGGGACGAAGGGCTTCACCTCGCAGGTTGTTGCCATAATCGAAAACATAGCTGCCGGCTCGGACGTACTCGAGCATGGCCTCGACGTGGCGCGCAATCGACTCCCGCGCCCGCCGCAGGTACTCGTCCGGGTCGGACGAGCGCAGCACCGCAGCTTCCTCGACCGAGAGCCCAACCGGCACGTAGCCGTTGAGCGGATCGTGCGCAGCCGTCTGGTCCGTGACGAGATCGAAATGCTCGCCGCGCGCGGCGAGTTCCGGAACGATCTCCGCTGCGTTCCCGAGCACCCCGACCGAGAGCGCGCGACGGTCGGCGGCGGCGGCACGCACCCGCGCAACCGCGTCGTCGAGGGAGTCCGCGGCCTCGTCGAGGTAGCGCGTCTCGAGCCGCCGCTCGATCCGATGCGGGTCGACCTCGACGCACAGCACGGCCGCTCCGGCCATCGTCCCGGCGAGCGGCTGGGCGCCGCCCATCCCGCCGAGACCCGCGGTCAGGATCGTGCGCCCGCGCAGATCCGGCGAGCCGAAGTGCTTCTCGCCCGC
>VAWW01000039.1:8915-25227 GCA_005884575.1 Actinomycetota bacterium
CGAGCCTGCCGTCATCTGGCCGAACATCGTCAGCCCCTCGGCCTCGAGCCGGCGGAACTCGTCCCCGTTGGCCCAACGAGGGACGAGCAGCGAGTTGGCGATGAGCACGCGGGGCGCGCCCTCGTGTGTCCGGAAGACGCCGACCGGCTTGCCGCTCTGCACGAGCAGCGTCTCGTCCTCGCGGAGCTCGAGCAACGTGCGGACGATCGCGCGCAGCGCTGCGTGATTGCGCGCGGCCTTGCCGGAGCCGCCGTAGACGATCAGCTCCTCGGGGCGCTCGGCCACCTCCGGATCGAGGTTGTTGAGAAGCATCCGCAGCGGCGCCTCGGTCGACCACGAGCGCGCGTTCAGCTGCGTTCCCCGAGGAGCGCGAACAGACGAGAGATCCCCGACGAGCGACTCGACGAGATCGGCGGCGACGCTCACAGCAGCTCGCCTACCTCGGCCTCCGCGGCGGCGATGAGCGACCCGTCGCGGATCGCCGCGGCGACCGCTTCGATGTCGCCGCCGAGCGGACGGTCGTCCCGGAGCCGCGGCGAGATCTCACGCACCGCCGAGCGCAGCGCGCGCACCCCGAGTCCCGGCTCGAGCGGCGCGAGGAACTCGACGGCCTGCGCCCCGGCGAGCAATTCGATCGCCAGCGCGCGCTCGCAGTTCCCGAGCACCTGCCACGCCTTCAGTCCGGCCGCGTTGCCCATCGACACATGATCTTCCTGACCGGCGCTCGTAGGAATCGAGTCGACGCTCGCAGGATGGCAGAGCACCTTGTTCTCGCTGACGAGCGACGCGGCCACGTACTGCGGGATCATGAACCCGGAGTTGAGGCCGCCGTCGGTCGTGAGGAACGCGGGCAGCCCGTCCGAGAGGTTCGGATTCACGAGTCGTTCGACGCGCCGCTCGGAGATGTTCGCGAGCTCGGCAACGGCCATCGCAAGCACGTCGAGGGCGAACGCGAGCGGCTGACCGTGGAAGTTGCCGTTCGAGACGAGCATCTCCTCCTCGACGAGCACGAGCGGATTGTCAGTCGCCGCATTGACCTCCGCCGAGGTCGTGTAGTCGACGTAGTCCAGGAGGTCGCGGGCGGCGCCGTGCACCTGCGGCGCGCAGCGGAGCGAGTACGCGTCCTGCACCTTGTCGCACCATCGGTGCGACGCGAGGATCGCCGAGCCTTCGAGCAGTCGCAGCACGTTCGCTGCCGAGTCGGCCTGCCCCTTCAACCTGCGCAGCGCGTGGATCTGCGGCAAGAACGACGTACTCGTCCCCTGTAGCGCCTCGAGTGACTGCGCGCACGCGAGGTCTGCCGCCTGCGCGAGTCGACGCGCCCGCACGAGCCCGAGCGCCGCGGTCGCAGCCATGAACTGCGTCCCGTTGATCAGCGAGAGGCCTTCCTTCGCTTCGAGCCGCGTCGGCTGGAGTCCGGCGGCGGCGAGCGCCTCGGCGCCGGGCAGCCGTTCGCCGTCGAACCACGCCTCGCCCTCCCCGACGAGCGGCAGCGCGAGATGAGCGAGCGGAGCGAGATCGCCGCTCGCACCGACCGACCCGCGTGCCGGGACGACGGGCAGGAGGCCGCGGTTCATGCACTCCAGGAGCAGCTCGACGGTGGCAATGCGTGCGCCTGAGTTGCCCTTCGCAATCGCATTCGCACGCAACAGCATGGCGGCGCGCACAACCTCGTCCGGATATGAATCGCCGACGCCGCAGGCGTGCGAACGGAGAAGGCGCAGTTGCAGCTCGCCCGTCAGCTCCTCGGGGATCGAGCGCGACACGAAGCGGCCGAAGCCCGTGTTGACGCCGTAGGTATGCTCGCGCGTGCCGTGCGCCGCCTGCTCGACGATCGCGCGCGCCGCCCGCATCTTCTCGCGAGCCTCGTCCGACAGCTCGGCCGGCGCGCGTTCGACGGCGACCGACCAGACGTCCGCGACCGTCAGATCGTCGCCGGTCAGCCCGATCGCCGTGCGCTGCGTCATGCGTCGATACTAGTCCTCGCCGAGTAGTCGCAATTCGAGCACGTGGGAAGGATCGAAGCCCTCGATGCGGAGCGTCGAGCCGGCGGCGGCGACCGCGGCGCCGGCGGGCATCAGGCCGACGAGCTCGGAGCCTGCGAGCTCGACGCCGCGAGTACGCGCCTCCCGCTCGATGCGCGCGACGATGTCGTGGAGCGCCGCAGCCTCCCAGTCCTCGACGTTCATGCTCACCTGCGCGAGGCCGGCCCGCGGCAGGTCGAGGCCGAGGGCACGGACGCCGGGGAACCCGCCGTCGCGCTCGCGCACGACCGCGGCGATCTCGCGCGCGACCTCGACGTTCGCGCTCCTCAGATTGACGTTGAACGCGATCAGCGGCCGGCGCGCACCGATGATCACGCCGCCGGCGGCAGGATGCAGCCGTCGCGGCCCGAAATCGGGAGCGAACTCGCCGGCGTCGATCCGCCGCTGCAGCTCGTCCGGCCCGCCGCGCCGGAAGAACGCGGGCCCGCGCCCGGGTGCGAGGTCCGCATACAGGAAGACCGGCAGCTCGAGCTCCGCGCCGACGCGCTCGGCGAGCCGCTGCGCCGTAGCGGCCGCGCGCTCCCGGTCCTGCGGCCGGATCGGGACGATGGGCACGACGTCGGCCGCGCCGATCCGTGGGTGCGCGCCGTCGTGCCGGCGGAGGTCGATGCGGTCGCGCGCGCACGCGATGCCCCCGAGCAACGCGTCGACGAGCGCGTCCTCGGGGCCGACGAGCGTGAAAACCGACCGGTTGTGATCCTCGTCGACGTGAACGTCGAGCAGCTCGGCGTGCTGCGACACGGCGGCACCGATCGCGTCCAACGTCGCCGCGTCGCGACCTTCAGAGAAGTTGGGAACCGCCTCGAGCGGAAAGGGCACTAGACGCCCCAGACGTTCGTGCACTCACGGCAGACCGACTCGGGCAGGATGCCCGTGCGCATCAGCAGTGCGAAGACCTTGCAACCGACGCAGAGTCCGACGGCGGCCTCGAGGAACGCGAATACGGCGACCACGCCGATGAGCAGGTACGGCGTGGTGTCGTAACCGAGGCCGAGTGCGAGCACCGCCGCGGTTGCGGAAAACGCGGCGCCGACCGCCTGCGCAAACCGCTTCGGCGGCCCCGGTGCGTAGCGCGGTTCGAGCCCGAGCCGCGGAGTCACGACGCGTGTCACGAGCTGGCCGAGCGGGCTCAGCGTCGGCCCAGTCGCGACGCGCGCGACGAATCCGTACGCGAGCACGGCGAGCAGCCACTCCTGCCGCGTCGCGAGCGTCACGACCGCAAGCACGACGACGCCGGCCGCGACGAGGCGCGCCGACACCTCGTTGACCGGATTCGGGAAGCTGAACAGCGCACGGACGCTCATCTCACGGCACTCTTGCTTCCCGCCGTGACCGTCCGCAAGTCCAACTACCGCTCGATCACGTCGCTCCAGCGTGACATCGCCCGCTGCCGCGCGTGTCTCGAGGCCGGCTACCCGCTCGAGTCGCTGCCCGTCCGCGCGCCGTACTTCGGGCAGCGGGCGTACATGTTCGGCCAGGCGCCGGGGATCGTCGAGGGCCAGGAGCGGCTGCCGTGGCGGGGCCGCGCGGGCCAGACGCTGCGCCGCTGGCTCGACATGGACGAGGACGAGTTCTACCGGACGTTCTATTGCGCGTCCGTGACCCGGTGCTATCCGGGCAGGGCGCCGTTCGGCCGCGGCGACCGGACGCCGACGCCGCGCGAGCAAGAGCTCTGTTCCTTCTGGCGGAAGTGGGAGCTCGAGCTGCTCCGGCCGCCTCTCGTCGTGACCGTCGGCGGTCTGGCGGCGCGCCACTTCCTCGGACCGCTCCAGCTGACGGCGTGCGTCGGCGAGCGCTACGAGCAGGACGGCCGGATGGTCGTCCCGTTGCCGCACCCGTCCGGCGCGAGCGGCTGGCTCAACGCTCCGGCGAACCGGCTCCGGCTCGAGCGTGCGCTCAGGCTCGTCCACGCGGAGCTGGCACGGCTGTGAGCCAGCTGCCGTGGTCGTCGAGGAAGCGCTGGAGCTGCAGACCCGCCTCCGCCAGCGCAGCGCGAAGACCGCCCTCGTCGAACACGCGCATCGCGAACGGATGACGCCAGTGGTCAGTGTGCCGCTCGTACTCGACGACGCCGCGGACCACATCCCCGTCGACCGCGACGTCGACGACGCGCGTGACGATGTCGCCGAGCCGGCTCTCGTCCGGCGCCGGCCGCCAGCCGAGCGGGAGGCCCTCGATCACGACGACGCCGCCCTCGGCGACGTTGCGCCGGCATGTGTCGAGGAACGCGCGACGCTGCTCGTCGCTCTCCGCATTGACGAGGTTGCTCGCGAGCAGCACGGCGTCGAACCGGCGGCCGAGCTCCAGCGTCTCGATGTCAGCGCGCACACGCTCTGCCCCTTCGACGTGCGCGAGCATCTCCTCGGACTGGTCGACTGCGACGACGCGGAAGCCGCGGGCGAGCAGCTGCCTCGTGATTCGTCCAGCGCCGCATCCGAGCTCGAGGATCTCCGAGTCGCGGCCGACGGCGCGGGCGACGATTTCGCCCTCACCACGCTGCGGCAGCTGCGCGTAGAGGTCGACCGGACTGCCGTCGGGAGCGGTCTCGGACACGGGTTCAGGCTAGACCTGCGCGGCTAGATTGGGGCCGATGGCCGTCGTCCCGTACCGCCGCACGTTCATGCGCCTCCTGAGCTTCCTGCGCCCCTACTCGTGGCCGCTCTGGATCTCGGTCGTGCTCGCGATCGGGTCCCAGCTGTGCCAGATCGCGCTCGTCGCGATCACCGGCCGCGTGATCGACCGGGCGATCCGCCCGCACGACGGTCACGAGCTGGCGCGCCTCGTGGAGCTGATGGTCGTGCTCGGGTTGGTGAAGGCCGTGCTGATGGTCGGCCGGCGCCTGATCTCCGGGCGGCTCGCTCTCGGGGTCGAGTTCGACGTCCGCAACCGCCTCTACGCGCATCTCGTCCGGCTCTCGTTCGGCTTCTACGACCGCCACCAGACCGGCCAGCTGATGTCGCGCGCGACCGTCGACCTGCAGGGCGTCCGCTTCTTCCTCGGGTATGGGCTCATCTTCTTCTTCCAGAACGTTCTGACGATCGTGTCGGTGACCGCGGTGCTGTTCGCGTACGAGTGGCGGCTCGCATTCGTCGCGCTGGCGATCACGCCGCTGCTGATCGTACTCGCCTACCGGTACAGCCACATCTCGCATCCGACGTTGCGTGAGGTGCAGCAGAAGCTCGCCGACGTCGCAACCGTCGCGGAGGAGAACATCGTCGGCGTCCATGTTGTCAAGGCGTTCGCACAGGAGCCGCAGGAGGAGACGAAGTTCCGGCGCCGCTCCGAGGACGTCTTCGACCAGACGGTGCTTGCGAACCGGCAACGTGCGTTCTACGTCCCGCTGATCTCGTTCATTCCAGTGCTCGCCCAAGCGGCGGTGCTGCTCGTCGGCGCGCGAATGGTCGCGCACGGGACGCTGTCGATCGGATCGTTCGTCGCGTTCAACGTCTACGTGACGATGCTCGTTGTGCCGCTCCGGTCGCTCGGCATGTGGATCGGGCAGGCGCAGCGGGCGACCGCGTCGGGCGAGCGCATCTTCCAGGTGATCGACGAGCCGGAGGAGATCGCGACGCGGCCGGACGCCGGCGAGCTGCCGCCGGGACCGGGCCTGGTGCGCTTCGACGGTGTCTCGTTCGAGTACGCGCCGGGGCGACCCGTGCTGGAGGGCATCGACCTCGACGTGGAGGCCGGCCGGACGATCGCGCTCATCGGGCACACCGGCTCGGGCAAGACGACGCTGACCTCGCTCGTGCCGCGGTTCTACGACGTGAGTGGGGGCCGCGTGACGATCGACGGCGCCGACGTCCGGGACGTGACGCTGACCTCGCTGCGGCGCGCGATCGGCGTCATCTCGCAGGATCCATTTCTCTTCTCCGCCACTGTGCGGGAGAACATCGGCTTCGGCGCGCCCGGGATCTCGGACGACGAGATCGAGCGCGCGGCGCAGCTCGCGCAGGCGCACGAGTTCGTCGCGGAGCTGCCGGACGGCTACGACACGGTGATCGGCGAGCGCGGAATCACGCTGTCGGGCGGTCAGCGGCAGGGGCTCGCAATTGCGCGCGCCATCGCCGTCGACCCGCGGGTGCTGATCCTCGATGACGCGACGGCGTCGGTCGACGCGTCGACGGAGGCGCTGATCCGGGCAGGCCTGCGCGAGGCGATGGAGGGCCGGACGACGCTGATCATCGCGCACCGGCTGTCGACGATCGCGCTCGCGGACGAGATCGTCGTGCTCGCGGACGGCCGGATCGCGGCGCGCGGGACGCACGAGGAGCTGCTCGGCACGAGCGCCGTCTACCGCGAGATCTACGAGCACGGATTGCTCGAGCGGCAGTTCGCGGACGCAGTCGAGGCGAGGGCGGCGTCGTGAGGACGAATCGTCACACTTTCGGCACATCTCGTCACACACGTGTGCGCTTTTTCGCGTTACGCTCGTGCGTGAGCAGGGGGAGGGTCGGGACCCGAAGTTACCCACGCGCGCGTGTATCTAGAAAGGACGCGCGATGAGAGTCTGGCAGCCCGGCACGCACCTGACGATGGAGCGCGGCGCGGAGGTCGGCGACTGGTCGTGGCGCCGCACGCGCCGGCGGCTCGCCGAGCTCGCGCGCCTGACGAAGCCGTACAAGCGCCGCACCGCGCTCTCGATCTTCTTCCTGCTGCTCGCGACCGGCACCGGCCTCCTCCCGCCCGCGCTTGCGAAGTTCGCCGTCGACGACGGGATTCGCAAGCACGACCTGACGGCGCTCTGGTGGATCGTCGGCGCGTTCGTCGCCGCGGGGCTCCTGAACTGGATCGCCGGCTACGCGCAGACGTACTACACCGGCTGGGTCGGCGAGCGGATGCTGGCCGACCTGCGCTCGCAGCTCTTCCGGCACCTCCAGAAGCTCTCGCTCGGCTTCTACGAGCGCAACCGCGCCGGCGTGATCATCAGCCGGCTGACGAACGACGTCGAGGCGCTCGACCAGCTCGTCACCGACGGCGTCACCAGCCTCGTCCAGAACTCGCTGACGCTGCTCGGAACCGCGATCGCGCTCTTCATCTTCGACTGGCGGCTCGCCCTCGCGACGCTCTCCGTGATCCCGCTGATGAGCATCGCGACGGTCCTCTTCCGGGTCCGCTCGACGCGCGCCTACCGCGCCGTGCGCGAGCGGCTCGGGCTCGTCACGGCGACGCTCGCCGAGGACATCGCGGGAATGCGGGTCGTCCAGGCTTTTACGCGCGAGGACCGCAACATCGCACACTTCCGCGAGGTCAACGCGCACTACCGGCAGGCGAACCAGCAGACCGTCGTCCTGAGCGGCCTCTACTTCCCGTTCGTCGACTTCCTCTCCACCCTCGCGCTGTCGGTCGTGCTCGGCTATGGCGGGCACCTCTACTTCGACGGCCGGGTCTCGATCGGGACGCTTTTCGCCTTCATGCTCTACGTGCAGAACTTCTTCGATCCGGTCCAGCAGCTCTCGCAGCTCTACAACACGTTCCTGTCGGCCACGGCCGCGCTGGACAAGATCACGGGCGTGCTGGACGAGGAGCCGGAGGTGCTCGACCGCGCCGGCGCCCGTCCGCTCGAGCAGATCGAAGGGCGCGTCGTGTTCGACGACGTGCACTTCGCCTACGGCCGCGGCGCCGAGGTGCTGCACGGGATCGACCTCGATGTGCCGGCCGGGACCACGGTCGCGCTCGTCGGCCACACGGGCGCGGGCAAGTCGACGATCGCGAAGCTGCTCGCCCGCTTCTACGACCCGACCGGCGGCGGGATCGCGATCGACGGCGTCGACCTCCGCGACGTGACGCAGGCGTCGCTACGCCGCCAGCTCGGCGTCGTCCCGCAGGAGGGCTTCCTCTTCGCCGGCACCGTCGCCGAGAACATCGCCTTCGGCCGTCCCGACGCGCGCCCGGACGGGATCGTGCGCGCCGCGCAGACCGTCGGCGCCCACGACTTCATCCTCCGGCTCGAGGACGGCTACGAGACCCAGCTCGGCGAGCGCGGCTCGCGGCTCTCTCTCGGCCAGCGTCAGCTCGTCGCCTTCGCCCGCGCCCTGCTGGCCGACCCGAGGATCCTCATCCTCGACGAGGCGACCTCCTCCGTCGACATCGGCACAGAGCAGAAGATCGAGCGGGCCTTGCGGATCCTGCTCGCCGATCGGACGGCCTTCATCATCGCCCACCGCCTCTCGACGATCCGCGACGCCGACCTGATCGTCGTCCTCGAGCACGGGCGGATCGTCGAGCAGGGCTCGCACGAAGAGCTCCTCCGCCGCGGCGGGCTCTACACGTCGCTGTACGGCGACTGGGCCGCCGACTGGCGAACGCCGACATGACCTGCTCGAACGGCAAGGCGGCAATAAGCGGCAGTGCCGAGATCGTCGGCCTGGCCGTCAACGGCACGCCCGTCGACGTCCAGGGCGGTGTCGGCGAGCCGGGCCGAAACGTCGACACGTTCGGCCTGACCACCGACAACCCGAATCTCGCAGAGCCGCCGCCGACCCTGCTGGGCGGCGGCAACATCCAGTACCACCGCTATAAGTAGACGACCCGATCTCACGATCGGTGAGACCGACGGCGAGGAGTCCCAGCAGCTCGAGCTGGACGTCGCGCCGCGCCGGGTTCGCGTTCAGCACGTCGCGAGCAGCATGCTGCCGCCGCGGCCGAGACGCAGATGGATGACGCTCTCGGCGCGTGCCGCGTGCTCGAGCGACCCGCGGACGTCCTCGGGCTCGACGGCCAGGTCGAGTAGGCCCGTCACGCCGGCGGTGAGCAGCCCTCGCAGCGTCCCGGCGTCACGGCGTACTCACAGCAGAGCAGGGCGACGAGCGGCAGCGAGGGATACTCGGCGTACAGCCGCCCGCAGGTCTCGACCGCGCCGAGCGCGTCCGCTGCGACGTCGACGACGGCCAGGGTTGCCCGTCCGGGACGATCCCGCGGGGGACGAGCTCGAGGCCGAGTCCGTCGAAAGAAGGTCCGCACAGCTGTCCTGCTCGTCGCGAGCCAGACCCGGTCTCCGTGACGGGCAGAGCTCGTCGTCAGCAGGCGCGCCGCTGACAGCCCCGCGCCTAAAGTAACGCGCCTCGGCCTGCTCTGCGCGCGTAGGCTTCCCGCCATGGCGCTCGACAAGGAGACCGAGGAGCGGATCGAGCAGCCGGTCGCCGCCGAGGCTGAGCGCGAGATCCGCCTGACGCCTGCCGAGGCCGTCGAGCGGATGCGGATCAACGTGCCGGTGCGCGGCAACCGCAAGCTCCGCGCGCTCGTCGAGCGCGTGAACGAGGACCGCCAGCTCAAGGGATGGTGGCACGTCTCGAATGTCAACGCAGTCGCGCGCATGGAGATCAACGATCACTCCTGGGTGCACATCCAGATCGTCACGAACATCGCCCTGAAGCTCCTGCGGCAGCTGACGAAGCACGGCATCGAGCCCGCGATGGTCAAGGACTACGGGATGACCCGTGACGACGCAGAGGTGGTCGTCACGCTCGCGGCGCTGACGCACTGCATCGGCATGTCCATCCACCGGCAAGGCCACGAGGACTTCAGCCTCTTCCTCGCCGAGCCGAAGCTGCGCGAGCTGCTCGCGGGCCTGTACGACGAGCCGGACCTCACGGTCGTGGTCTCCGAGGTCCTGCAGGCGATCATCAGCCATCGCGCCGACGGCGTCCCGCTGACACTCGAGGCCGGGCTGATCCGCGTCGCCGACGCGCTCGACATGGCGAAGGGCCGCTCGCGCATCCCGTTCGAGCACGGCCGCGTCTCGATGCATTCGCTCTCGGCGGCGGCGATCGAGGACGTCGAGATCAAGGACGGCGAGGAGAAGCCGATCCGGATCGAGATCGTCATGAACAACTCGTCCGGCATCTTCCAGGTCGACGGACTGCTGAAGGCGAAGCTGCGCGGCAGCGGCCTCGAACCCTTCGTCGAGGTCGTCGCGCACATCGACACCGAGGAGGAGAAGCGCCTCGTGCCGATGTACCGCCTGGAAATCTGACCGCTACAATGCCGCGGCCCGTTGCGGGATCGTCTAACGGTAGGACGCCTGACTCTGGATCAGGAAGTTGGGGTTCGAATCCCTGTCCCGCAGCTCCGAAAGCTGCCGCTCACGCCGCGATCCCGTGACCGAGCCTGACGACCGGCCGCCGATCTGCCCCGCCTGCGGCGTGACCATGGGGATCCGGGAGGACGACGACGGCGAGCCGCGCTACGTCTGTCTCGAGTGCGGCTATCCGGACCAGGACGCGGACTAGTCCGAGCGCTGCTCGTCGCGGCGCGCGTCCGGGCTCGTGCCCTCCTGCGGCGCACCGCCCGGGCCGCTCATCGCAACCGATTCGTCCGTCACGATCTCGCGCGGATCCGCATGCCGGTAGCCGTCGCTCTGGACGCCGCCCCGCGGATCGCCCTCGCGGTCGAGCTCGTGCGGGTCGCCCTGCTGCTTGGCCGGGCTCCCGCCGCGCTTCCTCTTCCAGCGCCCGAACACGGAGAACGGCCTTTCCGGGCGGTCGCTAGACTAATCCTCCCGCCCGGCGCATTCGTCTAGTGGCCTAGGACACCGCCCTCTCACGGCGGCGGCACGGGTTCGAATCCCGTATGCGCCTTTCTACTGCACGTAGCCGAGCCCGAGCACGCCTGACGCACTCTTGTTCATGCTCGGCGCGGTCGGCGGCTTTGCGCTCGTCGGTGTCGCGTCATTCGGCAGGCTCACCGCTCACGTGCGCATCGAGGCGCCGCAGCCGGCGCTGTGGGCAGGCTTCCACGTGCTCTCGATCGGCGTCGCAATCGGAACGGCAACGCCGACCGCGCACATGCTCGCGAATCGCGGCGCTTGGCCGCTCGGCGGCTTCGCCGCGACAACGAGCTACCTAGCCCTGCTCGCGGCACAGCTTGCGCTGGCAACCTAGGCAGGCAGAGGTCGCACGCAACTCGTCGCAGCGACGAGCGTTATCGAGCCCGCAGTCACGGATCACGCGAAATTCCGAGCTCGAGCGTCCACATGCTGGATCGAGTCCAACCGCGCGGACGTCGCGGTCGGCTGCTATCCGCGCTGAAGATACTCGTGAAGAACTGCCGATCGCGCCCGTCGACCTTCAGACCGACGGACACAGCAGGCACGTTCGAGGGCTACGTGGATGCTGAACCAGGAATCGACACGGCACCGAACTATGACCCTGGGCATTGGCAGCCGCTCCTGGATCCGATCACGCTGCTGCCGATCCTCGACCCGACGCCCTGGGTCGGCAGAGTTCCTCCCAGTTCCGCACCGACGGCCCGAACGCGCTCACCAGTGCCGCCTACGCTGAGGACTTCAACGAGGTGAAGGCGCTCGGCTCGGTGAACAGCACGATCCGCACGCCCGAGCAAACACACATCGCGCTTTGGTGGCAGAGCGCCGGAGGACCGGCCCTACTCTGGAACGGCGTCGCCCGCAATCTCGCCAACGACACACAATACGACGTCGACGTCGGGGGCAGCGCCTCCTGTTTGCGATTCTGAACCTCGCCTCCGCCGACGCCGCGATCAACTGCTGGAACGACAAGTACTACTGGGACTTCTGGCGGCCCTGGACGGCGATCCAACAGGCCGACCGAGACGGCAATCCCGCAACGGAACCAGACACGTCTTGGATGCCACTCCTCACGGCCCCCTATCCCGAGCACCCGTCCGGACACCTCTGCATCGACGGCGCGAGCCTCCGCGTCCTACAGATGTTCTTCGGCACCGACAAAATCCGGTTCGGCGTGACGAGCAGCCGCTTCGGCGGTGAGACGCGCTACTTCGATCGCTTCTCGGAGCCTCTCAAGGAGATCATCGACGCGCGCATCTGGGCGGGCCTGCACTTCCGCACCGCCGACGTACAGGCGAAAGTACTCAGCATGAAGGTCGCCCACTACATGGCGACCCACTATTTCCAGCCGCTCGGCTGACCTGACCAAGGGAGGGGCCGCTCTCGCGGTCCCTCCCTTATCCAGTCCGCTCACCACAGCGTGTCGGCGCCGGATCACACGGCTCGTCTTTCCAGGACCGCGCGGCCGCTCAGCGTCGCCTGAATCGGCCGGCGAGAATCAGCTCTTCGGCGTGGCGAGCGGTTCCGCAGGCTCGCCCGGCATCGCCAACCGTTCGCGCGCGACCGCCTCGCCGGCCATACGAACAGCCGGGTGCCCGGTGACGACAGCGAGGAAGTCCTCGCGCCGGATCGTGCAGAGCTCCATCTGTTCCCGAGCAGTAACGGTTGCCGTCCGCGGAACATTGCGGAGCAGGGCAATTTCGCCGAAATAGTCACCGGGCCCCTGGCTCCTTACGTGCGCCCCCCGGATTGTCACATCGGCGTGGCCCTCGACCACGATGTAGAAGTAGTCGCCCGGCTCCCCCTCGGAGACGATCGTCGCGCCGGCGCGAACCGAACGCGCGCCGAGCCGCGACGCCAAATGCTCCTTGGCGGCGACCGACAGAGGTTCGAACAAGGGGACCACGCTCAGAAGTGAGAGTTCGCGCGCCGGCGGAGGCGCAACCGCGTCGATGGCGACCAACCGGGACCACGCGACCAGCGTTGCCACCACGAGGAAGGAGCCGGTTGCGATCAGCGCGCCGCGAACGCCGAACGCGGCGACAAGCGCCGGCGCGGCGATCGAGCCGAGACCGAGACCGACGACGGCGAACGCGAAGAGCACGCCGAAGACCCGGGTCAGCAGCTCATCGCGCACCATGCGCTGGAGAAGGGTGTACGCCGAGACGTCCTCGATGCTGTTCCCGAATCCAACCACGGCGAGGAGGGCGAGGGCGACGGTGGGGTCTGGCCAAGCCGCAATGAGCGCGATCGGAAGTCCCCAGAGGATGAGCCCGACGCCGAACGGAATTGCGAGCCGGCGACCTGCGAGCGCAGGCGAGACGAACGCACCAAGCACGCCCCCCGCCCCAATTGCAGCGGCCAGGTAACCGACCCACGCCCTGTCGACGCCCAGAAGGCGAAACGTGGCCACAACGATGAGCACGTTCAGCGCCCCGCGCACCAGGGTCTGCGCGCCGACGAGCACCACGACCATCCTCGGGTTCGGCTCGGTCACGACAGCCCGGAGCCCTGCCACGAGCGCGTCTCGGGTCCGAGGCGCATCCGTCGGTGCCGACCGCGAGAGGCCCGCCACAACCTGAACCTGCGTCAGGAGGAGCATGGCGAGCATATACGCGGCAGCACCGAACGCGAAGGCGATGCCGGGGCTCGCGATGGCGACGAGGAGACCGCCGACAACAGGCCCGATCAATGTGCCCACCCCTTCGAGGGCCATCGAAACCCCATTCGCGGCGATCAGCTCCTCCGGCGTCGTCGCCAGCGAAGGCACTAGCGCGGCCAGCGCCGGCCGCAACAGCGTCGAGACGGCCGCGTGGAATGCTGCGAGCCCGTAGATCAGCGCCGCGAACGCACCGAGGTAGAAAACGACAGCCGAGCTCGCGAGCGTGATGGCGCTTCCGAGCGCGACGAACAGGAGCACACGCTCGCGGCTGTACCGGTCGCCGAGCAATGCCGCGAACGGGGTTGCGAGAGCGGCGGGCAACATTCGGATGAGCCCGACGAAGCCGACCGCCAATGCGCCCCCGGCCTCGTACGCGAAGACGCCGAGGGCGACGAGGTATGCGGTCTCGCTGGCAACCGAGCTTGCATATGCGAACTCGACGCGACGAAGACGCTTGTTGCGCGAGACCGCGGCGAACGCATGCACCAACTCCGTCAACCGCCGCCAAGAGCGGCTCATGCTGCGAGCATCCCGCAGACTATTCGATTTCGCAAACCAGCCAGCGCGGTTGAGCGATCGTGGGCGGAACCGACATTGAGCAAACCAAGCCTTCCTTGGTGTGCCGCTGACGAGCGGTCCGCTCGCGCGCTTTGGGAGCGTTCGCCGAAGATGCGGCGCCACGAGCACTACGCGCGGCCAGGCAGACGACGAAAGGAGCAGACGGTGGGCCGAGCCACTGGCCAGCGGACAAGCCCACACGAACGTCCCGACAGCGTCATGGTCACGTTGAGCGGCTTCGACCGGCGGTAATTGGCGAAGCGGGCGAGAGTCGCGGAGGTCACATTGGAGCCGGGCCTGGTTCGCTGGCTCGACGCGCAGAGACACAGCGGCGAGAACATCGGCACCATGCCCACCCACGTGCTCTTTGTTGAGTTGAAGGAGCCGAGCGAGCGCGATGGCGCAAGGCGCAGCCATCGATCGCGCTGCGGCTTCCGATCTCTCCGGGCACAGCCGAGACGCCGCGTTGCTCACGCTCGACCAATTCGTCACCACTCCGGAGCGCCTCAGGCGAGCTCGACCGGTGCAGACCTTGCGCCAAGAAGAGCCTGATTTGCAGCAAGGTTCAGATCCCGTCTGCGCCTTCTCAGAACCCCGCGTCCACGGGCGGGGTTTTTTCTGTCGGAAGAAGAGAGCGGACGGCCCGCTTGGAGAGAGCGGGCCGCCCTGACTGCCGGGAGCGGACGAGCTGGCGAGCTTCCCGGACTCGTTGCGGCGCAAGCGTCTCGGGTCCGCTCCGACAATTGTTAACAGTAGCGGCCATTAGTCGGATTCGCCCGGTTTACAACGGCCAAAGCGGGCGAGATCCTGATCCCCGTGGAGATGCGCGTCACGGGGCCGACCGACCGCGCCGCGGTCGTCTGCGTCAACGGCGGCCAGGCGCGCGAGGTCGAGGGCACGTGGAGCGCTTCGCTCGAGTGGCTCGCCCGCCGGCTCGCGCCGGCGCTTCCGGCGGTCGCCTTCGTCGAGGTCAGGTACCGCATCAAGTCGTGGCGGCGGCTCGAGTGGTGCATCGAGGACGCGCGCGGGGCCGTGCATGACGCAGGCGCGCCGCGGACGCTACTGCTCGGATACTCGATGGGCGGCGCCGTTGCGATCCGCGCCGCGGACGAACCAACCGTTGATGCGGTGCTCGGACTCGCGCCGTGGATCCCGGAGCGGTTGTCGCTGGACGCGCTGCGCGGCCGGCGCCTCGACGTCCTCCACGGGACACTCGACCGCTCGCTGCCCTGGATCCCGGGCGTGTCGCCGCAGAGTTCACGCCGCGGCTTCGAGCGCGCGCGGGCTCTCGGCGTGGACGGGAGTTACACGCTGGTCCGCGGCGCGCTGCACGGCGTCGCCGTGCGCGCGTCTCGAGGGCATGCCGTTCCGTTGCCCGGCGCGCACCAGTGGGCAGAGCTCGTCGCGGCGCGGCTCAGCCGTTGGGCTGAGGGAGCCGGCGACGCTCGAGCTGCGCGGCGTCCGGGACCCTGACGTCCCACACGAGCTTCAGCTTCTCCATCGCCCGGATCACCAGCCACGAGAGGTCGACCTGGAATCGATGCAGACCGTGCCGCGCCGACGCGGGGAACGCGTGGTGGTTGTTGTGCCATCCCTCGCCGAAGACGAGCACCGCGACGAGCCAGTTGTTCCGTGCCTCGTCACGCGACCGGTAGGCCTGCCGGCCGAACATGTGGCAGATCGAGTTCACGCTGAACGTCGCGTGCTGGTACAGGAAGATCCGCAGCAGGCCTCCCCACACCATTCCCTCGACTCCCGCGCCGACGGTGCCGCCGACCGCGTAGCCGATTGCGAACGGGATCCCGAGCGTGACGGCGACCCAGAGGATGTACAGCCGGTCGATCCAGCGCACGAGGGTGTCGTCGTAGAGATCCCGGCCGTATTCCCTGCCGCGTTCCAGACCCTTGAGCGTGAAGAGCCAGCCCACGTGCGCATGCACGAAGCCGCGGATCGCACCGACGACCCCTTCGCCGTGACCGACGTGCGGCGAGTGCGGGTCGCCTTCCTTGTCCGAGAGCGCGTGATGCTTGCGATGGTCGGTGACCCACTGTGTCAGCGGTCCCTGCATCGTCATGCAGCCGAGGATCGCGAGCGCCCCTTTGACCGGCGTGCGGGCCTCGAAGCCCCTGTGCGTGAAGTACCGGTGGAAGCCGATCGTCGTCCCGAATGCGCAGATCACGTAGAGCGACACGAGCAGGATCAGGTCGACCCAGTGGAAGGCGACGCCCCACAGGAGACCCATCGCCGAGGCGACGCCGACAGGGGGCGCCACGACGGCGACCAGCGTCACGATCTGGCTCGGGATGCTCGTCCGCTCGCGAACTGTGGCTATTTGAACGCTCATGGGTTCCCGGGAGGCTAGCCGAGGGTACGCGCCCCGCGTGCCCACCCGCGCACGCCGCAAGCGCGAGCTGAAGAGGCTGGTCGACCTCTGGGTCGGCCTGTTCCGCGAGCACGACCTGCTCACATACGCGTCGGCGATCGCGATGCAGGCGTTCGTCG
>VAWW01000039.1:25278-30244 GCA_005884575.1 Actinomycetota bacterium
CGCGCGTGCTGCCGGGGGTGTTCGCGGGGATCGACGAGACCGTGCAGACGATCTTCCAGCGGAACTCCGTCGGCCTGCTCGTCTTCGCGTCGCTGCTCGCCGTCTGGGAGGTCTCCGGGGGCGTGCGGGCCATCATGGGCGCACTGAACCGGATCTACGAGACGGAGGAGACCCGGTCGTGGATGATCCGGCGTCCGCTGTCGATCGGGATCGCAGTCGTGATCATCGCCGCGCTCGGCGGTGCGTTGCTGCTCGGGCTCGGCCTGCGGCACACGGTGCACGGCTCCTGGGGGCTCCCGTTTGCGGTCGTCCGCTGGGTCGCCGCGATCGCGCTGCTCGGCCTCGCCTTCGGCCTCGTTGTCCGCCTCGCGCCGGCCGAGCGGCGCGCGACGAAATGGGCGACCGGCGGCGCGACGGTCGTCGTCGTCGCATGGCTCGTCGAGTCGCTGATCTTCCGCTGGTACGTCACATCGGTCGCGAACTTCAAAACGGCGCCTGGGAGCCTCGCCGTCTTCCTCGTGATCATGACCTACTTCTACGTCGGCGCGATCATCCTGCTCGTCGGGATCGAGCTCGACGAGCTCCTGCGCAAGGACGTGCAGGGCGAGGATCGCGCGATCCACGAGATCGTCCGGGGCCTGCTCTAACCTCGGCCGATGGCGAACGCCTTCGGCGACGATGCCTTCGGGCGCATCGCGGAGAAGACCGCACGCTTCTTCGGGACGCCGCAGTACATCATCGGGCAGACGCTGATCGTGATCGCCTGGATCGTCCTGAACTCCGTATCGCTCGTCGATCACTGGGACCCGCGGCCGTGGATCATGCTCAACCTCGTCTTCTCGACGCAAGCCGCGTACGCCGCGCCGCTGATCCTTCTTGCGCAGACGCGTCAGGCCGACCGCGACAAGCTCCACACCGACGCGGTCGAGAAGCTCCATGAACATGAGAACAAGACGGCGGAGCGGCAGAGCTGCAGGTCGCGGAAGCCGTCAAGAAGCTCACCGATCTCCTGCAGTCGAACACGACGTTGACGCAGCAGGACAAGGACCTGACCGAGCAGGTCGCCGCGCTGACGCGCGAGATCCACGCGAAGGTGACGGGCTAGCCGACGAGCTCGGCGACGAGCGGGGCCGTGTCGTACGGGTCGAAGCCGATGCGCGCCGCGATTTCCTCGCTCGCCGGCCGCGTGCCCTCGGCGAAGAGGCTCCGGAGCAGGTCCCCCGTCTGCCGGTTCCGCCACCAGTCCTCGCCGACTTCCGCGGCGAGGTAGCGCTTCAGTTGCGCCGAGCGGATCCACGCGCGCAGGTAGTCGGCCGAGTAGAAGCCCGCATCCATGTCGGCGAGGTAGTTCCGCGGGTCGTAGCGGAGTCCGGTCATCTCCCGCTGCAACTCCGCGTATCCGTCGGGCGTGCCGCCGTCGTCGTGGAAGCGCGACCAGAACGCGAGCTCGTGGCGGAGCTTGCCCACGTAGCGTCGGAACAGCAGCGCCTCGAGAAAGCGCGTCGCCTCTGCGTTCTCCGCCGCCTCGTCGCGGAAGTGCTGCGCATGCCAGCCCGGCTCGTTCGTGATCGCCTCGAAGATGTACGAGTAGATCTCCGTCAACGCGTGGTCGCGCGAGAGCCGTCGGAACGTGTACGGCAGCCGCGGGTCGATCCCGGCGTAGTGCAGCGCGTGGCCCGCTTCGTGCATCAGCGCCTGGTAGTCATGGATCCCGCCCTGCGCACGCGTGATGAGGTGCACGATCTTCGGCGGATCGGACGCGATCACGCACGCCCGCGGCGACTTCTGCGGACGGTCGTCGAGGTCGAGCCGGATGTTCGGCCACGCCTGGAGTTCGAAGCCGATGCTGGCGATCGTCTCGAGGCAGACCGGGACCGCGCGCTCCTTCGTGTAGACGTCGTCGAGCGGCGAGAGGCGCCGGATGTACGCGGTGTGAGCGGAGCTCGGGATCTCCTCCCGCTCCGGCCCGAGCAGCCGGTCGAACCACCGCTCGCGGAGCGCCGCGAACGCGACCGCGCTCTCGTCCGAGGCGACGAGCAGCACCTGTTCGAGCTCGCGGAGCGAGATGCCCTTCTCTTCGTCGCTGCGTGCGACGGGATCGGGCTCGCCGGAGAGGTCGGCGTCGAGCTCCTCGGACGCGCGCAGCAGGTCGAGCCGCTCGGGGTTGAACTCCGCGCTCGCGTCGGTGTGGATGCAGCCGAGCTCCTCGCGGTCGGCGTAGTCGGAGAGCACCGCGAGCCGCGCCTGCGCCGAGCGCAGCGGCAGCTCCTCGCCCTTGAACGTCACGCGCGCGGCCAGGATCCGGTTCTCCAGCTCGTCCTCGCGCTCCGCGAGCTCGGCCGAGATGATCCCCGACTCGCAGGTCTTACGAAGGCGATAGAGACGCTCGGCATCGTCCGCTCCGGCCGCCGACTCGGCCTTGCGCAGCGCGTCGAGCTGGCGGTGCGTGAAGAGGTCGGCATAGCGCGCAACGATCGCCGCCTGCTCCGAGGTCTCCTTCTCGCCGACTCGGACCGCCCGTCCCTCCTCCGAGCGCTCGTAGAGGTAGCGCTGGAGCTCGGACTCGAACTCCGCAGGTGTCCGGACGGTGGCTACCGACATCCGGACGGCGAGCCTGCGCCGGTGAGCGTCCGCGCGATCGCGCACAGCGTGTCGAGCGAGAACGGCTTCGGGATCACCGCGTCCGCCAGCCGTGCGTCGACCGTGGCGACGTCGGCTGAGCCGGTCAGGAGCGCGACGCGCATCGGGCTTTCGCGGTCGTTCAGCTCGCGGAGCAGTTCGTAGCCGTCGTCCGCGCCGACGTGCACGTCGAGCAGGACGGCGTCGACGCCGTCGTCCTCCAGACGGTCGCGCGCCTCGGCGAGGGTCGCCGCTTCGACCACCTGGAACCCCTCCAGCTCGAGGTTGACGCGGCAGAGTAGGCGGATCGCCGGGTTGTCGTCCACGACGAGGATCGTCTTGCCCCCCACGGCGGCGGAGTGTAGCGGTTGCCAAAGAGTCACCTTTTTCCCGTAACCGGGCCTTGTCGAAGGTCGTTTATTTTTTGAAAATGAGATTTTTACCTGCCGATCGCGAGACCGGCCGGGGCCGCGAGGAAGCATCGGAAGAACCGTCAGAGATGAACATTCCCCTCCCTTCCCAACAGTTCCGGCACCGTTCGTGGCGCGAGTTCCAGCGCGCGCTCGACCCGCTCGCTCCTCCGAAGCCGCTGCCTATGAGGGGCCGGCGGCCGCATTGAGCCGCTCGAGCGCGGTCTCCCGCCCGAGCAGCTCGATGCTCTCGAACAGACCCGGCGACACCTTCGATCCGGTCACGGCGACGCGGATCGGCTGGAATGCCTGACGCGGCTTCAGCCCCAGGCGGTCCGCCGCCGCTCGCAAGGCGACCTCGATCCGATCCGCAGTGAACGGCTCGACGCGCTCGAGCTCCTCGCGCGCCGCGGCGAGCATCGGCGCCCCGCCGTCGAGCAGCGCCGGATCCGGCTGCACGTCGCGGAAGAGGAAGCCGGCGAACTGCGGGAACTCGCCCAGGCGCGAGATCTTCTCCTGCACGAGCGGGACCGCCGCGCGGATGAGCTGCTCGTTCCAGTCGTACCCCTGCTCCCGCAGGTACGTGACGAGCCGCTCGGCGTACTCGTCCGGCGGAAGCATCCGCAGATGCACGCCGTTGAAATGCTCGAGCTTCGCATAGTCGAAGACCGCAGGACTCGCGCCGACGCGCTCCAGCGTGAACCGCTCGATCAGCTCGGGCACCGTCATGATCTCCGTCTTGTCGTCGTAGCTCCAGCCGAGCAGCGCGAGGTAGTTGACGATCGCCTCGGGGATGTAACCCTCCGCACGGAACTCGTCGACGCCGACTGCGCCGTGGCGCTTCGAGAGCTTCTTGCCGTCGGGCCCGAGGATGTTCGCGAGGTGGCCGTACTGCGGTACCGGAGCGCCGAACGCCTCGAGGATCCGGATCTGTTTCGGCGTGTTCGAGATGTGGTCGTCGCCGCGGAGGACGTGCGTGATTCCGTCGAGCCAGTCCTCGACCGGTGACGCGAAGTTGTAGGTCGGCCGGCCGTCGGCGCGGATCGCGACGAGATCCTCGATCGTCTCGTTCGCGACCTCGACGCGGCCGCGGATCAGATCGTCCCAGCCCGTCGTCCCCTCGTCGGGCATCCGGATCCGGATCGCGCCCTCGTCCTCGTATGCCTTGCCCTCGTCGACAAGCCGACGCGCCTCCTGCTCGCAGCGTTCCATCCGGTCGAGCTGGAACGTGACCGGACCGTCCCAGGTGAGGCCGAGCCAGCGCAGCGATTCCTCGATGTGCTGCGTCGCCTCGTCGACCTCGCGGCTCGTGTCGGTGTTCTCGATCCGCAGGCGGAACTCGCCGCCCTCGTGCCGCGCGAAGAGCCAGTTGAAGAGCGCGGTGTGGACGCCGCCGATGTGCAGGAAGCCGGTCGGGCTCGGGGCCATGCGGACGACGGGAGGCATCCGGGTAGCGTAGGCGCGTGCGCACGCTCTCGCTCCGCGAGCTCAACCGGGCGACGCTCGCACGGCAGCTCCTGCTCGACCGCCGGCGCGTGCCCGTCATGCGGACGGTCGAGCGGGTCGCGGGGCTGCAGGCGCAGCGCGCCTTCGGTCCGTACGTCGGACTCTGGAGCCGCATCGAGGGCTTTCGGCGCGAAGCGCTGCAGCGGGCGCTCGTCCGCGGTGACGTGCTCAAGGCGACGGTGATGCGCGGCACGCTGCATCTCGTCAGCGCCCGCGACTATCCGGTGTTCCGCGCTGCGCTGCCGCGGCCGCTGTCCTGGGCCGACGCGGGGATCACGACCGTTGGCGAGCGAATCGCTGCGGAGGTGCGCGGGCTCTTCCAGAACGGCCCGCTCCCGGCGAGTGTCCCGCTCGAGCACATCGTGCGCGTCCACGGCTACGAGGACGAGGTGGCGAGGAACCGGGTCTGGCACACCGCGCGCGTCGCCGGG
>VAWW01000005.1 GCA_005884575.1 Actinomycetota bacterium
CGCGACGCGCCGTTTGTGATCCTCGACGAGCCGACCGCGGCGCTCGACGCCCGCGCCGAGAGCCGCCTGTTCGACCGAATCCGCGTGCTCCTGGCCGACCGCTCGGTGCTGCTGATCTCGCACCGCTTCTCGAGCGTGCGCTCCGCCGACCGGATCTACGTCCTCGAGCACGGTCGCGTGACGGAGCACGGCAGCCACGACGAGCTGATGGAGGCGCGCGGCGCCTACTCGGAGCTCTTCACGCTGCAGGCCCATGCGTACTGGCGCGAGGAGGACGGCCCACCGCCCTCCCGGCGCGACGACGGCGACGTCTTCGTCGTCCGCACGGGCCCGAGCTAGTGGCTCAGAGCCACTAAGTCCGGCAGCTCGGCGAGCCACGGCGTCCGGTAACCCGATTCGTCCCACATCACCGGGAAGAACGACTCGTCGAGCGAGAGGTCGCCCCGGCGGCGGTAGCGCGAGTAGACGAGGTCGACGTTCGTCTCGTGGAACCGCGCCTCGACCGGGAGCATGTGGGAAACGAGCGCCATCCGCGCGACCGCCGCGTTCTCGTTCGGCGGCGAACCGTGCCACGTCAGACCGTGGTGGAACGAGCCGCCGCCGGCCTTCACCGCGACCGGGACGACCTCGAAGTCGGCGTCCTCGGGCCGCGCGTGCCGCGCAGGCGCGAGCCAGTCCTCGGGCGCGTGGAACTGCGAGCGCTCCGGCGGCGTCCGCGGCCAGCGGTGCGAGCCGCGCACGTACTCGATCGGGCCCGCGTCGGCGGGGAGGTCGTCGAGCGAGATCCAGCAGGTGATCATCTCCGGCGGCACCAGGTAGTCCGCGTACGACGCGTCCTGGTGGAAGCCGATCGCCTTCGCGCCCGACGGCTTCCAGAGCAGGTTGTCCTGCAACAGGCGCACGCCGCGATAGCCCGCGAGCTGCGCGGTCAGCCGGCCGGTCCGCTCCGAGAGCACCTGCGCCGCGACGACGGGGTCGGCCTTCCAGCCGTTGCAGATCTGGCGCGTGCGGTCCTCGGGATCGCGGCCGGGCATCCAGTTCACCTCGTCCGGCTTGATGCCCGTCTCGTACTCGCCCTCGAACAGGCGCAGGAACCGCTCGCGCAGCAGCGGCAGCGCATCCTGCGGCACGAGCCCCTCCTCCACGATCACGAACCCGTCGCGCTCGAACGCGGCGACGTCGACTACGAGCGCGGCCGTGTCTTGTCAGGGTCGTAGAACGGGAAGCGGACGACCGTCGCCGGGATCCGCTTCTGGAACCCGTCGAGCTTGCCCACCTCGACCTCCGTGCCGGGATCGGCGTAGCGCAGGTTCATCCGGCAGAGCGCGACGTTCTTCTTCAGCACCGGCGACTTGACGCCGCTCGTGACGACGCCGACCTGGTGGCGGCCGACGTGGACGCAATCGCCGTGGCCGGCCGTCTCGTTGCCCTCGAGCTCGAGCCCGACGAGCCGGCGCTGCGGATGCTCGCGCCGCTCGGCGAGCGCGTCCTTGCCGACGAAGTCGTCCTCCTTGTCCGCCGGCACGGTGAAGCCGATCCCGGCCTCGAACGGATCGACCTGGTCGTCGAACTCGTAGCCGGCGAAGATGAGCCCCGCCTCGATCCGCAGCATGTCGAGCGCCTCCAGGCCGAGCGGCGTCACGCCGCCGGTCGCCATCACCGCGTCCCACAGAGCGGGCGCGTCCTTCGGGTGGCAGAAGAGCTCGTAGCCGAGCTCGCCGGAGTAGCCGGTGCGCGACGCGATCAGCGGCAGCCCCTGCGGGCCGCCCAGCCGCGCGACCGAGAAGCGGAACCACTTCAGCTCGGCGAACGGCGTCTGCGTCGGCGCGGTCCAGATCAGCGGCGCGAGCAGCTCGCGGCTCTTCGGCCCCTGCACGGCGACGTTGTGCAGCTCGTCGGTCGACTCCTTGATCCAGACGCTCAGGCCGAGCCGGTCGGCCTGCTCGCGAAGCCACACGCCGTCGTACTCCGAGCCGCCGACGAAGCGAAAGTTCGTCGCCGCGATGCGGAAGACAGTGCCGTCGTCGATCATCCCGCCGGTGTCGTTGCAGACCGCGGTGTAAACGACCTGGCCGTCGGAGAGGCGACGAATGTCGCGGGTCATCGTCGCCTGCAGCAGCTCCTCGGCGTCCGGCCCGAGGATCTCCCACTTGCGCAGCGGCGAGAGATCCATGATCGCGGCGGCCTCGCGGCAGGCCCAGTACTCGGCGACCGCGCCGTAGTTGTCGTACGCGGTCGGCAGCCAGTAGCCGTTGTAGTCGGTGAAGCGGCTCGTCAGCTGCGACGTGCGAGTGTGGAACGCGGTCTCCTTCGTCAGCTTCGGCGGCGCGTCCGGTGTGACGCGGTGCGCGATCGCGGCCGAGAAGCGCTCCTTCGCCGGATAGACGCGGATGTGAACCTCGGTCGGGTTCCACGCGTTCGCCGGATCGATGTCGTCGGGGCACGCGCTCGACAAACAGACGAGATCCGTCAGCGCGCGGAAGAGGACGTAGTCGCCCGGCCGCGACCACGGCTCGTCCGCGACGAGCAAGTTGTCCGCGTCGAACGACGTGTTGTAGAAGAGGTTCAGCGCCGGCCAGCCCTTGCGCGGCGCGATCGTGTACGGCAGCAGCTGCCCGTTGAAGTTGTCCGAGCAGTTGACGTGGCCGAAGTACCCGAGGTCCTCGTAGTACTTCGCGTAACACGCGAGCCCGAACGTGTCGTGGCGCCCGACCGTGTCGCGCACGACCTCCACGAGCGGCTCCTGGTCCTGGTCGTAGAACTTCCCGTAGAGACCGGGGTTCGGGTACGCGTTGCCCATCAGCGACCGCGTCGTCGTCGAGTCGAGGCCGCGCTCCTTCCCGTCCTGGAGCTTCTCCCAGTGGAACGCGAGGAAGTCGGAGCACTGGCGCCCCTTCACGTCGATCACCTGGATCCACTCCCCTGCCTTCACCTCGTACGCGAGCGCGGACGCGCGCGGCACCTCGAACTCGAGGCGCGTATCGGCGAGCGGCTCCGGCAGCGCCGGCTCGAGCTCCGCGCGCGGCGCGGCGCGGCGGATCTCCAGCTGGAGGTCGGAGGCGGGGACGCCGCCGGCGACGACGGGCTCGCCGTCCGGCGCCGTGACCGTGACGGCGCCGGCTCGCGTCGCGCGGAACGTCTCCTCCGCACCCGGCGGCGACGCCGGCCCGAACAGGTCGGCGGCCCCGAACTCCTCCGAGAGCAGCAGCGCGCGCTGCGCGCCGTGCACGTCGCGCACGGTCAGCCGGTCGTCCGGTTGCAGCACGACCGTCGTCGACGCCCCCGGCCGTACGCGGTAGGTTTCCCGCGTCGGGTCAGCCGGGAGCAGCCCCGGGACGAGCAGCCGCGGGCGGGTCGCAGTTGCCATTACCCCGCCTTCGCCGGCTCCTTCGCCGCCTGTTCGTCCGCCTCCTGGAGCAGCTGCTCGGCGAGCTCCCGCTTGCCGGCGGCGTCGAGCTTCTTCAGCTCGTTCTCGACCGCGCGCCGGTTGTACGTCTGGTTCCAGTAGTCGAGCGACTCGAACCCGAGCAGGACGGCTTTGCCGACGAACTGGCGCAGTACCTCGTTCGTCGGACCCATCACCCAGCCGGCCTTGGCGTCGCGCAGGTAGCGCTCGAGCTCCATGTCGCGCTTGTACCCGGATCCGCCGCACGCGTGGAGCATCTTGTCGACGTGATGCGCGACGTTCTTCGCCGCTTCGAACTTGATCTGCCATGCCCAGTGCAGGTAGTTCGCGCGTGCGAGCTCGCCCGGCTTCAGCACTCTCCTGTTGTTGTCCGTGTCCTGGTCCATCGCCTGCGCGACCGAGAGCACGAACAGGCGGCACGCGTTCGTGTCCATCACTGCCTCGCCGACGTAATCCTGAATCGTCGGATAGTCCGCGACGCGCATTCCGACGTCGACGTGGCGCTTCCGCGTCGTGTGCCGCTTCGCGATGTCGATCGCGCCGAGCGCGATTCCGTTCCAGACCGAAGACGAGCCGATGAGGAACCACGGGTCGACGGACTCGTCGTTCGAGGTGGCGCCGTCTCCCTCGGGGCCGACGAGCTGGTCGGCGGGAATCTCGACGTTCGGAACCTCGAGCGGACCCGACTGGTTGCCGCGCAGCCCGAGCGCATCCCAGAGCGACGGCTGCGATTCGACGACGTCGCCGTCGACCACGAAGACGGACAGGTCGTCGTAGCCGGTGAAGTTGGGGCTCGTCGTCTGGACGACGTAGAAATCGGCGAAGCCGCCGGACGTCGTCCACGATGCCTTCTTCCGCACCTTGTAGCCGCCGTTCGACCGCTCGGCACCGGACGAGACCGGGTACCAGAAGTGCGAGCCCGTCTCCGGGTCGGAGTACGAAAGCGTGCCGATCTTGCCGCTGTTCAGCGGCCGGATGTACTTGTCGATCAGCGCGTCGGTCGGGCGCAGCATGATCGCGTTCACTGCACCGATGTGCATCACGTAGCACATCGCGGTCGACGCGCAGCCGTAGCGCGCGATCGTCTCGCAGACCATCGAGTACGCGACGTGGTTCTCGCCGAGGCCGCCGTACTCCTCCGGCACCGTCAGCCCGAGGAAGCCGTGCTCGCCGAGCAGCTCGAGGTTGCGCCGCGGGAAGAGCAGCTCGTCGTCCGAACGCTTCGCGTTGGCGCGCAGCTCCTTCTCGCAGAGCTCGATCAGCGTCGCGCGCAGCTCCTTCTGGCGGTCGGTGTAGACCCAGTCGGGGTCCCACTCGTAGCCCAGGCCCCAGAAGGGCTCCGAACCCCACATCTTTTCGGCCATGCTCAGCCTCCTAGGTTCAAGGGTTGAGGCTCGCGGAGCGGTTTCCAGTCGGCGCCGACCGTCTTCGAGCCCGCGACCCATGGGCCGAGCTGCGGCTGTGGGAACTTCGTGTGCTTCTCCTTCAGCACGATCCCGTAGGAATTGCCGGACTGGAGATGCTTGACGAGGACCTTGCGCGCGAGCTCGTTCTCGCGGCCCGCGGGGATCGGGAAGTAGATCTTCAGGAACGAGTTCGAGTAGCGGTCGAACACGGCGGGGACGCCCTCCTCCTGCAGGAGCTCAACGTCCTCGAGCCAGTTGATGTCTTCGCCGGGCGTCGCCGCCTCCAGGTCGATGTCCTCGACGAGCGAGATGTCCTCCTGGTACGGGAAGCGACGGCCCGCGAGGTACTCCGCGTCGAGTGACGTCTGCTTCTCCGGCTCGTGCAAGCTCACGGCGCGAGCTCCGGCGCTTCCTCGGGCAGGTAGTCGACCGGGTAGGCGAGATGCCGCTCGAGCATGCGCTTCATCTCGGCGAGGGTGCGCTCCTCGGTGACGCCGGGGATGTAGTCGGTGCCGGCGAGCGGGACCTTCGCCATCGCGGAGGCCTCCATCGTCAGCGCGCAAAGATCCTCCGGCTCGAGCGAGTGGACGTTCGTCTTGCCGCACGCCCGCGCGAGCATCTGCAGCTCGAGCGTCAGCGTGTGCAGGAAGTTGTAGACGCGCTCCGCGGCTTCCTCGACGACGAGCCGCTTGCGCAGCTCGGGATCCTGCGTCGTGATCCCGACCGGGCAGCGGCCCGTGTGGCAGTGGTAGCACTGGCCCGCGGGGACGCCGATCGTGCCCTCGTAGTCGGTGACGCCCGGGATCTCCTTGTTGCAGTTCAGCGCGACGAGGCCGGCATGGCCGATCGCGACGGCCTTCGCACCCAGCGCGAGGCACTTCGCGACGTCGCCGCCGTTGCGGATGCCGCCCGCGACGACGAGGTCGATCTCGTCGGCGAGGCCGACGTCCTCGAGCGCCCGCCGCGCCTCGGGGATCGCGGCCATCAACGGGATGCCCGTCTCCTCCGTCGCGACGTGGGGGCCGGCCCCGGTGCCGCCCTCCGCGCCGTCGAGGTAGATCACGTCGGGGCCGCACTTCGCGGCCATCCGCACGTCGTCGTACACGCGCGCGGCGCCGAGCTTGAGCTGGATCGGGATCTGGTAGTCCGTCGCCTCCCGGATCTCCTGGATCTTCAGCGAGAGATCGTCCGGCCCGAGCCAGTCCGGGTGCCGCGCCGGCGAGCGCTGGTCGATCCCGGGCGGCAGCGAGCGCATCTCCGCCACCTGCTCGGTCACCTTCTGGCCCATCAGGTGGCCGCCGAGCCCGACCTTGCAGCCCTGGCCGATAAAGAACTCGCAGGCGTCGGCGAGCATCAGGTGGTGCGGGTTGAACCCGTACCGGCTCTGGATGCACTGGTAGTACCACTTCGTCGAGAGGTCGCGCTCCGGCGGGATCATCCCGCCCTCGCCCGAGCAGGTCGCGGTGCCCGCCATCGACGCGCCCCGGGCGAGCGCCATCTTCGCCTCGATCGAGAGCGCGCCGAAGCTCATGCCGGTGATGTAGACGGGGATGTCGAGTTCGATCGGCTTCTTCGCGAAGCGCGCGCCGAGGACGGTCTTCGTCTCGCACTTCTCGCGGTAGCCCTCGATCACGAACCGGGTCAGCGTGCCCGGCATGAACATCAGGTCGTCCCAGTGCGGGATCTTCTTGAACATCGAGAACCCGCGCATCCGGTAGCGGCCGAGGTCGGCCTTCACGTGGATGTCGTTGATGACCTCCGGCGTGAAGATGCGGCTGTGACCGAGGACGTGCTCTTCGGCCATCAGAGGACCAGCTTCCTTTCCGCAGGTTCCAAGTTGTCGTAGTTGTAGAGCTTCTTGCCGCAGACGAACTTCTGGAGGTCCGGCGGCGAGCCGAGCCCGTAGATCCGGAACTTCCGCTCGATGAACTCCGTGTCGGCGTCCGTCCACTCGCCGGGGACGCAGTCGATGCCGAGCGCCTTGACCTTGCCGCCGACGTAGATCGTCCCGTCGTACATGGAGTCGCCGAGCCCGGGCCCGACGTCGCCGCAGAGCACCATCCGGCCGCGCTGCATCATGAAGCCGGTCATCGAGCCCGCGTCGCCGAGGACGATGATCGAGCCGCCCTTCTGGTCGATCCCGGTGCGCGCGCCGACCCGCCCTTTGACGACGAGGTCGCCGCCGCGCATCGCGGCACCCGTCAGCGAGCCCGCATTGTGGTCGACGACGACGACACCGGACATCATGTTCTCGCATGCCGACCAGCCGACGCGCCCGGTGATGTGAATCTCCGGCCCGTCGATCAGCCCGCAGCCGAAGTAGCCGAGGCTGCCGTCGAAGCGGATCCGGCAGCGCGTCAGGATGCCGACGCCGAGCGAGTGCTTCACACCGTGACCTCCGTGATTCCCTCCTCGTAGACGAGGCGGCGCAGCTCGAGATTGATCTGCCGCGTCGAGAGATCGTGGGCGTCGAAGGTCGCGCGTCCGTCCTGGATCTCCGCGACACGCGGCGCCTCGGCGTGCGGCTCGGCGAGCCCACGCGCGTCATAGGTGATCCGTCCTTCGCCGACTACCGCTGCCACACGAGCACCTCGCCTTCGAACGGATCGTACGTGTCGATCTCGTGGTCGATGATCGCGCGGATCGCGATCTCCTCCGAGGCGAGGGCGACGATGTCGTCGGCTTCGTAGAGCACGAGCGGCTTGGCGGCCATCTCGTCCTTCGCGACGCCGAGCGCGTCCTCGGTGACGGCGATGTACGTGAAGACGCCGTCGAGCTCCTCGAGGCTGTCGCGCATCGCGTCCTCGAGCGAGGCGCCGTCGCTCATCTTCTCGGCCAGGTAGACGGCGATGATCTCCGAGTCGCACTCGGACTGGAAGCGATGGCCGCTGCGCTCGAGCCGCCGCTTCCACTGGAAGTAATTCGTCAGCTGGCCGTTGTGGACGACGGCGACGTCGTTGAACGGGTACGCCCAGTACGGGTGCGCGCCGGAGATGTCGACGTCCGACTCGGTCGCCATCCGCACGTGGCCGATCGCATGGGTGCCCTGGAAGCCGCCGAGGTCGTACTGGTTCGAGACCGTCTCCGCGTCGCCGAGATCCTTGACGATCTCGAGCGAGTGGCCGAGCGAGAGCACCTCGGCGCCGGGCACGTCCTCGACGAGATCCGCGAGCTCCTTGATGTCGCCGGCGTAGTCGAACGTGACGCGGTAGGCGGAGTCGGTCTCGACGCCGATGTCGTGAATCTGCGCGCCGATCTTCCGCAGCCGCTGCTCGACGACGTATTTGTTGCGCCGGATGCGGTCGTCGAAGTCGTAGTCGCGCGCGTCGTTCGCGTCCGCGAGCTTGTACCGCATGACGAGTGTGTCGTTCCGCGGGCCGAACAGCGCGTAGCCGGTCGAGTCGGGCCCGCGGTGCTTCATCGACTGCAGCATCCGCGTCATGTCGCGGCCGACGTCGCTCTGGCCGTTGCCGTAGATGATCCCTGCGATCCCGCACATAACTACGGAAGGATGTCCAGGTAGCGCTCCCGCTCCCAGTCGGTGACGGCGCCGAGGAAGCGCTGCCACTCGTCGCGCTTGTAGTGCATGTACACATCGTAGAGGCGGCCGGGCAGCGCGCTCTTGACGACCTCGTCCTGCTCGAGCGCCTCGAGCGCCTCGCCGAGGTGACCGGGGACGCGTGGGACGTCGACGCCCTCGTCGAGCACGTCGTAGACGTTCCGCTGCTGGGGCGGGCCCGGGTCGAGCTTCCGCTTGACGCCGTCCAGCCCGGCCTTCAGGAGCGCGGCCTGCGTCAGGTACGGGTTGCAGGCGGAGTCGACGGCTCGGAACTCGAAGCGGCCGCCGCTCGCGACGCGCACGAGCGTCGTCCGATTCTGCCAGCCGTAGTCCTTGTAGATCGGCGCCCAGAAGCCGAAGTCCCAGAAGCGCTTGTATGAGTTGACCGTCGGCGCCGTGATCGCGCAGAGGCCGCGGTAGTGCTCGAGGATGCCGCCCATGAACTGGAGGCCGATCTCCGACAGTTTCGCGGGGCCCTCCGGCTCGTAGAAGACGTTGTTCCCCTCCTCGTCGACGAGAGTGAAGTGGTGGTGCGCGCCGTTCGCGGAGACGCCCGTGAACGGCTTCGGCATGAACGTCGCGACGACGTCGTGCTTGCGCGCGACCGCGGCGCAGATCTGCCGGTAGGTCGAGAGGTTGTCGGCCGTGCGGATCGCGCGGTCGAAGAGGAAGTTCAGCTCGAGCTGGCCCGGCGAGTCCTCGTGGTCGCCGTACGTCGGATGGATGCCGAGCTGCTCGCCGTAGTCGACGACGTCGAGGATGATGTCGCGGAGCTCTTCGAACTGGTTGATGTGGTAGCACCACGGCTTCGTGATGCCCTCCGCCTTGTTCGGGTCGTCCGACTTCTTGAGCCACATCATCTCGGGCTCGATGCCGCAGAGGAACGTGTAGCCGAGCTCCTGCTCAACCTCGTTCATGATCCGCTTCAGGTTCTGGCGGGGATCCGACTCGAGCAGGCCGCCGCTCTCGGTGTCGTAGCAGTCGCAGAAGACACGGGCGACGCGCTTGTCCCACGGAAGCTGCCTGAAGGTGTCGACGTCCGCGATCGCCGCGAGCTCGGACTCCTCCGGGCCGAAGCCGATGTAGCGGTCCTGCTGGTCGACGAAGAGGTCGGCGGTGGCGCCGTAGACGAGCTGGTAGCCGGCCTCGGCGACCTTCTCCCACATCGTCGCCGAGACACCCTTGCCGTTCACGTGGCCCGAGACGGAGACCTGCTGGAAGAAGATGTACTTGATCCCGTTGTCGTCGATGAACTTCCGGACCTGGCGGATCTTGTCGAGCCGGGCCGGGTCGTTCCGGGCGAGCTCCAAGGTCGGATACGGGTCCGGGACGGCGCCCTTGGCGAGCACCTCCTGGACTTGCGTCGGACCTCTTTCGACGACTGCCATCTCGGGCGACTCCTTTACGCGCAGGGGAACATGGCCGGGCTAGATGGGGTGTAACCGGCGCTGCCGGGCGGTGTCAAGGGCTTTATGTCGTAATGGGCAATACCGTTGCCCGTTTGGGGAAACGGACGCGCTGACGCTCTGGCCGAGCAGCCGCTCGAGGACGTTCGGCTCGCGGGTTCCGACCACGATCATGTCCGCGTTCCGCTCCTCGGCCAGCTCGACGATTGTGTCGGCCGGCTCGCCGACGGCGGGCACAAACTCGGCCTGGATGCCCTTGGACTCGAGGAACTCGCGCGCGTGCCGGAGCTCGGCGATGTGCTCCTCGGGGGAATCGGTCGGGTCGATCGCGCCTCCCGTCCGCGCGATGCCGATCATCACCGGCGCGACGCTCGTCACGATCAGCTTGCCGCCGAAGGCCTGGGCGAGCTCGGCGGCCCGCTCGAGCGCGCGCTTCGCCGACTCCGTCTCGTCGTATCCGACCACAATCGTCTTCATGGCACCTCCATCCGGACGCAGGTGGAGCGGATCGTCGCAAACTGCGGGCCCCCAGACAATGGCCGCAGGCATGGCCGGCTTCCTGCTCGGGAGCGCCGGGATGTTCGCGACGATGTACTCGACGCAGGCGATCCTCCCGGAGCTTGGCCGGGACTTCCGCGTCTCGCCTGCGCACGCGGGCCTGACGGTCTCGACCGTAGTGATCGCGATCGCCGCGGGCGTCTGGATCTGGGGGCCCCTCTCGGACCGGATCGGCCGCCGCCGGTCGATCGTCCTGGCGAGCGGGCTGCTCGTCGCACCCACGGTCGCCGCCGGGCTCGCGCCGACCTTCGAGGCCCTGCTCGCATGCCGCGCGCTGCAGGGGCTCTGCATGCCGGGGCTGCTCGCGGTCGGCGTCCCGTACGTAATGGAGGCGTTCGGACCGTGGCTCGGCGGCCGGGCGATGGGCGTCTACGTCTCGGCGCTCGTCGCGGGCGGGCTGATCGGGCGTGTCGGCGTCGCGCTGCTGGCCGCGGTGGTCGGATGGCGCTGGGCCGTCGGCGGACTCGCCGTGCTGCCTGCCGCAGGGCTCGTCGTGATGGCCCGCTCGCTGCCGGACGTCGGAGCGCCGGCGCGCAGCGGACGGCGTGGCGGCGGGATCCTCGGCCAGCTCCGGAACGGGCAACTGCTGCGGATCGCGCTCGCGGGCGGCGCACTGTTTTTCACGTTCGTCGGCGTCTTCTCCTATGTCGTCTACCGGCTCGAGGCGCCGCCGTTCGGCTTCGGCCCTGCGGTCAGCGCGCTGATCTTCCTGCTCTGGCTGCTCGGGGCCGCCGGCCCGTGGGCCGGCAGGCTCGCCGACCCGATCGGCTGGCGGAGCGCCGCGCTCGCGGCGGTGGCGGCGTCGGGGACGGGTGTCCTCCTCTCGCTGCCCGACCTGCTCCCGACGCTCGCGCTCGGCCTCGCGCTCATCACGGTCGCGATGTTCAGCGGCGTCACCGCACTGCAGCTGGGCGTCGCCGCCTCGGCGGACGTCGACCGCGGTGCCGCGAGCGCCGTCTACTTCAGCATCTACTACGGCTCGGGAGCCTTCGGCGCGTACGTCCCCGGCCTCGCGTGGCAGGCGTGGCGCTGGGACGGAGTCGCCGGCGTCGGCCTCGGCGCCGTCGCCCTGGCCGCCGCGTCGCTCCTCAGTTCCAGGGGTACGGCGAGTGCGAGACGGCGTGCGTCACGCCGCGCTCGTAGCGCGCCAGCCTGAACGGGTCGAGCCTGTTCTCGCCGCCGCGGACGATGTCGTTCGCGACGAGCCGGCCCATCCCGATCATCTTGAAGCCATGGTTCGAGTCCATGACCATGTACGCGTTCGGCAGGACGAAGTCGACGACGGGATAGTTGTCCGGCGTGAACGCTCCGATCCCGCCGTGCGGGTCGGTGTGCCACTCGTCGCCCTTGCCGCGGAAGCGCTCGTGCGCCCACGCGAGGCCGGCCGTGAAGTAGTCCGTGAAGTCGTCGCCGACGATGTGCTCCGGATTGTCGTGCCCGTACGGCTCGAGCTCGGTTTCGGTGCCGAGCTTGATCGGTACGCCGCCGCCCTGGACGCCGAAGCCGCGGCGCCCGATCTTGTAGTAGATCCCCCACGGGCCCTGGTCGATCACGTGGCCGTCGCGGTCCGAGCGGAGCGGGACGACGTGGTCGAGGTGGACGACCGGCGGCTCCTTGCCGCTCGAGTCGGCGAGCTCGACGTCGTCGAGCCAGTAGTCGCCCTCCTGGAGCTTCCAGTAGGTGACGATCGGCTTCGTCTCGTAGCCGCTGCCGTTGCCGTCGGCCTCGACGCGCGGCGAGTCGCCGACCGGCGAGGTCGGCTTCTCCTTGCGCGCGACGCGCACCTCGGGCGGCAGGCCGAGCATGCGCCAGACGTGGCCGCCCCACGGGCCGGCGCCGGCGACGAAGAGGTCGGTCTCGATCGAGCCGTGGTCGGTCTCGACCACGCCCTTGGAACGCGCGAGCCGGCCGAGGTTCTCGACGGTCTTGTTGGTCTCCGCCCAGCCGCCCTGCCGCTCGTGCAGCACGGCGTCGATCCCCTCGCCGTTCCAGTCGGGGAAGATCGCCTGCATGTGCTCCTGGCAGGCCTTCTCGCCGAGGATCACGTCCGAGCGGTAGCCGATCTCCGCCTGCTGCTTCTGGATTGCGACGCAGTCCTCGGCCTGCACCTCCGGCACCGCCGCGATGTAGCCGACCGGGTGGTAGCCGAAGCCGGCGGGATCCGTCTCGAACAGCTCGACCGAGACGCGGATCACCTCGGCCATCGGCGGCGAGAAGTAGAAGTTGCGGACGACGCCGCACGCGATACCCGAGGCGCCGGCGGCGAGGTGCTTCTTCTCGAGGACGATGACGTCGCTGCCCGAGCCCTCACCCGTTTCCTCGAGCGCCTGCGCGATGTGGTAGGCGCTCGAAAGACCATGGACTCCGCCGCCGAGGACGACGTAAGGTGCGGATTCGGGAAGCTGTTCTTGGCTCACAATGGTATTGCCTTACGGGCAACGCTGTTGCAAAATCGTCGGTGAGCTTACCACTATGCCGCGAACCGGACAACCAGCCGTACGCCGCGTCGCCGCCGTCGAGCGCGCGCTGGCCGTGCTGGACGCGCTCTCCGACGGGAGCCCCGAGCTCGGCACGAACGAGATCGCGCGGCGCACCGGGATCAATGCGAGCACGGTCTCGCGGCTGCTCGCGACGCTTGCGGGCGCGGGAGTCGTCGAGCACGTCGCCGCGACGGGCCGCTACCGCCTCGGCGTCCGCCTGCTCCAGCTCGGCAACGCGGTGCTCGCACGCCTCGACCTGCGCGAGGTCGCGCGTCCGTACCTGCACGAGCTCGTCGCCGCGACCGGCGAGACGGCGACGCTGTCGGCGCCGGGCGAGCGCGATGCCGTCACCGTCGACTTCGTCCAGAGCGCGTCGTCGGTGCAGAGCGTCGCGCGGGTCGGCCGGCCGAGCGTCGCGCACGCGACGGCGACCGGAAAGATCATGCTCGCGTTCGGCGCGGCCGAGCCGGCGGCGGGCCAGCTGAAGGCGTACACGCCGCGGACGATCACGGACCGGCGGAAGCTCGTGACCGAGCTCGAGCGCGCTCGCAAGCAGGGCTGGGCGGAGGCCGTCGGCGAGCGCGAGCCGCACCTGAACGCGATCGCGGCGCCCGTCTTCGGCGCCCGCGGCGAGCTCGCGGCGATCATGGGCATCCAGGGCCCCGCGCTCCGCTTCAGCCGCGACGCCATGAAGGCCGCAGTGCGGCCGCTGCTGGACCGAAGCGCCGCCGTCTCGGCGACGCTCGGCGGCGGCTAGGCCAACCAGACGAGACAGGCGGCCCGCGCGCGGACGGCCTTGGCCGCCTTGCCGTAGCGGCGGCGCCCGATCCGCTCGCGATCCGGACCGAAGACGAGCAGCCCCGGCTCGCGCTCGGCGACGAGCTCGAGCAGCGCGACGAGCGGCCGCGGGCTGCGCACCCGCAGACGTTCCACCGCGACGCCGCAGGCTCGAGCCAGCTCGGCCGGGGCGCGGAACGCCTCGGCATCCTCCGGCGTGTCGATCTGGTCGTGGCCGAGCATCAGCGAGAGCGGCAGCGGCGCGAGCTCGACGACGTTGGCGATGATCAGCGGCAGACCGGTCTCGACCGCGCTATCGACGGCCACCTCCGCAGCGGCGAGATCGAACGGCACTCCGAGCGTGGCGAGGAGGACGGGCCGGCTCCGCGCCGCCCCGCGCTCGGCTGAACCACGTCTTATTCCGGCGTCAGCTGCCACGTCGGCAGGCTCCGCGCCCGCCGCCGCACCTTCCGCCGCCACAGCGGCATGTACCAGACGTACCAGGCGCCGAGCACGACGGGCAGGAGCAGGAAGAGCGACTGCGAGACGACGAGCGCGAGGATCGTGAAGACGACCGCGAGTACCGCCGCCGCTCCGATCGCGGAGAGCCGAAAACGCCGCATCTCGCGCAGGATCGCGTAGTACTCGTCCGCGTCGATCTGCCCGGTGTTCCAGCGCCGCCCGCACCCCTCGCACGTCCAGACCTCGCCATAGGGGACGTGCTTCGCCGCACCGCACTCGCACTTGACGGTGATCGGCGGCCCTTTCACGGCTACGAGTCTAATTGCCCACTGCGCAACGCGGAAGTGCGCGCGGCAATTGAATCCGTCCTAAGGGAATGGTATGTAACGGCGGCGACAACCGACGAAGGAGGGCTGTGGTGGCTGAGGCCGCGATCGAGGAGCGACAGCTGCTCAAGTCGCTTCGCTGGTACGACGGATTCGTCATCGCTCTTTGCAATCCCGGCTTCCTGATTGGCTCCCTCGGTTACTCCGTCGGCGCCCTCGGAGGCTGGGGAGCGATGTGCCTGTGGGGCATCTCGGCGACGATCGGGCTGCTCTCGAACTGGGTCTACTCCGAAACTGCGGCGATGTTCCCGGAGCAGTCGGGCGGCATCTCGCTCTACGCGCACGAGGGCTGGCGCCGGTACTTCTCGCTGATCGGCCCGATCGCGACGTTCGGGTACTGGATCGGCTGGTCGGTCGTCCTCTCGATCTTCGGCAAGCTGATCGGCGATCTCGTCGTGTCCAAGTGGTTCCCGGGCTCGGCGGGCGACGTCTACTTCTCGATCGGCAGCAACCACCTCGGGCTCCCGCACATGATCGCAATCGGCCTGATCGTGGCGGTCTGGGTCTTCAACGTCCTCGGCGTGAAGCCCTCCCTCTGGCTCGGCTACGTCACGGGCGCGCTGCTGATGGTGCCGCTCGTCGTGTTCATGCTCGTCCCCTTCCTGTCCGGGGATTACCACAGCTCGAACATGACGTGGAACATCGGCGGCCAGTGGGGCGGCCTGCGGATCGCGTTCGTCTGGCTGTTCCTGATGTGCTGGTCGGCGTACGGGATCGAGGTCTGCGCGAGCTTTGCGCCCGAGTACCACGACACGAAGCGCGATACGGCGCTCGCGCTCCGCTCGGCCGCGAGCTTCTCGCTCCTCGTCTACGTGATCCTGCCGCTGGGCGTCACGGGCACGGTCGGCGCCGACTTCATCAACAAGCAGGGCGCGGAGGGGCAGTTCTTCACCGGTGCGCTCGACAAGCTCGTCGGAAGCGGGTTCGGCGGCGTCGTGCTCGTCTTCCTGCTCCTGAGCCTCGTGCTCTCGATGAACTCCTCGACCGCCGACGGCGGGCGCGCGCTCTACGGAATCGCGCGTGCCGGGATGACGGTCAAGGAGCTCGGCGTCCTCAATCGGTTCCACGTGCCGGCGCGCGCGATGACGGTTGACCTCCTCGTCAACGTCGCGCTCGTCCTGTTCGTGTCGAGCAACCTCGCGATCCTCTACATGAGCAACATCGGGTATGTGCTCGCGCACGTGTTCGCGATGACGGGCTTCCTGCTCCTGCGGAAGGACCGGCCAGCATGGCCGCGTCCGATCAAGGTGTCGTCGGTCTGGATCCCGATCGCCGTCGTGATCGCCGCGTCGAACCTCGTGTTCCTCGTCGTCGGCGCGGGCAGTCCGAAGCTGAACGGCTACGGGACCTGGACCGACTTCGGGATCGGCGTCGGGATCCTCGTCGGCTCGGTCTTGCTGTACATCTTCCGACGCGTCGTGCAGGACAAGCAGCCGGTTCACCTGCGCGAGGAGACGCCGAAGTTGCCCAGCGAGCCGGTTGCACCGGCCGCGGCCGGCGTCCCCGTGACGTAGCGAACCTCGGGAGAGGGGTGCGGCGCGGCGTGCGCCCCTCTCCCTTACTTGACGCGCTTCCAGGGACGGCCGCTCAGGATCCGGGCGACGTCCGCGTTGCGCGGCTGCGGCGCAATCCAGAAGAACTGGAGCGTGCCGCGCTTTACGATCACGCGAAGCTGCCCGACGTACTCGTTGTGGGCGAAGCCGTCTGCGGTCGTGAGCGTGAACCGGTCGCCGTCGATTCGGCCGGCGTCCACAGCGTTGCCGTAGATGCCGCCGCGCTGCCGGAGCGTCCAGCGGCGGAAGTCCGCGAGGACGAGCGTCCACGTTCCACTTCCCCACGCCGCCTCGCGGCTCGAGGCGCCGGCGTGGCGGAGCTCGGCGGCGCTGAGCGTCTTGACGAAGGTGCCGTTGGGATCGCCCGGAGCCGCCGTTGCAAGAGCCGCTGCGAGGATCAGCCGCACCATTCGCGTGAGCCTACGCCGCTCGGCCTGCCGCGGTTTGGAATCTCAGGCGCGCGTGATCCAGTCGTGCGCGGCCGCGTTCGAGACGCGCCCGTGGGCGTCGCGCACGAGCAGCGAGACCCACGAGCAGCGAGACCCTGTACGTTCCGGCTTCGAAGTACCGCGCGTCGAGCGGCCATTCGCGTGGGAGGGAAGCTCGGGCTCAGGCGGGCCCGGTTGCGGGCAATTCGGCCTCGGTCGACAGCGCATGGCCCGTCCTCAGCGGCACTTCCTTCAGGAACCACGAAAGCACGAACGGGACGATCGCGAGCACGGTGCCCCAGAGGAACACGCCGTGGAGCGCGTGCGCGAACGCGTAGAGGAAGTCGGTGTGCACGGCCGGCGGCAGGTGCCGCACCTGGGCCGGGCTGATGTGCACGCCGCTGCCGATTTGCGCCACCGCGCTCCGCGGCAGGTGCTGCAGCTCGCTCGCGAGCCGCGAGGCGAAGATCGTGCCGAAGATCGCGACGCCGAACGAGCCGCCGACGGAGCGGAAGAACGTCGCGGTCGAGGTCGCGACGCCGATGTCCGCGCGGCCGACGTCGTTCTGGACGACGAGCACGAGCACCTGCATCACGAGGCCGATCCCGACTCCGATCACCAGCATGTACACGGACGCGAGCCACGGCGCCGTGTTCACCCCGAGTTGCGTGAGCATCGCCATCCCTGCGGCGAGGATCGCCGTCCCCGCGATCGGGAACACCCTGTAGCGCCCAAAACGCGTGATCGCGCGGCCCGAGGCGATCGAGGCCGTGAGGAGCCCGGCCATCAGCGGCAGCATCCGCAGACCCGAGCTCGTCGCGCTCACGCCGTAGACGATCTGCAGGAAGAGCGGCAGGAAGATGATCGCGCCGAACATCGCGAATCCGACGAGGAAGCCCATTCCGCTCGCGACGCTGAACACGCTCGAGCGGAAGAGCTTCAGCGGGATGATCGGCTCCACGGCGCGCCTCTCCTGCAACACGAACGCGGCCAGCAGGACGATGCCCGCGATCCCGAGCCCGACGATCACCGGCGAGCTCCACGCGTACTCGGTGCCTCCCCACGTCGCGAAGAGCGTCAGCGCGCCGACGCTCCCGGTGAGCAGCGCGGCGCCGAGGTAGTCGATCGTGTGCCGCAGGGTCTGCGCGGGAAGGTGCAGCTTGAAGATCACGATGGCGACGGCGATCGCGCCGACCGGCATGTTGACGTAGAAGACCCAGCGCCACGAGAGCTGGTCGACAAAGAAGCCGCCGAGCAGCGGACCGGCGACGGATGCGACGGCGAACACGGAGCCGATCAGCCCCATGTAGCGCCCGCGCTCGCGCGGCGGGACGATGTCGGCGATGATCGCCTGGGCGCCGACCATGAGGCCGCCGGCGCCGATGCCCTGCAGGGCGCGGAAGCCGATTAGCTCGACCATCGTCTGGCTCAGCCCGGCGAGCAGCGAGCCGGCGAGAAAGATCAGGATCGCCGCGAGAAAGACCGGCTTACGGCCGAGCATGTCGCCGAGCTTCCCGTAGAGCGGTGTCGACACCGTCGACGCGAGCAGGTACGAGGTGACGACCCACGACAGGTGGTTGAGCCCGCCGAGGTCGCCGACGATCGTCGGCAGCGCCGTCGAGACGATCGTCTGGTCGAGCGCGGCGAGAAACATGCCGAGCATCAGCGCGACGAAGACCGTCGCCAGTGCGCGCCCGCGGAGGGTCACCGGCCCGCCTTCAGTCCATCGAGGAGCAACGCGACGAAGCGGCGGCGGCTGCTGGGGTCGTACTCGATCACGGCCCCCGCCGACCGGAAGACGAGCCGGAGGTCCTCCGCTTTGAAGTCGGGGCGGAGGGCGCCCTGCTCCTGCGCACGCGAGATCAGGCGGACGGCCAGCGGGCCCATCCGCTTGCGTGCGCGGCCGGTCCCGCGCGCTGCGAAGAGCTCCTTGAGCCCGCGGTTCCGCGCATGCAGGTCGAGCGCGTGCTCGAGATACAGGCGGAAGCCCTCCCACGCGTCGTCGAGCGCGAGCGCCCGCTCGAGGATCGCCACGAGACGGTCGATCGCGTCCTCCAGCACGGCGTCGACCAGATCGTCCTTCGCCGGGAAGTTCCGGTAGATCGTCCCGACGCCGACGCCGGCGCGCCGGGCGACCTCGTCCATCGGGACGTCGACGCCGCCCTCGGCGAATGCGTCGAGCGCGGCGGCGACGAGCCGCTCACGGTTCGCCTGCGCGTCGCGGCGGAGAGGGCGTTCGGTAGTTCCGGGCACCGAGTCACTGTAGCAGATAAGCGGAACGATAGTTCCGCTTATGGCGACCAGGGCTTCCGGGTAGTCTCGGGTCGTGAGCGAGCTCCGTCAGCTTCTCGGGATGACGAGCGGGATCGCGGCCGATTTCCTCGAGTCGCTCGGCGAACGGCCGGTGTGGCCCCCGGCGACCGTGGACGAGCTTCGCGCCGCGTTCGGCGGTCCGCTGCCGCAGGGGCCGATGGAGGCGCGCGAAGTCGTCGCCGGCCTCGCCGAGGCCGCGAGCGGCGGGCTCGTCGCCGAGCCGGGCGGGCGCTACTTCGGCTTCGTCATCGGCGGCAGCGTCCCGGCTGCGCTCGCGGCGGACTGGCTCACGTCGACGTGGGACCAGAACGCCGGCCTCTACGTTTGCTCGCCGGCCGGCTCGGTCGTCGAGGAGGTCGCCGGGGCGTGGCTGCTCGAGCTGCTCGGACTCCCCGCGACGGCGTCGGTGGGATTCGTGACCGGATGCCAGATGGCGCACGTGACCGCGCTCGCTGCCGCGCGCTCGCACCTGCTCCACGGAGCCGGCTGGGATCTCGCCCACGACGGCCTCTACGGCGCGCCGCGGATCCGCGTCGTCGCCGGCGCGAAGCGACACGGGACGCTCGACCGCGCGCTGCGGCTGCTCGGGATGGGCGAGCCCGAGCTCGTCCCCGCGGACGACCAGGGCCGGCTCCTGGTCGACGCGCTGGAGCTCGACGACCGGCCGACGGTCGTCTGCGCGCAGGTCGGCGAGGTGAACACGGGCGCGTGCGACGACGTCGCTGCGGTCGCCGACCGGACGCAAGGCTCGGGCGCGTGGCTGCACGTCGACGGCGCCTTCGGCCTCTGGGCCGCGGTGAGCCCGTCGCTCCGGCATCTGACGCGCGGCGTCGAGCGCGCCGACTCCTGGGCCACCGACGCCCACAAATGGCTGAACGTGCCGTACGACTCCGGCCTCGTCTTCTGCGCGCGGCCCGAGGCGCACCGCGCGGCGATGGGCTCGCGCGCCGAGTACCTCATCTTCGACGAGGACAAGCGCGACCAGCTCAACTGGAACCCGGAGCACTCGCGCCGTGCACGCGGCTTTCCGATCTACGCGGCGATCCGCTCGCTCGGGCAGCAGGGAATCGCGGAGATGGTCGAGCGCGCATGTGCGCACGCACGACGGTTCGCGTCGGAGCTCTCCGGCCTCGGCGCCGAGATCGTCAACGACGTCGTCCTGAACCAGGTGCTCTTCCGGTTCGAGACCGACCAGCAGACCGCGGCCGTACTCGCTGGGGTGCAGGCGAGCGGCGAGGCGTGGATGAGCGGCACGACGTGGGACGGACGCGCCGCGATTCGCCTCTCCGTCTCGAACTGGCAGACGACCAACGCGGACATCGACCGGACGGTCGCCGCCTTCCGCGCCGCTGTTGCAGAACCCGTCCGCGCGGGCTAGCGTCGCTCCGATGTCGATGCCGCACTGGAAGTACCGCCCGTACGACACGGTAGAGCTGCCGGACCGCCGGTGGCCGGACGCCGTGGTCTCCGCCGCACCGGTCTGGTGCTCGACGGACCTCCGCGACGGCAACCAGGCGCTCGTCAACCCGATGGACAGCGCGCGCAAGCGGCACTTCTTCGAGCTGTTGGTCGGCCTGGGCTTCAAGGAGATCGAGGTCGGCTTCCCGTCCGCGTCCAAGACCGACTTCGACTTCGTACGGCTCCTGATCGAGGAGGACCTGATCCCGGACGACGTCACGATCGCAATGCTGACGCAGGCCCGCCCGGAGCTGATCGAGGGCACGTTCGACGCGCTGGAGGGCGCACGCCGCGCGATCGTCCACCTCTACAACTCGACGTCGACGACACAGCGGCGCGTCGTCTTCCGACTCGACAGGGCCGGGATCACGGAACTCGCCGTGCGCGGCACGACGCTCTGCCGTCGGCTCGCGGACGAGAGCTCCACCGAGATCGTCTTCGAATATTCGCCCGAGAGCTTCCACGACACCGAGCTGGACTACGCGCTCGAGATCTGCGAGGCCGTCGCCGCGGAATGGGGCCCGACGCCAGACGCCAAGATGATCGTCAACCTCCCGACGACCGTCGAGCAGTTCCCCCCGAACATCTACGCCGACCGCATCGAGTGGTTCGGGCGGCAATCCTCGCGCCGCGACTCCGTCCTGATCTCGGTGCACCCGCACAACGATCGCGGCACTGCGGTCGCGACGGCCGAGCTCGGCCTGATGGCCGGCGCCGAGCGCGTCGAGGGCACGCTGTTCGGCAACGGCGAGCGGACCGGCAATGTCGACCTGATCACGCTCGCGCTGAACCTGCTGACGCAGGGCGTCGATCCCGGCCTCGACCTATCGCAGCTCGACGAGGCGAAGCGGATCGTCGAGGAGTGCAACGAGCTCCCGGTCCATCCCCGGCACCCGTGGTCGGGCGAGCTCGTCTACACCGCATTCTCCGGCTCCCACCAGGACGCGATCAAGAAGGGGATGTACGCGTGGGAGCGCTCCGGCTCCGAGGTTTGGGACGTCCCGTACTTGCCGATCGACCCGAAGGACGTCGGGCGTTCGTACGAGGCGATCATCCGTGTCAACTCGCAGTCGGGGAAGGGCGGCGTCGCGTACCTCCTGCAGAGCCGCTTCGGCCTCGACCTCCCGCGCGGGCTGCAGATCGAGTTCGCGCAGCAGGTGCAGGCGCTCGCGGACGCGCAGGGAGGCGAGCTGTCGGCGGCCGAGCTGTACGACGTCTTCCGCGAGCGATATCTCGAGGCCACCGGGCCGTACGAGCTGCTCGGCTACAAGCACGAGGCGAGCGACACGGGCGACCGCCTGACGGCGACGGTCCGCGCCGACGGGGAGGAGACGCAGATCTCGGGCTCGGGCAACGGGCCGATCGCCGCGCTCGTCCACGCGGCCGCGCAGGAGCTCGGGCTCGCCGTGCGCGTCGTCGACTACCACGAGCACGCGATGAGCACCGGCGAGGACGCGACCGCAGCCGCCTACATCGAGGCCGACGTCGACGGCGAGGTCGTCTGGGGCGTCGGCATCCACGCGAGCATCGTCACGGCGTCGCTGCGCGCGGTCGTGAATGCGGTCAACCGCGCGGCGCTCGTGCGCGAGGAGCGCGCGGCCGCCCTGCGCGCGTTCGACACCGCCTGACGCTCAGCGCGCGAGCGCAGCCGTCCAGCGCCCGTTCGTCCGCGCGACCGCGAGCGGCAGCCCGAAGCACGCGCTCAGCGCCTCTTCGACGAGCGTCTCGCCGGCCGGCCCCGCGGCGACCACGTGGCCGCCGCGCAGCAGCAGCGCGTGCGTCGTGGTGGCGGGCAGCTCCTCGAGGTGGTGCGTCGTCGTCACCGTCGTCAGCTCGGGCTGCTCGCCTACGACGCGGCCGAGCGCGGCGAGCAGCGTCTCCCGACCCTCGAGATCGAGGCCGGAGGTCGGCTCGTCGAGGAGCAGCAGCCGCGGCGCGGCGACGAGCGCGCGGG
>VAWW01000006.1 GCA_005884575.1 Actinomycetota bacterium
CGTCACCTTGACCGCATCCGCGAGCGTGTTCACGCCACGCTCGAGAGCGCGCCGCGCATCCTCATTGAACTTCAGCTCCTTGTGAGCCATAGCTACATTCCTTCCTGGTGGTGCTGCTAGGCGGTGGCGCCCGTGAGCTCTCGCTTGCTTTTTTTCTTGCTCGTCCGCGGCGTGACCTTCGCAAGCACGTCGGACTCGCGCAGGATCAGGATCTCGTCGGTGCCGAGCCTGACCTCGGTGCCGCCGTACTTGGAGAAGATGACCTCGTCACCCTCGGCGACGTCCATTTCGATGCGCATCCCGTCCTCGTTCCGTGCACCCGGGCCGACGGCCAGCACGCGCCCGCGCTGCGGCTTTTCTCTGGCGGTGTCAGGCAGGACGATCCCGCTCGCCGTCGACTCCTCTTCCTCGAGCACCTCGACGATCAAGCGGTCACCAAGCGGCTGCAGATTCATGGAAAGCCTCCCTCAAAGAACATTCGTCTCTCGGTTTCTGACTTGTGCCGGTCTCTTGCGGCGAGCCAGGATCTCCTCTCGCTCGGCGAAAAATGTCCTCGCAGCGCTAGGTGAGCGCCGCGACGGCGTCGCGGCACGCGGTTGCATACATGTGAAGCTCCTCACTCTCTCGACTTGTGGGGGCCGGCCCGATACGGGTCGCCCGCGCGCACTCAGGCCTGGGGTGTAAGTCGAGGAGGAAGTTCTCGGAGCCTCGGCGGCTTCCGCGCTAGGTCTACACGCTCAGGGAGTATAGCAGCGGATTGTGCTGATGGTCACAAATCTCGAGGGGATCCCGTACCCCGCCGAGTCGGTCAACGAAACGACTGGCCCTGCACGCAAACTCCGTTCGCCTGAAGCTCCTCGCCTCGCGCGCGTCGCGCGTTGGTGGGTTGCGGGCTCTGGCCGGAACCTGAGTGCAGCACCAGTCGAACACACCCTACGCCTTTTGGCGCGTGAGAAAGGTTAAGGCTTCTTCCCAATCCCGGACCACTTGCGGATCCTTGCGATGAGGCTGGCTATGAGGCGACGCTACCCCGTTTCGCCAAAGCGGCGTGATCGGCTCCCGAGTTAGAGATGCGCACGCTGTTCCTTCGTCGACAGGTGCGCTCGCGGCCCGTGCTAGAATGTGACTTACGCCACTAACGGCGTCCGACCCAGACGTCGCGAGCCGGTCAAGAGCTCGCTCGCGTTCCTCCGAGACCCGCCTTCGTCGGCACCGCGGAACCCCGCAGAAGAAGGTGGAACGTGTCTCTTTTCTCGGTCAGCCCGTCAAGCACGCGCGCGCAACTCGGGATCGCGGCAGAACCGCCCCCGCTTGCGGAGTCGCGCAGACAACAGCTGCTACGCCAAGGGCATCGCGTGCGGCTCTACACCTGGGCGGTCCTGTTCATCGCGGCGCTCGTCGTCCTCGTCGTTCTCATCGCCGCGAACGTGCGATCGGTCAAGCTCGACTGGGTCTTTGGTTCGACCCACGCATCGCTGGTCTGGATCACGCTCGGCGCGACCGTGCTCGGCTGGCTGCTAGGCGTCGCAACGAGTGTCCTGTTTCGCTTTCGCACCCGTCGCGGGGTGACGCGATGATCGAACCCTCGCGCAAACACGGCCCCTGCGACATGCGCTGGCCGACGCGGAGCGAACGCGTCGCCGCGCGCGCATCGGAGCGGTAACGCAAGCTGCGGCTGCAGAGCGAGGCGCTCGCCGCGGAAACATGGGACACGGATGGTGGCGCACCAATGAGCGAGCCAGTCGCCATCCGTGCTGCGGCAGCGTGAACACACTCGCTCCGAACAGGTCGCAGAGGAGAGCCCACGACTATCGGTGCGAGTGCGGCTATCTGATCTCGGTCGAACGACCTCACCCGATCTGCCCAATGTGCGGCAAGCGCGCGTAGGTTCTGATTGCAGAAGACCGCCAAGCCCTCTTGGGCGCCGGCACGGAGGAACGCTAGAAGTTGCGTCACGAACGCATAGAGCGCAGCGCGCAATTGCCTTTGCCCAGTCCGTAGCGGAGACGGTGCTACCTGAAGGGCGCCATTATTCGTGTCGCGTCTTTATGCGGCGGCTCGGTAGTACTCGTGGATGAGTCCGCCAAGCCGGTCGCGACGGCGAATCTCGCACTCAGGCGATCTCTCCCAAGACGCCGAGCACGCCTTCGAGGTGACGGCGGTTGAGGATCAGCAGCCAGTCGAGACACTCGGCACGCACGGTTCTGACGAAGCGCTCCGCGATCGCGTTCGCTTTCGGTGCCCGCACCGGTGTCTTCGCGATCCGGATGCCTTCGCTGCGGAACACTTCGTCGAAGGGGCCGCTGTACTTGCTGTCGCGGTCACGGATCAGGAACAGGACGCCCTGGTCTGAGAAGTCGAGGCCGAGGTTGCGCGCCTGCTGGGTGACCCAGAGGCCGCTGGGATTACTCGTGCAGCCGGCGAGCCAGACGCGCCTGCTTCCCTGCGCGATGGAGAACAAGGCGTAGTAGCGGCGCAAGAACAGGCTCTCGAGGGTGAAGAAGTCGCAGGCAACGATGGTCGCAGCCTGCGCGTGCAGGAACTCGCGCCCGCTCGGCCCGCTCCGCCGCGGCGCCGGCTCGAGCTTCGCCTCCGCGAACAGCCGGCGGATGCTGATCGGCGACACCCGAAAACCGAACTTGGCTAGCTCGCCGCAGATCCGCCGATAGCCCCAGCGCGGATGCTCCCGCGCGAGCCGCAACACCAACTCCCGAACCTCCGCCGGCAGGCTCGGCCGTCCGCGCTGGCCAGGCGCTCCTCGCCACTTCCGGCGAACAAGCCCTTGATGGCAACGAAGAAGCGTCCGCGGAGTCACCAAAAGCACGCCTCGCGAGGAGCCAGGCAGGTGGCACGCTGCGGCTGCAAGCAGGGCTCGATCAACCATTCGAAGTTCTGGCCGCACGACCTGCCGGCGCAGGATCTCGAGCTCATGGCGCACCACCAACAGTTCGACATCTTTCACATACAAGCCGCGACGGCTACGAAGGAGCACACCGAGCAGAGCGCCCACAGCCAGGTAGAGGAATGAGAAGGCCACGCCGCCCATATCCCAGCCCTCGCTCCAGCGAGAGGCGACAACAATATTGGCGCCCTTCAGCGGAATCCGGATAAATGCGCCCTACGGGTCTTCGCCGGGACTGAGACGGTCGACGGCATGCTCACCGCGATCCAGGAGGCTGCGAACGCCGCTCTCGCCGTAGCGGGATAGCGCGCCGTCTGCTCACGTCACGAGCAAGGTCGCTACCGGCATGGGGCTGGCGTTGATGCCGGGAGGGCCCGTCTGGCGGGGCGGTGGAGCGTTAGCGGCGGGCGAGCCGGCGGCCGCTCTCGGTGTCGGGCGGGGTGTAGTTGAGCTCGTAGTGGTGGTAGAGGGCTGACTCGTCGGCCCGCGAGAGCTCGTCGCCGTGCAGCTCGATATTGGGCGCGCTCTTGACCTGCTCCCTCGTCACCGCCATTTGCAGGGCATCCGGGCCGAACCTGAGCCCGGCCAGCGGCACGAAGGTCAGGTGGCGGCCGATCAGGCCCTCCTTGACGGTGCCGAACATCGGCTCGTCGGTCTCGACGTCGACGTACACGTCCTGGAGCTTGCCGATCTTCTGCCCGTCGCGGTCGACCAGCGTCTTGCCGTGCCACTCGGCGATATTCTGCTGATGGGCCATTGTTCTGCCTCCTTGCGGCGGACGCTGCCCCCGTCGATATACGGCCAGCTTAGCTCCGCGGAACGCCCGCGGCGACGCGGCTGCGAATTGGCGACCTCGGGAGCCGGAGCCCGTAGCGCCCGTCCCCATCGGTCGTGGAAAGGTCGAGGAGCCGTTAGGAGGAGAGCGTCCCAGCTGTCTGAGCTGCCCGATGATGAAGGAGAAGCTGCGCGGCCAGAGCCTCCTGGTCGCGACGACGTTCACCTCGACGGTGAGCATGGTGATGCGGGCGGTTTGGAGCAGGCCGATCACGACGGTCACCTCTGATGGGGCCTAGGAGCTCGCGAAGGGGTGTGCCGCCAGAGACGTGTGGACGGCGGCGGCTATCGGCGACCTTTCGTTCTCGGCGTCGGACTGGGAAACGCCGGCTCTCTGGTCGCCTCCATGAAGCGGCGCTGGACGGAGTCTGCCGGCCGGGCCTGTTCTTGCGGGCCCTGCTTTCTTGCAAACGCGCGCGTGCGCGAGACGATTTGACCTCGAGCTGGAGAGCGCCCGGCTGCGGAAGCGCGACGTCAACCGTTCCCTGATCCAGCGCATGGACCTGCGATCACGTCACCGCGCGGGCGGCTTCCTGTCCCCAATGCCTGTCCCGCATTGCAAGCTCGTTCGTCTCGAACGAGTGGAGACGCACATGGTTATGCCTGCGCATCATGCTGGACGAGCGCCACCATCAATTCGGCGGCGTCCTCGTCCTCAAGGGATCGCCATTCCCATAACAGCGGTGTAACTCCAAAGCTTGACTGACCTCCAGCGTTTGGCGGTTAGGCCCACGACGTCTCGCTTGACGGTCGCCGCCGCCCACCAATACGGGAAGCTAGTGGTGCCTACACCTCGCCTTCACGGCCGGAGCCTTCTCTCTCCCCATCGCGTTCGATCCCCTCGTTGTCCTTCACTAGCGTCTCCTGTCGCAACTCCTCGGCAGCGGTCTTTTCCGAAGTTGTCAACGGGCCGGTCGGCGGTCGGCGCCCGCCGCGCAAGCGCTCGAGGAAGAGGCGCACGCGCTTCATGCAGGGAGCGTACCGTGCCTACGGTTCCGCATAGTTCCTTGGCGTGCTGGCGCCGTTCGCCGCCGGCGTGAGATAGCCGAGCGTTGCGTCGCGCTACGGTTCGTCTCCATCGGAGCGCAAGTTCGCGAGCCGAGACTTTGAGTTGCCCCCGAACGCTCTCACAGGAGTTCGAGCCGTGAGCTGTTCCAGCTCGTACCTCGGTAGTGGGTCAGTTGGAATCCCGACGGTCTCTTCGAGGTTCATATGCGTGTTTCGCCTCGTCAGGAGAGACGTGCTGCTTGGCCCTCGACGATCGCTCGCTGGCCGCCGGCGCTCTTTGTGATCTCCACGCGTCGCGGCTTCGCTGCCTCGGCAACCGGGATTCTCAGCGTGAGTACGCCCTGGTCGTAGTCGGCTTCGAGGCGGTCGGTATCGAGGCTCTCGCCGAGCAGGAGCTGACGAGTGAACGTACCCTGCGGCCGTTCGCTGATGACTAGCTCGTCACCTTCCTCGGGTTCGAAGCGCCGCTCAGCCCTGATCGTGAGCACATTCTGCTCCACCGTCAGTTCGATCGCGTCCGGATCGACTCCGGGCAAATCGAGATGGATGAGGAACTGATCCCCACGCCGGTAGGCATCCATCGGGACGCTTCGCGGCGCACCACGTAACCCGGCCATCTGCTCGGCGACCAGCCGATCGAAGTCACGGAAGGGGTCGAAGCGTAGTACGGACATCGGGTACCTCCTTCGGCGGTGCCTTGCCTTGATTGGTGCGAAGGCTAGCCCTCTTCGGGCCTGCGCGCCGTGCAGATTTTCAAACTGAGACCACACCCCCTCGAGGTGTGAACACGCTCGGAACGTCGCCCAAGCCGTCCTTGGATTCACGAACGGAGAACTTCACGAGCCCTTCTCTAAACCTTCGTTGAGTCGGTGTCGCTTTCGTCTACCTCATTGAGAGGGTGTTCGGTGGGTTCTTCCTACGACCTTGTGCCGGCACGATGACCGAGTTCCGCCGCGAGAACACAGCGACGCTGCTACCGAGCGGCCACGTCCTCTTCACCGGCGGGGACGGGCCGCTCGCAAGCGCCGAGATCTTCGACCCAGCTCTCAGCAGCTTCAGCCCGACAGCCTCGATGCACGACGCGCGCGCCGCGCAGACAGCGACGCTACTAAACGACGGCAGTGTCCTCATTGCCGGCGGCGCGAACTTCTACCCGCTCAATACGCCGAGCTGTACTACCAATCGGGCTACGTCGATACGACGCCGCCGACGATCACCGTTCCCGGCGACATCACGACCGTTGCTTCGGACACGAGCGGCGCCGTCGTCTTCTACAACGCGTAGGGTTCGCAAACTCAGGCGGCGTCGTATTCGTGGATGAGTCCGCCGAGGAGATCGCGACTGCGAAGGCTGGCAGGAGCGGTCAGCGGCGTTGGGTCGCGGCGGCCTGGCCGGCCGTTGGGTGGTAGGAGTTGGAGCGCGCGGTGTGGCCTGTGCTCGTAGTAGTGGCGGCGGTAGACGCGGAGCATGTGTTCGAGGTGGCGGCGTCCGAGGATGGGCGAACGGTGCGTACCCAACGCTCGGCGAGGGTGTTTGCGTTCGGCGCCTGGACTGGCGTGCGGATCAGCTTGATGCTCTCCGTCTGGAAGACCTCGTTGAAGGCGTGGCTGAACTTCGTGTCGCGATCGTGGATGAGGGACCGGAAGGGATGGTCTTCGCCGAGCTGCATGGCGAGGTTGCGCGCCTGCTGGGTGACCCAGCGGCCGTCCGGGTTGGAGCTGCAGGCGAGGTACTCGATCGGCCGGGTCGCGAGCGAGATGACAAAGAGGACGTAGATCCGCTGCAGGAAGATGGTCTCGACCGTGAGAAAGTCGCAGGCGAGCATGCTCGCCGCCTGCGCTTGCAAGAAGACTCGCCACGATGAATGCGTTCGCTGTGGTGCCGGCCGGAGACCTGCCTCGCGCAGCACCTTGCGCACAGACGTCGCCGACACCGCGACGCCGAGACCCTTGAGCTCGCCGACGATCCGTTTGTATCCCCAGTGTGGGTTCTCCCGAGCGAGACGAAGGATCAGCACGCGCAGCGAGCGCTCGAGCGGCGGCCGCCCGGGCCTTCGGTGCGAGTAGGTCCAGCGGCGGGCGATCAGTTGCCGGTGCCAGCGAAGCAGCGTCTCCGGCTTGAACGAGAAGGCCGCCCAGGCAATCCGGGGCAACGAGCGGCTCAGCACCGCCAGCAGCGCGCGATCCGCTCGGGTCGGCCTCGGCCGTGGGGCCTGTGGGCGGAGGATCGCCAGCTCGTGGCGGAGGACGAGAATCTCCAACTCCTTCGCGCGACGTGGCCGCCCCAGCAGCCACACCAGCGCGAACAGGTTCCGGACAACGAGATACATAAACGACCACAGCAAGCAGCCCTCCCTTCGACCACGGCACGAGCGCCGGACCTACCGAGCCGAACGCTCCAGAGAGCCGCCGACGAGTTTGCGAACCCTATGGGCTGGCTTGCGCTTTCGCACTGCCGTCGGCGCAGCCTGCGGTCAGGCAACCTCGCGGAGGTCTTTCATCTGCGCGAGTGTGCTCAGCTTCCGCAAGCAGCTTTTCTCGATCTGCCGGATGCGCTCCCGCGTCACGCCGAAGACTTTGCCGACTTCCTCGAGGGTTGCCGGCGCCTGTCCGTCGAGTCCGTAGCGGAGCTCGAGCACGCGTCGCTCGCGGAAGCTCAGGCTAGCCAGGGACTGAGTGAGCGCGCGTGAGCGGAAATTGCCGTCTGCGACGTCCTCCGGCAGCGGGGCAGCGTCAGCCAGGAAGTGGCCGAATTCGGACTCGTCCTCGTCGCCGACCGGCTTTTCGAGCGACACCGGCGTCTGCGCGCTGCGCATGAGCTGCTCCACGTCCTCGAGCGGCAGGTCGAGGTCGCGCGCGATCTCGTCCGGGAACGGCTCGCGGCACAGCTCTCCGCGCAGCTTCCGCTCCGAGCGCACGATCCTGTTCAGCTTCTCGCCGACGTGGACGGGAAGGCGGATCGTGCGCGCCTTGTCGGCGAGCGCCCGCGCGACCGCCTGCCGGATCCACCACGTCGCGTATGTCGAAAACTTGAAACCCCTGCGGTGGTCGAACTTCTCGGCCGCGCGGACGAGCCCGATCGACCCCTCCTGGATGAGATCGAGGAACGGCAGCCCCTGGTTGCGGTACCGCTTCGCGATCGAGACGACGAGGCGGAGGTTCGCCTCGACCATTTCCTGCTTCGAGGAATGGTCGCCGCGCTCGATCCGCTTCGCGAGCTCGACCTCCTGCGCCGCGGTCAGCAGCTCGACCTTGCCGATGTCCCTCAGGAACGCCTGCAAGCCATCGGCCGTTGGTGGAGAAACGCGTGCCGTCAAAGGGACTTCGCCTCCGCTCCCAAGTGGAGGAAGGCGCCGGCGCGCCATGGAATCCTCACCTCGTAAGCGCACTGTACCGGTTCGCATGACCTGTGGGGTGCCAAAATCCAGTCACTGCGGATTTTGCAGGCCAATCCTGCTCGGCCCGTCCGCGGTCACGACCAGGCGCCGAAGTGAACAAGCAACGCCGGCGCGACGCGCCGCTCGAAGATGCGCGCGACGGGTGAGAGCGGACGGGCGGCAGCAAATTCGTGGCCCATTTCCGTCCTCGCGCGTGCGAAACGGAGGCGACAGGCGCCGAGATGCTTCAGCCTCAACCAGACGTCGATGGTGCCGCGCGCAGAAACATGGCGAGCCGGCGTCGTGACGAGACCCGCCTGGCATGGTCGCTCACAGCAGCCGGCGATCGCGCATCGTGACGCGACAGCCCCCTTCGTCCAGCCACACGATCTCGCCGAGCCGTACCGAGCGACGATGCACGGGAGCGCGATCTCCCTGCAAATCTGCTGTGACCGAATTTTGGCTGCGATGATCTGTGGCCGTCGGGGTTCGCTTTTGCGACCTGGCCGTAGGAAGGATCTCGGCGGTGGTCGTGGCTTGGGTCTGACCCGAGTTTTGGCTGGGCCTCTTGGCCGCGTAGTCGAGCATCTGGCCTACAACCTCCCGCCTGATCCGAGTGTCGAGCTGCGGTTCACTTCGACGAGCGTCGGAACTGCGTCCTGATCGAGGAAGAGATGATCGACCGACCACCGGCCGCCTCCGTCCTCGGCCGCGGGCAGAGACGCCTCACGCCCGATCAGCATCCAACGTCGCGGTTCTGGAAGAGCGGAGCTGGTCGCCGGCGAGCAGGCTCGGATACTTGGCTAACAGCGCCTGAAGGACGTCCTCGCCGTCGTACGGGTGCCGCATCGGTGAGGCGACCGTCGGTCCCTGCGCCGGTTGCCGTCCTCGCCGCCGGGGAAGATACCCGGCGTGGTCAGGGCGGATCGGTTGCTTCCGGGTATAGGCGCAGGCCGGGAAACGGTTGGCGGGCGCCGTCGCGTCTGCTCGGCGCTGTTTTTCTTTCCGCGCGGCGGTTCCGCGCAGGTGGCGCGGGCGCTCGCCGGCGTCCTGCCTGTCAGCGGCTGGCAGGTCGCGCTTGCGAGCGGCTCGCTCGGCGAGCCGGGCGAGCCGACGCACGCCGCCAGCTTCTATGAAGGAGTCGAGGTCGCGGCGGTCGATTACTCGCCCGCGCTCCGGCTCGCCGACCCGCTTGCTGCTGCTGTTCCCTTCCAGCCTTCCTTTGAGGATCGGCCTGGGAGCGCCGACCGCGTGTTCGCGATGGTCGACGATGCTGCTTGCGAGCGTCTGGTCGCGACCTGGACGGGCGCGCTCGCGCGGGCCGGCGCCGCCCGGGCCGACCTGCTTCACCTGCACCATCTGACCCCGGCGCACGAGGCGGCGCTGCGCGCGTTTCCGTGGGTGCCGACCATCGGCCAGCTGCACGGCACTGAGCTCGCGTTCCTGCGCCGTCTGAAAGCCGGACCGCCACCTGCCTGGCGTCACGCGCGCGCTTGGGAGCAGCGGTTGCGCCGCTGGGCGAGAGGCTGCGCGCGGCTGATCGTGCCGCCGGGCGCCGAGGCCGAGGTGGCCGCCCTGCTCGGACTCGAGCGATCGCGGCTGCACGGGCTCCCGAGCGGCGTTGAGCTGGAACGCTTCCGGCCGCGGCCGCTCACCGGGGAGGCGCGGCAGGCGTTCTGGCGACGCTGGCTCGTCCTCGACCCGCAAGGCTGGCACGAACACGGGACGCCCGGCAGCGTCGCCTACCGCGACGACGAACTCGCCGTGCTCGGCTCGGAGACGGTGCTCCTCTATCTCGGCCGTTTCACCGCCGTTAAGCGGCTGCCGCTGCTGATCCAGGCACAGCAGTTCGCCCAAGCCGCGCTCGGGCGAAACTTGCCGCTCGTGCTCGTCGGCGGCCACCCGGGTGAATGGGAGGGCGAGCATCCGCTCGAAACGATCCGCAGGCTCGGTGCTCGCAACGTCTTCCTCGCCGGCTGGCGGCCGCACGAGCAGCTTGCCGAGGCGCTCAACGCTGGCGATCTGCTCGTGCTGCCCTCGGTCGCGGAGGCGTTCGGGCTCGCCCTGATCGAAGCGATGGCCTGCGGCCTCCCCGTGATCGCCTGCGACGCGCACGGCCCGGCCGAAATCGTCCGCGACGGCCAGAGCGGCTGGCTCGTGCCGCCCGACGACGAGCAGGCGCTCGTGGCAGCGCTCAGCCACGCCGTCACCGACGCGGACGAGCGGCGCCGACGCGGCGCGCGTGCGGCGACCGATGCCGGGGAAGGCTATGGCTGGCAGGCGATCGCCGCGCGGATCGCCGCACTCTACGAGCAGGTCGTCGCCGAGCCCACCGGAGAGCGCGGCACGGGCACCACCGCTCGCGGCGGCTCGCCCTGAGGGAACCCGAGAGCGCCGGATCAGCAGCGTCGATGTGCGGCAACGAGCTCGCCTGGGGTAGGCGCGCGGTCGCGTAGGCTTCGCAAACTCAGGCTGCCTTGTATTCGTGGATGAGTCCGCCCAGCAGGTCGTGGCCGTGTAGATGAATAGGGTGCGATGGTCGGGATTCGAGGCCGAGCTTTCGAGCAACTTGCGATGGCGCTCCTCCACCGTGCACGCCCGTGTAATCGTCGATCGAGATGCTGTCCCCTAGGGCGAGATAGACCGTCATCGCGCGTGCCCTCGCAGGTTGAGTAAGCGTCTGCGCCCCTTTAGAGTGCCGAGCGCACGCGCTGCGGCAGCGACTCGACGATAAGGGCATACGAGTGCTCGATCAGCTCCTCGAGTTCGTCGTCCGGAATCGATCGATCGAGGACGATCGTGTTCCAGTGCTTCTTGTTCAGGTGGTATCCGGGCTGAACCGCGGCGTACGCATTGCGGAGCACCTCGGCCCATTCCGGGTCGCACTTCAGGCTCACCCGCGGCGGCTCGGCGCTTCGCGGGATGAGCGCGAACATCTTGCCGCCGACCTTGTAGACGGCAGTGTCCGCTCCGAACGGATACGTCTCAACGGCGCCGCGCTTGGCGGCGCAGGCCGCGCATGCCTCGTCGCGTGTCACCCCGAGAGCTTGCCAGCCGCTTCGAAGCTGTCCCTGGCTGACGATTCCAAGAGCCGGTACCGACGCGAAGCTGAGGACGCGCTGGCCGCAATCGGGGTCGCTACGCCGATCATTGAGGATGTGGTCGAGACTCTGAGCTTCCAGATGCAGCAGATCGTGCCGGTCGTCCAGGCTGAAGCGATCGACATTACGCCGCCGGTCGAAGTAGACGATGAGCGCGAAGGCCTGCTGTTCCCGTATCCGGGTGGGCTTCCGCTTCGTCGTGCTCACACTCGGGGGAGGCATCGTCTTCGCCCCGATCGCAACGGCTCTGACGGTTGTTGCACTCCGACGTACCCGCCCCGAGACGCTTGTCGACTTCGGCGCTCTGCTCGTTGGCGCGGCGTCGCCTGCTACACGCTCGTGTGGACTGTTGGGTAGTCCTGTAACGAGGTGCTGCTCTCAGCCTGACGTCGGAGGTTCCGAGCGAATCTCGCCTGCGCCAGTGTTGCTCCTATGTCAAGGCGGGGTTCGCTTTGAGCGTCTTGAAGACGACGCGGGCGAGGAGTCGTTTCAGGCAGCGGAGCGCTTCGCGGCGGCTCTTCCCTTCGGCGCGTTTGCGCTCGAGGTAGGCGCGTACGTCAGGGTGGTAGCGGGCCTGGGTGATCGCGATGCGGTAGAGCGCGGCGTTGAGTTCGCGGTTGCCGCCGCGGTCGAGCCGGTGACGTTGGGTGCGCCCCGAGCTCGCCTCGAGCGGCGCGACGCCGCCATGCCGGGCGAGCTGCGCGTCGCTGCGGAAGCGGTCGATCGGTCCGATCTCGGCGAGGAGTTTCGCGGCGGTGAGCGCGGCGCAGCCGGGCAGTTCGAGCAGCGCCGGCGCGACCTCGGTGGTCCGCTCTTCCAGCTCTTGGTCGAGCGCGGCGACTGCGCGGTTGAGCTGGCGGATCGTCGCGACGAGCTCGCGCGCGAGCCGCACCTGGAGCTCCGGCTGCCGTCGCGTGAGCCAGCGAGCGACCCGCTCCAGATGGGAGGCGCGGTCGAGCCTCCGCAGCGGCACCTCGAAGGTCGGATCGAGGTGGTGTAGATGCCAGCGCAGCCGCTGCTGTGTGCGGCGGCGCTGGTCGACGAGGTCGTCGCGATGATCGACCAGCAGCTTGAGCTCCCGGTAGACACGCTCGTCTGGCCGCGGCTTGCTCAGGTTCGGCTCTCTGAGCGCTGCCCGGGCGATCGCGAGCGCGTCGATCGGGTCCGATTTGCCTCTGGTTCGTCCCGCCCGCCGCTCGGGGGACGGTCAGCTTCGGCGGCACCCGCACCAGCTCCTCACCGACGCTCAGCAGTTGCCGCTCGAGCCAGCCTGTCAGCTGCCGACAGTCCTCAACCGCCCACAGCCGCAAGAAGAACGGCGCGACGATGCTCTCGATCGCACTCGGCCACGCGGCGGACGCGCTCTGTCACTGCCTCGGCGAGGTCAAAGAGCTCTCGGCCACCATGACGAGGCGGCGAACAACCTTCACGATCGCGGGGACGGACGAGAGCAAGCCGATGACCGCGGAGGATCAGGTGGCCGTCACCGGACTGCTCGAGGGCGGGGCCGCGTTCTCGATCCACTATCGCGGCGGGGTCTCGCGCGGTACGAACCTGCTCTGGGAGATCAACGGCAGCGAGGGCGATCTGCAGCTCACGGCCACCGGCGGCCAGGCCCAGATCTGGGAGCTGGACGTCCGCGGCGGCAAGGGCGCGCAGTCCTCGCTCGAGAGCCTGCCCGTGCCGGAGCACTATTGGTGGGCGCCGCCGCAAGGCCCCGGCACCAACGTCGCGCAAGCGTACGCGCGTTTCGCCCGCGACTATCGTGAAGGAACGCATTTCTGTCCGACCTTTGACGACTACATCCCGTCGGGCGTCCGGCTCACCGCGTACGGCGGCGACGCCGCCGACCTTCCCACCGACGTGCTGCAGGCCTACCTCGACGCGGTTGCGGCAGGCCGCCTCACCGTTCCAATCCACCGCACGTACACGCTCGACGAGATTGCCGAAGCGCATGCCGACATGGAGCACGGACGGGCGACGGGCAAGCTCGTCGTCGTCCCGTGAGCCAGCCATTTCAGGAGGCGGAGACCGGCACGCGCGGTGACCGTGCTGAAGCAGATCGCGGCGTGAGAAGAGCCACGGCCGCGCGCGGAGCGGCGCCGCGCGGTGTCATACTCGGATCGTGATTGATCAGCTGCGCGCGGCGGCCGAGGCGCTCAACCGAGGTGATCCGGAGCCGTTTGTCGAGCTGTTCGCCGACGATGCGGAATGGCGTGGCGTGCCGCACGGCTTGTTGTGGTGGAAGCAGGTGCCGGTCTGACACGGCCCTGACGAGACCCGTGAGGTCTTGCAGTTCCAGATCAAGAAGCGAGGCGAGCGTCGGGTCGAGGTCAGACCCGAGTTCACGCAGGTCGACGACAACAAGATCATTGGCTCGACCACCTGGTTGGGCGGCGACGGCCGTCGCCAGGAGCGGTACCAGGAGCTGACGCTGCGCGACGGCAAGATCGTCGATCTGCAGGGCTGCGCGTCGCCGCGAGCAGCGGAGCGGTTCGCCCGCCGAGCGTAACGGCGCGCGCTCGTCAGCCGGCGGCTTCGGCACTGCGCAGGCCGCGCAGTGCCCAGAACGCGAACAAGACGGCAAGCGCCGCCGCAACGCCGAACGCGACGCCGGCCTCGCTCGGCGCGCCCGCGATGAAGCTGCGGCCGGCCTCGAGCACGCGCGTGAGCGGGTTCACGTACGCGACACCGTGGATCCAGCCCTGCAGCAGATGCAGCGGCACGTACACGGGCGCGAAGAAGAGCGCGAGGAATACGGGGAACTGCATCACGGGGAAGGCCTGCATCGTGCGCAGCCGCATCGCGACGCCGCACGCCCAGAGCCCGGCCGCGACGTTGACGAGTGCCGCGAGCAGGTAGAGCGCCGGCAGATCGACGCCGCTGCCGCCGACCTTCATCCCGACGGCGAACGCGATCGCCGTCAGGAACGTCGCCGTGACGAGCCAGCGCGTCAGCGCCGCGACGGCGTAGCCGAGCACGATCCCGGTGCGGTTCGGCGCGGCGAGCAACAACCGCCGCACGAAACCGGTCTCGAAGTCGCGCGCGATTCCGAATCCCGTGAACACGCCGCCGAACGCAGCCGACTGGCAGAGCACGAATACGAACTGGAACGCCGTGTAGCCCTCGGCGAAGTCGAAGCCGGGTACGCGGCTCACGCCCGAGAGGCCGCCCGCGAATGCGGTGAAGAAGAAGAGCGGGAACGCGAGCTGCGGAATCAGCAGGCTCGGGTTCGTGAAGACGTTGTGCAGCGACCGCCAGGCGACGCCCCGCGCGACGCTCGCCAGCCTCATCTCGCCAGCCTCTGCGGCAGCGCGCGGGCCGAGAGCGCGAGCGCGCCGACTCCGACCGCGGCGACGACTCCGAAGCCGAGGCCGAGCGCCTCACCGTTCCAGCCGGTGATGATCAGGCTGCGCACGCACTCGAGCAGGTACGAGACCGGGTTCGCGTTCGCGACGTCGCGGAACCACGCCTGCTGGATCAGGTTGCGCGGGATCGCCATCGATGAGAGGAAGAGGAAGACGAAGAAGACCGGGAAGAGGCTCTGCACCGACTCGGCCGAGCCGGTTCGCAGTGCCGCCCACGTGCCTAGCGAGCCGAATGCGAGTGCGATCAGCGCCGCGAAGACGAGCAGCACTGCGACGCCGCCGACGCCGGACGCCGGACGCACGCCGACCGCGAGTCCGACGGCAAGATAGAAGCACGCCTGCACGAGGCCGAGGGCGACGACGCCGCCGAGGTGTCCCGCAAGCAGCGCCGCTCCGCGCAACGGCGTCAGCGCGAGTCGGTTCAGGAAGCCGGTCTGAATGTCGCGCGCGAGCTCAGTGCCGGCGTTCATCGTCGCGAACAGCGCGCCCTGGATGAACGGAACCGCGAGCGCGAACGCGACGTACGAATCCGTCGGAAAGCCCGGCAGATGCGTCACGGCCTTCAACCCGCCGGAGTTCACGGCGAGCAGCAGCATCGGGAAGACGAGCGGCGCGATCCACTGCGCCGGCTGTCGCGAGGTGCGGACGACCGAGCGGCGTGCGAGGACGAAAATCTGATCCGCCGCGTCACTCATGCGGCCGGTTGCATCGCGAGCCCGCGCGACGCCGCTTCCTCCTCGTCGCCGGCACCCTCGAGCGAGCGGCCGGTCTTCGCGAGGAAGACGTCGTCCAGGGTCGGCTGGTGCAACTGCAGGTTGTCGACGAGCAGGCCCTTCGCGTCGAGCGCGCGCACGATCGCGGTGAGATCGGCGTCGCCGGCGAGACGCACCGCGACGCCCTTCGCAGACGGAACCGGCTCGCCGAAGCGCGCGAGCACGTCCGCGATCCGCTCGTCGGCGGGCATAGCCTCGACCGTCGGGCGTCCGACCTGCGCCTTCAGTTCGGCCGGCGTCCCCTCGGCGACGATCCGCCCGTGGTCGATGATCCCGACACGGTCGGCGAGGACGTCCGCCTCTTCCAGGTACTGCGTGGTCAGGAAGACTGTGACGCCCTCCTCGCGCGCGAGCCGCCCGACCTCCGTCCAGAGCGCGGCGCGGCTCTGCGGATCGAGACCGGTGGTCGGCTCGTCGAGGAAGAGCACACGCGGCCGATGCACGAGCGCGAGCGCGAGATCGAGCCTGCGCTTCATGCCGCCCGAGTAGCCCCTGACCTTGCGGTCCGCCGCCTCCATCAGGCCCACCCGCTCGAGCAGCTCGTCGGCGCGCGCCGGACGTTCCGCGCGCGGCAGTCCCTGCAATGTCGCCTGCAGCCGCAGGTGCTCGCGCCCGGTCAGGAGACCGTCGAGTGCGGCCTCCTGCAGCGCCGCACCGATCGTCGCGCGAACGTCGGGTCCTTCGCGGACGACGTCGTAGCCAGCGACGCGCGCAGTTCCCGCCGTCGGCGGCAACAGCGTCGTCAACATCAGCACCGTCGTCGACTTACCCGCACCGTTCGGCCCGAGGAAGCCGTAGATCTCGCCAGGCTCGACGCGCAGGTCGATGCCGTCGACGGCCCGCGGTCCCTTCTTGAACTCGCGGACGAGCCGTTCCGCCTCGATCGTGTTCGGTCGCTCCATCGCGCCAACCTAGCCGTCGATACTGGAGGCTGTCAACTATCGATAGAATCAAGTACACTGGTGCTGATGGCGACGCGTACCCGCGCCGACGCGGCGACGGAGGCCTGGAAGCGGATGCTCGAGCTGATGTGGTCGCAGCGCGGCCGCTTCATCGACGGCGTCGGCGACCTCGGCCTCTCCCCGATGCAAGCGCATGCGCTGCGCTTCCTCGAACAGCCGCGCGCAATGAGCGAGCTCGCCGACGTGCTGTTGTGTGACGCGTCGAATGTGACGGGGATCATCGACCGGCTCGAGGCGCGCGGCCTCGTCGAACGCCGGCCGGCGCCGGAGGATCGCCGGGTCAAACTGCTCTGCCTGACGAAGGCAGGCGAAGCGCTACGCGCGCGCGTGCGCGAGCGGATCGAGGTGCCACCGCCGGAGCTCGCCGCGCTCAGCCCGCACGAGCAGCGCGAGCTGCGCGACCTGCTCGCGCGCGCTCTCGGACACTGACTGAGTTGGTGTCGTAGGGTGCGAAAACGCTGTCACGCGCTTCCGACGCGGCACGCCAGGTAGGTTGGCCTGTTCCGTCGTTGGAGGTTGTGCTTGTTCTCGTCGCTGGTGTGCCTGACGCTCTGCCGGCTGTTCGCTGTCGTCGTAGTGCTCTGCCGGTCGCAGCGCTCAAAGGAGCTGGAGATCCTGTGCTGTGGCACGAGTTCGGCGTCCTACGCCGGCAGGCGCGCCAGCCACAGCACCGCCCGGTCGACCGGGTCCTGCTGGCCGCGCTCAGCCGCTCACTGCCGCGCAGCGCCTGGACGGTCTTTAGCGTCAGTCCGCGCACGCTGCTGCGCTGGCACGCCCGGCTGGTCGCGCGCCGCTGGAGGTACCGGCAGACGCGGCCCGGCCGGCCGCCGCTCGCACAGCAACTCGTGCTGCGGCTCGCGCGCGAGAACCCGACGTGGGGATACCAGCGGATCGTCGGCGAGTTGCGCGGCCTCGGCATCGCCGTCTCGGCAACCTCGCTGCGGGCGATCCCGGCGGCGGCGGGT
>VAWW01000046.1 GCA_005884575.1 Actinomycetota bacterium
GACCCGGTCAACTTCCACCGCTGCCTGCAGGACTTCGACCGGCGGCTGCCGGATCTGCTCGACGCGCTGCGACCCGACGATCTCCTGATCCTCACGTCGGATCACGGCTGCGATCCGACGACGCCGTCGACGGATCATTCGCGCGAGCATGCGCTGCTGCTCGTCTACGCCACGGGCAAGAACGCCGGCGGGCAGGTCCACGAGGGCGAGTTCGCCGACGTCGGCGCGACGGTGAACGCCTGGCTGCAAGGCAAGTCCCCGTCGCGCGGCATACCGGGCCAGCCGATCCTGACGCCTTGATCCGCCCGGCGGAGCTGATCGAGCGAAAGCGCGACGGACACGAGCTCGGCGGGGAGGAGATTGCGGAACTCATACTCGCGTACGCGCGCGGGGATGTGCCGGACTATCAGCTCGCGGCGTTCTGCATGGCGGTCTACTTCCGCGGCCTATCCTCGGCGGAGACGTTCGCGCTGACCGACGCGATGGTGCGCAGCGGCGCCACGATCGACGTCGGCGCTGCGCTCGGCCGCCGCGTCGTCGACAAGCACTCGACCGGCGGCGTCGGCGACAAGACCTCGATCGCGGTCGGCCCGATCGTCGCCGCGTGCGGCGTGCCCTTCGGGAAGATGAGCGGCCGTGGCCTGGGACATACGGGCGGAACACTCGACAAGCTCGAGTCGATCCCCGGCTTTCGCGTCGAGCTCCCGACGGACGCGTTCCTCGCCCAGGTCCGCGACATCGGGATCGCGATCGTCGGCCAGACGGCCGATCTCGTGCCGGCGGACAAGAAGCTCTACGCGCTTCGCGACGTGACGGCGACGGTCGACAACGTCTCGCTGATCGCCGCGAGCATCATGTCGAAGAAGCTCGCCGCCGGTGCGGACGCGATCGTGCTCGACGTCAAAGTCGGCGACGGCGCGTTCATGAAGACGCTCGAGGACGCAGAGGTGCTCGGCGAAGCCATGCTCGCGCTCGGGCAGCGCGCGGGTCGCGACGTCGTCTGTCTGCTCACCGACATGGACCAGCCGCTCGGTGCAGCGGTCGGCAACGCGCTCGAGATCCGCGAGGCAGTCGCCACGTTGCGCGGCGAGGGGCCGCCCGACTTCCAGGAGCTCGTGCTCCATGCGGTCGCCCACCTGCTCGCGCTCTCCGATCTGGGCGTCGACCTGGACGAGGGTCGCCGCCGCGCAGAGACGGCGGTCCAGGACGGATCGGCACTCGCCGTGTACGAGCGTTGGATCCGCGCCCAGGGCGGCGACCCGGCCGAAGCAGCGCTTCTGTCCGCACCCGTCGTGCTCGAGGTCCTCGCACCGCGCGGCGGGTACGTCGTGCGGCTCGCGGCGCTCCCAGTTGGGATCGCTGCGGTCCGCCTCGGCGCGGGACGGCGCACCAAGGAGGACCCGATCGACCACGCGGTCGGCGTCGTCTGCCGCAGGAAGCGGGGCGATGCCGTCGTCGAGGGCGAGCCGCTCGCCGAGATCCACGCACGGGACGACGATGCAGCAGCCGCGGCGGCCGAGGCCGTTCTCGCGGCATTCGAGCTCGCCGACGAGCCGTCGCGGGCGCGGCCGATCGTCCTCCAGACGCTGGCATAGCCGGCCCGAGCCGTGAGCGTTTGGCCGTGGCTACGCTGGGCCCATGCCCGAGCTGCCCGAGGTCGAGACGGTCCGACGCCAGCTCGAGCCCGCGCTCGTCGGGAGGCGATTTGAGCGCGTCGAGATCCTCGACCCGAGGCTGGTGCGGCCGCTCGAGCCGCTCGAGGTCGCGGCCGAGCTGGAGGGCGAGCGCGTCGTCGCCGTCGAGCGACGCGGCAAGTATTTGATTGTTCGGTTCGAGAGCGGTCGCGTTCTCCTGATTCACCTCCGGATGACGGGGAGCCTGCGGCACGTCCGCGACGGGCTCCAGGAGGACCCGCATCGGCGTGCTGTTGTCAGATTAGACGACGGATCGGACGTCACGTATCGCGACGTTCGTCGCTTCGGCACATGGGTCGTCGTCGAGCCGTCGGATGTCGGTCCGTACCTCGACGCGCGGCTCGGAGCCGAGCCCCTCGAGCGCTCCTTCTCGACTGCGCGGCTCGCGGAACGGCTCGCCGGCCGCCGCGCGCCCATCAAGGCGGCGCTCCTCGACCAGCGGACGCTCGCCGGCATGGGCAACATCTATGCCGACGAGGCGCTCTGGCGCGCGAAGATTCACCCGCTCACGCCGGCGGCCGCGCTCGACGAGGGCGGCGTGCAACGTCTCACGCGCGCGATCAAGGAAGCGCTCCGTGCCGGCATCGCCCGCCAGGGGGCGACTCTACGGGACTACGCGCGCCCCGACGGCGGCTCGGGGTCGATGCAGCACGAGTTCAAGGTCTACGGTCGCGACGGCGAGCCGTGCGATCGCTGCGGCACGCCGATTGCGAAGACGCGCGTCGCCGGCCGCGGGACGTGGTTCTGTCCCGTTTGTCAGGGATCGGCGCCTCAGGCCGCGAGCAGCTCGTCCAACCGGCCCTCGCGGTCGAGGCGCCACAGCTCCGTGTAGCCCCCGATCGGCCGGTCGTCGATCAGGATCTGCGGCACGGTCCAGCCGCCGGTGAGGTCGAACAGCTTCTGGCGGAATGCAGGATCGTCGTCGAGGTGGATCTCCTCGTACGCCAGTCCCTTCGAGTCGAGCAGCGCCTTGGCCCGGACGCAGTAGCCGCACCAGCGCGTCGTATACATCTGAATTCGGCTCATCCGCGGTTACAACGGACAAGGGCACGGATTCGTTCCCGCCTCTGGCCGCTCTAGACTGGATCGGGCATGGCCGGGCGTTCGTACCAGACCGAGGCCGTCGTCCTGCGCTCGTTCCGGCTCGGCGAGGCGGATCGCGTCCTCCACCTCTACACGCTCGCGCACGGCCGCGTCGGCGCCGTCGCGAAGGGCGTCCGGAAGACGAAGTCGCGCTTCGGCGCGCGCCTCGAGCCGCTTTCGCATGTCGAGATCGCGCTCCATCGCGGCTCAGGCGATCTCCAGACGGTGACCGGGGTCGAGCTCCTCCGCTCGCATCACGAGGCGCGGGAGGATTACGCGCGATTGTCGATCGGGCTGATCGGCGCCGAGGCGATGCTGCGTCTGTTCGCCGAGGAGGAAGGAAATCCACGGGCGTTCCAGGCGCTGACCCGCTTTCTCGAAGTGCTCGACGAGTTGGCGCCTGCGGCGGGTGCTCGGCCTGAGCTCGACCCGCTCGCGCTCGCCTTTCAGCTCAAGCTGCTGTGGCTCGCCGGCTACCTGCCGCACCTGACGAGCTGCGCGGAGTGCGGCGCCGCGGAGGTGCCGCTGGTCGGCTACGCGCCCCGCGCCGGAGGCGCGGTATGCCGGCCGTGCGCCGGGCTGACCGGGGCGCTCGGCCTCGCCTCGGCGGGGCTCGCCGGCATCGAGGCGCTTCTGCGGCGCCCGCTCGCCGAGGCCGGCAGCGCCGGCGTGACGGAGCGGACCGCGCGCGACGCGCTCATGGTCATCACCTCGTCGTACGAGTACCACGGCGGCTTCCGGCTGCGGACGCTGAGCGCGTAGGGTTAGCGCTCGTCGCCCTCGCGGATGTCGTCCGCGACGAGCTCCTTGAACGGCTGGAGCTTCTCGAACAGCTCTTCCGGCGGGATTGCCTGCTCGGGCTCCGAGCCAAGCAGCCACGGCGCCGCTTCGACCGCGGTCTTCCAGGCGACCTCGTCTGCCTCGTCGACCGCACCGCTTCGTTCCGGCGGCTCGCCGTCGGCGTCCAGCGGCTCGACCGAGTCGAGGTAGATGTTGGTGAAGCCGTTCCGCTCCTGCTCGTGGTACTTGATGCGCGCACGGCGACCCTCCGCGGCGAGCGCGTCTTTCGCGATTCCCTCCTTGAACGTCGTGTACTCGTTGCCCTCCGCATCCCGGAGCACGAAACGCGTGTTGCCGGATTGCGTCCGAAAGCCTTTGACCTCGGCCACGTCGACATCCTTTTCCGGCATACGCGGGATGTCTCCGTTCAGCACAATGACGACACATGCGACGGCAACTCGAGGGTGGCTTCGAGCTCGACGACGATCCGCAGCGTGTCGACCTCGACGAGCTGCACCGGTTCCTCTCGGCCGAGTCCTACTGGGCGAAGGGGCGGCGCCGCGAGACGGTGGAGCATCTCGTCCGGGTGTCGCAGCGCGTCGTCGGCCTCTACCGCGGCGGGCGCCTCGTCGGCTTTTGCCGTGCAGTCACGGACGGCGTCACCGTCGTCTATCTGGCCGACGTCTACGTGCTGCCGGAATTCCGCGGCCGCGGGCTCGGCGTCGAGCTCGTGCGCGAGATGATCGAGAATGGGCCGTACTCGGATCGCAAGTGGATCCTGCACACCGAGGACGCACATAGTCTCTACGAGAAGTTCGGCTTCGCCGCGCCGAACTACAAGGTGCTCGAGCGCTTGCCGCAAGCTGCGGTACACGAGTAACCAGAGCGAGCCCCGTCACTCGCCGACGGCGGCCGACGGAGAGTGGTTGTGTTGGACAAGCGCCGCGCGCCGACCTCGACAGGTCGGTCGTAGCGCCTCTGTGGACGATTCGTCACGCTTCCGACACACGCGGACAGTAGTCGCGGCCCTCGAATCGGGTTACGCTCGTGCGTGAGCAGGGGGGAGGGTCGGGACCCGAGTTAAGACGCGCGCGTGTTCCATTAACTAGGCTGCTGCGTCGTGGCTCAAACGCCCGCGATCGTTGCCGCTGAGCGGGCGGGGATTCCGTTTCGGCTCCACGCGTACGAGCACGACTCGGCCGCCGAGTCGTATGGGCTCGAGGCGGCCGAGACGCTCGGCCTCGACCCGGGGACGGTGTTCAAGACGCTCGTCGTCGACCTCGACGGCAAGCCGGCGCTCGCGATCGTCCCCGTGTCGGCGCAGCTCGATCTCCGCGCGCTCGGCAAGCGTGCCGCGATGGCCGGCCCCGCCGCCGCCGAGCGGGCGACCGGGTACGTCCTCGGGGGGATCAGCCCGCTCGGAGGCCGGAAGCGGCTGCCGACGCTGCTCGACTCCTCGGCGCTCGACCACGACACGATCCACGTCAGCGCCGGGCGCCGCGGGCTCCAGATCGAGCTCGCGCCCCACGATCTCGCGCGGCTGACCGGTGCGGAGATCCGGCCGATCGCCCGCTAGGCTGCTCGGCAGCTCATGTCCGCGACACCGACCGTCGAGCTTCACGTCGTCTCCGACGCGACCGGCGAGACCGCCGCGCGGCTTGTGCAGGCGCTCGAGGCGCAGTTCCCCGACCAGGAGTTCGTCGAGATCCGCCACCCGCGCGTCGAGTCCGAGCAGGACCTGCAGCTCGCGGTCAACCGGATGAAGGGCCGTCCGGCGGTCGTCGTCTACACACTCGTGAAGCCGGAGATGCGCGACTGCATGCGGACGCTCTGCCGCCGCGCGAAGCTCCACTACTGCGATCTCCTCGGCCACCCGATCGATGCGGTCGCACGCGTGTCCGGCGTCGCCGCGCGAATGACGCCCGGCTCGCGGCCGCCGCTCAACTCGGCGTATTTCAAGCGGATGGAGGCGATCGAGTTCGCGGTCAAGTTCGACGACGGGGTCGGCCGCGGCCTGCGTGACGCCGACGTCGTGCTCGTGGGTGTGTCGCGCACCTCGAAGACGCCGCTCTCGATCTACCTCGGCTACCTCGGCCACAAGACGGCGAACGTCCCGATCGTGAAGGGCATCGACCCGCCGAAGGACCTGTTCGAGATCGACGCGGCGAAGATCGTCGGGTTGACGATTGATCCGAACCGGCTGATGGACATCCGTCGCGCGCGCGTGCGCAACATGGGCGGCGGCGCGCGAAACCGCCAGTACGCCGAGCTCGTCGAGATCTACGAGGAGCTCGACGAGGCCACGGCGGTCCACCGCCGGCTCGGCTGCCCGGTGATCGACATCTCCGAGCTCTCGATCGAGGAGACGGCGCATCGCATCCTGCGCGTCGTCGAGGACCGGAAGGTCGGGGTGAGCGCGGTCTGAAGCGCGACCTGTCGGAGAAGGGTTGGGTCCCGCTGCGCTACTGGGTGCTCTGGTGGTCGATCCTCGCCGTCGCGATGGTCGTCTTCTACGTGATCCTGACGCCGTTCTGGATCGGCCTGCGGGTCGCGGCCTGGCTCGCGGACCAGCGCGCTCGCCGGAAGAACTAGAGGTCCACCGCGAGCGTCGCCCAGCCGAAGTCGGCCGCGCCGACGGGACGGCCCCCGAGCGGGTCGTAGAACTCGTTGAAGCCGCCGCGCTCGACGAGCCGCCGCGATCGCACGGCGATTTCGTCGGCGAGATCGTCGCGGCCGTGACGGCGCAGGCCGTGCGCGAGCAGCCAGTTCGTGTTCATCGAGCAGGGCCCACGCCAGATCAGCCGGATGCGCCAGACGTGGCTGTCGGCGGCGAAGCTCCGGTCGCCGCGCGGCACCGACGGGACCGGCCACGGCGTCCAGAACGTCCGCTCGTCAGCGAGTTGCGCAATGAGGCTGTCCGCGATCCCAGCCGGAAGATCCGGAAGCAGGAGCGGCAGCAGCGAGATGATCGTCGGGTGCTTCAGCCGCTTCTCGTTCCGGCCGACGAGATTGAAGAAGAGTCCGGCCTCCTCGTCCCACGACCGCTGCACGAGCGCTGCGGTGACGCGGTCCGCCGTCGCGGCCGCCCATGCCGCCAGCTCGGCGTCGTCACCCGCGAGTCGTGCAAGTGCGCGCAACCCGTCGGCGTAGATCGCGTTGAAGAGGACGTCCTCGTGGTGGTAGTCGGTGTACCGGAAGATCCGCGCGAGATCGAAGCCCAGCAGCTTGTTCACGACCTCGGGGCGGCGCGAGTGGACGTAGATCGAGACCGGGTCGCGGCGTGGAATCCTCGCGCCGTCGCTGTAGACCGGGCTGTAGTCGAGCCCGCTCTCGAATTGCGCGACGATCGAGACGAGCCCGTCGCCGTCGGGGTCGCGCGCGCGCGCGAGGTACCGGTAGAACGCCGCGACCGCCGGCAGCACATCGCGCGCGAAGTCGCCGCCGATCCGCTCGACGGCCTGCGCGAGCACCGGCGGCTGGACGTACTCGGTCGTCCGCGGCCGGCGGCCGCGGCTCTCCAGGTGGTGCCAGACCTGCCCGAGCCGGATCTGCGAGCGGTCCCAGAAGACGACGTGGGGGATGAACCCGTCGTCGCGCTGCCAAGCGAGGAGCCCGCGTAGCTCGTCGGCCGCGCGTTCGCGGTCGAATCGCGACCAGACCACAGCGTGGAAGCACGAGTCCCAGAACCACTGGAATGGGTAGGAGCGCACCGACGGCACGCTGAAGCGGTAGGTCAGGCCGTCCTTCTCGCCGGTGCGTGTGTTCGCCTCGAGGAGCGCGCGGGCTCCGTCCTCCAGGCTCACGCGAGGTACCGCGCCTCGACGGGCTCCTCGCCCGCGGCGCCGACACGAAAAGCGCGCCCGTCCGGCCGCGAGCTGACGATCTCCCGCAGCTCGCGCCCCTCGTAGACGGCTGCGACGCCGTCCTCGCAGGCGAGCCCGTCGGGGAGACCGCTGCGGACGAGCCGCGCGAACCCCGGCCGCCGCTTCGGCTCGCCGTCATAGTGCGGGCAGAACGTGCCGCGCAGGAAGCCGAGACCCTCGGCGCCCTCGAGCTCCTCGCCGAATGCGTCCGTGACGTAGTGCTCGAACCAGCAGTTGGCGCCGGCGCTGATCCCGGCGAGCACGACGTCGCTCCGCCACGCCTCACGGAGGATCTCGTCGATCCCGTGCACGCGCCAGACCGCGAGCATGTTCGGCGTCGAGCCCCCGCCGACGTAGACGACGTCCTGCGCGAGCAGGTGCTCTCGCGGTTCCCGGTTCGGCATCGTGAAGAGGCTCAGGTGCGACGGCCTGCACGGCTTCTTCGTGAAGGCGTCATAGAAGCGCCGGACGTAGTCCGAGGAGTCGCCGCTCGCCTGGGCGAGAAAGCAGATCCGCGGCTCTTCGGCGGCTGCGAGCGAGAGCACGAAATCGTCCAGGAGCGGGGATTCCTCCTGCGAGAAGCCGCCGCCGCCGAGCGCCACGATCGTCGGATCCCCCATCGTCTGCCGAAGTATCATCCCTCGCCCATGACGGCGGCCCGCTACGTGTACGCCTTCGACGAGCCTTCCGAGGGCGGCCGCGAGCTCCTCGGCGGCAAGGGCGTCGGCCTGGCCGAGATGACGCACCTGGGAATTCCGGTGCCCGCCGGATTCACGATCACGACCGACGCGTGCCGGGCCTATCGGGCGGCCGGCGGCACGATGCCGGACGGGCTCGAGGCGGAGGTGGCGGAGCACATCGAGCGGCTCGAGCGCAAGACCGGCAAGCGCTTCGGCGACACCGACGATCCGCTGCTCGTCTCGGTCCGTTCGGGCGCCGCGGTCTCGATGCCCGGGATGATGGACACGATCCTCAACCTCGGCCTCGCAGACCGCGCAGCCGCGGGCCTCGCGAGCTCGACCGGCAACGAGCGCTTCGCGCGCGACTCGTACCGGCGGTTGATCCAGATGTACGGCGAGGTCGTCGACGGCATCGACGGCCACCGCTTCGAGCAGGCGCTGACCGACCTCAAGCGCGAGCGCGGCGCGCAGCAGGATGTCGATCTCTCGGCGGGCGATCTCGCCGCCCTGGTCGAGACATACAAGCACGTCTACCGCGAGGAGACCGGCAGCGACTTCCCCCAGGATGCGCGCGAGCAGCTCCGCCGCGCCGTCGCCGCGGTGTTCGACTCGTGGGACAACCCGCGCGCGCAGGTCTACCGCCGCACGTACGGCATCCCGGACGACGTGGGCACGGCCGTCAACGTCGTCCAGATGGTCTTTGGCAACAAGGGCGACGACTGCGGCACGGGCGTGTGCTTCACGCGCGACCCGTCGACGGGCGAGCAGGGGCTCTACGGCGAGTTTCTCGTCAACGCGCAGGGCGAGGACGTCGTCGCGGGAATCCGCACGCCGCAGCCGATCGAGGAGATGCGCGAGCGCCTGCCGGAGGCGTTCGAGCAGCTGCTCGAGACGATGGCGCGGCTCGAGCAGCACTACCGCGACATGCAGGACATCGAGTTCACCGTCGAGCAGGGAAAGCTCTATCTGCTGCAGACCCGCTCGGCCAAGCGCACTGCGGCCGCCGCGGTCAGAGCGGCGGTCGACATGAGCGGCGAGGGACTGATCACGCGCGAAGCGGCGGTCGGTCGAATCGATCCCACCCAGCTCGACCAGCTCCTCCACCCGATGCTCGATCCGAACGCGCGGTTCGACGTGGCCGCGAAGGGCCTCAACGCGTCGCCCGGCGCCGCGAGCGGTGCGATCGTCCTCGACGCCGACGCCGCGGAGGAACGCGGCAAGGCGGGGGAGAGCGTCATCCTCGTCGGCTGGGAGACGACGCCCGACGACATCCACGGAATGATTCAGGCGAAGGGCGTCCTCACCGCGCACGGCGGCATGACGTCGCACGCCGCGGTCGTCGCACGCGGGATGGGGAAGCCCTGCGTCGCCGGCTGCGACGACCTGACGATCGACATCGAGGTGAGGACGATCCGCCTCGGCGCGCACGAGCTTCGTGAGGGCGACACGATCACGATCGACGGCGGTACGGGTCGCGTGATCGTCGGCGAGGTGCCGCTCGTCCCGCCGCAGATCAACGAGGACTTCGAGACGCTGCTCGGCTGGGCCGACGGGATGCGCCGCCTTCGCGTCCGCGCCAACGCCGACACGCCGGACGACTCTGCCAAGGCCCGCGAGTTCGGCGCCGAGGGAATCGGCCTCTGCCGGACCGAGCACATGTTCATGGCGCACGACCGGCTCCCGGTCGTCCAGGAGATGATCCTGGCGGAGGACGAGGACGGTCGGCGGGCCGCGCTCGACCGGCTGCTCCCGTTCCAGCAGTCGGACTTCGAGGGCATCTTCGAGGCGATGGCGGGGCTGCCGGTAACGATCCGCCTGCTCGACCCGCCGCTGCACGAGTTCCTGCCCGATGAGGAGCACGCCGCCGACGAACGGATGCGGCGGCGGATCCGCCAGCTGCGCGAGGCGAACCCGATGCTCGGAACGCGCGGGTGCCGCCTGGGGCTGCAGTGGCCGGAGATCTACGAGATGCAGGTGCGCGCGATCGTCCGGGCGGCGAAGGCGGTGCACGAGNNNGCTTGTCGGGTTCCGCGAGGAGCTGCGCCGGCTACGCGAGCTGACGGTGCGCGTGGCTGCGGAGGAGGCCCCGGACATCGACTACCTCTGCGGCACGATGATCGAGCTCCCGCGTGCATGCATCTGCGCCCACGAGATCGCCGAGGAGGCTGACTTCTTCTCGTTCGGCACGAACGACCTGACGCAGACGGCGCTCGGCTTCTCACGCGACGACGCCGAGGGGAAGTTCCTCACCTTCTACCTCGAGGACGGGATCCTCGACCGGAACCCGTTCGAGACGCTCGACCGCAGCGGCGTCGGCGACCTGATGCGCATCGGCGTCGAGCGCGGCCGCGGCGCGAAGGAGCACCTGAAGATCGGGATCTGCGGCGAGCACGCCGGCGAGCCGCGCAGCGTCGAGTTCTGCCACGATCTCGGGCTCGACTACGTGAGCTGCTCGCCGTTCCGCGTGCCGGTCGCCCGTCTCGCCGCGGCACAGGCCGTGCTGAAGGCGTCGCACGCGGCCGAGTACGTCCCCGCCGGCGGCTAATCGGGCGCCGTCCGGCCGTCCCCGCACGATGCCGGTGTCGACAAGGAGGTCTCAATGGGTGGGTTGCAGATGCGGCGCGTCGCCGCGGGCGGCGCGGTCGGCTTCATCATCCTGAACATCATCGCGTCCGCGATCGTCGGCTCTCAGCCGAACTACGGCGCTTCGCCCACGAAGATCACCGACTACTTCGGCGACCATCACAAGGCGCTCCTGGTCTCCGTCGTCCTGCTCTGCATCGGGCTGGTCCTGCTCATCGGCGTGATTGCGCAAGGCGCGGACATGTTGCGCACGGCGGGCCTGCCCGACGCGGCGACCGCGTTCGCCGTCGGCGGCGGCGTCGTCGTCGCGATCTTTGCCATCGGCCTCGCGATTTCCGGCTCGATGACTCAGATGGCGAAGAGCGGCACCGATCCAGGGACGATCCGGGCCTTCTACCAGGCGGCGCAGTTCATGCTCAGCGTCCCGCTCGCGTGGGCCGGAGTGTTCCTCGTCATACCGCTGGCCCGCGCCGCGCTGATCGGCGCTGCGCCGCGCTGGGTTGCGCCGCTGAACGGCCTGCTCGTGGTGTTTCTCGTGCTGGGAGGAATCTCGGTGCGCGGCTCCGGAGCCCTCGCCGTCGCGACAGGCGTACTGCCGGTCCTCGCGCACATCGCGTTCTTCCTGTTCCTCGTCGAGATCGCGCTCCTGCTCTGGCGCTCCGCGGCGGTCGGGGCAAGGCTCGCGCAGCCGGCGGTCACGGCCGTGTAGCGTCCCGGCATGCGCGTGCTCGTCGCAGCGGTCCTCGCCGGTGCGGCGCTGCCCGGCCCGACGACCGCCGCGTTGCAGCCGGGGAGCCGTGCGACGATCGACGTCGCGGTCGCGACGCTCTGGAAGGCGCCCGCGATCCACCGGCCGCTGGACCGGCCGTCGACGACGAACCCCGTCGACCCGGTCGCGTGGAGCCGGAATCTCGCGACGACCGAGCTGCGAGTCTGGCTCGACTCGCACGTGCAGACGCAAGCGCTCTACGGGCAGAACGTCGTGGTGCTCGCACGGCGCGGGGCGTGGGCGAAGGTCGCCGTCGTCGACGAGCCCGATCCACAGGACCCGCGGGGCTATCCCGGCTGGGTCCCGCTCGTGCAGCTGAAGTCGGGGACCGTCGCGGGCGACCGGTATGTCGTTGCGCTCGCTCGAACGCCGTCGGTGGACGTCGGCGGCCGAACGCTCGTCGTCAGCTACGGGACGCGCCTGCCGCTCGTTCGCTGGACGGGCGACGCGGCTCTCGTTCGAACACCGGATGGTCCCGGCACCGTCGCCGGCGGCGACTGGAGCGAGCCGGTACAGCCGTCGGGTGCTTCGATCGTCGCGCAGGCGAAGCGCTTCATCGGCGTCCACTATCTGTGGGGCGGCCTGTCGGCCTGGGGCTTCGACTGCTCCGGCCTCGTCTGGGACGTCTACCGCGCGCATGGGATGACGATCCCGCGCGACGCCGACCCGCAGTTCCGTCACGGGACGCCCGTTGCGGCGAACGCGCTGCGCCCGGGCGACCTGCTCTTCTACGGCACACAGAGGTACGTGCACCACGTCGCGATCTACGCGGGCGACGGCCGGATGGTCGAGGCTCCCGACTCCGCGCACAGCGTTCGCCTCGTCCCGGTTCGTTGGCGCGGCTTCGCGGGCGCGAGGCGGTACTGAATGGCGCCGCTCGCAGCGGTCGCAGCCGCGTTCGCGGTGATCGCGCCGTGGCCGAACGGCGGCCTGATCCCGAAGCGCTACACGTGCGACGGCGCTAACCGTACGCCGGTGCTGCGCGTCCGGGCGCTGCGGCCGCCGTTCGCGATCGAGGCGGTCGACGTGGACGCTCCCGGAGGCCGCTTCGTCCACTGGCTCGTCGCCGGCGGGATCCCCGGCCGCAACTCGGCCGGCACGCTCGGATACACAGGCCCGTGTCCGCCGCCCGGCGATCCGCCGCACCGCTACGTCTTCCACCTCTACGAGCTCCGCCGGAAGCCGCGCCTCCGGCCCGGCTTCACCGACGCGCAGCTCCGGACCGCGATCCGCGGCATCGTCGCGGGGAGCGGGACGGTCGTCGGCCGCTACGGCCGCTAGTTGCCACTTGTAGACATGCCCGGCCCGTGCCATGCTGCGCGGGATGCGGCGGATTGCGATCCTTTTCGCGCTTCTCGCGGCCGTCGCGGCAGGCCAGTCCGCCAAGTCCTCGCGCGCGGCTCCCGCCTCCGCCACCTGCACGTCCGTGACGCTGAGCTGGGGCCAGAAGTGCATCGCCGCCGGCCAGTTCTGCAAGATCCAGGGCGACGCGGAGTACCACCGCTACGGTTACCACTGCCACACGGGCCGGCTGAGCCGCTCGGCTGCCGGCGGGAACTCGACCGGAAGCGGCTGCGAGCCGGGCTACTCGCCGTGCCTGCCGCGCGTCGGCGACCTGAACTGCGCCGACATCCCGGCCTCCAAGAAGCCGGTCCGCGTCACCGGTAGCGACCCCTACCGTCTCGACGGCAACGGCGACGGCTGGGGCTGCACGAGCTAGCCGAGCGGCAGGATCGCCGCGCGATATGCGGCGAGCGACTTCGGCTTCGAAGCGAGGTCGAACCTCGAACCCGGCCTCGAGTTGAAGTACGCGAGCAGCTCGGTGCGCTGATGCGCGCGCACCCACTGCGCCATCTTCCGCACGAACGCCGGATCGTCGAGACCCCAGAGGCCCCATTCCGGAAAGGCGAACGGCTTGGAGGGGTGGGCGCGGTAGAGCGCGTCGGCGGCCGCAAACTCCGCCTTGCCGCGGATGTCGTAGAGGTCGTCGCCGACGACGTCGACGTACGCGTCGCCGGGGTAGTACGCCTGCGCGGAGTTGCCTGGCACGTCGGGGCTGCCGTAACCCTGCGGATTCCAGACGACCTTCAGCGTCGGCGGCGGATTCGGCAGCAGATCGCCGCTGACGGGCGGGAGCCCGAGCCGGCGCAGCTTCGCGTTCACCTCGGTCGCCGGGCCGCCGTGCACGATGACGTAGATCCGCGCGAACGCCTTCCGGAATGCGGACGTCGCGTACTGCGGACCCTTCGACCTCCCGTCGGCGGTGAACGCGCAGTAGAGGTTCCAGTGTCCGTTCATCTCGCCCATCGGCCGAACGTAGATGAACTTCCCCCAGACCGAGATCGCGTTGTTCATGGCGAACAGATACGCGTCGCCCCGACCGTGCGCGATCTGCAGCGGCGTCAGCTGGCCGCCCCAGCCGACGGTGCCGAAGCCGAGCATCGGGATCGGCGCGAGCGACCCGAGCAGCGATTGGAAGTTCGAGCCGTACGTTTGCCCCTGACCCCAGCCGACGATCACGTGCCGGACGGCGGACTCCTGTCCGGTCAGCTGCTGGAAGCGGTCCGCACCGCCCAGGATCCCGAGGTTCACGCGCGCCGCCGCCGGCGCGGCAAGCACGAGTGCGAGCGCGGCGACTGCGAGCGTCGCACGCACTACGAGTAGCCGCGGGCCTTCGCGTACGCGATCGCGACCGCGGCGACGGCGACGGCGACCGTGCCGGCGACTGCGAGCGCAACCGAGCGCCGGAACTGCACCATCAGGACCATGAGGATGACGCCGCCGATCAGCCCGCCCACGTGGCCGCCGACGGAGATGTGGCTCGCGAGCGCGAACGTGAAGATCAGGTTGATCACGATCAGCCCGGCGATCTGCCCGCCGGTCGCGATGTTCCCGCGCCGCTCGAGCACGAAGAGGGCGCCGAGGATCCCGAAGATCGCGCCGGACGCGCCGACCGTCACCGCGTTCGGGCTCCAGAGCACCGCGCCGGCGCCGCCCGCGACCCCGGAGGCGAGGTAGAGGAGCGCGAACCGCCAGCGGCCGATCAGCTGCTCGAGCAGCGAGCCGGCGAAGAAGAGGCTGTACATGTTGATCGCGAGATGGAACGGCCCGTAGTGCAGGAACGCGGACGTGATCAGCCGCCACCATTCGCCGTGCGCGACGCCGACGAGCGTCACTCCCGGAGCGGTGAGATGCGCAGGAACGGCGTAGACGTTTCCGGCCTGGTACACGCCGTTGACGACGAGCGCGCCGTGCGCGAAGAGCCAGTTGCCGACACCCTGCACCGTGCCGCCGGCCAGGAGCTCGAACACGTACACGCCGACGTTGATCGCGATCAGGAGGGACGTGACCAGGTTCATGCGCCGTGAGCCGACGCCGGTCACCGCGCGTCCAGCTCCGGCGGTCACGCGCTGGATTCCCTGCGGCTGCCCGGAGTGCTCAGGGCAGCGCAGGCCCACCGGCGCGGGCGTCATGCAGTCGGTGCAGATCGGCCGGCCGCACTCGGAGCACGAGAGCCCCGTCGGCCGGTCGGGGTGCCTGTAGCACGTGGGCATCTCGGTCGCAGCCACAGCCGGGGTAGCGTAGCCGCGTGCGCGTTCATGTCGCCTTCACGCCGGCGGAGGCCGCCGCAGCCCCGATCGGGATCGTCGTCGACGTCGTTCGCGCGAGCTCCACGATCGCGCAGGCACTCGCCGCAGGCTGGCCGCGCGTCCTGTGCTGCGCCGAGATCGACGACGCGCGCGCCGTGAGGGCGGAGCTCGGCGAAGGACTACTGGGCGGCGAGCGCGACGCCGTTCGCGTCGAGGGCTTCGACCTCGGCGCCTCGCCGCGCGACTTCGTCGAGCCGCGGGACGAGCCGTTGATCCTGTCGACGACGAACGGGACGCGCGCGATCCTCGCCGCGGCAGGCGCGTGCGACGAGGTCGTCGTCGGCAGCCTGCTCAACCTCGGAGCCGTCGCCGCGTGGGCACGCGAGCGCGGCGGCGACGTGACGATCGTCTGCGCCGGCTACAAAGGCGCGTTCGCCTTCGACGACGCGTACTGCGCGGGTCGCATCGCCGCCGAGCTGGACGGCACGCCGACGGACGCCGCCGTCGCCGCGCAGATTCTCGCCGAGGCCCTGCCCGACCCGCTCGACGGCCTGAACGCCCGAACCTATGGGCCGCCCGGCCTCGAGGAGGACATCGCCTTCTGCGCCCGCGAGAGCGTCCTCGACGTCGCCCCGCGCTACACGGGCCGCGTCGGCCCTGCCGCCGAGATCAAGCGCTAGGAACAGAGAACGGGGCGGTACCCCGGGGAGAGGGACCGCCCCGAACTTCGGCCTTGCCGGGCTCGGCTCACGCGCGGACGGCTCTTGCGGCCAGCCGCCCCCCAGAGACCGACCCGACACCGCGCAGGATGGACATTCGGCAACGAAACCGCGTCCCTCGAACGAGGGATCCTCAGCGACTCGGCCGCGGAGCCCGCACGAGGGCCATCGCTACGACCGCGACGGCCGCGCCGGCGGCGGCGTCGAAGAGGAAGTGGTTGCCCGTGGCGACGATCACGAAGAGAACGAAGACCGGATACGCGGCGGCGATCACCTTGACGAGTCGGCGCCTGGCGAGCATCCCCACGGTGGCCGCCGCGAGGACGGCGAAGCCGATGTGCATGCTCGGCACCGCGGCGAACGGGTTGTAGAAGCTCGCGAGCGCGTTGGATGAGAGATTGACGCTCGTCGCCGAGCTGACGGTGTCGGCGATCCCGACGTGTGCCAGCCGGGGCGGCGCGGTCGGAAAGATCCAGTAGACGAAGACGGCGATCGTGCTCGCGACGATCAGGGCGTTCCGGAGCAGCGGGAACGCCTTCCGGTGGTAGCGGTACGCCCACGCGAGGACGCCCACCGTGACCACCATGTGGAGGCTCACGTACGAGTAGCCGAGCAGGGCCGAGAGGCCCGGCACCGAGTGCGCAAACGACTGGAGGCCGGCCTCGTGGAAGAGGCCGACATGCTTCTCGATGCCGACGACGTCGTGCGCATGGCCGATCGCGGTGGCCGCACTGCTGTCTGCGAAGCCGCGGGAGAGCTCGCTCGCGAAATAGGCCGCGACGATCAGCAGCAGCTCGGTCGTCCAACGGTTCGCCGAGCGGATGCTCGGGAGGGAAACGCTGCGCCGCGCGACTTGCCTTGCGTGGAGAGGAAGTGCGATCTCGACCATGCGGCCAGATTCGCAGCGCCCGCCCTCCAGGGCAGTGGAGCCCGCCTGAGTTGGGGGGTACGGTTACCCGGAGGTCAGAACCAGCGGGTTCCCGGACGGATCCCGGACGAGCACGCCCTCGCGACGCTCTTCCGGCTCCTGGCCGGCGTTTGCGACGCGGGCCACGACCCGGTCGCGTTCGGCCCGGTCCGGGAGCACGAGCGTGGCGTGGCGGAGCGTCGCGGTGCCCGGCGGCGGCGGCAGAGCACCCGCGCTCTCCCAGATGTTCGCCCCGATGTGATGGTGGTAGCCCCCGGCGGCGAGGAAGGCGGCCTGCGACCCGAGCGCGGCCATCAGGCCGAAGCCGAGCACGTCGCGGTAGAACGCGACGGTCTCCGGAATCGCGGCCACCCGCAGGTGGACGTGGCCCATGTCGGTCCCCCCGGGCAGGCCGTCGAAGGGCTTCGACGCGGGATCGCCGAGCTCGCCGAGCAGGCTCTCGACGTCGAGCGGGAAGGTCGTGAGCCGCTGCGCGACGTCGCCCTCCCAGATCTCCCGCGGCCGGTCCCAGTAGATCTCGATCCCGTGCCCGTCCGGATCCCGGAGGTAGAGCGCCTCGCTCACGTCGTGGTCGGAAAGTCCGGTGAGCGGCACGCGGTCCCGCGCCGCGTGCGCGAGCCAGCGCGCGAGGTCGGCGCGCTCCGGAACGCGCAGCGCGAAGTGGAAGAGGCCGGTGTATCCGTCGGCAGGCCGCGCTCCCGGCTCCTCGACGAGGCCGACGAGTTCCGTCCCGTCTGTGCCGAGCGACGCGCGCCCCGCGCCGCGGTCGAGAACCCGGAGCCCGATCGCGCGCTCATAGTAGGGGATCGACTGTTCGAGGTCGGAGATCGTGAGGTGGACGGCTCCGGGGTGCGTCGTCGGTGCGATCTCGTCGTCTGCGATGCTTCTCAGTATGGATGCAGCCGACCGGCTGCCGCAGCTCGCCGGCCGCCCGTTCATCACCGACGGCGGACTCGAGACGACGCTCGTCTTCCACGAAGGACTCGACCTCCCGTGCTTCGCGGCCTTCGACCTGCTGAAGGACGAGCAGGGCCGCGAGAGGATCCGGATGTACTTCGAGCCGTATATCGCGCTCGCACGTGAGCACGGCGTGGGCATCGTCGTCGACACCGCGACGTGGCGCGCGAACCGCGACTGGGGCGAGCGGCTCGGCTACTCGCCGGACGCGCTCGATGCTGCCAACCGCGCTGCGGTCTCGCTCTCCGAGGAGCTGCGCACCGCGTACGAGGACGAGGGGACGCCGATCGTCGTCAACGGCTGCATCGGACCGCGCGGCGACGGCTACGTCGCCGCCGAGCAGATGAGCGCCGGCGAAGCGGAGCACTACCACGCCGCGCAGATCGCGACGCTCGCGGACGCGGGTGCAGACATGGTGGCCGGCGTGACGATGACCTACGCGGAAGAGGCGGTCGGCATCGTGCGCGCAGCGCGAGCGGCCGGGATACCCGTCGCGATCTCGTTCACGGTCGAGACCGACGGACGGCTCCCGAGCGGGCAGGCGCTCGGCGAGGCGATCGAGCAAGTCGACGCGGAGACGGATCGCTCGGCCGCGTTCTTCATGATCAACTGCGCGCATCCGACGCACTTCGAGCACGTCCTCGCGGACGGCGCGCCGTGGGTCGCGCGGCTCGGCGGGCTGCGCGCCAACGCCTCGACGAAGAGCCATGCGGAGCTCGACGAGTCGGAGGAGCTCGACGAGGGCGATCCGGCAGACCTCGGCGCGCGGTACGGAGCGCTCCGCGCGTGGCTCCCGAACGTCAGCGTCGTCGGCGGCTGCTGCGGCACCGATCACCGTCACATCGAGGCGATCTGCGAAGCCTGGCTCGGCGCTGTTTCACCCGGCGGAGAGCGGGGGACGGCCGAGGCATGAGCACCGTCTTCGAGCGCGGCGACCGCTTCTTCTTGTACCGCCCGCGGGTCGACACGGATGAGTTCGACGAGCTCGGCGACGTGCAGCGGTTCTTCTTCGTGCTCGAGCCGGACGGCACGAGGCGGTTTCGCCGGCTCGTCCTCGGCAGGAAGCATCTGCCCGACCCGAGACGCATGAGCGGGTATGGGCCTTCGTCGCCGACGTCGCCGACCGTCCGGAGGAGGTCCGGGACGAGATCGAACCGAAGAGGTACGAGACGAAGAGCGCGGCACCCGCGTCCAGCCCGAGGCGAGACCGGCCGGCGAGGCCGGGTACGCGATCGTGGACCACGACGGCCACACGCACCTCGCGTACGCGCTCGAGCTCCCGCGGGAACCGGGCGACGTCCAGCGCGAGCTGCGGATCGAGCGGGAGGCGAGCTACGTCGTCGCCGTGCGCAACCCCGAAGCGCCAGCGCCGCCGGGAGCGGGGCTCACGCCGCGGGAGCGCGCGGAGTTTCCGCGGGAGTTCCTCGATCGGTTCGGCGGCCGGCGGTTCATCCCGCTCGACCCGCCGAGCCTGCTCGACTACGAGGGCGCGGAGATCGTGCTGATCGGCGCCGCCGAGGACGCCGAAGCGGAGCTCGGCATCGACCTCGACGCGGAACGCGAGCGGCTCGAGGATGCCGACATCTTCCAGGACCTGCGGCTTCGTGCGCGCGAGCTCCCGACGGAGCCGCTCGAGCAGGGAAAGTGGCGGTGAGGAAGCGGCCGCTGTCGAGCCGCAGCGTCCAGAAGCTCGCCGAGCGCGAGCGCACGGTCGGCCTCGATCCCGACGACCCCGCGGCGCAGTGGCTGCAGGAGCACGATCCGCCGCCGGCGGTCGAGCCGCCGAAGGCCGCACGCAAGTCGAAGACGCTGCACCGGTGGCGACAACGACACCAGGCGCGCTAGTCGTGCGGGCTTCCGGTGCACGAGCACCGGACACGGCGCGCGCCTGGTGAGCGCGCAGTGCCCTGGCGGTCGCTCTAGTCTCTGGATTCGAGATGGAGAGAAGACGCTTCCGTGACCGGACGGATGCGGGGCGGTTGCTCGCGGAGCGGCTACGCAAGTACGCCGGCAGGGATGACGTCGTGGTGCTCGCGCTGCCGCGAGGTGGGGTGCCTGTCGCGTATGAGGTCGCGAAGACGCTCGGCGCTCCGCTCGGGATCTTCCTCGTCCGCAAGCTCGGCGTGCCCGGGCACGAGGAGCTCGCGATGGGCGCGATCGCGAGCGGCGGCCTCGTCGTGCTCGACGAGCGGCTCGTGCGGACGCTGGGGATCGGCGAGTCGGAGCTCCAACGAGCGATCGCGGCGGAAGCGCGCGAGCTCGAGCGGCGCGCCGCCGCGTACGACGGCGACCGTGCACTGCCGGAGCTCGAGGGCAAGACGGTCATCCTCGTCGACGACGGCCTCGCGACCGGCGCGACGATGCGCGCCGCGGCGCTCGCCGTCCGCCGGCTGAACCCGGCGCGGGTCGTCGTCGCCGTCCCGGTCGCGGCCGCGGAGACGTGCCGCGAGTTCGAGGACGTCGTCGACGAAGTCGTCTGCGAGGCGACGCCGAGCCCGTTCCGCGCAGTCGGGCTCTGGTACGACGACTTCTCCCAGACGACCGACGAGGAGGTCCGTGAGCTTCTCGCGCGCGCGGCCCGCGAAAGGTGAGCGAGGTGCGAGTTCCCGTCGGCGACGCCGAGCTCGTCGGCGACCTCGTCCTGCCGGATCATCCGGCGGGAATCGTCCTCTTCGCGCACGGCAGCGGCTCGAGCCGGCAGAGCCCGCGCAACCGTCTCGTCGCCGACACGCTGAACGAGGCGGGGTTCGGCACGCTGCTCGTCGACCTGCTGACGCCTGCTGAGGAAGAGGCGGACCGGCTCACGGGCGTGCACCGGTTCGACATCGGTCTCCTCGCCGGGCGGTTGATCGGGGCAATCGACTGGCTGCGCACCGGCTCCGCCCGGTCGCTGCGCATCGGCCTCTTCGGCGCGAGCACCGGCGCAGCCGCCGCTCTCGTCGCCGCCGCCGAGCGGCCGGAAGACGTCGCCGCCGTCGTCTCCCGCGGCGGCCGGCCCGACCTCGCAGGCCCGGCGCTATCCCGCGTGCGCGCCCCGACCCTCCTGATCGTCGGCGAAGCGGACGAGCTCGTGCTCGACCTGAACCGGCAGGCGCTGGAGCTTCTCCCCGGCGAGAAACGTCTCGCGATCGTTCCGGGCGCGACGCACCTCTTCGAGGAGCGCGGGGCGCTCGAGCAGGTGGCGAGGCTGGCGGCTGACTGGTTCTCGCGCTACCTCGCCGTCGATGCCTCTCGCTGAGCCGCTCCGTCCGGCTGCGGCACGATCCGGATGTAGGGCCGCGGCGCCTCCCAGCCTTCGGGATACGTCTGCTTCGCCTCCTCGTCCGAGACCGAGCCGGCGATGATCACGTCGTCGCCCTGCTGCCAGTTGACCGGCGTCGCAACCTTGTGCTTCGCCGTCAGCTGCAGCGAGTCGATCACGCGCAGCACCTCGTCGAAGTTGCGGCCCGTCGTCATCGGATAGACGAGGACGAGCTTGATCTTCTTGTCCGGGCCGACCACGAAGACGTTGCGCACCGTCTGGTTGTCGGCCGGAGTGCGCTCGGCCGGATCGCCCGACGTGCTCGCCGGAAGCATCCCGTAGAGCTTCGACACGTTGAAGTCGACGTCGCCGATCATCGGGTAGTTCGGTGCCGTGCCCTGCGTCTGCTCGATGTCCTTCGCCCATCCCTCGTGGCGGTCGATCTTGACGTTCCGGCGGTCGAACTCCGGCTTGATCTTGGCCATGTAGCCGAGCTCGGTCGTGCACACGGGGGTGAAGTCCTTGGGGTGCGAGAACAGCACCGCCCATGAGTCGCCCATCCAGTCGTGGAAGCGGATACGACCTTCCGTCGTCTCGGCTTCGAAGTCCGGGGCGGTGTCGCCGATCTGCAGAGCCATCACTCCTCCTTCGGGAAAGATGGGATAACTTCGCTGCCGCGGGCGCTCGTTTCAAGTGCGCGCTTGACAGGGAACAGGTGTTCGTATAGAACATACGTTCCCATGATCGCCTGCATCGCCGTCCCCGGGTTCGAGCTTCGCGCCGCATTGCGGCGGGCGCCGTCCCTTGCGCTGCGGCCTTCGGCGCTCGCGCCGGAGGCCGGGACGGAGCCCCTGATCGGGCCCGTGACCGCGGCTGCGGACGCACTCGGCGTCCGGCCGGGGATGCGGCTAGGGGAAGCGCTCGCGACCTGCCCCGGGCTCGTGCTCGTCGAGCGCGACCCGGCGGCGGCCGAGCAGGCATGGGAGGAGATCTTGCGCAGCCTCGAGGACGCGGGCTTCGCCGTCGATCCGGCCGAGCCGGGCTGCGTCTTCTTCGAGACGCGCGGGGTCGAACGGCTCTACGGTGGGCTGGAGCCGGCACTGCAGCGCGCGCTCGCTGCGGTCGGCCCGGGCTGGGATCCACAGGCCGGCGCGGCCGAGCGGCGCTTCGCTGCGCTGGCGGCTGCGACAGTTGCGCGACCGGGCCAGGTGATCGTCGTCTCGGGCGACCGGCTGCAGGACTTCCTCGCGCCGCTGCCGCTCTCGCTGCTCCCGCTCGAGCGGGAGCGCTACGCCGAGCTCGAGGCGCTCGGCGTCCGCAGTCTGGGACAGCTTGCCGGGCTCCCGGGCGCAGCCGTGGCCGAACGCTTGGGGCCGGACGGCCGGCGCGCCTGGGGCCTGGCGAGAGGCGGGGCGGCCGCGAAGATCAGGGGGCGCCGGCCGCCCGCCGAGCTCTTCGAGGCAATCGAGTTCCCCGAGGCGGTCGGCAACGAGCTGACGCTCCGCCGCGCGTTCTCCGCGCTGCTCGACACGCTGCTCGCACGGCCGGAGCGGCGCGACCGCTTCGTCCGCAAGGTCGCGATCTCGGCGCGCCTTGTCGGCGGCGGCTCGTGGCGGCGGACGACGACGCTCCGCGACCCGACGGTCGACCGCGAGCGGATCCGCGCCGCGCTCGCGCCGAAGCTCGCCGAGCTGCCGACGCCGATCGTCGAGCTCCGGCTCGAGCTCGTCGCGCTGACGGAATCGGATGGGCAGCAGCTCGAGCTGCTCGCGGCCGGAGCCGAGGACCGCACCCGCTTGAGGGAGGGGCTGCGCCAGGTCCGCGCCAGCACCGGCTCCGGATCGGTCTGCACCGTCGTGGAGGTGGCGCCGTGGTCGCGTATCCCGGAGGCGCGCGCGCTGTTCGTTCCGCGGGACGACTGAACGAGCCTCGGCCCGCACGGGTCGAGGTCAACTTCGACGGGTCGCCGTGGCAGGTGAACCACCAAGCCGTCGAGCTCGTCCGCGAGGAATGGCGCGTGCTCGACCGCTGGTGGACAGAGGAGCCGGTCAGCCGCCGCTACTTCGAGGTCGTGCTCGAGAGCGGCGAGAACACCGTCGTCTTCCGCGACGAGGAGTGCGAGTGCTGGTTCACCCAGCGCGGAGCGTGAGTCAGCCGATGAGCTCCTGCCCGGGCGCCACCGGATGGGCGGAGCCGTGGAGGAGGAGGAGCGCTGCGTGCTCTTCCGGCCGCGCCCGGATTTCAGCGGCGGAGCGAGGCGGCGAAGCCCGCGTCGGGCGCGTGCACGTTGAGCAGCCGCACCGTCCCGGTCGGCGGAGCGACGCCGTGTTCGACACCGGGCGGGAACGCGACGAGCGTGCCCGCGGCGCCGTGTCGCCGCTCGCCGTCGAGCAGGAAGTCGATCTCGCCTTCGAGGACGTAGAACGAGTCGAGGTGGTCGTCGTGGACATGCGGCGCGACGCCGTCCCAGTCGCGCACGATGTCCATCACCATCACCGAGAGCTGCGGCGTCTCCGCACGGATCTCGACCGTGCCGTACCGCCGTTCGATCAGGTCGACACCGGGACGGCTGACGATCGCGTCGGCGCGCTCCTCGTCGTCACCGACCTCGTGGACGTCGTAGTCCGCAGGGTCGACGGCGTCGCCGCGATCGACTGCGCGCATGTACTCGACGAAGCCGGTCTCGGGCGCGTGGATGTTCAGGAAGCGGGCGGGTGTCCGGTTCGTGAACGCGTGGACGGTGCCCGGCGGAGCGAAGACGTACGTCCCCGGGCCCGCGACCACGGTCGCCCCCACCGCGGGGAACTCGAGCTCGCCCTCGAGCACGAAGAACGAGTCGACGTGCCGCTCGTGGTAGTGCGGCCCCGGGCCCTCGTAACCCGCGTCCGTGATCGTGAACTCGAGCACGTCGAGCTGCGGTTGCACCGCCTTGACCAGGATCGTCCGCTCCTTCTCACGGAGCGGCTCGCCCTCGCCGGGCCCGCTGACGATCGCCTCCACGATCCCGAGATCATGACGTGAGCGAGCAGTTCGGCGCGCACGTTCATCCCGACACCCCTCATCGCAAGCGCAGGAAGGACCGGCCGGACCCGACGGCGTGTCGCCCGAGCTCCACCGGCTACGTCGAGCTGCACGCACACTCCGCGTACTCGTTCCTCGACGGCACGTCGCATCCGGAGGAGCTCGCGGCACAGGCTGCCGAGCTCGGCTACACCGCCCTCGCTCTCACCGACCACGACGGCGTCTGCGGCTCGCTCGAGTTCGCGCACGCGGCGAAGCACTTCGGCGTCCGGCCGATCACCGGCGCCGAAGTGACCCTCGCGGACGGGTCCCACGTGACGCTGCTCGTCGAGACGCCGAAGGGATACGCGAACCTCTGCCGCTTGCTCACGGCGGCCCATGGGGACACACGCCCCTTGGGCCGGGAGTCCCAACCACCACTCGAGCCACGGCTCGAGCAGGCGCTCCTCGAAGAGCTGAACGAGGGACTCGTCTGTTTGTCCGGCTGCGCGCGCGACGGGCTCGCGCTCCGGAATCCGAACGCGGCGGCGCGGCTGGCGGACGTCTTCGGCCGGGACCGGTTCTACGTCGAGCTCCAGCGTCCATACGAGCGCGGCGACGCCCGCCGGCGGATGCTCCTGCGCGACCTCGCCGAGACGCTGAAGGTGCCGACGGTCGCGACCGGCGACGTCCACGCGCACCATCCGCGCCGGGCGGCGCTGCAGGACGTGCTCGTCGCGATCCGCTGCCGCAGCTCGCTCGACGGCTGCGAGCGCGAGCGGCGCGGCAACCACGAGGCGGTGCTGCTGCCGCCGGCCGAGGCGGCCGGGCGCTTCCCGGACGACGCGAACGCGGTCGCGCGGACGCTCGACCTTGCCGACCGGCTCCGTTTCGACCTGACGCAGGAGCTCGGCTACCGCTATCCGGACTTCTCCGAGGGCCGCGACCCGGCGATCGTCCAGCTTCGCCGCGTCTGCGAGCAGGCGTTCCGCGACCGCTACGAAAACAGGCATCGCCGCGAAGCGCAGCAGCGGCTCGAGGACGAGCTGCAGCTGATCGACTACCTCGGCCTCGCCGGCTTCTTCCTGCTCCACTGGGAGGTGCTCGAGGTCGCGCGCGAGTGCGCGAACGAGGTGCGCGGCCCCGGTTCGATGCGTCATGTGCTGCCGCCGGGGCGGGGGCGGGGGAGCTCCGTCGGCTCGCTCGTCTGCTACCTGACCGGGCTCTCGCACGTCGATCCGGTGAAGAATGACCTCTCGCTCGGGCGCTTCCTCAACCGCGAGCTCGCGACGGTGCCGGACATCGACCTCGACTTCCCGCGCGACATCCGGGAGAAGCTGATCGTCGCCGTGACGGAGAAGTACGGCCGCGAACACGCCGCGCTCGTCGCGTCGTTCGCCACATACCGCTCGCGCGGCGCGATCCGCGACGTCGGCAAGGCGCTCGGCCTCCCGTTCGCCGAGCTCGAGCGCCTCGCCCGCGTCAGCGACGGCTGGAACGCGAAGCGCGTCGCCGAGGAGCTTTCGCTGCTCCCCGACGTGGAACGCAAGCTGCTCTCGCCGCGCTGGCGCGCGTTCGGCGAGCTCTGCACCGAGATCGCCGGGCTGCCGCGCCACATCTCGCAGCACCCGGGCGGCATGGTGATCTCGTCGCGGCCGCTCGTCGAGCTCGTGCCCGTGCAGCCGTGCGCGATGGCCGGCCGGCAGATGGTGCAGTGGGACAAGGACTCATGCTCCGACGCGGGCTTCCTGAAGATCGACCTGCTCGGGCTCGGGATGCTCAGCGCCGTCGAGGAGTGCATCGACGAGATCGCCCGCACCAGCGGCGAGACGATCGACCTCTCGCGCATCCCGTTCGACGACCCGGCGGTGTACGACGAGATCCAACGCGCCGACACCATCGGCGACTTCCAGATCGAGAGCCGCGCGCAGATGCAGAGCCTGCTGCGCACGCGGCCCGAGAATCTCGACGACCTGACCGTGCAGGTCGCGCTCGTCCGGCCGGGGCCGATCCAGGGCAAGGCCGTCCATCCGTACATCGACCACCGCCAGCGCAAGCGAGAGGATCCGGACTTCGAGCCGCCGGTCGATCACGAGCTGCTGCGAGACTGCCTGCGCTCGACGCTCGGCGTCGTCGTCTTCCAGGACCAGGTACTCGACGTCGCGATGGCGCTCGCCGGCTTCAGCATCGGGGAGGCGGAGGGACTGCGGCGCGCGATGAGTCGCAAGCGCTCGCACGCCGCACTCGAGGCGTACCGCGGGCGCTTCGTCGAGGGCGCGCTCGCGAACGGCGTCTCCGAGGAGACCGCGAACCTCGTCTACGACAAGCTCGTCGGCTTCTCCGGCTTCGGCTTCCCGAAGTCGCACGCGGCCGCGTTCGGGCTGCTCGCGTACCAGTCGGCGTGGCTTCGCCATCACCATGCGGCGGAGTTCCTCGCGGCGCTGCTGAACGCACAGCCGATGGGCTTCTATCCGCCGGCGTCGCTCGTACGCGACGCGCAGCGGCGAGGCGTCGAGACGCTGGCGCCGGACGTGAATGACAGCGCTGCGCGTTGTCTAGTGGAAGACGGGAGAGTGCGGATCGGTCTGAGCTTCATCTCGGGCGTCGCCGAGGCAGATGCAAAGGCAATCGTCGAGGAGCGAGAGCGCAACGGCCCTTACACGTCGATCCGCGACCTGGTCCAGCGCACGGCGCTGGACATGAAGACGTTGATCGAGAGCGGTGCGTGCGACGGCTTCGGTCTCGAACGGCGCGAGCTCCTCTGGCAGCTCGGGCTCGTGCCCCGCTCGAAGAGCGTTCCCGGTTCCGGCGGCGAGGAGCGCCAGCTCGCCCTGCCGCTCGATCCGACGACGAAGACGCCGGAGCTGCCGGAGCCGACGGTCTGGGAGCGGATGCTCGCCGACTACCGGACGACGAGCCTCTCCGTCGGCGTCCATCCGCTCGAGCTGCTGCGGCCGCACCTGCCAACCGGGACGCTGACGAGCGACGAGCTCGCGGTGCAGCCACACGGCTCGCGGGTGGCGTTCGCCGGGATGGTCGTCGCGCGCCAGCGTCCGGCGACCGCGAACGGCGTCGTCTTCATGCTGCTCGAGGACGAGCTCGGCCAGGTGAATCTGATCGTCGCGCCGCCGGTGTACGACCGCTTCCGCGCCGCCGTCCGCGGTGAGCCGCTCCTCCACGTACGCGGCAAGTACGAACACTACGATCGGAACCGGAACGTGGTCGTCCGCGAGCTGCGGAGTCTCGGCGAGCTCGCCCGCCGCGTCGCGGGCGGGGCGGATGTGCACGGATCGCTGCCCGGCGCGCACCACTTCGGCCACCGGTGACGCCGGCACGTCCGCGGCGCCGTGGACACTCCAATGGACATGAAGCTCCGCTCGGCACTCGGCCGCATGCGGCGCCGCTTCGACGCCACCGTGATCAGCTGGATCGCGCAGGCGGCGATCGCCGGCGGCGTCGCGTGGGAGCTCGCGATCCGGATTCCCGGCCACGGTCAGCCGTTTTTCGCGCCGATCGCCGCGGTGATCTCGCTCGGCGCCGAGCGCGGCCGCCGCGGCAGGCAGGCGTTCGAGATGATGATCGGGGTCGGGATCGGGATCCTGATCGGCGCGAGCATCGTCGCCCTCGTCGGTGCGGGTGGCTGGCAGATCATCGTCGCCGTCGCCGCGGCATTCACGCTCGGGACCGCGCTCGACGGGCGGCCTATGACGATCGGCGAATCGGCGGTCTCGGCCGTCCTGATCGTCGGGCTTCACCGTGTGGGGTCGGCCTTCGCGTACAACCGGCTGATCGACGCACTCATCGGCGGCGGCCTCGCGATCGTCACGGCGCAGCTGCTGTTTCCGATCGATCCGATCGACCTCGTCCGCAAGGAGTCGCAGCGGCTGCGGTCGAATCTCGCGTCGACGCTCGAGCAGGTCGCCACCGCTCTGCGCGACCGCGACCGGGCTCGCGCCGAGGCCGCGCTGCGCCAGGTCGACGCGATCGACGAGCGGCGGCTCCACGAGGCGCTCGACCTCGCCCGCGACGTCGCCCGGCGCGCCCCGCGGCGGCGGGCCGCCGTCCGGCGGCTCGAGCCGCTCGGCGATCTCGTCAGCTCGCTCGACGCCGCGGTCGGCGACACGCGCGCGCTCGTCACCGGTGCGCTACGAGCGATCAGCTCGGTCGAGGCGCTCCCGCGCGATGCGGTGGCCGCCGTCGCCCTCCTTGCCGCAGCGATCCGGACAACCGACCCCGCGATCGCGCGTGCGTCGACGGAAAGGGCGTCGGAGATTGCCCGGCCGCTCGAGGCCTCCGACTCGCTCGGCCTCGGCGTGCTGGCGCATGCGGTCGCCTCGATCGCAGACGACGTGCTCGGGGTGGCGCGGGCGCGCGAGGAGGCGAACCGTGTCATCGGAACCCCGAAGCGCCGGATTCGCTTCCTGGCGCGACCCGCATCTGAAGAGGAATCGCCGTGACTCATCATTCCGGCCATCGCCGACCGCCCCCTCGACATCGGCGCCGCTTCGACCGCGGACGACCTCGAGGAAAGCGCTACCGCCCGCGAGGCCGCGCGCGACCGGGAATGATCAGGCGGCAACCTCCCGCATACTCGGCAGACCGCTCAGCACGAACGCGGTGTTGACGAGCGCGAGGTGCGTGAACGCCTGCGGGAAGTTGCCGAGCTGGCGGCGTGCAACCGTGTCGTATTCCTCCGACAGGAGGCCGACGTCGTTGCGCAGGTCGAGCAGCCGCTCGAAGAGCTCCTTCGCCTCGCTCGTCTTTCCCTGCATGGCGAGCACGTCGGCGAGCCAGAACGAACAGGGAAGGAAGACGCCCTCGTCGCCGGGAAGGCCGTCCGCGCTCTTCTCCGGGATGTAACGCAGGACGAGTCCGTCGCGCATCAGCTCGCGTCGGATGGCGTCGACCGTCGAGACGAAGCGGGGATCGTCGGCCGGGAGGAAGCCGACGAGCGGCATGAGCAGGACACTCGCGTCGAGCGCGTCCGATCCGTAGGACTGCGCGAACGCCTGCTTCTCCTCGTTCCATGCTCGTTCGAGCACCCCTGCGTGGATCTCGTCCCGTATCGCCACCCAGCGTTCACGCGGCCCCGAGCGTCCGAACTCGTCGATGCAGCGGACACCACGGTCGAAGGCGACCCACGCCATCATCTTGGAGTGCGTGAAGTGGCGCTTCGGGCCGCGTACCTCCCAGATCCCCGCGTCCTCCAGTCGCCAGCCGACCTCGAGCCACTCGAACAGCTTGCGCATCAGCGCCCAGATGGCGTCGTTGGGCGGCGCCCCGTGTGCGCGCGTCTGGTAGAGGGCGTCGATTACCTCGCCGTACACGTCGAGCTGGAGTTGCTCGGAGGCCGCGTTACCGACGCGTACTGGCTGAGAGTTCTCGTAGCCGGGCAGCCACTCGAGCACGCGCTCGTCGAGCCGCCGCTCGCCGCCGAGTCCGTACATGATCTGGATGTCCGCCGGATCGCCGGCCACGGCGCGGAGGAGCCAATCGCGCCAGCGGTCCGCCTCGTCCTTGTAGCCGGCAGTGAGCATCGCGAGCAGCGTCAGCGTCGCGTCGCGCAGCCAGCAGAACGGCGACGAGCCCGCCCGTCGGCGCGTAGGTGAGTGCCTTCAGGACGAGTAGCGACTGATGGATCTCGTCGTGGTAGGCGCCTACGTGGTCGCATTTGTGAGCCCAGCTGTGCCAGTACTCCTCGGTGTCGCGGAGCGCCTGCTCGGCGTCGACCGCGTCCGGCACGTCCTCGTGCGACGGGTACCACGTGAGGACGAACGGAACACGGTCGCCCGGCTGCAGCGTGAACTCGCCGAGGGTCGTCATGTTCTCGCCGCGCACGTCGACGGGCGTGCGGAGGCAGAGCGCGTCCGGGCCCGCGATAGCGACGCGAGTGCCGTCTTCGATCCGCCTCACCCACGGGACGATGTGACCGTAGTCGAAGCGCATGATCAACTCGCTTCGCATTGCCACCGTACCGCTCACGCCCTCGGCGATGCGCACGATGTCCGGTGCCTTGCCGCGGGGCGGCATGAAGTCGATCATGCGGACGACGCCGTCGGAGGTCGTGAACAGCGACTCGAGGATCAGCGTGTCGTGGCGGTAGCGGCGCTCGACCTTCTCGATCCAGGCCTTCGGCGAGCCGAGCAGTGCTGCGAAACAGGCACCGGAGTCGAAGCGGGGGAAGCACGCCCAGTCGATCGAGCCCTTGTCGTGAACGAGCGCGGCGGTCTGTAGGTCTCCGATCAGTGCATAGTTCTCGATGTACGACATCGGTTACCGGTTCTCCAGCTCGAGGGCGAACGGCGGCCAGCGTTTCAGGACGGCGCGGTTGAACGCAAGGGTGTAGGTCTCGGCGGCATCCTCGTCCAGGCGCGCCGCGAAGTGGTCGCGGAGATCGGCGAGCACCTCGGTCGCCGTCTCCACGAGGTCCGAGTAGTCGCCAAACCGCTCCTCGGCCTCGTCCCGCTCGGCCCGGTCGTACGCGCGCTCGGCCGCCTGGACGTCGCGGATCAGGCCGCCGTGCTCGTCGGCGAAGAGCGCAAGCTGCCGCTCGATCACGTCGCGGTACGGCTTGCGGAAGATCACGCGATCTCTCGGTACACGGCCAGGTGCGCGCGGGCGGCTCCGTCCCACGTGAGCTGCTCGCGGGCGCGGCGCGCGCCGGCACGCGCGGCCTCGAGCGCATCCGGGTCGTCGAGGAGCTCGCGGGCCGCTGCGGCGAGGGCCTCCACGTCTCCCGGTGGAACGACACGGCCCGCGCCGAAGCGGCGAATCGGCTCGGCGACGCCGCCGACGTCGTAGGCGACCGCGGGGACGCCCGCGCCGAGCGCACGTAGGAGAGACCCGCTCTGGTCGAGCTCCGGCCGGTAGGGGAAGAGCGCGACGGTCGCGTCCCCGAAGGCGCGGTCGACCTCGCGCTGCGGGAGGTATCCGAGACGCCAGTCGACATCGAGTCCGTTGGCGAGCGCGCAATACCGGTCGACCGGCTCGAGCGGGTCGCCTGCGACGACGAGCCTCGCGCCGTCGACCTCCTTCGCCGCCGCGATTGCGTCGCCGAGGCCCTTGTACGGGCGGATGACGCCGAAGCAGAGCAGCGTGCGCCCGTCGTCGCTTCGTGCCGGATCACTCGGAAAGACCGGGTGCGGGATCACGCGCAGCCGCTCCTCCGGCACGATCTCCGCAAGCGTCTCGCGGCCGCGCTCACTGTGCACGACGATCCGGTCGAAGCGGGCGAGCAGCCGGTGCCAGAGCTCCCGCTTCGCGGCGGTGCGCCGCGGCAGCAGGTCGTGCGCCGTGAAGACCGACGGCTTCCCGAGGCGTAGGAAGCGCGCGTCGAGCTCGGGCGCGGCGAGCCACTGGAGATGGAGGACGTCCGCGGGGCGGCGGGCGAGCCGGACGAGGCCGGGGACGTGCTCGGCCGCCTTCAGCGGCAACCGCAGCCGGGACCGTCCGAAGAGTCGCGAGGAGATCGGGTAGAAGAGCTCGCTCCGCTCGTATCCCGCGGGAGCCGGCGCTTCGCCGAAGCGGAAACGCGACGTCACGAGCTCCACGTCGGCTCCCGCCCGCGCGAGCGCCGCCGCGAGCTCGTGGTCGTAGGCCGGCGTGAAAGCGGGTGGATCGGCGAGGACGACGCGCACGTTCGTAGGCTACGTCGCGTGGCGGTCCTCGTCCGCACGTGGAACGTCTTCCACGGCAACGCCGTCCCGCCCGAGCGCAGGGCGTTCCTCGAGGAGATGGTGCACCTCGTGACGGCCGACCGGCCCGGGATCGTCTGCCTGCAGGAGGTGCCGGCCTGGGCGCTGAAGCGGCTGGCCGGGTGGAGCGGGATGACGGCCATTGGTGCGCTTGCAGCGCGGCCGCGTCTCCTGAGCGCCGAGCTCGGGCGCCTCGTGACGGAGCTCCACCACGGACTGCTCCGCTCGGCGTTCACGGGCCAGGCGAACGCGATCCTGCTCGCGCCCGACCTCCGCGTGCTGGCTCGCGCCGAGCATCGTCTCGACCGGCCCGGCGAGGGCGAGCGGCGCGTCTGCGAGATCGTTCGCGTCGAGGGACTCGGCCGCGTCGCGAACTTCCACGCGACCGGGGAGCACGCCGACGAGCAGTTCCTCCGTGCGGTCGAGCTCGCCGACACCGACGCCGAGCCGGTGATCCTCTGCGGCGACGCGAACGCCGTGCCCGGCGAGGGCCGAACGTACGACGTGCTGCGCGAGCGCGGCTACTCCGATCCGGCTCCGGGGATCGACCAGATCCTCGTGCGCGGACTCCCGGCGTCGCCGCCGTTCGTCTGGCCCGAGGAGCGCCGGCGCGTCGGTGGCCGCCTCCTCTCGGACCACGCGCCGGTAGAACTCCGCGTCGGATGACCTTCGAAGAGCTTCGTGCGCAGTTCCCGGTGCTCGAGCGGATCGCGTACCTGAACGCGGGCTCGATGGGGCCGCTCATGCGCGCGACCGGCGAGGCGATGATCGAGCGGACGCGCCGCGATGTCGAAGACGGACGTGGCGGGAAGCCGTACTTCGACGAGGTCTTGCGTCTGCGCGCCGAGGTGCGGTCGCGGATTGCGGCGCTGCTCGGCGTGACAGAGGAGAACGTCGCGCTGACGGCGTCGACGACCGACAGCTGCAACGTCGTCCTTGCAGGCTTCGGGCTCCGGCCCGAGGACGAGGTCGTCACGACGGACTCGGAGCATCCGGGGCTGCTGTTGCCGCTGAACGTCTCCGGCGCAAGGGTCGTCGTCGCGCCGACGACCGGCCGGCCGTCGCGCGAGGCGCTCGAGACGATCCTGTCGGCCGTGACGCCGCGGACGCGGCTTCTCGCGTTGTCGCACGTTGCATATACGACCGGCCATGTGCTGCCGGTGCACGAGCTGAAGGCGGAGACGGGACTGCCCGTGCTCGTCGACGGCGCCCAGTCGGTCGGGGCGATTCCCGTCGAGGCGCGAGAGATCGACTTCTACACGGTCTCGTGCCAGAAGTGGCTGTGCGGCCCGGAGCCGATCGGCGCGCTCTACGTGCGTGAGCCGGATGCGCTGCGTATCGCGGCGCCGAGCTACTTCTCGCAGGCGTCGATGGAAAAGGACGGGCGGTTCGAGCCGAAGCCGGATGCGTCGCGCTTTGACTCGGGCTGGGTCGGAGTACCGGCACTCGCGGGACTCGTCGCCGCGCTCGACGCGGCACCGGACTGGCGCTACGAGCGGAGCGCCGAAGCAGCGTCGCGCTGCCGCGATGCGCTCGCCGCTGCCGGCTTCGAGGTCGTCACCGAGCCGGGCCACGCGGCGCTCGTCTCGTTCGTGCCGCACGGCGATCCCGCCGAGACGGTCGCGCGGCTGTACGAGGAGGGCGTCGTGATCCGCGACCTTCCCGGCACCGGCTGGTGCCGCGTCTCGTGCGGCTGGTGGACGAGCGACGGGGACATCGAACGTCTCGTCGCTGCGCTTGCGAAGGCTGTGGACTAGAAGTCACACTTTCGGCACGAAGGACATCTGGCGAGTGGGTACCGAACCGGGTTACGCTCGGCGTGAGCAGGGGGGTCGGGACCCGAGTTAACTCGCGCGTACTTAATACGGCCGCGTTACCCCGGCAGGCCGAGATCCTTCGCGATCGGCTGGAGGGCCGCAACGACGTTGCGGATGTGCTGGTCGAGCTCGACTCCGAGCTCCTCGGCGCCGCGATAGACCTCGTCCCGGTGCACGCCCGCCGCGAACGAGGGCTGCTTCAACTTCTTCTTGACCGACTTCGGCTCGAGCCCCTCCAGTCCGTTCGGTCGAACGAGCGCGCACGCGTGGACGAACCCGCTCAGCTCGTCGCAGGCGAAGAGCGCACGCTTCAAAGGCGTGTCGCGCGGCATCGACAGGTGCTCGGCGTGCGAGAGGACGGTCTCGATCACCTCCTCGGGGTATCCCTCCTCGCGCAGGATCGGCGCGCCGTCCTGCGGATGCTTGTCGAGCGTGGGATGGATCTCGTAGTCGAAGTCGTGGAGCAGCGCCGCGACGCGCCAGAGCTCCTCGTCCTCGCCGAACCGCGGCGCGTATGACGCCGTCGACGCCTCGACGGCGAGCGCATGCCGCAGCAATGACTCGCTCTTCGTGTACCTCTTCAGCGTTTCCCATGCCTGATCGCGTGTCTTCGCCATGTGGCTGGCTAGGATAGCCCGTCATGGCTGTGGCTCCCGCCGTGCCCGAGGCGTTCGTCATCGAGGGAGGAACGCCGCTCCAGGGTCGGATTCGTGCGGCCGGCAACAAGAACGGCGCGCTCCCGATCCTCGCGGCGACCCTGCTCGCAGACGACGACGTGACGTTGTCGAACGTCCCGCGGATCCGCGACGTGGAGACGATGATCGAGCTGGTCGCGAGCCTGGGCGCCGACGTCGAGTGGATCGCGGACAACGAGCTGCGAGTCCGCCCGCAGGGACTCTCGTCGCACGAGGTGGACACGGAGCTCGCGACGCGCATCCGCGCCTCGTTCCTGCTCGCGGGCCCGCTGCTGGCGCGTCTCGGCCGCGCGAGCGTGCCGCCGCCCGGCGGCGACGTGATCGGCCGGAGGCGACTGGATCCGCACATCCACGCTCTAGCCGAGCTCGGTGCACAGATCGACATCGGCGCGCGCTACGAGATGCGGACAGCCGGCCTACGGGCGAACCACATCTTCCTCGACGAGGCGAGCGTGATGGCAACCGAGAACACCGTCATGGCCGCCGCGCTGACGCCGGGGGAAACCGTGATCGGCAACGCCGCGTGCGAGCCGCACGTACAGGATCTGTGCCGCTTCCTGGTCTCGCTCGGCGCGGAGATCGAGGGCGTCGAGTCGAACGTCCTACGGATCCGCGGCGTCGAGAAGCTGCGCGGCGGCGAGTGGCGCATCGCGCCCGAGCACATCGAGGTCGGCAGCTTCATCGGACTCGCCGCGGTCACCGGCAGCGACGTCACGATCGAGAACGCCGAGCCGAACGACCTGCTCTCGATCATCCCCGCGTTCGCACGCCTCGGCGTCCGCCTCGAGATCGACGGCAGCTCGATCCGAGTGCCGCCCAATCAGGACCTCGTGATCGAGAACGACCTCGGCGACCAGATCCCGAAGATCGAGGACGGCCCATGGCCCGCGTTCCCCGCCGATCTGACGTCGATCGCCGTCGCCGTTGCGACGCAGGCGAGAGGGACGATCCTCATCTTCGAGAAGATGTTCGAGAACCGCCTGTTCTTCGTCGACAAGCTCGTGTCGATGGGTGCACGGATCATCGTCTGCGATCCGCACCGCGTCGTCGTCACCGGACCCGCGCGGCTCTACGGCCAGCGGATGGCGAGTCCGGACATCCGCGCGGGGATGGCGATGCTGATCGCCGCACTCGCCGCGGAGGGCGTTTCGACGATCGGCAACGTCGGCGAGATCGACCGCGGCTACGAGCGAATCGACGAGCGGCTGCGCGCCCTCGGCGCGACGATCGAACGCGTCGAAGCGTGACCTAACGACGTTGGCCGACGCGAACGGGGAGTGGGGCGGATATCGCGGTCTCGGCGCCGTCGACGTCCAGGCGCTGACCGTGAACGAGTACGTATGACCGGCTGCGAGCCTGAACCACGCGTCTGTGCGGCGCGTCGTCGCGAGCAGGACCTGCGCCTGCCCGCCGTCGCGCGCCGCCGCGACGCGGTACTCGGCCGCACCGCCGCTCCAGGCCACGTGCACGCGGTCCCGCGCACGCACCGCTGACACGAGGACCGTGGGCCCGCCGCCCGCGTGGGCGACGGCGGCCGCGACGTCGATGACGCCGAAGCCGAGCTCCGGCGACCACGTGCCGAGGCCCGAGGCCGTCTGCTTGAGGATTTGCGCGACCGCCGCGGCGTCGAGCGACGGATTCGCAGACCACACGAGCGCCGCCGCGCCGGCGACCTCAGGCGTCGCGAAAGACGTCCCGCTCGCGAACCCATAGAGGCCCTGGTGCGAGCCGGCGAGCGCGACGCGCGGATAGAGCAACGGAGAAGGAGGCCGGACACCGCTCCGAAGACGTCAACGCCAGGCGCGACGAGCGAGAGGTACGAACCGCTGTTCGAGAAACGACGCGTGACGCCCGTCGGAGGTCGACGCCCCGACTGAGAGCCCTCGCCCGGCGGCGCCGTTGGACCCCGCCGGCTGCAACAGCGCCGCCGGAAATTCGAGGGGGTTGCCCGTGTCGCGTTCGTTGCCGGCCGCCGCGACGAGCAATGCGCCGTGCGAGATCGCGTAGTCGACCGCGCGGCGCTCCGTGAGCGAGGTGTGCGGGCCGCCGACGCTCAGGTTGATCACCTTCGCACCGTGGTCGACCGCGTAGACGATGCCGGCCGCCTCGTCGACGTCGCTGAACGTTCCGTCACCGCGCCCGGAGCGGACGACGTACACCGACGGAGCCTTCGCGGCGAGATCCGGTGCCGAGAGATCGGCGCCGGTGTCGACGATCGCGATCGTGATTCCGGCCGCCGCTCGGAGCACCCAGTCGGGCACCGAGTCGAGGCGCGCCGCGGTGTACTGCCACTCGTAAATCGCGTTGCGCGGACCGGCGAAGAGCGCGGGCTCGACCTTCGACTCGCGTGCCGCGAGCGGCTCGACGTACTCGATGCCCGGACGTGTCGCGATCGCCGCCGCGAATGCCGACGCCGAGCCGCGCGGACGCAGCTCTGCGGCACGGACCGTGGGCAGCCTGCGGACGACGAGCGCGGGGTGTGCGCGGAGCGCCGCAGCAAGGTCGCGCGGCGCGCGGTAGCCGACGACGACGGTGCGGTCTGTCCATCCGCGCGCCGCGGCTGCTTCCTGCACATTGGAAGCCCCGTAACTGCCGGAAGTCGTGCTGACGCAAACGACCCCGAGCACGGCTACCGCCCGGATCCACCGCATCAGACCTCGATCTGACGGTAGGTGGCGTGCGTACCCGAGTCATGGGCCGAGGGGCCCATCTTTGAAAGGCAGGGGTGCGTCTCCCGAAAAGCGGGTGCGACGCGACTGCGGTAGCCTCAGCGACGGATGGCCGGAGGCGAGAGCGTGCGCGCGCAGGGGGGTCGGAGCAGCGTCCGCGTGCAGCCGGGCGGCGGCCCGACGAACATCGAGACCGGCCTGCCGGTCCTCGACCATCTGCTCGCGCTGCTGGCCGAGTACGCCGACTTCGGGCTCGCGCTCCAGGTCGAGCCGGGCAGCGCGGACGCCGAGGTCGCCGAGGCAGGCTCCGCGCTCGGCGAGTCGCTTGCCGGGTTCCTGCGCGTCGGTGGCGCCCGCGGCCATGGATCGGCGTTCATGATCTCGTCCGAGGCGCTCGCGCACGTCGCGCTCGAGACTTCCGACACCCCGCTCGTCGTCTCGAACGTCGACCTGACCGAAGCCCGCGTGGGCGGCCTCGCCAGCGACATCGTCGCCCGCTTCCTGCGGCAGCTCGTCGAGGGCGCCGGGCTGACGCTTCACGTCCGGCTCGTCAACGGCAGCGACACGCAGCACGTGCTCGAGGCGATCTTCAAGGCGCTCGGCGTCGCCCTTGCGCAGGCCTGCTCGTCCACTCCCTGAAAGGAGACCCATGGCAGAGAAAGCGGTCGTCCGGACCGAGGACGCGCCCGCGCCGTTCCAGGGCGCGCCCTACTCGCAAGCGATCCGGGCCGGCGACTTCGTCTTCGTCTCCGGGCAGGTCGGCATGCAGGCGGGACAGGCGCAGCTCGTCGGCGACACGATCGCGGACCAGACCGAGCAGGTGTTCGCGAACCTGGGCGCGATTCTCGAGGCGGCGGGCACGGGACTCGACAAGCTCGTCAAGACGACGGTGTTCCTCCAAAACCTCGACGACTTCCAGGCGATGAACTCCGTGTACGCGAAGCACGTCGGCGCAAACCCGCCCGCACGCTCGACGTTCGAAGTCGCGAAGCTCCCCGCCGGCGCGCTGATCGAGATCGAGGCGGTCGCGCACCTCTGAGCAAGATTGTCGAAGACTGGGTGCGGGGCCTCGGGCTCGATGCGTACCTCGTCGGCGGCGCGGTCCGCGACGAGCTGCTCGGAAAGGACTCGAAGGACGCGGACTTCCTCGTCGCCGGCGTCGATACCGACGGCCTCCGAACGATGCTCGAACCGCACGGCCGCGTCGAGGACCTCGTCGTCGCCGACAGGCTCGTCGGCGTCCGCCTGTTTCCGCGCGAGCGCGACGTGCGCCGCGCGGCGCCGGCGGGAATCGAGTTCGCGCCGCCGCGACGGGAGGAGAGCACGGGACCGGGCCGCCACGATTTCGCGATCGTCGCCGACCCGTCGCTTTCGGTCGAGGACGACATGCGCCGCCGGGACTTCACGATCAACGCGATGGCGAAGCGGCTCGCGGACGACACGCTGGTGGATCCGTTCGGCGGCGAGGAGGGCCTGCGTCGCGGCGTCCTGCGTACGGTCTCGCCGAGCAGCTTCGCCGAGGATCCGCTGAGACTCGTGCGCGGGCTACGCTTCGTCTCGCAACTCGGGCTCGAGCCGGACGAGGAGACGCTGCGGCAGATGCGCGAGGAAGCGGGCGCCGTGCGGCTCGTCTCCGGGGAGCGGATCGGCGGCGGTCTCGCTGCGGACGGAATGGGCGAGCTCTCGAAGCTGCTGCTCGGCAGCTATCCGCTGAAGGCGCTGCGGATCGCGCGCGATACCGGCGTGCTCGTGGAGCTTCTGCCGGAGTTCGAGGCCGCGATCGGCTTCGACCAGGAGAGCCGGTTCCACGACCTCTCCGTCGACGAGCACACGTTCGCAGCCGTGCAGGCGGCGGCCGACGTCGGTGCGCCGCTTCGCATCCGTCTCGCCGCGCTCTTCCACGATCTCGGCAAGCCGCACGTCGCCTGGCGCGGCCAGGACGGCCGGCTGCACTACTACGCGAAGCCGGGCGTCGCACCGCGGAGTCACGAGGAGGTGGGCGCCGAGCTCGCCGCGGGGGCGCTCGCGCGTCTGCGCTATCCGTCCGCGCTGCAGTCCCGGGTCCGCCGGATCGTCCGCTACCACATGCTCGACCCGGGAAAAGGCGATGCGCTGCGCGCACGACGACTACTCGCGCGTTACGGCGACGAGCTCGCCCTCGACCTGATCGACCACCGCCTCGCCGACACGCGCGCCAAGCACGGTCCCGGTAGCGAGCCGCCGCGCGACGACGTCGAACGGCTCGAGGAGTTCCGGCGCGTCGTCGAGCGCGAGCGGGCGAATCCGCACCGGATCCGCGACCTCGCGGTCGACGGCAACGATCTGATCGGGCTCGGCTTCGAGCCGGGACCTGACCTCGGTCACGCGCTCCAGAAGCTCCTGCAGGACGTGGTGCGCGACCCGAGTCTGAACACCCGCGACGAGCTGACGCAGCGTGCCCGCGCCCTACTAGTGTGACACCGTGACGCTCGACCTGATCGGCTGGGAGGCGCCCGGCCCGTACCGAGTCGAGTTCTCGACCCGCCACGGCGGCGTCAGCGAAGGGCCGTACGCGTCCCTCAACCTCGGGATCCGCACCGACGACGAGCCGGCGCGCGTCGTCGAGAACCGGACGCGCCTGTGCGAGGCGGTCGAGATCGATCGCGACGGCGCGACGATGGCGTGGCAGCGGCACGGCTCGATCGTGCGACGGGCGGAACCGCGGGGCGTCGTGACGCCGGGCACGGTTTACGACCACTGCGACGGGCTCTGGAGCGACGAGCCCGGGCTCGGGATGCTGCTGCTCACCGCGGACTGCCTGCCGATCGCGATCGCGAGGACGAACGGCGAGCGGCCCGCGCTCGCGATCCTCCACGCGGGCTGGCGGGGCCTGCTTGCCGGGATCGTCGGCGTCGGGGTCCGCACGCTCGGCGGCGCGGTTGCGGCGGCGATCGGGCCGGCGATCGGCCCGTGCTGCTACGAGGTCGGCGAGGAAGTCGCGGAGCCTTTCCGGGAAGCGTTCGGCGCGGACATCGTGGAGAACGGCAGGCTCGACCTCTGGACCTCCGCCGAGCGCGCACTCCGCGCAGCCGGCTGCGAGCGCGTCGACCGGTTCGACCTCTGCACGTCCTGCAACTCCGACCGTTTCTTCTCACACCGTCGCGACTCGGGACAGACCGGCCGGCAGGGAGTGATCGCCGCTGTTGTCGGCTGACGCCGTTCGCGCGAACTACGAGCGGATCAAGGACGAGGTGGGCCCCGCGGTCACGGTCGTTGCGGCAACCAAGTACGTGGCTCTCGACGACATGCAGGCACTCGCCGATGCGGGGATCGAAGTCGTCGGCGAGAACAGGGCGCAGGATCTCGAGGCGAAGCACCGCCGTTATGCGGACGTGTTTCGCTGGCACTTCATCGGCCACCTGCAGAGCAGGAAGACCAAGGTTGTCAACGCGACGTGCGAGCTCTGCCATTCGCTCTCGTCCGAGTCCGCGGCGGCGCGGCTCAAGATCCCCGCGCTCGTCGAGGTCAACCTGTCCGGCGAGGCGTCGAAGAGCGGAATCGAGACCGAACGGCTCGGCGAGTTCCTCGCGCTCTATCCCGACGTGCGGGGCCTGATGACGATGCCGCCGGCGACCGACGATCCCGAGGCGTCGCGACCGTGCTTCCGGCGCCTCCGCGAGCTTGCAGAGGAGCACGGCCTGCGCGAGCTCTCGATGGGAACGAGCCAGGACTACCGGGTCGCTGCGGACGAGGGAGCCACGCTGATCCGCGTGGGATCAGTCCTGTACCAGGGATAACATTCGGCGCGATGGGCTTCGGGGACGTCTGGAACAAGACCCTCGTCTACTTCGGCATCGCCGAGGAGGAGGACTGGGACGAGGACGGCTACCTGACGGACGAGGAGCTCCAGCGCAGCTACGCCGAGCGGCCGAACGTGCGCCGACTCGCACCGCGCCGGCCGGACCGCCGCGACTTCGACGACTGGACCGATCCCGAGCCGTCCGAGCCGAGCTCGACCTCGCGCACGGCTGTCCTCCGCGCCGAGCGCCGACGACCCGTCGTCGAGGCGCTGCCGAGGCCGAGCACGGCGCGCGTCCATCTCGTCGTCCCGCGCAGCTTCAACGACGCGCAGCAGATCGCCGACAAGTTCAAGGAGTCGATCCCGGTCATCCTCAACCTGCAGGGCTCCGATCAGGAGCTCGCGAAGCGGCTGATCGACTTTGCCAGCGGCCTGACGTACGCCCTCGACGGCGGCATGCAGCGGGTCGCCGACAAGGTCTTCCTCCTCACTCCGCGCAATGTCGAGGTCTCCGCCGAGGAGCGCGCGCGACTCCTCGAGCGCGGCGGCTTCTTCAACCAGGCCTAGGAATTCCCGCTGCGGAGCCGAATCCGGGGTCATGGGCGCGATAGCCGCCAGCCTCGGTCTGCTCGCCGACACGATCACGGCGATCCAGAACTTCATCTACGTCTTCGTCTGGGTCTACGTGATCCTGATCTTCGCGTACGTCCTGACAGGCTGGATACGGCTGCCGTACTCGCCCTGGGTGAACCGGATCCAGCGCTTCCTCTACGACATCTGCGAGCCCTATCTACGGCTCTTCAGGCGAATCCTTCCGTCCTTCGGCCCGCTCGACCTCTCGCCGATGATCGGAGTCATCGCCCTGTGGATCGTCGAGTACGTGCTGGTCCGCATCCTCGATCGGTTCCACTAGAGGGGAGAGACCGATGGCACTGACACCAGTCGAGATACGCCACATCACCTTCGGCCGCTCGCCGCTCGGCTACAAGCGGCCGGCCGTCGACAAGCTGCTCAACGACATCGCGCTGAGCTTCGAGGACGTCTGGCGCGAACGCGCAGATCTGGCGGACAAGGTCGAGCAGCTCGAGGCCGACCTCGTGCGCTACAAGGAGCTGGAGGCGCTGCTGCGCACGACGCTCCTGTCGGCCGAGCGTGCGTCGGCCGAGATGAAGGAGCAGGCTCGCAAGCAGGCCGACCTGATCCTCGGCGAGGCGCACGCGGAGGCGCGCGCGGTCACGCGACGGGCCGCGGCCGAGAACGAGCGCCTCAAGGTCGAGTCCGTGCGGGTGCGCGAACGGCTGCGGCTGGCGCTCGCGAGCATCGACGAGCACTTCGACGAGGACCTCGACGACACCGGATCGCGTGAGGCCGAAGCGGCCTAGTTCCCGGCTCGTGCAACTACACTGAGTCGCATGGCGGAGACGTCGACGCGATTGCGATTGCGTGTCTCGCCCGGCGCGGGTAGGTCCGGCATCATCGGTCGCCACGGCGATGCGTGGAAGGTGCGCGTGACCGCGCCGCCCGAAGACGGCCGCGCGAATGAGGCCGTGCTGCGCCTGCTCGCGGACGCGCTCTCGATGCCGCGCACGTCCGTGACGCTCGTTTCGGGGCACACCGGCCGGGACAAGATCGTGCTGCTCGACGGGGTCGGGCCCGCGCTGATCGAGCGGCGGCTCGCCTCCGCGACCGCCGACCGCAGCAGAAAGGACACCAGGCGATGAGCGTCGACACACGGCGGTTCCGCACGCTGCTGCTCGAGGAGCGCGAGCGGGTGGAGGTGGCGATCCACAACCTCCACGCCGAGACGCCCGGCGACCTCGACGACACCTCGGGCGAACTGGCTGCTTCCGGCACCGACAACCATCCCGCGGACACCGCAACGGCGACGCTCGACCGTGAACTCGATCTCTCACTCGAGGAGAACTCGGCCGAGGTGCTTGCGGCCATCGACGCCGCGCTGGGGCGCATCGACGACGGCACATACGGAATCTGCGCGAAGTGCGGCAGCCAGATCCCGGAGGAACGGCTCGAGGCACGGCCCTGGTCTCAGCTGTGCATCGACGACCAGCGCAAGGTGGAGCGGCGCTGAGCGCCGAGCGGCACGGTCGTCCGCAGGTCGACGTGCGCGTCGGCTCCGCGACGGACGGGCTGACGCCGATCTCGGTCGCGGAGCGGCCGCGCGGCGCAAACTTGACGCAGTGGCTCGGTCTCGGCGCGATCGCCGCCGCCGCGGTCGGAGCGGACCAGCTGACGAAGCACATCGTCTCGTCGAAGTTGCATCTCGACGAACAGGTGCACGTCGTCGGCCCGTTCTGGATCCACCATGTGCAGAACTCCGGGATCGCGTTCGGGCTGTTCGCCAGTGCGACCCCGATCGTGATCGTGCTCACGGGTCTCGCAGTCGCGTGGATGCTCTGGTTCTTCGCGCGGAGCGGCGCGAGACATCCCGTGCTGCCCGTCGCGCTCGGTCTCGTGATCGGCGGATCCCTCGCGAACCTTCTCGACCGCGTGCGTATCGGGCACGTGACGGACTTCCTCGACCTCCGCTTCTGGCCCGCGTTCAACCTCGCGGACAGCTTCATTGTCGTCGGGGTCCTCGTCCTGCTCGTCACGCTGCTGGCGTCCGACCGCGAGCCGCGGCGGCCGCGACGGCATGTCGAGTCTCCGCTTACGCGTTCCTGACACGGCGGCGGGCGAGCGGCTCGATCGCTTCCTCGCCGGCCTGCCCGAGGTCGGTTCGCGCGCGGCCGCCGAGCGGTTGCTGGCCGCCGGGGACGTGCGGGTCGACGGAGCTCCGCAGTCGAAGAGCCACCGTCTTGCGGGAGGCGAGCAGGTCGAGCTCCAGCCGCCGGCCGCCGCGCCCGCGGGTGTCGTCGGTGAGGCGATGGACCTGCGCATCCCGTACGAGGACGAGTACCTGCTCGTCGTCGACAAGCCGGCCGGCGTCGTCGTCCATCCTGCAGCCGGGCATGCGACTGGAACGCTCGTGCACGGCCTCGTCGCGCACGACGCCGCGGGCGGGGAGGAGGCCGACCGGCCGGGGATCGTGCACCGGCTCGATCGCGACACCTCGGGCCTGCTCGTCGTCGCCCGCTCGGTGGAGGCGCACCGCCGGCTGCAGAACCTCGTCCGACGCCGCGCGCTGGAGCGGGAGTACGCCGCGCTCGTCGTCGGGCGCCCGCGCTCGCGGCGCGGCACGATCGAGGCGCCGATCGGCCGCGACCGCGACGACCCGACGAGGCATTCGCTCGACACGGGGACGCCGCGCGACGCGATCACGCATTTCGAGGTCGAGGAGCTGCTGCCGCGCCACGCGCTCCTGCGCGTGACGCTTGAGACGGGGAGGACGCACCAGATCCGCGTCCACCTCGCCGCGATCGGCCTGCCGGTCGCCGGCGACCCGCTCTACGGCAAGCCGCGGGAGCTCGGCCTCGAGCGCCAGTTCCTGCACGCCCGGCGGCTGGCGTTCCCGCATCCGATGACCGGCGACCGGATCGAGGTCGTCTCGCCGCTCCCGGACGACCTCGCGGCCGCGATCGTACGCGCCCGCAGCTAGACTTCCGGGGTCTTTTCCCACCGACCCGGCGGACTCTGTCCGGGGCGCGGGTGCCGGCCTGTGAGGCCGGTGCGCCCGAGGCCCCGCCGGCTGTAGCGCACATCAACCAGGAAGGAGCACCCGTGGCTGTCGTCTCCATGCGAGAGCTGCTGGAGGCCGGAGTGCATTTCGGCCACCAGACCCGGCGCTGGAACCCGAAGATGCGACGGTTCATCTTCACCGAGCGCGGGGGCATCTACATCATCGACCTCACGCAGACGCAGGAGCTGCTGGAGGAGGCGCACGACTTCGCCCGGAACATCGGCGAGCGCAACGGCACGGTCCTCTTCGTCGGCACGAAGAAGCAGGCGCAGGACGCAGTCGAGCAGGAGGCGAAGCGTGTCGGCATGCCGTACGTCAACCATCGCTGGCTCGGCGGGCTGCTCACGAACTGGCGGACGATGTCCGACCGGATCGAGCGGCTGCACGAGCTGCGGCGCCTCAACGAGGAGGGTCAGCTCGCGCTGCTCCCCGCGAAGGAGCGCATCGCGATGATGGGCGAGCTCGAGAAGCTCGAGCAGAATCTCGGCGGCGTTGCCGACCTGCGGCGTCAGCCAGACGCGATCTTCATCATCGACCTGCGCAAGGAGCAGCTCGCGGTGCGCGAGGCGCGCCGGCTGGGCATGCCCGTGATCGCTCTCGTCGACACGAACTGCGATCCCGACGAGGCGGACTACGTCATCCCGGGCAACGACGACGCGATCCGCGCGTGCAACCTGATCACGCGGGCGCTCGCCGACGGCATCGCGGCCGGCCAGCAGAAGGTCGGCGCCGGCGATTTCCGCGCGAACGGCGCGGTGAAGCCGGCGGAGGAAGAGGTCGCCACGGTGCCGGAGGGCGACTACGAGCTGTTGTCGCCGGGTGAGACGCCGGACGTTCCCGCCGACCCGCTCCCGACGGGCACCGTCGAGCTCGAGGAAGGCGGCGTCGAGACGAAGAAGTCCCGCGCCGGGATGGAGGTGGACCAGTGACGGCCGAGATCTCGGCGAAGCTCGTCAAGGAGCTCCGCGACCAGACCGGCGCGCCGATGATGGATACGAAGCGCGCGCTGCAGGAGACGAACGGCGATCTCGAGGCCGCGAAGCGCCTGCTGCGCGAGCGCGGCATGGCGCAGGCCGCGAAGCGCGCGGGCCGCGAGACGACCGAGGGGCTCGTCGGCTACCGCCTCGGCGACGGCGACGCGAAGGGGACAATCGTCGCGGTCGGCTGCGAGACGGAACCGGTGTCGAAGAACGACGAGTTCCAGGCCTTCGCGAAGAAGGTCCTCGAGACCGTTGAGGCCGGCGGGACAGCGGCCGTGGGAAGTCTCGACGAGGAGCGGGCGGAGCTCTCCGGCAAGCTCGGCGAGAACATCAGCGTCGTCGGCGCCGCTCGGTTCGAGGCGGTCGACGGCGGCCGGATCGCGGCCTATGCGCATCCGCCCGCCAACAAGATCGGCGTCCTGCTCCAGCTGCGCGGCGGGGACGCCGACCTCGGCCGCAAGCTCGCGATGCACATCGCAGCCTCACAGTCGACGCAGTGGATCGGACGCGAGGACGTCCCCGAGGAGATCGTGGCCTCGGAACGCGACATCCTGATGAGCTCGGACGAGGTGCAGTCCAAGCCCGAACAGGCCCGTGAGAAGATCGTCGACGGCATGCTGAACAAGCGGTTCTTCGGACAGAACGTCCTCGTCGACCAGGAGTGGATCCACGACGGCTCGAAGACGGTCGGCCAGGCGCTCTCGGAGGCCGGGGCGGAGGTGCTCGAGTTCGAGCGCTTCCAGCTCGGCTAGCGATGGCGGTCCGACCTGACGAGAGCGCGGCTGCGCCTGCGGCGAGCGTGCCGGCCTTCCGGCGCGTCCTGCTGAAGCTCTCCGGCGAGGCGCTGATGGGCGATCGCGAGTACGGAATCGATCCGCACACGGTCGGCGCCGTCGCGGACGAGATCGTGGCCGTCCGCGGCCGGGGCGTCGAGATCGCGATCGTCGTCGGCGGCGGCAACTTCTACCGCGGCATGGCGGCCGCCGCCGAGGGAATGGACCGCGCGACCGCCGACTACGCGGGCATGCTCGCCACGGTGCTCAACGCCCTGGCGCTGCAGGACGCGCTCGAGGGAGCCGGCGCGCACACGCGGATCCAGACCGCGATCGAGATCTCCGAGGTCGCCGAGCCGTACATCCGCCGGCGCGCGATGCGCCATCTCGAGAAGGGCCGCATCGTGATCTTCGCCGCCGGCACGGGCAATCCGTTCTTCACGACCGACACGGCCGCGGCGCTGCGCGCGCTCGAGATCGGCGCGGACACGATCCTGATGGCGAAGAACGCCGTCGCGGGCGTCTACGACGAGGATCCGCGCCTGCATCCGGGCGCCGAGTTCATCCCCGTCCTGACGCACATGGACGCGATCGAGCGGGGCCTGAAGGTGATGGACGCGACGGCGCTGACGCTGTGCCGCGACAACGGTCTCTCGATCCACGTCTTCGCGCTCGCGGACGGCAACATCGACCGCGTCGTCTCCGGCGAGCGCGTGGGCACGATCATCTCGACGCCGACGAAGGAGGGCTGATGGCGACACTGGAGGAGCTGGTCCAGGACGCGCAGACGCGGATGCAGAAGTCGGTCGAGCACGCGCGCGGCGAATTCAACACGGTGCGGACCGGACGCGCGTCGGCTGCGCTGCTCGACCGGATCGAGATCGACTACTACGGCACACGGACGCCGTTGAAGCAGCTCGCGACGATCAGCGTGCCGGAGCCGCGGATGCTGACGATCCAGCCCTTCGATCCCGGCTCGATGAAGCAGATCGAGAAGGCGATCCAGGAGTCCGACCTCGGGCTGACGCCGTCGAACGACGGCAAGATCATCCGGCTGCCGATCCCGCAGCTGACGGAGGAGCGGCGCAAGGAGATGGTCAAGGTCGTACGCGGACTCGCCGAGCAGCACAAGGTCGCCGTGCGCGAGATTCGCCGCGACGCGATGCGCCATCTCAAGGAGCTCGTCGACAAGGGCGACGTCGGCTCGGACGAGGAGCACCGCGGAGAGGAGCGCGTGCAGAAGCTCACCGACGACCATACGAAGCAGATCGACGAACTGCTGAAGCACAAGGAAGCCGAGGTCATGGAGGTCTGACCACCTCCGGTCCCCAAGTGAGCGAGGTCGACCAGGCGCTGCCGGAGGTCGCAGGGGCCGTCGCGATCATCATGGACGGGAACGCTCGCTGGGCGCGCGACCGCGGTCTGCCCGTCGACGAGGGCCACCGCGCAGGATCGCGGGCACTGCGTCCCGTCGTCGAGGCCGCGATCGACATCGGCGTCCGCTCGCTCGCCGTCTTCGCGTTCTCGACCGAGAACTGGTCCCGGCCGCAGGCCGAGGTCGAGCTCCTAATGGAGATCTTCTCGGAGACGATCGACCGTGAGCTGCCCGACCTGGCGGCGCAAGGCGTGCGCACGCGCTTCGTCGGCCGGCGCGACCGCGCGCCGTTCCCGCTCCAGGCGAAGATGGCCGAGCTCGAGGAGGCGACCGCGGACAAGGACCGGCTGCAGCTCTGGATCGCGTTCGACTACGGCGGCCGCGCCGAGCTCGTCGAGGCTGCGCGGCGAATCGTCGAGTCGGGCGCCGGCGCGGACGAGGTCGACGAGGAGCTGTTCGCCGCGCAGCTCTACGCGCCGGAGATGCCCGATCCCGACCTCTTGATCCGCACGTCCGGCGAGCTACGGATCTCGAACTTCCTCCTCTGGCAGCTCGCGTACGCGGAGCTCGTCTTCGTCGACAAGCACTGGCCCGACTTCGACGGCGACGACCTGCGCTCGGCAATCGAGGACTACGCATCGCGACGCAGACGATTCGGCGGCCGCACAGCGTGACGGCGTTCATATCGAGAATTGTCGTCGCTGTCGCGGCGCTTCCCGTCGTGCTCGGCCTCGTCTGGCTCGGCGGCTGGTGGCTCTTCGGACTCGTCGCGGTCGCCGCCCTCGTGGCGCTGCACGAGTTCTACGGGATGGCGCGGCCCCTCCGTCCGCTCGTCGCCGCGGGCTACGCGGCCGGGATCCTCGCGCTCGCCGGGGCGCGGGCCGGCGGCCTCGACTGGATGCTTGCGGGCTTCCTCGCCGTCTTCCTGCTCGCGTTCGTGCTCAACGCTGTCGCCGAGACACGCGCGCCGGCGACGGTCGCGATCAGTGCGACGGTGCTCGGCGTCGCGTGGGTCGGGTTCGGCCTCGGCCATCTGATCCTCCTTCGCGACATTCCGCGGCACGCACAGCTCGTCTGCTTCGTTGTCCTCCTGGCCGTGTTCGCGGCGGACACGATCGCCTATTTCGTCGGGCGGCTGATCGGCCGGCACAAGCTCGCGCCGGTCCTCTCGCCGGGAAAGACCTGGGAGGGCTTCGTCGCCGGCTCCGCCGCGGCGGTGTTCGTCACCTTCGTCGGGCTCTACCAGGACCGAATGCACTTCATCGTGGTCTGGCAGGCGGTCGTGCTCGGGATCGTGATCGCGCTCAGCGCGGCGATCGGCGACCTGTTCGAGTCCGCCCTGAAGCGGGACATGCAGGTAAAGGACACCGGTCGCCTGCTCGCCGGCCACGGCGGCGTCCTCGACCGGATCGACTCGCTGCTCTTCGCCATTCCCGCCGCCTATTACCTCGTGGCCGGGTTCGGCTATGCCTAGTCCGCAAGGGTGGTGTGCCGGTGCACACATCCACCTTGCACATGGGTACACATGGGCAATGGGCCGGTGTACCCATGTGCCGTCCCTAGACTGAAACGCGTGAAGCGGATCGCCCTCCTCGGTGCGACCGGCTCGATCGGGCGGCAGGCGCTCGAAATCATCGACGCCCATCCGGCGCTCCAGCTCGTGGCCGCCGCATCAGGCTCGCAGCCGGTCGACGGGCTCGCCCCCTTGACCCAGGTCGGGGGCGACCTCACCGAGCTCCTCGAGCGCGCCGAGCCTGACCTCGTGCTGAACGCCGTCACGGGCTTCGCAGGCCTCCCGGCGACGATGTGGGCGCTGGAGCGCGGGATCGACCTCGCGCTCGCGAACAAGGAGAGCCTCGTGGCGGCCGGGGAGCTCGCGCTCGCGGCCCAGCGGCGCGGCGGCGGGCGGCTGCTCCCGGTCGACAGCGAGCACTCGGCCCTGTTTCAGTGTCTCGAGGGGCGGAACCCGGAACAGGTGGACAGCCTCGTCCTGACGGCGTCCGGCGGCCCGTTCCGCGGTCGCAGCCGTGAGGAGCTCGAGGACGTGACGCCGGCCGAGGCGCTCGCCCACCCGACCTGGAACATGGGCCCGAAGATCACGATCGACTCCGCGACGCTCGCCAACAAGGGCCTCGAGCTGATCGAGGCGCACTTCCTCTTCGGCGTCCCGTACGAGCGGATCGAGATCGTTATCCATCCGACCTCGACCGTCCATTCGCTCGTCCGCTTCCGCGACGGCGCCGCCCTCGCGCACCTCGGCTATCCGGACATGCGCGTCCCGATCTCCTTCGCGTTGACGTATCCGGACAGGGCGCCGACGCCCGTGCCCGCGCTGGACCTGGCCGGGGGTCTGACCCTGGAGTTCTCTGCGCCCGACGAGGAGACGTTCCCGCTGCTCCGGCTCGCGCGCACGGCCGGCGAGAAGGGCGGCACCTACCCGTGCGTCTTCAACGCCGCGAACGAGGCCGCGGTCGCCGCGTTCCTCGCGGGACGGCTGTCGTTCCTCGGCATCGCCGCGGTCGTCGCCGACGCCCTCGACGCCGCGGACGGCGCCCCCGTGCGCGACCTCGACGAGCTGATCGACGTCGACCGCGAAGCGAGGAGGCTCCCCGTCGCGTGACCTTCCTCGTCTCGATCGTCGGCCTCCTGTTCCTGATCCTGATCCACGAGGCCGGCCACTTCTTCGTCGCGCTCGCCGTCGGGATCAAGCCGCGCAAGTTCTATATCGGCTTCCCGCCGGCGATCGTGAAGACGGTCAGGAACGGGATCGAGTACGGCATCGGCGCGATTCCGCTCGGCGGCTACGTTCGCATTCCCGGGATGCACAGGCCGGCTGCGAAGGACGTCCAGGTCAACTTCGCTCCCGCGCTGCGCGAGGCGCCGGAGCTCCAGGAACCGCTCGCCGCGGCCGAGCGGCCGCTCGACCGCGGCGACCTGGCCGCCGCGCGTGCCGCCCTCCCACAGCTCCAGGAGGCGTTCGAGCGCGCCTACCTCTCGCGCGTCGCGCGCAAGAGCGGCGAGCGCGGACTCCGCGACCTCGAGGAGAGCCTCGGCAGCGACGCGTACTGGCGCCAGCCGACGTGGAAGCGGATCACCGTCATCTTCGCCGGTCCCGGCGTGAACATCCTCTTCGCGATCGGACTGCTGGCGCTGGTGTACATCCTCGGCGTCCCGAACACGAACACGCGCGCAGTCGATGCCGTGAGCGGCAACACGCCGGCAGCCCACATCGGACTCGAGCCCGGGGACGTGATCGTCGCCGTCAACGGACAGAAGACGGCGACGTTCCAGCAGATCCGCAATCGAATCCAGGCGTCGAAGGGAAAGCCTGTCACCGTCACCGTCGAGCGCCACGGCCGCCTCGTCACCCTGGGGTCGGCGCGGACGATGCGCGCGAGCGACGGGCGCTGGGTGCTCGGCTTCACCCCGGGCATCAGGTACAAGAGCTACGGCGTCCTGACGTCGTTCCGGTTCGCGCTCGACGACTGCTGGCAGGCGACGAAGGGGATGGGCCTCGCCATCGAGGGACTCTTCCACCACAAGGGACGGGACCAGCTGACGAGCACCGTCGGGATCGTCAAGGTCTCGAGCAACGCGCTCAAGGTCAGCTTCCGGCTCTACCTCCAGATCCTCGGTCTGATCAGCCTCTCGCTGGCCCTGCTCAACCTGCTGCCACTGCTCCCGCTCGACGGCGGCCACATCCTCTTCTCGGCGATCGAGGGGATCCGGCGGCGGGCTGTCGCGCGGGAGGTCTACGAGCGCGCCTCCGTGGTCGGCTTCGCCCTGATCCTGCTGATCGCCTTCATCGCGCTGTCCAACGACCTCAGCGGCCGCGGGCCAGGCTAGACTCGCCCGGATGGCCTCCCAGCGCCAGATCTCGGTCGGCGGCGTCACGATCGGCGGCGGAGCGCCGCCCGTCGTCCAGTCGATGACCCTGACGAAGACGCATGACGTCGAGGCGACGACGGCGCAGATCGCCGCGCTGGCCTCGGCCGGCTGCGAGATCGTCCGCTGCGCCGTCCCCAAGACCGAGGATGCGGAGGCGCTGAAGAAGATCGTCCGGTTCTCGCCGATCCCGGTGATCGCCGACATCCACTTCAACGCGAGCCTCGCGCTGAAGGCAATCGACTCGGGCGTCGCAGCGGTGCGGATCAACCCGGGCAACATCGGCGGCCCGGACAAGGTCGCGCTCGTCGTCGAGGCCGCACGCAAGGCGAAGATCCCGATGCGGATCGGCGCCAACTCCGGCTCGCTGCCCAAGCACCTCTCCGATCTCGCGCAGCAGGATCAGGCCGCCGCGCTCGTCGAAGCGGCGCTCGAGGAGGTGCGGCTGCTCGAGAAGCTCGACTTCCACGAGTTCAAGATCTCCGTCAAGTCGAGCCACGTCCCGACGATGATCCGCGCGTACCGGATGCTCTCGGAGAAGGTGCCCTACCCGCTCCACCTCGGCGTGACCGAAGCGGGAACGCCCTTCTCCGGTTCGATCAAGAGCGCCGTCGGGATGGGCGCGCTGCTCGTCGACGGGATCGGCGACACGATCCGCGTCTCGCTCACCGCCGACCCGGTGGAGGAGGTCAAGACCGCCTTCGAGATCCTCAAGTCGCTCGGCCTGCGCGAGCGCGGCCCGGTGATGATCGCGTGCCCGAGCTGCGGCCGCGACAACGTCGGCGTCCAGACGCTCGCGGAGAAGGTGGAGGCGCGCCTGCACGAGTACCCGCAGCACTTCGAGGTCGCCGTGCTCGGCTGCGCCGTCAACGGCCCGGGCGAGGCGGGCGACGCCGACTTCGGCATCGCGGGCGGCCGTGACGTCGGCTTCGTCTACGCCCACGGCCGGGTGCTGACGAAGGTCTCGTCGGACATCCTGATCGACGAGCTCTTCCACGAGATCGACCGCTGGATCGCGGACGGCATGCACCGTCCGAAGCGCCTCAAGATGGCGAAGCCGGCGGCCCTCGCGATGGCCGAGGCGTCGCTGATTCCGCTGGAGTAGCCTGCTCGGGCAACGATGATCGCCCGAGCTTCACAGCTCTATCTCCCGACCCTGCGCGAGGCTCCGGCCGACGCGGAGGCGCTTTCGCACAGGCTCCTCCTGCGCGGCGGCTTCATCCGCCAGCTCGGCGCGGGCCTCTGGACGTTCCTGCCGCTCGGCTGGAAGGTGCACCAGAACATCGTCCAGATCATCCGCGAGGAGATGAACGCGATCGGATGCCAGGAGATGCTCGCGCCCGTACTGACGCCGGCCGAGCTGTGGGAGAAGACCGGCCGGCTGAGCATCCCCGAGCTCTTCCACCTCACGGACCGCGGCGGCCGCCCGTACATCCTCGCGATGACGCACGAGGAATCGTTCACGTTCCACGGCGCCGAGCTGCAGTCGTACCGGCAGCTGCCGCAACAGTGGTATCACTTCGGCACGAAGGGCCGCGACGAGCCGCGTCCGCGCGCCGGCCTGATCCGGATGCGCGAGTTCATCATGAAGGACGCGTACTCGTTCGACCGCGACGAGGAGGGGCTCGAAGTCAGCTTCCGCCGTTACGAGGCCGCGTACCGCAAGATCTTCGAGCGGTGCGGAGTCGAGACCTACGCGGTGCAGGCCGAGCCGGGAATGATGGGCGGCAAGGAGTCGGTCGACTTCCTCGCCCCGGCCGGCTCCGGCGAGAACACGCTCGTCACGTGCGAGAACGGCGACTACGCTGCCGACCTCGAGATCGCGCGCGGCATTCCGCGCGACCCAGAGTTCCCCGAGCGGCTCGACGCGCCCGAGGAGGTCGAGACGCCGGGCGCGACGACCATCGACTCCCTCGCGGAGTACCTGTCAATCGATCCTGCCGCGACCTCGAAGGCGATGCCCGTCGTTGCGAACGGCTCCGTCGTCCTCGCGCTCGTGCGCGGCGACGACCGGCTCGAGTCGGCGAAACTCGCGGCCACGCTGGGCTCCGATTTTCGCCCGGCGACCGAGGAAGAGATCCGCACCGCGTTCGGCGCGGACCCGGGCTCGCTCGGCCCGGTCGGCTTCCAGGGAGAGGTCGTCGCCGACGAGGCGCTCCGCGCGGGTCAGTTCGTCGCCGGCGCGAACCGGACCGGCTGGCACCTGCGCGGCGTCGAGCAGGGGCGCGACTTCCAGGCGCGCGTCGCGGACATCCGGGAGGCGCGCGAGGGCGACAGATGCCCGGAATGCGGCGGTGCGCTCCGCTTCCAGACGGCGATCGAGGTGGGACACATCTTCAAGCTCGGAACGCGCTACTCGGAGCCGCTCGGCGCGATGTTCCTGGACGAGGACGGAAAGGAGAAGCCGATCGTGATGGGCAGCTACGGAATCGGTCCGGCCCGGGTCATGGCCACGATTGTCGAGCAGCGAGGCGACGACCGCGGGATCTCGTGGCCCGACAGCGTCGCGCCCTACGCGATCCACGTCGTCGCGCTCCCGGGCGCGGAGGAGCAGGCCGAGCAGGCGGCGACGGCGCTCGACGCCGCCTGCTACGCCGTCCTGCTCGACGACCGCGAGCAGCGGGCGGGGGAGAAATTCGCGGACGCCGACCTGATCGGCTGCCCGGTGCGGGTCACCGTGGGCAAGAAAACGCTTGAGGACGGCGCCGTCGACGTCCGAGACCGGGCGACGGGCGAGGAACGGCGTGTAGCACTCGCCGACCTGGGCAAGGTGAGCTGAGGTGGCCCGGAGGCGGAAGTTCAGCGAGGAGCCCTTCGGGCCCACGATCGAGCGGCTGATGGCCGAGAACGGCGTCACCTACCGCGGCCTGGCGGAAAAGACGCAGCTCTCGGCCGGCTACCTCAACCATCTCGTCCACGGCAACCGCCCAGTGCCCTCGAACGACGTCGTCGAGACCCTCGCCGACGCGCTCGGCGTCGAGCCGGAGCACTTCCGCGAGTACCGGCTGCGGGTGATCACCGAGCGGCTCGAGGCGATGCCCGAGATGATCGACCGGCTCTACCGCCGTCTGGAGTAGCTTGAGCGGATCTTGAGCGGCGCCTAGGATCCTGCGCCCCATGGGATCGAAGCGGCTGCACCGGGGTGTCTGATCGCGGTCATCCGCCTGCAGCCGCAGTTCGCCCGCGTCTTCTTCAATACGAACGCGTGGACGTTCCCGGACCGGATGCGCTCGTTCGTCCGCGTCGTCCGGCTCGCGCAGCGGAGCGGAGCGCATCTCGGCTGCTCGACGGCGCGCTCCGCACGCGCGGCGTGCGCGACCGGATCCGTTTCATGGGCGGCGCATGGTCGACCCACGTCTTCTGGGACTACTGGGGGCGAGCTGAAGTCGGATCCCGGGTCCAGGGCTGCGTACGACGCCGCCTCGCAGGGCTACTCGGCTGTCGGGCCTGGCAGCCGGATGACCGCTCCGGCCCGCGTACCACCTGATCCCGTCTGCTGACGATGACGACGAAGCCGACCTGGAGCGTCGTCGAGGTCGCGCAGGCGCCCGGATCCGCCCCCGCGAAGCTCGTCGCCGACTAGCTCTCGCCGGCCGGCAACGTCACCCTCGTCGGCCTCGACACCGACGGAGCCCAGGGCTTCGCGCCGTCGATCCCGATCTCATACAGCATCGGCGGGCTCCCGCCGAATAAGCTGTTCCACCTGGTCTTCTGGAACGCGACGGGGGAGGGGACGAACCAGGACATCGGCTTCGTCGACAGCGGGCCAGATGGCGTCCTGCGCTTTTCGGCTCCGCTCGACGCCGTCTTCGCCGCGACGAGCGCCGCACTGGACGCTCAGTCGTAGACCGAGCGGCCTGCGCCGGCCCGGGCATTCGCGGGATAGGGCTGGAGGTCGTTCATGTGGCCCGGCTGCCGCCGGACTCGCTCGAGCCACGCGACGACGTGCGGGTACGCCGCGAGGTCGTAGCCGGCCTCGCCCGCGACATGGAGGTAGCCGTAGATCGCGACATCGGCGACCGAATACGCAGCGGCGACGAAGAACTCGCGGCCGCTGAGGTGTTCGTCGAGCAGCCGCAGCATCTCGAGGCCGTCGCGTCTGCGGCGGCCCGCCTCCTCGCCGCCCGGCTCGAGGCGGCCGGTGAGCAGTCGAAAGCGCAGGCCGCCGATCGGGGGGATGACGTCGGCCTGCTCGTACACTAGCCAGCGCGCGACCTGCGCGCGCTCGAACGGATCGTCCGGAAGGAACGGCGTGCCGTCGGCGAGGAAGAGGAGGATCGCCGCCGACTCCGGCAGGAACCGGCCGTCGTCGGTTTCGAGCACCGGCGTCGTCCGCGCCGGAGACACCCGGGCGTAGGCATCGGTGAGCGTCTCGCCGGCGAAGATCTCGACCGGGACGCGCTCGTATTCCGCGCCGAGCTGAGCGAGCAGTAGGCGCACCTTGTAGCAATTCGCCGAAGCGGCGTAGTCGTAGAGTCGGAGTCCGTTCATACCGGGTCAAACGCGCCCGCGACCCGTCCTGTGAGACGGATCGGCCTAGGATTCCGCGACGGCCTCCGGACTGCGACCGGTCGCCAGTACGCACCCGAGAAGCACGAGCGCGAAGCCGATCACCATGCCGGCGGTCACGTGCTCGTCGAGCAGCGCAACGCCGAGCACGGCCGCGACTGCGGGATTGACGTACGTGATCACGGTCGCCCGTAGCGGGCCGACCTCGGCGATCAGCGCGAAGAAGATGAGGAACGCAGCGGCCGAGCAGACGAGGGCGAGACCCACGACCGACTCGAGCACGTGCGCGGACGGCATCGCCGACGGCCGGTGGGTGGCGGCGAGGGGCGCGTAGAAGAGCGCGCAGAGAGCGAGCGACGCGGCGACGACGCCGAGCGGCGCGAGCTCGCGTAGCTGGCGCGCGAGGATCAGCGGACCGACCGCGTAGCCGACGGCCACCAGCGCGACCTCGACGAGCGCGACGACGCTCACGGTGCCGACATCGAGGCCGACGATCGCGGCCACCCCGCCCAAGCCGACGAGAAGCCCGAGCCAGCGCCGGCTTCCGAGCCGCTCGCGGTCGCCGCTCACCGTCACGATCAGCGCGCCGACAAGCGGCACGGCTGCGATCAGCAGTCCTGTTAGCGAGCTCGTCAGCCGCCGCTCGGCGCGTGCCAGCAGCACCCAGGGAATCGCGACCTCGACGGCGGTGTACGCGAGCAGGGGACGCCAGCGGCCGAGCAGCGGTCGCAGCTCTGCGCGCCTCGCCGCCAGCGGCACCAGCAGCGCCGCCGCGAGTCCCGTCCTGAGAAACACCAGCGTCACGGGTGCGAGCTCGCGCACCGCCACGCGGATCATCAGGTAGGGAATGCCCCAGATCACGCACATCGCTGCGAAGAGCAGCGCGCCGCGGCGGGTCAATGGCGACCCGGCCCGTGCCGCTGTGCACGGCGCAGGGCATCCAGGCGGCGGCGGTCGAGCTTCGTCGGCCGTGCGCCGAGATCCGCCCCGAGCGGCTTCGCGAGCCGGCGCTCGAGCGCGTCGCGCTCGCGAGCGGCGATCGACTCCGCGGTCTCTTCGTACAGAGTCGCGGCGACCCTGGCGGGACCGCGCCTTTCGCCAATGCCGATCACCTCTGCGGTGCGCTTCACCGTGCCGACAGTGACGTCGATTCTGTCGCCCGCGCGGATCTCCCTCGACGGTTTGACACGCACGCCGTTGACGTGCACGCGGCCGCCGAGCACGGCCTCGGTCGCCGCGCTCCGCGTCTTGAAGAACCGCGCCGCCCACAGCCACTTGTCGATGCGCACCTGTTCCATCGCGAACCAGATGTTCTAACAACCGCCTAGAGGAGGATGCGAAGCCAGTCCCCGACCGCAGCGCCGACCGCGTCGACGTCCGTCCTCAGGCTGTGGTCGCCCTGTACCTCCACGACCGTGCGGCGTGCCCCGGCCGGAGGAATCCCGAACGGGTCGCGGGCGCCCTGCACGACCAGCAGCGGGACGCTCACCGCGTCGAGCTCGGGCAGACGGCTCGGCGCGGGCGTACGCCGCGCCGGCTGCAGCGGGAACGCGAGGCAGAGCCGGCAGGCCACCCGCGCACCCAACGAACGGCCGCCGGCGATCAGCGGCAGTCCGCGCAGCTCGCCGGCGCGCAGGAAGTCGACCGCCGCGATCCAGGCGGCGTCGAGCTGATGCGCCGGCGCGGGAGCGCGCCGGCCGGCGACGCGATACGGCTGCTCGACGAGCGCGACCGTGATCCCTTGGGAGTTCGCGGCGCCCGTCGCCGCCACGAGATCCCGCGAATTCACTCCGCCGGCGGCTCCATGACCGAGGACGAGCGCCGCCCGCGGCTTCTCGACGGAGTGCAGATGAACACTCGCCGGCCCGTGCGGCGTGACGACTACGAGCATCTCATGCCGAGGCACGAGCGAATCCGAGATGCACGACGGAGCGGCCCTCGCGCACGCTCGTCGGTTGGAGCCCGATCGGGCCCGTCCCGAGATCGTCGAAGAGGCGAACGCCGGCGCCGAGGAGCAGAGGAGCGACGTGGATGTGCAGCTCGTCGATCAAGCCTGCCTTCAGATACTGCTGCACGACGTCGGCGCCGCCCGAGAGCTGAACGTCCTTGTCGCCCGCAGCAGTCCTCGCCTGCTCGAGCGCGGACTCGATGCCGTCGGTGACGAACGTGAACGTCGTTCCTCCTTGCTTGACGACGGTCTCGCGCGGGTGATGGGTGAGGATGAAGACCGGGACGTGGAAGGGCGGATCGTCTCCCCACCAGCCGTCCGCATTGGGATCGTCTTCCCACGGGCCGTGTCCGCCGCTGAACATCCGCCTGCCCATCACGACGGCACCGGTCCGGCGCAGTTGCTCCTCGACGAGCTCGGAGTCGGAATTGGTCTCGCCGCCCGAGAGGCCGTGGGGCTCGCGCCAGGCCGCGAGCCCGTAGGCCCACTCGTGCAAGCGTTCGCCGCCCTCGCCCAGCGGTTGTTCGAGGGTCTGGTTCGGCCCGGCGACGAAACCGTCGAGCGACATCGTGATCTCGAGCGTCAGTCGTGCCATGTCGTCTCTCCTCTTTTCGTGTTCCAGATGAGAGACCGTACGGCGTGGCGAAACTCATCGCGGAATTCGGCTCGATCCTGCGGTTCGCTAGGATCCGCGTGACGGGGTGTGGCGCAGCCTGGTTAGCGCGCCAGTCTGGGGGACTGGAGGTCCCGAGTTCAAATCTCGGCGCCCCGATCGAGAAAAGGCCCGGTCACACGGGCTTTTTCGCTTCGAGCGTTTAGAACTCCATCCATTTACCGTCCTGCCAACCGTAGGCTCGCTGCGGCGACGGAGGTTTTCCGCCGAGCTCGTGCCACGAGGACGGATCGGCGGGTGCGGTCGTCTCGAACGGTCGGCCGTGGTCGTCGAACGTGATCGTTCCTTGCTTGTCGGCGGCGGTGTAGTTCAAACGCAGTCGCCAACGGACGTCATGGCGGAGGGTGTAGGCGTAGATGTCGAACACCTCGACGTCAGTCTTCGAAACCGAGTACGGAAAGAGCACGACTTGCCCGCCGCGCTTGAAGTACTTGACAGCCGCCGGGCTGCGATCGAGATCGATCTCGAAGAAGCGCACCGGCTCGCCGGCCCCCTGCCCGAGGTAGCTGACGAGCGTTCCGGCGAGAGGCGGTCGCGCCTCGACCGTCT
>VAWW01000063.1 GCA_005884575.1 Actinomycetota bacterium
GACCGCGGACATCGCGCTGAAGTTCAAGGTGATCAAGAACCCGGCGTCGACCGGGGCGTACCGGACCGATCTCGCGAAAGCGGCGGACAAGATCCTCGTGAAGAAGAACCTCGACGTGAACGGCCTCAAGTGGAAGAAGTCGGTCGTGGCCGTCACGCCCGGAGGAAAGTGATGTCGGTGTTGATTCGCGGCGGCCGTGTGATCACGGCCGCCGACGATTACGTCGGCGACCTGTTCATCGAAGACGAGACGATCACGCTGATCGGCGAGTCGCTCGACGTCCAGGCCGACAAGGTGATCGACGCAAGCGGGAAGTACGTCCTCCCGGGCGGCGTCGACCCGCACACGCACCTCGACATGCCGTGGCGCGGCGAGACGACGATCGACGACTTCGAGTCCGGCCAGACGGCGGCGGCGTTCGGCGGGACGACGACCCACGTCGACTTCTGCATCCAGGGGAAGGGCCAGTCGTTCGGCGAGGCCCTCGAGATCTGGCACGGGAAGCGCGAGGGGAAGACGCTGATCGACAACGGCTTCCACATCGCCGTCACCGACCTGCGCGAGGGCGGCACGCTCGAGGAGCTCGCGTCGCTCCCCGAGCAGGGTGTCACGTCGTACAAGCTGTTCATGGCGTACAAGGACTCGCTGATGGTCGACGACGAGACGCTCTTCCGGACGATGCAGGTCGCTGCGGACACCGGCGCGCTCGTGATGGTGCACGCCGAGAACGGCGACGCGATCGAGGTGCTGATCCAGGAGGCGCTCGCCGCCGGCGACACGGATCCGATCTACCACGCACTGACGCGGCCGCCGGAGACCGAGGGCGAGGCGACGAACCGCGCGATCCAGCTCGCGCGCGTCGCAGGCTCGCCGCTCTACGTCGTCCACGTCTCGTGCGCGGAGTCCGTCGAGCCGATCGCGATCGCGCGCGAGAAGGGCTGGGACGTGTACGGCGAGACGTGCACACAGTATTTCTTCATCGACCAGGAGTACCTCGCGCGGCCGAACTTCGAGGGCGCGAAGTACGTCTACACACCGCCGCCGCGGCCGAAGCAGAACCAGGAGGTCCTCTGGAACGCTGTGCGGACGGACATCCTCTCCGCGATCTCGACCGACCACTGCGGCTACCTCTTCAAGGGGCAGAAGGATCACGGCCGCAACGACTTCTCGCAGATCCCGAACGGCGGGCCGGGACTCGAGAACCGGCTGCACATGATCCACGAGTTCGGCGTCCGCTCCGGCCGGATCACCCTGAACCGGATGGTCGAACTGCTGTCGACGAACCCGGCGAAGCTGTTCGGGCTCTACCCGCGCAAGGGCACGATCGCCGTCGGCTCGGACGCGGATCTCGTCGTCTTCGACCCGGAGAAGCGCCTGACGATCTCCGCGAAGACGCACCACTCTCGGGTCGACTACAACCTGTTCGAGGCGACGGAGGTGACGGGCTCGCCCGAGGTCGTGCTGCTGCGCGGCCAGGTGCTCGTCGAGGGGGACCGCCTCGTCGCCTCGCCCGGAGTCGGCCAGTTCGTGAAGCGGGCGCGCTTCGGCGACGAGCTCCGGCGCGCGCCGGCCGCCGTCGCATAGCTGGGCTCGGGCGCGCTCCGTCGAGCGCGTCCGGGCCCAGTCCTACACTCGCGGCAATCCGGTCCATCGAGGGAGGGCAGATCGCATGACCGAACCGCCGCACTACCGCGAGGAGATCGCTCGCGACGTTGACGAGCTGCGGCGCGACCTCGAGTTCGAGCGGCACGAGCTCGAGGCGTCGATCAAGCACGATTACTCAACGAGCGACACCGGTATCGTCCCGCTCGACCGCCGGCGGCCGATGTGGCACTTCATGGGCCTCTGGACGACGTTCGTCGCCGGCTTCTCGTACATGTTCCTCGGCTTCGAGCTCCACGACGGGCACAGCCTCGCGTCCGTCGTCGGCATCACCCTCTTCGGCTACGCGCTCTACGTCGTCTACGCGATGTTCGGCTCGTACCTCGGCTCCCGCACCGGCCAGACGCACGCGCTGCTGACCCGCTCGATCTTCGGCGTCGGCGGCTCGTGGATCGTCTCGCTGTTCGTCCTCATCGCGCCGCTCGGGTGGGTCGGCTTCCAGGCCGGCCTGCTCGCACAGCTCTGGGACGGCTTCTACAGCTGGGATCACCTCAAGTTGCTGACGATCGTGCTCGCGGGCGTGATGATCCTCAACAACCTGCTCGGGTTCACCGGGATCAGCGTCTTCGCGCGCTACCTCGTCACGCCGGTCCTGATCCTCTGGTGCATCTACATGGTGATCAAGGCGTTCGTCGTCGACGGCGACCGGCTCGGCGGCACGCCGCACGGCGCGGGCATCCCGTTCTGGGTCGCGGTCGTCGCGGTGATCGGCTTCTCCATGTGGGGCAACGAGCCGGACTTCTGGCGCTACGGCAAGCCGCGCCTCCTCTGGCCGTTGCCCACCTATCTGTTCGCGGCGGCGTGGTTCCTGCTCTTCACGATGGCGGGCTGGATGATGGCGCAGCTGGCCGCGTCGGCCGATGCCTCAGCCATCTTCCGCTTCACCGTCCACTACTCGCTGTTCGGCGCGTTCTGGCTTGCCTGGGTCATCGCGACGATCAGCCAGTTCGCGATCAACGACGGCAACTACTACGAGTGCCGGTCAGAACCTGATCGGGGGCTGGCGGCGCTGGCGCCGCGTCTACACCTGCCTGATCGTCGCGGGCGGCGGCGCGCTCGCCGGCTACCTCGTCAACTACAAGTTCGTCGACGGATGGTTCAAGGTCGCGAGCTTCCTCGCGATCACGGTGCCGTCGGCGACCGTGATCATGTGCGTCGACCACTTCCTGCTGCCGCGCCTGTTCCGGATCTCGCGGCCGCTGACGAAGGTGCCCTCGTGGCAGGAGGCCGGCGCGATCAACTTGCCGGCCGTGATCGCGCTGCTGGGCGCGGTCTTCTTCGGCGTCACCGGGACGGCAAGCTGGCCGAACGGCTGGCTCGAGTCGTCGCCGCCGAACAGCTGGGGCCCGGTGCCGCTCTGGTCGTGGCTGATCGCCGGGGTCGGCTACATCGCGCTCGTCGCCGTGGCACGCGCGTTCGTGCCGGACATCAAGCGGGCGCTCGCCTTCAGCAAGCCGGCGCTCGCGATGCCCGTGCCGGATGACGCGGTCGTCGACGTCGCCAGCGAGGCGGAGAAGCGGGTCGTCCCGACGGCGCCGGTGCCGGCGGTGTAATCAAGGCGCGCCGCCGAGCGCACGCAGCGCAAGCAGCTCGAAGCCCACGTTCGCCGCGGCAAGCGCGGTCTGCTGGCCCCGGCCGTCGTACGGCGGGGAGACCTCGACGACGTCGCAGCCGGCGAGCCTGACCCCCCGGAGCGAGCGCAGGAACGCGAGCGCCTCCGCGGTCGAGAAGCCGGCCACCTCGGGCGTGCCGGTGCCGGGGGCGAAGGCCGGGTCGAGGAAGTCGACGTCGAAGGAGAGGAAGACCGGGCGCTCGCCGACGTTGGCCTTGACGAGCCGACCGTAGGCCTCGGGTCCGAGCGCACGCAGCTCTTCGCTCTGGATCACCGTGAAGCCGAGATCCTCCGCGGCCCGGATGTCGCCCGGGCCGTACAGCGAGCCCCGCATCCCGGCCTGGACCGAGCCGCGTGGGTCGAGCAGGTTCTCCTCGACCGCGCGCTTGAACGTCGTCCCGTGGAAGTACTTCTGGCCGAAGTACTCGTCCCAGGTATCGCCGTGCGCGTCGAGCTGGACGAGACAGAGCGGGCCGTGCTTGCGCGCGAGGGCGCGCAGCTCGGCGAGCGTGATCGAGTGGTCGCCGCCGAGCGCAAGCGGGAAGACGTCCGCAGCGAGCAGCGGCTGCATCGCCTCCTCGACCTGCGCGTAGGTCCGCTCGGTGTGGCCGGGCGAGACCGGCAGGTCGCCGTAGTCGACGATCGAGAGCGTCTCGACGACGTCGACCCGGAGCACCGGGTGGTACGGGCGGATCAGCGAGGAGGCCGAGCGGATCGCCTCCGGCCCGAAGCGCGGGCCCGTGCGGTAGCTCGTGCCGGTATCGAACGGAATCCCGAACGCGACCGCGTCGACGCCCGTCAGATCCGTCACGTACGGCGCGCGCATGAACGTCCGCACGCCCGCGAAGCGGGGGATCACCTGCGCGTCGGTCGGGCGGTACGGCGGGCCGGGCACCGAATTACAGTAACCCGATGGACCTGCTCGTTCGGAACGTCCGTGTCGGCGAGCGGATCGTCGACGTCGCGATCGAGGGCGGCCGCTTCGCCCGGATCGGGCCGGATCTGGACGTGGACGCCGCTCGGACCGTCGAGGCCGGGGGCCGGCTCGCGACGCCGCCGCTGGTCGACTGCCACCTCCATCTCGACGCTTCGCTGACCGCGGGCAAGCCGCGCCACAACCTCTCGGGCACGCTGATCGAGGGCATCCACGTCTGGGGCGAGCTGAAGGAGAGCCTGACGCCTGACGACGTGTTCGAGCGCGCGCAGGAGATCGTCCGCTGGTCGGCGGCGCAGGGCACGCTCCATATTCGCGCGCACGCTGACGTGTCCGCGAAGAACGAGGCGCCGGTTCGCGGCCTGCTACGGCTGCGCGACGAGCTGGCCGACCTCGTGACGATCCAGGTGACGGCGTTCCCGCAGGACGGGATCTACTCCGACCCGCGCAACGAGGGACTGGTCGAGCGCGCGATCGACCTCGGCGTCGACTGCGTCGGCGGTATCCCGCATTACGAGCCCACAGCGGAGCTCGGGCTACGGGAGGTGCACCGCGTGTTCGAGCTCGCGAAGCGGCACAACCTGCGCATCGACGTCCACTGCGACGAGACCGACGATCCGCAGTCACGGTTTCTCGAGGTGATGGCCGACGACACGGTGCGGCACGGGCTGCGCGGCCGCGTCACCGCAAGCCATTGCACGGCGATGGGCTCGTACGAGCCGTACTACTCGTCGAAGCTCCACGGCTTCCTCGCGCGCTCCGGGATCAACATCGTCGTCAACCCGTACGCGAACTCGCTGATCCAGGGGCGGCTGGATCCCTATCCGAAGCGACGCGGCTTCGCGCAGCTGAAGGAGCTGCTCGCCGCCGGCGTCAACGTCTCGCTCGGCAACGACGTGATCATGGATCCCTGGTACCCGATGGGGAAGGCCGACCTCGTCGACGCTGCGCACCTCGCGCTGCACTTCACGTACATGAGCGGCCTGGAGGAGATCCCGGAGATGCTGCGCTGCGCGACCGAGCGCGGCGCGCGGACGCTCGGGATCGAGGACGAGTACGGGATCGAGGAGGGCAAGCCGGCCGACCTCGTGATCTTCGACGCGCCCGACCCGATCGAGGTCATCCGTCTTCGCGCCCCGCGCCGCTGGGTGATCCGGCGGGGCCGCGTGATCGCCGAGACGACGCCCGCGCAGACGACGCTGCTCGGCGAGCCCGTGTTGTTCCGGGGGAATCCAGGTTCTCCCGGGGCCCCTTCCTGTCGCTGACGGTTTGTTTGTGCGGCTCCGGCACGAGCGCGGTCGCGCCTTCGCCGGCCGATGTTGGCGCGTGCTGTTTGCCGAGGGTCGTTGCTGGTCGATGCGCGGGTCATGGTGCCGAAGCAGCCCGACCCGCGTAGCTTCGGGGCGCCGTCTTAAAGCCAGCAACCGGCTTTAGCCGTCGCCCAAGAGCACGCTGGTTTTCGGCCACACGCTAAAACGCGCAGCGGTCTAGCGTCTGGCCGCGACGTCACGCGCCCGCGGATGCACGTCTTTTGCACCTGCGGGCGCGCAACGCAGACGCGCGACCCTCTGCAAGGGCCACGCGCAACCCTTCGCCGGCGGAGGCGCGACCGCGCTCGCGCCGCGGCCATACAGACAAACGCCACGCGCAGGAAGGGCCCGCGGGAAACCTAGGTTTCCCGCGTCAAGAGCAGCCCGCGGCCGGCGAAGCCGACGCTGCGGTCGAGCGTATCGACGTACGCGCGCCGCAGCGGCGGAACGCCCCGCAGCACCCACAACGCGCGGGCCTGGACCCACGCGGCGTCGCGCGCGCGGCAAACGTCCCACATAGCGATCCGGTCGTCGTCGTCGCCGCAGACGACGTCGACCACGCCGACAAAGCCGGTCGCGAACCACTGCTTCACCTTGCGCTCGGTCTTCTCGAGCAGCGGGTTGACCGCGACGTAGTCGGAGTGCTGCTTCGGGGAGCGCTCGAGATCGATTCCCAGGTGCTCGCACGTGGAGACGACGGCGACGGGAAGGTCGCGGTTGATGTGCGCGTTCATCCCGGCGAGCGCGAACTGGATCGGCGCGATCCCCTTCCGCGAACGCGCCTCGAACAGCGGCGCCCACGCTTTCGGCGGCTTCGCGACGGCGTCGAAGAAGAGATTCGCGAACTCGACGTCGAGCCGCGCGAGAAAGCGCGGGTCGCGGAACCCGTGCGGCTTCACCGCGACGTGAACCGTCTCCGTCACACGGAGATAGAGCCGCGTGAACCAGGCCACGCCGTCGGCCCGCGGCAGGGAGGCCTCGAGCGCGCGCATCCGCTCGATCACCTGTGGGATCGTCGAAGGCCTTGACAAGACGGCCACCCGCCGACCATACAACGGCCATGCCCCAACAGACCAAGGCCGGGGTCAGGTCTTGCATTGCAACACCGGACCGGCATTGCAAGACCTGATCCCAGACGGGGCTATTTTGGGCTAGCGGGTCCTCGGGAAGCCGAGGTCGACCTTCGAGGTGGCCGGGTCGGGCCAGCGCGAGGTGACGACCTTACCGCGGGTGTAGAAGCTGATCCCCTCCGGCCCGTAGATATGCGTGTCGCCGAACAGCGACGCCTTCCAGCCGCCGAACGAGTAGTACGCGACCGGCACCGGAATCGGAACGTTGATCCCGACCATCCCGGCCTGCACTTCGAACTGGAACTGGCGCGCAACGCCGCCGTCGCGCGTGAAGATCGCGGTGCCGTTGCCGTACGGGTTCTCGTTCACGAGCCGCACCGCCTCGTCGTACGTGGAGACGCGCGCGACCCCGAGCACCGGCCCGAAGATCTCGTCGTCGTACGCCTTCATCCCGGGCTTGACGTCGTCGATCAGCGATGGCGCGAGGAAGAAGCCGTCCCGAGGCGCGTCGCCCTCGCGGCCGTCTACGACGATCTTCGCGCCCTCGGCCGGCGCATTCTCGACGTACGACGCGACCTTGTCGCGGTGCTCCCGTGTCACGAGCGGGCCCATCTCCGAGTCCGACTGCAGCCCGTTGCCGACCTTGACCTTCGGGATGCGCTGCTTGATCGCCTCGATCAGATCGTCGGCGACGTCGCCGACCGCGACGACCTGCGAGATCGCCATGCAGCGCTCTCCGGCCGAGCCGTAGGCCGCCGAGACGGCTGCGTCCGCCGCCATGTCGATGTCCGCGTCCGGGAGGACGATCATGTGGTTCTTCGCGCCGCCGAGCGCCTGGACGCGCTTGCCGTGCCGCGTCCCCGTCTCGTAGACGTACTTCGCAATCGGCGTCGAGCCGACGAACGAGACGGCGGCGAGGTCCGGATGCTCGAGCACCGCGTCGACGGCGGTCTTGTCGCCGTGGACGACGTTGAAGACGCCGTCCGGAACCCCCGCCTCCTTCAGGAGCTCGGCCGTGAAGACGGACGCGGAGGGATCCTTCTCCGAAGGCTTGAGCACGAACGTGTTGCCGCAGGCGAGCGCCGGCGCCCACATCCACATCGGCACCATCGCGGGGAAGTTGAACGGCGTGATCCCCGCGGCGACGCCGAGGGGCTGGCGGATGGAGTAGACGTCGATCCCGGTCGAAGCCTGCTCGGAGAAGCCGCCCTTCAGGAGCTCGGAGATCCCGCAGCAAAACTCGATTACCTCGAGCCCGCGCGCCACCTCGCCCTTCGCGTCGGAGAGCACCTTGCCGTGCTCGCTCGTGAGGATCTTCGCGATCTCCTCCTGCCGGTCGTGCATGAGCTCGCGGATCCGGAAGAAGAGCTCGGTGCGCCTCGACAGCGAGAGCGCGCGCCAAGCCGGGAACGCCTGCTTCGCGGCCTGGACGGCGCGGTCGACCTCCTCGACGCTCGCGAAGTCCACCGCCCCGGTCTGCTCCCCCGTCGCGGGGTTGTAGACGGGGCCGCTGCGGCCGGATTCGCCGGCGACGGTGCGCCCGCCGATCCAGTGGCTGATCCGCTTGACCCCTGTGCCCGCCTCACGCGGCGGCGCTGCGAGTTCCGTCATCTCTCCTCCTCGGTGACGGCACGCAGACTACCGCGGGCGGCCGGGGCGCGCGCCGGCCCCGCGGCGCGCGCCCCGTGCGCCTCAGCCCCCGCTCGGGCAGCTGACGTTCGGGTTCCACGGCGCGAACGTCCCGATCGGGTTGCTCTTGTACAGCCACGCGTGGAGCGAGTAGTACGCGTCGAGGCCGAACCGGTTCGGCTTCGGGGTGAGACTGAACGGTCGGCCGAAGAGCGACGGCGGACTCGAGTGCTGCGCGTCCCACTTCGCCTTGAACACGACGTACTCGAGCGCGACGAGCTTCGCCGACCCGTCGGCCTGCGGCTCGTATACGAGGGCCTCCGGCTTCAGCGCGTTGACGGTCGCGTCGCCGACGAGCGTGCCCTTGACGTAGTGGATGCCCATCGCGCCCGTGCCGGGCATGGCGATGCAGGCGATCTTCTTCGCGTCGAGCAGCTCGCCGTAGCCAGCGGCCTTCGCGCGGGTCAGCGATGCGAACTTCAGGTTCGCCTGCCTGGCCCCGCTCGTGTCGCGCGAGTTACCCGCGAGCGCAGCACCTGAGCAGGTCGCGGCGAGGACGACGAGAACGAGAAACGTACGGAACATGGATCCCACCTCTTTCAGCGGTAGAAGTACGGGTCGAGCACGCGCACCTGCGTGATCCGGTCGACGGGCAGCGAGTTCGCAGCCGCCGTCGCCCGGATCGCCTCCGGACTCGGTGCGTCGTAGACGCAGACGGTCCTCGAGCCGTCGTCCTGAACGTAGGACTGCAGCCACGTGACGCCGCGGTTGGCGTTGCGATCGACGATCTCCAGGCACTCGGCGGCACCGGCGTCGTCGATCGGAATCTGCAGCCCGTCGGGGAACGTGCGCTCGACGAGGTAGCGGGGCATCGCGCCTCCTTTGGATTGACGCGATCGACGCTACGCGCGGGGCCCATGGCCGCCATCCGCAGGACTGCCTAGATTGCGCGGCGGCGCTACCGGTCTTCGAGCACGCCGAGCTGGGCGGCCGACGCGACGGCCTCGCCGCGGGTGCGCGCCTGCAGCTTGCGCAGGAGGGCGGCGACGTGGTGGTCGACCGTCCGCGGCGAGACGAACAGCCGGTCGGCGATGTCCGCGTTGCGCAGGCCCTCAGCGACGAGCCTCAGGACGTCGACCTCGCGCGCCGTCAGGCCGCCTGGCGTACGGCGCGTGCCCGGCCGTGGCCCGCGGGTCAAACCGGTCGCGCCGCGCGCGCGCAGGCGTCGGGCGACGATCTCCGCGGCCGGCCGCGCGCCGAGCTCTTGCAGCTCCGCGTGCGCGGCGCGGAGCGCGCCCTCGTCGTCGGCGTCGCCGAGCGCGAGCGCCGCCTCGTAGGGCGAGTCCAGCTGCGACCACAGCTCGGCCGCGCCGGTCCAGTCGCCGGCGAGCTCCAGCACATACGGCTTCGCCACGGACGCGGGCATCTCCCAAGCCAGTCCGGCGCGCCGCCGCCACGCAGCGAGCTCGCCGCTCAGCCACGCCGATCCGCGCGCCGAGGCGAGCTCGAGCGCGCCCTTTGTCGCCGCCTCGAGGGCGACTGCGTCCCCACGGAGCCACGCGGTCTCGCCTCTCGCGGCGGCGACCGGGCCGAGCCGGAGCAGCTCCCCCGTCGGCTCCGCGAGCGCCCACGCCTCGTCGAGCAGCGACTCCGCCTCCGGATCGCCGCGCCGCGCGCGGACGAGCCCGAGCGTGACGAGCGCGACGATCCGGGGCGTGATCGACGTGCGCGGGATGCGCAGTACGGCCGCGGCAGACTCCGCCGCCTCGTTCCAACGTCCCTCGTTTAGCTCGAGGCGCGCGCGGAAGGCGAGCAGGTAGAGCCGGTGGAGCTCCACGCCGCGCTCGCCGCAGTACTCGAGTCCGTCGTGCAGGTACCGGGCCGCGCGGGCGCCGAGACGGCTGTCGACGGCGGCTCCGGCGAGGATCAGGAACGCCCGCGCCGCCTGCTCGGGGAGGTTTGCCTGCAACGCGCGCTCGAGGCTCAGCTCGAGCTTCTCGACGCTCGCGATCGAGCCGATCGTCGTCAGCGCGTGGAGTCCGATCTCCGTCTCGCCGAGATCGTCCGCGAGCTCGAGCGCCCGCCCGGCCCAGGCCAGCGCTTCAGGGCCGTTGGACGCGCGCGCGTGGTTGTCCGCCAGATGGGCGTACGCCATCGCGAGCTCACGGCCGGGCGGCACGCCCTCGAGGAGGTCGACGGCCTCCCGGGCTCTCCGCGCTGATTCCTGTGTCCGGCCCGGACACCAGAGGACCTGCGAGAGCCACCGAAGCGCGTTCCCCTCCTTGTGCCGGTCGCCGAGTGCGCGGTACGAGCGGACCGCGTGCTCGGCCGCTTCGATCGCCTCGTCGGACTGATCGGTCAGGTAGCACTCGTAGGCACGACGGTCGAGGAGCTCCGCACGCTCCGCCGGCGCCAGACCTTCGCCGGAGCGCAGGGCGCGGGCGTACTGCGCAGCGGCCTCGCGGTGCGCGCCGTGCGACGCGGCGCGGGCTGCAGCAGCGATGGCGTACCGAAGCATCGACTCCGCGTCGCCCGCCGCTTCCGCATGATGCGCAAGCCGCGCGACGTCGGCGCCCCGGTCGCGCAACGCGCGCAGCGCGGCGGCGTGCAGATCGCGCTTCCGGATCGGTCCGACGGACTCCTCGACGGCGATCCGGGCGAGCTCGTGGCGGAACCCAACGCCGTCTGCACTCTGGACGAGCATCCCGGACGCGAGACACGCGTCGAGTCGGGCAGTCTGCGGGCCTGCGAGCGCCTCGAGCAGGGCGAGGTCGGCGTGCCCGGGGACGACCGCCACGGCCTCGAGCAGGTCGCGCGCGTCGGGGTCGAGCCGGGCCGCGCGCGCGAGCACCGCATCGCGCACCGTCGGCGGCACGGTCTCCGCTCCGGCGGCGAGCGCCTCGCTGACGAAGAACGGGTTGCCGCCGGTGCGTCGATAGAGCTCCTCCCCGTCGACGCCGTGCGGCGCGGCGAGCGCGCGAACCGCGTCGGGCGAGAGCGGTGACAGCTGCAGACGGCCGACGCCCTGCGCGCCGGCGAATCCGCCGACGACGCCTCGGAGCGGATGATCCGGGCCGAGCTCCTCGTCGCGATACGTCGCGACGACGAGGCCGCGCGTCGCGTGCACCCGCCGCCCGAGGAGACGGAGGACGTCGAGCGTCGCCTCGTCGGCCCAGTGCACGTCCTCGAGCACGAGCAGAGTCGCCCGCGACCGCATCTCGTCGAGCAGGACGGCGAGGACGTCGTACGGAAGCGCGTCGCGCTCGACGACCTCCTGCAGCGCGCCCCCGGTCGCGGACGCGATGTCGGCGATCGGTCCGAGCGGCCGCGGTGTGAACAGCGTCCCTCGAGCACCCGTGCGCCTGCCGCCTCCGCCGCCAGCGCGCGGACGAGCGCCGTCTTTCCGACGCCGGCCTCGCCCGCGACGAAGACGAGCTGCCCGTGGCCGCGCGAGGCCTCCCCGAGCGCTTCGCGAAGCGGCTCGAGAAAGGCCTCACGTTCGAGGAACGGCGGCGCGGCCGGGACGGCCAAGGCTTCATCGTGCCTCCGTCCGGGCCCCTTCCGCAAGCTCTAGGATTCCGGCGTGGCAATCGTCGAGCGGAACAGCGAGCTCGGCCGGCAGGTCGTCGAGGACGCGAAGCGCTACGTCCTCCACTCCTGGTCGGTGCAAAACGCGATCAACCCGATCCCGGTGGCCGGCGCGGAGGGGCGCTACTTCTGGGACTACGACGGGAAGCGGTACCTCGACTTCGCCTCCCAGCTCGTCAACGTCTCGATCGGGCACCAGCACCCGCGGATCGTCGCGGCGATCAAGGAGCAGGCGGAGAAGCTCTGCACGATCGGCCCGCCGATGGCGACCGAGCCGCGCTCGACGCTCGCGCGGCTGCTCGCCGAGGTGACGCCGGGCGATCTCGCGATGACGTTCTTCACGAACGGCGGCGCCGAGGCGAACGAGAACGCGATCAAGCTCGCGCGCTGGTGCACCGGCCGGCACAAGATCATCGCGCGCTACCGCTCGTACCACGGCGCGACGAACGGCGCGATCTCGGCGACGGGCGATCCGCGCCGCTGGCCGATCGAGCCCGGGATGCCCGGCGTCGTCCGCATGTTCGACCCGTACACCTATCGCTGCCCGGCCGGCCATCCCGATCCGTGCCCGGTCTGCACGGGCGCGCCGCACCTCGAGGAGATCCTCCAGTACGAGGGCGCGCAGAACATCGCCGCGGTGATCATGGAGACGGTCACCGGGACGAACGGCGTGATCGTCCCGCCGGACGGCTACCTGCAGTCGATCCGCGAGGTCTGCGACCGGCACGGGATCCTCCTCATCTTCGACGAGGTGATGGCCGGCTTCGGGCGCACCGGCAAGTGGTTCGCGTGCGACCACTGGGACGTCGTGCCGGACATCCTGACCGTCGCGAAGGGAATCAACTCCGGGTACGTGCCGCTCGGAGCGATGGTGGTGCGCGAGCCGATCGCCGAGTGGGTGCGTGACAAGTACTTCGCAGGTGGGCTGACGTACAGCGGCCATCCGCTCGCGTGCGCGACCGGCGTCGCGTCGATCGAGGCGTTCCGCGAAGAGGGAATCGTCGAGCACTCGGCGGAGATGGGCCGGGTCTTCGAAGAGGCGCTCCGCGGTCTGATGGAGAAGCACCCGTCGATCGGCGAGGTGCGCGGGCTCGGCTGCTTCTGGGGCGTGGAGCTCGTCAAGTCGCGGGAGACGCGCGAGCCGCTCGTGCCGTTCAACGGCTCGGGCGAGGCTGCCGCGCCGGTGACCCGGCTCGCGAAGGCGGCGCTCGAGCGCGGCCTCTACCTGATGACGCACTGGAACGTGATCATGATCTGCCCGCCGCTGACGATCACGCGCGAGGAGCTCGACGAGGGCATCGCGATCCTCGACGAAGCGCTGTCCATCGCGGACGAGTACGTCGAGAGCTAGCCCCACCTCCGTTTCGTCACACATCCGTGCGCCTTTTGCGTGGGTACCTGGTACGCACACCAACGTCGGCAACGGCGTCTGCCCCGGATTCCGCATCGGTTTCGTCACCAATCAGTGCGTCTTTTGCGCGCGTACCTGGTACCGACGGGATAGCGGCGACTGACCGGTGCGCGATTGGCTCGAGCAGCTCGAGGCGGCGCGGCCGGCCGGCGACGAGCTGCTCGCTGTGCTCGTCTACGTCGCCGGAAAGTCCGTCGCGATCGGCGAGGATGAGCTGGCGCCGGCGATCCGCCGCGCACTCTTCGTCCACGCAGCCGGCGGGGACCCGCACCGCGAGCTGACGCTCGACGCCCGCGCCGGCGAGACGCTCGCGGCCGACCTCGACAGCGGCGAGCGGCGTGCCGAGCTCGGCCGCGCGCTCGCCGCGCTCCGCGACGAGGCGGTGCGGCTGCCCCTGGTGCGCGACGCCCTCGGCCGGCTCCTCGCCGACACGGAGCTCGCGTGGCGCACGTTCGCGATCGCGCTGCTGGCCGAAGAACTCGCCGAAGAGTAACCGCGGCGGCGGCTCTCCCGTTCCATCCCTGGAACCCTCGGAAGGAGCCGTGATGCTGCGTGCAGCACCGCTCGCGCGCCCGCGCGTGAACGTCAACCTCGTCCTCCTCGCGTACCTCGTCATCGGCGCGGTCGTGGCCGCGATGCACGACTACTACGCGCACGTGAACACTGCCCGGGCACTCGGCTCGGCCGTGCTCGCGACCCTGCTCTGGCCGCTGCTCTTCCTGGGCATCGACCTGCACATCCACTGATCACCCAGGGATCTGGCGAAGTTCCGCCCGCGGCACTACGCTCCGTCCGAGCGAACGACGCGAGCATGCCGCCGACCTCGGGTCACATCCACTCCGGCTTCGGCCCTGCGGCTGCTCCTCTGCGTGCTCGTCTCCTCGCGTTCCTGACGCCGAGGGTTCGGTAGCCGCCGGAGACGCCGTGGCGACACCCGCGCCTCATCGCCCCCGCCGGGCGGAGCTGCAGCGCCCCCTGCCGCTCGTCGAGCCCGTCTCGACGGTCGACGCGCCGTTCCACCGGAGCACCGCGTTCTACGTGCGGGTCGGCGGACTCGCCGCGGTTGCGCTCGCGCTCCTCGCGGTGCTCGCACTGCGCCTCTGGTCGCTCCAGGTGCTGCGCGGCCCGTCGTACGCACGGCTCGCGGTGCAGCAGGCGTTCAGGACGGTCGACCTGCCGGCGGCGCGGGGCGCGATCGTCGACGCGCGCGGCAGGCTGCTCGCGGGGACGAACGGACGCCTCGTCGTCACCGCCGACCGCAGTGCGCTCGGGACGCTCGACTCGAACGGGCACTGGCGCGCGAACGAGGACGGTCTGCTGCAGCTCCAGCGCCTGTCGAGGCTCGCCGGCGTCCCGCTCGGCACGCTCGTGCAGCGCGTCGAGCATGCCGTCGCCCGCTCGCCGTACGGGCCGGCCGTGGTGATCTCCCGGCCGTCCGCCGGACTCGCCTTCTTCCTCGAGGAACGCGCCCGCGCCTACCCGGGCCTTCGGATCGAGGCGCTGCCCGTCCGCAGCTATCCGCAGGGAGGTCTCGGCAGCGAGTTCCTCGGCCTGCTCGGCGAGATCCAGCCGCGCCAGATCGGGACGCACCGCTACGGGCGGGCGCGGCCGGGCGAGCTCGTCGGCCAGTCGGGCGTCGAGGCAACCTACGACCGGTTCCTCAACGGCGGCTTCCGCCGGGCGCGCCTGCGCGTCGACTCGACCGGCCGGATCGTCGGGCCGCTGCGCTTCCGCGGCGCCGCTCCGGTCCTGCCGACGCTGAAGCTGACGATCGACGCGCGGTTGCAGCGGGCCGCCGAGCAGGCGATCCGCGACGGAATCCAGTTCGCGCACCGGGCGGGCCACCCGGACGCCGCCGCGGGGGCCGCCGTCGTTCTCGACGCGCGCACCGGCGCGCTGTACGCGCTCGCGAGCTATCCGCGCTACAACCAGCTGCTCGCGGCGCAGGAGCCGTCGTATCTCACGGAGCTGCTGAAGCCGAGCGCGGCGTCGCCGCTGCTCGATCGCGCGACGCAGGGCATCTATCCCACCGGCTCGACGTTCAAGCCGATCGTCGCGGAGGCCGGGCTGGCGACGGGGCTGATCACGCCGTGGTCCTCGATCCCGTGCACCGGCTCGTTCACCGTCGGCGGCTACACCTTCCACAACGTCGAGGCGGGGATCAACGAGATCATGAGCTTGAAGCAGGCGCTGTCGGCGTCGTGCGACACCTGGTTCTACCGGCTCGGCGAGCGCTTCTACTTCCGGCAGGCGAGCTCGGGCTCGCTCGACATGCAGCGCTGGGCGATGCGGCTCGGCCTCGGGCATCCGACCGGGCTGGACGTGCCGGGCGAGGCGGGCGGAGTCGTCCCGACGCCCGCGTGGCTGAAGCGGATCTACAAGCAGCCGTGGTACGAGGGCTACTCGATCAACCTCGCGATCGGCCAGGGCTATCTCGCCGTCACGCCGCTCCAGCTCGCGGTGGCGTACGCGGCCCTCGCCAACGGCGGGACGGTCGTCCGCCCGCACGTCGCCGGCTCGCTCGGAGGCCGGAAGCTCGCGTTCCCGCCGCGCCGCCGCGTGCGGCTTCGGCACGTGTGGGCGATCCGCGACGCGCTCTACTCGGCGACGCACGACCCGTGGGGGACGTCGGCCGCGATCTTCGGCAACTTCCCGATTCCGGTCGCGGGGAAGACGGGCACGGCCGAGGCGCCGCCCGGGAGCGACCATTCCTGGTACGCGTCGTGGGCGCCCGCCGGGCATCCGCGCATCGTCGTCGTTGTCCTGATCGAGCACGGCGGCTTCGGCGCGCAGGCCGCAGCGCCGGCTGCACGCGAGATCTACTCCGCCTTCTTCCACGTCAAGGCGAAAGCCGCCCCTTAAACGCCAAGTCCCGCGAACCCGAGGGCTCACAGGACTTGACGGAGCGACCCTCTCACGGCGCGACGACCGCGTCAACCCCCACCTAACGCATCCGCGCGCGGCGGAGCTTCGCAGGATCGGCGATCACGTCGATCTCTGCGATGCGCCCGTCGGCGACCGTGAAGCTGACGACGGCGAACGGCGTGTCGCCGGTCCCGACCAGGGCGCCGGCAGCCCCGTTGACGATCGCGGGCCGCGCGAGCGGCGCGAACGGCGAGCCGCGCTGCAGGATCTGGCGCGCGACCGCCTCGGCGCCGGTCACCGGCTCCCGCGCACGCGGCGCGACGCCGCCGCGGTCGATCCGGAATACGACGTTCGGGTCGAGAACGGCGACGAGCCCGGCGAAGTCTCCGGCCCGAGAGGCGGCGAGGAAGGCGTCGACGACCTCGCGCTGCCGCGTCAGGTCGGCGTCCGGCTCAGGCGCGGCGCCGCGGACCCGCCGCCGCGCGCGGCTCGCAAGCTGGCGCGCCGTCGCCGGCGTCCGCTCGACGATCGGTGCGATCTCGTCGAACGAGATGCCGAACATGTCGTGGAGAACGAAGGCGAGCCGCTCGGGTGGGGACAGCGTGTCGAGCACGACAAGCAGCGCGAGCCCGACGGAGTCCGCAAGCACTGCCTCGACGCTCACGACGGGCTCCGGGAGCCAGCTGCCCGCGTAGTCCTCGCGGCGGGAGTTGCGTGCGCGGAGCATGTCGATGCAGACCCGGCCGACGACGGTCGTCAGCCAGCCGCGGAGATTCTCGACCGATCCGTCCTCCGCGCGCGACAGACGGAACCACGACTCCTGCACCGCGTCTTCGGCGTCGCTCACCGAGCCGAGCATCCGGTAGGCGACGGCCTGCAGATGCGGCCTGTTGCTCTCGAACTCCTTCACCAGCGACGCGTCCACGTCACATCCTCTCGTCGGGATCCGTCTTACACCCCAGAGACGAACCGAGAGCGGCGGATGTGACCGCCGCGACCAGGAGGACGCATGAATGCAATCGAAGTGACGAAGCTCGGCAAGACGTATCCCGGCGGCGTCCAGGCCGTGCGCGGAATCGACTTCGAGGTCGCGCCCGGCGAGGTCTTCGGGCTGCTCGGACCGAACGGCGCCGGCAAGTCGACGACGGTCGGGATGCTGACGACGACGATCAGGCCGACGAGCGGCACAGCGCGCCTCGCCGGGGTCGACGTCACGAAGCACCCGCTCGCAGCACGGCGCGTCAGCAGCGTCGTGTTCCAGGACTCCGTCGTCGACCGCGCGCTCACCGGCCGCCGCAACCTCGAGATCCACGCCCGCCTGTGGAGCGTGGAGCCGCGGGACGCCGCCGACACGATCGGCGGACTCGTCGACGCGCTCGGGCTCGCCGAGCTCGTCGACCGCCCGGTCGCCGGGTACAGCGGCGGCGAGCGCCGCCGGCTGGAGATCGCCCGTGCGCTCGTCTCGCAGCCCCGGCTGTTGTTCCTCGACGAGCCGACGGTCGGCCTCGACCCGCGGATCCGCTACGAGCTCCTCGACGTCATCGCCGGGCTGCGGGCGCGCAGCGACATGACCATTCTGTTGACGACGCACTACCTCGACGAGGCCGAGCGGCTCTGCGACCGCATCGCGATCATCCACGCGGGCAAGATCGTCGCCCTCGACACGCCGGCCGCGCTCCTCGCCGCGCTCGGCCACGAGATCCTCGAGCTGCGCGTTTCGGGCGATGTCCCTACCGCGCTGAAAGCACTGCGCGCGCGCGGCGTCGCCGGCGACGACACGTTCGCGGTCGGCTCGACGCTGACCGTACCCCTCCACGACCGCGGCGGCTCCGACGCGCTCGCGGCGGTCGAGGAGCTCGGTCTCGCCACGACCGCGGTCGGGACGAGGAAGCCGACACTCGACGACGTCTACCTACGCCTGACCGGCGGCCGGCTCGCCGAGGCCGCCTGACCCCTGAAAGGAGATTCGATGACCTCTCTCGCCAACACTGCCGTCCTACCCCAGCCGCGCCGCGGCCTCCCGAGTCTCGCTCCGCTCGTAACGCTCGCCCGCCGCCGCCTGCAACTGACTGCCCGCACGCCGCGCGAGCTCGTCGTACCGCTGCTCACGCCCGTCATGTTCGCGCTCGTGATCGCACCGGCGCTGAAGCAGGCGCTGCACACGGACGGTCACTACGAGTCTTACGTCGCCCTCGGCACGGTCGGCCTGCTGATCCCGCTCAACACGATGTTCGCCGGCCTCGGCGTGATCGTCGACCGTGAGCACGGCGCGCAGCGCGAGCTGCTCGCCGCGCCGGTGCCGCGCGCCTTGCTCGTGCTCGGCAACCTGCTCGTCGCACTCGCGGTCACCGGCTTGCAGCTTGCAGTGCTGATCGGCGCCGCGCTCGCGCGGGGGATCCACTTCTCTGCGAGCACGGCCGGCGTCGTCTGGTTCGTCGCGGCAGCGCTGCTGTTCGCGATCGGGATGTACGGCGTCGCAGAGACGCTCGCGAACCGCGTCCCCAAGCAGGAGGAGTACATCGCCCGCGTCCCGGCGATCGCGATCCTGCCCTGGTTCCTCGCCGGCTCGCTCTTCCCGATCGACGCGCTTCCGTCCGGGCTCGATTGGTTCGCCAAGGTGCTCCCGCTCACGCACGGCCTCGCGCTGATGCGCTACGGCCTGCTCGACGACAGCAGCGGACTGCACGCGATCTGGAGGATGCACAGCACCACGACCATGGCCGCGCTCAGCCTCGCGGTCGTCGCGGCCTTCGCGACCGTGCTGACGGCCGTCTCGATCCGCGTCTTTACGCGCTCTGCGGTGCGCTGACGCCGATCATCGAGTCCCGCGTCACGAGCGAGGCCAGCTCGGCCTCGCTCATCCCCTCGCTCCCGGCCGGGCGTCGCGGAATCACCAGGTAGCGGATGTCAGCCGTCGAGTCCAGCACCCGCACCTCGACGTCGTCGCCGAGCTCGACCCCGAACTCGGTCAGCACCCCGCGGGGATCGGAGACGGCGCGCGAGCGGTAGGGCAGGCTCTTGTACCAGTTCGGCGGAGGACCGAGCAGCGCGCGCGGATAGCAGGAGCAGAGCGTGCAGACCACCATGTGGTGCACCGCGTCGGTGTTCTCGACGGCGACGACGACCGGCGACGGTCCCGGGTCGAGACCGAGCTCCAGCGCGGCCGCGCGCGCGTCGGCCAGGAGGCGCGCCTTGAACTCGGGATCGGCCCATGCGCGGGCGACGAGCCGCGCGCCGTCGGCGGGAGAACGCGACACGAGCCAGTCGATCCCGGCGCGCACGTCCTCGCGGCGAATCACGCCCTTCTCGAGGAGGAGCTCCTCGAGCGCACGCGCTCTCGCTGCGGCCGCGGGCTCGTCGCCGTTCGTGATCGCGGCGTGCGGGTGCTCGTGATCGTGGTCGTTCATTCCGCCTCCTCCAACCAGTGCTCGAAGACGTCCGCGTAGATCCGGTCGCGGGCGTCGCCGCGGTAGTCCGGCCAGACGTCGCGTTGCGCGAAGCCGACGAGGTAGAGCCGCTGTGCGGGAAGTCCATTCGCGCCGTAGGCGCGTGTCTCCGGATTCGTGAACGACGCGTGCATGCGCTCGACGCGCCCGGTCTTTCCCTTCACGTAGCCGGGGGTTCGGTGATGACCCTCGTGCGGCCGGTCGGCAACCCGCACACGCGTCCCGACGCGGTACGTCACTTGCCGAGCCTCCGGTCGAGCTCGCCGGGGGCGAGGACGCCCTTCTCGCCGAGGATCGTCTCGATCGCGTAGAGCCAGCGCTCGTAGTACGACGCGTGTTCATACTCGTCGGGCGGCATGCTCTCGATGCCGCGCCGGAGCTCGTCGACGTTCATCAACCCGTTTCGCCCGAGTGTGCCGACGACCGCGTCCGTCAACAGCTCCCAGTCCGCGAGCTCGTGCTCGCTCCGGTCGATCGGCGCGTCCGTGGGGCGGCCGCCGCGGTCGTGCACGCCTTGTTCCACCCAGCGATCGTACCGTTCAGGTCGCGAGCGAGCGGTGCAGCTGCTCGAGCCGCCCGCGGGTGCGGTCGTCCGCCGGCGTGTAGGTGATCAGCCGAGTGCCGAGGCGCTGCCCGAGCCAGAGCGACGTGAAGTCGAGCCGAAGGAGGCCGGCGGTCGGATGCTGCACGCGCTTGACGCGGGTCTCCGGAGCCTGGACGTCGTGGCGCTCCCAGACCTCGGTGAACTCGGGCGAGGCTCGATGCAGGCGCGCGAGCAGCGCCTTCCACGAGGGCTCGTCGACGTGCTCCGCCATCGCGGCGCGGTACTGCGCGACCATCCGCGACGCGGCGTCGTCCCAATCGAGGATCACCTCCCGCCACTGCGGGTGCGTGAAGAGCAGCCAGAGGCAGTTGCGGTCCTCGGCCGGGAGCGTCTCGACGTCCGGAAAACCGCTCGCCCAGATGCGGTTGTACGCGAGCAGGTCGTAGCGACCGTTGACGACGAGCGCCGGGAACGGCTCGAGCTGGTCCAGCAGCAGCTGCACCGGGGGTGCAAGCGTCGCGCAGTCGTCGGCGATCAGCGTGTCGGCTGCGCCGGCGAGCGTGAAGAGGTGCGAGCGTTCGTGGGCGTCGAACAGCAGCGTCTTCGCGATCGCGTCGAGCACCTGCGCCGACGCACGGATGTCGCGGCCCTGCTCGAGCCACGTGTACCAGGTGACGCCGACGCCCGCGAGCTGGGCCACCTCCTCGCGGCGGAGGCCCGGAGTCCGCCGGCGGCGCGACGGCCGAAGCCCGACCTGCTCCGGGTGGATCCGTTCGCGGCGGCTGCGGAGGAAGGCGGCGAGCTCGCCGCGGCGGACTGCGTCGCCGTCGAGGCTCCGGAGCGGCGTGACGCTTGCCATGCGACCAGTATCGCCGACCGGGCGAGGCTCAGGCAGGTAGCGCTGGTACCAGGATAAATGGGCTCTGGTACCGGGTTCCCGCCTGCCGCCACGATGGGATCATGACTGCCCAGACACAGCTCTCGCCTCTCGGTCTTGCGACCGTGCTGCTCGCCGCCTTCCTCTCGATCGCCGACTTCTTCATCGTCAACGTCGCGCTGCCGACGATCGACTCCGATCTCCACGCATCGACCGCGACGCTCGAGCTCGTCGTCGCCGGCTACGGTGTGCCGTACGCATTGCTGCTCGTGCTCGGCGGGCGGCTCGGCGACCTGTTCGGCCGGCGGCGCCTGTTCATGCTCGGGATGGCGTCGTTCACCGTGTTCTCGCTGCTCTGCGGCATCGCGCCGACGGCGGTCGCGCTCGTCGCCTTCCGCGCGGCGCAGGGCGCATCAGCCGCGCTGATGGTGCCGCAGGTGCTCGCCACGATCCAGGCGACGAGCGTCGGCCGGCAGCGCGCCAAGGCGATCGGCCTGTACGGCGCGACCGCCGGCATCGCCGCGGTCGTCGGGCAGCTCGCCGGGGGCGCGCTCGTCGATGCGAACATCGCCGGGACGGGCTGGCGGCCGATCTTCCTCGTGAACGTGCCGCTGGGGATCGTCGGCCTGCTGCTCGCCTGGCGCATGGTGCCGGCGACGCGCTCGCTCGAGGTCCCGCGCATCGACACGCTCGGAACCGTGACGCTCGGGATCGCGGTCCTCGCCTTGCTCGTTCCGCTCACCGAGGGCCGCGCGCTCGGGTGGCCCGCATGGAGCTGGCTTCTGCTCGCGCTCTTCGTTCCGGCCGTTGCGGCCTTCGCGCTCGTCGAACGCCGTCTCGAGCGAACGGGCGGCCATCCGATCGTGCCGCCGTCGCTCCTCGGCCTGCCGGGGATGCAGCGCGGCCTCGCGATCGCGGTCCCGTTCTTCGCCGGCTTCGGCGCGTTCATGTTCGTGTGCGCGATCAGCCTGCAGCAGGGAGCGCACTTGACGCCGCTCCGCGCCGGGCTCGCACTCGTGCCGATGGCGCTGACGTTCCTCTTCGCGTCGCTGACGACTGCGCGCCTGACCGCGCGCTACGGCCGGCGGGTGCTCTCCGCCGGAGCGGTCCTCCAGGCCGTCGGCCTCGTCGGACTCGCCGGCACGCTGTTTGCTGCATGGCCGGACGTGAACGTCCTGAGACTCGCGCCGGCGATGGCGGTCGCAGGTTTCGGCCAGGGACTCGTGATGAGCCCGTTGTTCGGGTTCGTCCTCGCCGGTGTCCCGGCCGCGCGGGCAGGCGTCGGCAGCGGCGTGCTCGCGACGACGCAGCAGACCGCACTCGCCCTCGGCGTCGCGAGCCTCGGCAGCCTGTTCCTGTCGCTCGCGTCCTCGAACTCGCTGGGCATGCGCGATGCGTTCGTCGTCGTCCTCGCGGTGCAGACGTGCGTCGCCGTCGTGGTCGCCGTGGCCGCGCGGACCCTTCCCGGCCCGGTCCAGCAGACAGCGGTGACGCAGCAGCGTGCGCCCGAGGCCGCGCTGAAAGCGGCCTAGCAGCTACACCCGTACTCGCGCGCCTTCTGGCAGAACTCGTTCTCGTCGGCGGTGAAGGAATGGTGCACGCCGTCGGGCTCGCGCACGAAGTAGAGGTAGTCGACCGCGGCGGCGCGCAGCGGCGGCGCGCAGCGACGGTAGCCCGGGATTACCGATCGGCGTCGGCGGCAGCCCTTCGTGCAGGCGCGTGTTGTACGGCGAGTCGGTCGCGAGCTGCGCCTTCGTCAGCGGACGCGTTCCCTGAATCCCGAGCCCGTAACGGAGCGTCGCATCGATGCCGAGCGGCATGTGCCTGTCGAGCCGGTTGTAGATCACCGCTGCGACGAGCGCGCGCTCCTCGGGCGCGACGGTCTCGCGCTCGATCATCGAAGCGATCGTCAGCACGTCGTAAGGCGTCGCGCCGCGCGCCGCGGCCGGGCCGAGATCGACCTTCGTCCACTCGCGCCGGAACGCTGCGAGTTGCAGCGCGACGAGCTCCGAAGCGGACGTCGCGGGCCCGAACTTGTAGAGGGACGGAAAGAGAAAGCCCTCGATCGAACGCGGTCGCGGCGTAAAGCCCGGAGGCGGCGCCGCCGCGCGGGCGGCCGCCGCGTAGGATCGCCCGTCGAGGCGCGGCGTGATCTTGCGCTTGACGATCGCGATCCGCCGCACCGTTGCGACGCGGTCGGTCATCTGACGGACGCTCATCCCTTCGGGGAAGACGATCCGGAGGGTCGGCTCCCGCGCTCCCGCGGTCGCGGCGATTCCGGCTGCCGCAGCAAGCGCGACGATGAGAGCGGCGGCGCGGCGCACGACCGGCACGGTAGCTGCCAAGCTACAGACATGGCGACGATCGCCTGCACACTGAATCACGACGACCTGAGCTCGCGCCGTGCACGCTGGGCGGCGCTCGCCTCGCACGCGCTGCTCGAGATCGAGACGACCCGACGCGGGCTCCGGCTCGTGTTCGCAGGCAACGACGGCGTCGCGGCCGAACTGCGCGAGCTCGCGGAACTCGAGCGCGAATGCTGCGCGTTCGCGACCTGGACCGTCGAGGTCGACGTACGCGGCGTGGCGCTCGAGCTCGCCGGTATCGAAGACGCAGCCGTCCCTGCCGTGCGGGCGATGTTCGGACCGCTACGCGGCGGGCTCGAAGTCAAACCTCGGTAAGGCACACCGCGGTGCGCAGCGGAGGGCGGCATCGCCGTCACGCGCCTTACACTCGCCGCATGGCTCAGGAGTCGGCGACGGTCGTGGTCGGCGTCGACGGTTCGCCGTGCTCGATCCAGGCGGTCCGCTGGGCGGCCGACGAGGCTCGCACGCACAAGGGCCGCCTACGCGCGGTCCACGCGTGGCACTACCCAGCGACTGCGTCGCACGGCGGCATCCCGCCGGCCGTGAGCCTCGACGTCGACGAGCTGAAGGATGCGGCCGAGCACGTCTCAAGGCTTCGCTCGAGCAGGCGGGCGTCGACGGAACCGATGTCGAGGTCGAGGAGCGCGTGGTTCAAGGGCCGGCCACGGCGGCGCTCGTCGATGCAGCGCAGGGAGCGAGGCTGCTGGTCGTCGGCGCTCGCGGCCTCGGCAGCTTCGTCGGCCTCCTCCTCGGCCACGTCAGCCACCAGTGCTCGATCGTCTCGCCGTGCCCGGTCGCGGTCGTGCCGGCCCCCCGGCGGGACGGCTCGCGCTCAGACGCCGGTTGAGGTGGTCGCAGGCCGAGACGCGCGCGGCCTCGCGTTCACGTTCAGGTACGTGCCCGAGACCCGTTAGGGAGGATTATCCGGTCCGTCAGCGGGAACGAGAAGCTCCTCCCGCCCGGACGCCCGCGGGCCTGTGGCCGCTTGGAAGGAACGGAACTGTGGCTGTTGGCAACAACCGCCTGCGGAGCGAGGAACGCGCGAACCCGCTGGTCCGGTTTCGCTGCGCCGACTGCGGGTACGGGGCGAGCCGCCGGATGGCGCCGGAGCGGTGTCCGATGTGCTCGGGAACCGTGTGGGACTACGAAGCGCGGCGCCCGCTCGCGAATCTCCGCGAACCGCGACCGTAATGCCGCGTTACGAAAGCGCCTGCATCGGGCGTGTTCCGGAGGCGCCTAGACCCTGCGCGGAAACGGGAATGCTGCGTTTCGGGCGGTGAGAGCGCGTTCGGGACTGACGGCAGTTCGTTCAGGATGCGCTCCTCGCCCGTTCATCGGAGGCGCGCTCGACGCCGCTCTTCGCGTGGATGGGGCCGATCTGATCGGTAGAAGGTCATTCCTTGAGCGCGTCGTCGAGCAGGTCTATGGTCAGCCGGGGTGCCGGCAGCAGAGCACGACATCGAAACGCTGCGGTTGATCCATGCCGATCTTGTCGCTCGTCGGGCACGACTGGTCGACCTGCTGATCTCGAGCGAACAAGACTCCTGACAGCCGTTACGTCGACGACGCTGCGGACCCGTTTGTTCGTCGCGTTCCGCCCTATGGCCGCCATCACGGAACTGACTGCCGATGTCTGGCCCGGGATTCCGAAGATCCACGACATTGTCATGTTGCGCCGGAAACTCGTCGGCGCTGTCGGGCTCCTGTTCGCGAGCGAGGTCGCGTGGTTGGTCAGCGTCTCGCTCGTTTGGCTGCTTCGCTAACGTGCGGGGCGGAACAGAAAACCCCGCCTGAGCGGGGCCTTTCGAGAGCGGATGATGGGACTCGAACCCACGACCTTCTGCATGGCAAGCAGACGCTCTAGCCAACTGGGCGCCAGTCTAGCTCAGATCACCGGGCATCGAGGGCTTCGTTGACCAGCCGGTCGGCCAGCTCGTTGTGCTCCCGGCGGACGGCCCTGTAGCTCACTTTGCCGATCCGGCGGGCGGCTCGGCGAGCGTCGGCGGCGAGATCTTGCAGCGCCTCGTTCTTGATCCGGTACTCGCCCGTCATCTGCTTGACCATCAGCTCGGAGTCCGAGACGACGTCGACCTCGTCCACTCCGAGCTCCGCCGCTTTCTCGAGGCCCGCGATCAGCCCGCTGTACTCGGCGACGTTGTTCGTCGCGACCCCGATTCGCTCGCCGTGCGCCGCCAGCACCGTGCCGTCCTCGTCCTCGAGGACATAGCCGTACGCAGCCGGGCCGGGATTGCCGCGCGCGCCGCCGTCGGTCGAGAGCTTTGCCTTCACGGCTCGACCTCGGCGAGCGGATAGACGTCGAAGGCGACCTCCTCGTACGGATGCGCCTCGCGCAAGGCCGCAATCACGCCGTCGAGGCGCTCGGCCGGCACGACCGTCTCGACGCGCAGCTCGTTCACGCGTTCCTCGTGGCCGACCTGACCGACCGCCGGATCGGCGCCCTCGCCCGCGAGGAACGTTCCGGTTCCGGCGGTGTACCACGAGCAGCGCTCGTACCTGCCGATCCGGCCGCCGCCCGCGACGAAGACCGCGTCGCGCGTCTCGTCGAGCGCCTCGCGCGGGACGAACCAGACGAGCTTGTACGACGTCACCGCTGCACGACGGACCCGGCGGCAGCGTCGATCTCCGCCAGCGTCGCGTCGTCGAGCTCGATGCCGGATGCCGCGGCGTTGTTCTCGACCTGTTCCGGCCGCGTCGCGCCGATGATCGCGGAAGCGACGTTCGGCTCGCGCAACACCCACGCGAGTGCCAGCTGTGCCATCGAGATCCCGAGCCGGTCGGCGATCGGACGCAGCCGCTGCACGGCCTCGAGGATCTCGTCCGTCAGGAAGCTGCCGACGAACGTCCCCATCGACTCGCTCGCCGCACGGCTGTCCGGGGGCGGCGCCTCGCCCGGCTTGTACTTCCCCGTCAGGACGCCCTGCGCGAGCGGTGACCAGACGATCTGCGAGATGCCGCTGCGCGCGCAGACGTCGATGATCTCCGGCTCGATCACGCGCCACAGAATCGAGTACTGCGGCTGGCTCGAGACGAACTTCTCGACTCCCGGGATCGCGAGCGCCGCCTCGATCTGCTTCGCCGACCACTCGCTGAACCCGAGAGAGCGCGCCTTCCCCTGCCGCACGACTTCGGTGAGCGCTTCCATCGTCTCCTCGAGCGGGGTCTGCGGGTCGTAGCGGTGACATTGATAGAGGTCGACGTAGTCGGTGCGCAGCCGCGCGAGCGACGCGTCGATCTGCTTGAAGACCTGCTCGCGCGAGAGCCCCCGGTCGGTGTTCGACATCGGGAAGAAGAGCTTCGTCGCCAGGACGTACGAGTCGCGCGGCCGGTCCGCGAGCACGTCGCCGAGGAACGTCTCGGCCGCGCCGCGCCCGTAGACGTTCGCCGTGTCGACGAAGTTGATCCCGACCTCGAACGCCTTCGCGACGCAGGCCACAGCCTGCGCGCGCTCGACGCCGCCGCTGTACGTGAGCCACGAGCCGAGTGCGATTTCCGAGACGACGAGGTCGCTCGAGCCGAGATGTCTGTATCTCACGCGCCCGGCTTGACGTTGTCGATCTGCGCCTTCTGCAGCTTCCCGGAGTAGTCGACGTAGATCGACTTCCACTCGGTGAAGACGTCGAGCGCCGCCTGCCCGGCTTCCCGGTGCCCGTTGCCGGTGTCCTTCGTGCCGCCGAACGGGAGGTGCACCTCGGCCCCGATCGTGCCGGCGTTGATGTACGTGATCCCGGTGACGAGATCGCGCATCGCGCGGAAGGCCTTGTTGACATCGCGCGTGTAGATCGAGGACGAGAGGCCGTAGCGAATCCCGTTCGCCGCGCGGATCGCCTCGTCGAACGAGCCGACCTTGATCAGCGCGGTCGTCGGCCCGAAGATCTCCTCCTGCGCGATCCGCATCTGCGGATCGACGTCGCCGAAGATCGTCGGCCGGTAGTAGAAGCCCTTCTCGAGCTCGCCCTCGGTCGCGACCTCGCCGCCGGTGAGGAGGTGCGCACCCTCGTCCCGGCCGATCTGCGTGTACGAGTGGATCTTCTCGATCGCCGCGCGGTTGATCACCGGGCCCACGTCGGTGTCGTCCTCCCACCCCGGGCCGAGGCGCAGCTGCTCCGCGCGCTCGACGAGCTTCTTCTGCAGCTCGCCGTAGACGGCCTCGTGCGCGATCACGCGGCTCGCGGCCGTGCATCGCTGGCCGGAGGTCCCGAACGCCGACCAGACGATCCCCTCGACGGCGAGATCGACGTCCGCGTCGTCCATGACGATGATCGCGTTCTTGCCGCCGAGCTCGAGGTGCACGTGCTTGAGGAAGTCGGCGGCGGCCTTCGTCACCGCGACGCCGGTCTCGCGCGAGCCCGTGAACGTGATCACCGGAACGTCGGGATGGCGGGCGAGCGCGTCGCCCGCCTCCTCACCGAAGCCGTGAACGATGTTGACGACGCCCGCCGGCAGGCCGGCCTCCTCGAGCAGTTCGACGAAGCGCTCGCCGAGGAGCGGCGTGTCCTCGGCCGGCTTGAGGATCACGGTGTTGCCGCAGACGAGCGCCGGCGCGAGCTTCCACGACGGGATCGCGATCGGGAAGTTCCACGGCGTGATCGCGCCGACGACGCCGATCGGCACGCGCACCGACATGTTGAACTTGTCGCGCAGCTCGGACGGCGTCGTCTGACCCCACAGGCGGCGCCCCTCGCCGGCCATGTAGTACGTCATGTCGATCGCTTCCTGGACGTCGCCCCCGGCCTCGGCCTTGACCTTGCCCATCTCGCGCGTCATCAGGTCGGTCAGCTCCGCCTTTTCGCGCTTGAGAATCTCCGCGAAACGGAAGAGGATCTCGCCGCGCTCCGGCGCCGGCACGAGCCGCCACTCCTCGTACGCCTCGCGCGCGGCTTTCGCGGCGCGGTCGACGTCCTCCTTGCCGGAGCGCGGGAACGCGCCGATCACCTCGCCCGTCGCCGGGCTCAGGCTCTCGAAGGTCTCGCCGCTCGCGGCGTCGACCCACTCTCCGCCGATGTAGTTCTTGAAGGTCTTCGTCCCCGTCGTGGCCATGCGGACGAGTCTAGTGACCGGTATCAGGCAGGCGCGTCGGTGTCCGGGAACGTGCCCGTCGCGCGCTGCCGCCGGCGGTCGCGGATGATCCGGTTGCCGCCGTACTCCTTGCCGGACCGGCGGTCGGGGCCCTCCCGGCGGTCGACGATGACCGTCACGTTCGGGTTGTCCTTGTAGTACTCGACCATCTTGTCGAAGAGTTCGGCCTCGAGCTCACGCGGGATCACGCAATAGATCATCCTGTTTCGGATTGTAGGCAGGAACCCGGAGAGCGCCAGACCACGTTTAGTTCAGGCGCAGCAGGCGAGACCACCGCTGGATGTCCGGTAGCCGCCGTCGACTCGCCCTGCTCGTGATCGCTGCCGGAGTGGTGGCTGGGATCGTCGTCGCGGCGACCTCGGCATTGAGCGGAAGCTCGACGCAGACGGCCTCCTCGGCGCCGATCGTGCCCGGCGCGCTGGCGCTCCAGAACGCCTTCGTCACGGTGGTGAAGACGGTCTCGCCGTCGGTCGTCCAGATCGAGACGAGCGAGGGGCTGGGCTCCGGCGTCGTCCTCGACGGCAAGGGGAACATCGTCACGAACGCGCACGTCGTCGGGACCGCGACCAAGATGACGGTCACGGACCAGCACGGGCGGCAGAGCCAGGCGACGCTCGTCGGAAGGTTCGTCCCGGACGACCTGGCCGTCGTCCACACATCGGCTCCGCTTCGCGCGGCCGCGTTCGCCGATTCGTCGAAGCTGCATGTCGGCGACGTCGTGCTGGCGATCGGAAATCCGCTCGGACTGCGCTCGAGCGTGACGCAGGGCATCATCAGCGCCCTCTCCCGGCTCGTGACCGAGCCGACCGGCGCCGCGCTCCCGTGGACGATCCAGACGAGCGCGGCGATCAATCCCGGGAACTCCGGCGGCGCGCTGGTCGACCTTCAGGCGCGGGTCGTCGGCATTCCGACCCTGGCCGCGACCGATCCGCAGCTCGGGGGCGGCGCAGCTCCCGGAATCGGGTTCGCGATCCCGAGCAACGTCGCCCGGGACATCGGCGGCCAGCTGGTGAAGTACGGCCGCGTCGTCAACTCGCACCGCGCCTATCTCGGGATCGCGCCCGGCGAGACGAACGGCGGCGGCGTCTACGTCGGCCAGCTCGTGAAGGGCAGCCCCGCCGCCAAGGCCGGCATACACGTCGGGAACGTGATCGTCTCGATCGACAAGAAGCCGACGCCGACGGTCGAAGATCTCCTGGCCGTTCTTGCGTCACTGAAGCCCGGCCAGCGCGTCCCGGTCGTGGTGCGGCGGCAGGACGGCAAGAAGGACACCATCGACGTGACCCTCGGGCAGCTGCCGGGCAAGTAGCGCTACAGCCGGGCGATCTCGGGGACGAGCTTGCCGTCGTCCTCGAGGTGAGCGTTCCACGCAGTGAACGTCTCCTCGAGCTCGTCGAGCTCGTGGCCGCGCCGCTCGAGCCGCACGGGCTGTGCCGATTCGGGGGAGACGCGGTACTGGTACCACGAGATGTCCCAGGCGACCGTTACAGCGACCTCGCCCGCCGCGCCCGAGAGCGCGACGATGCTCGCCTGCGCGTCGCCGAGGCTCTTCGCGATGCCGCCGACGGTCCGCCGGTACGCGCTCGCGTTGAAGAGGTCTGCCGCCTCGACCATCGCCAGCTCGTTCTCGGAGAGCCTGCGGAGGATCGGCTCGGACGCGACGGTCTCGTCGCCGGCCGGCCGGCCGAAGCCCAGCAGGTCGCCGAGGCCGCGCCGCCGGCGCCGCCGCTCGCCCGGGACCATCGGCGTCGTCGGCGTCCCTTCCTTGAGCCAGCCATGCTCGACCGCGACGTCCTGGCAGAGCGGGCAGACGTCGACGAGATCCTCTCCCTCGGCCGGCGCGAACCGGATCGCCCGCTCGCCCATCAGCAAGGTGCGCTCACAGATCGCACAGGTCCGAGTGGTCGCAACTCGGGTCACCCGCATCTGGCCGACTCTAGCGCGGAGACCGTTCCCTGGGTGCTAGTGTCCACTTGCATGTGTAACTTACATATAGCTTGGCGATGAGGCATCGGCCGCGGTCGCGCTGGAAGACGGCGAACCGCTGGAACGTCCACGCGCGCGTCGAGCGCTTTACCGAGCCCGCGTTGCTCCTGCTGCTCTCCGAGCGTCCGGCGCACGGGTACGAACTGCTCGAGCGCCTGCCGGAGCTGACCGGCGGCCACCGGGTCGAGATGGGCAACCTCTACCGGCTGCTACGCAGCCTCGAAGAGGAGGGGGTCGTCACCTCCGAGTGGGAGGCGAGCGCGCCCGGCCCGGCGAAGCGCCGCTACTCGCTGACGAACGACGGCGTCCGGCTGCTCGGCCACTGGTCCGAGGCGCTCCGCGAGGCCGGCAAGCGCATCGAAGCCTTCATCGAACGATACGAGCGAGGAGAGGAGGTGAACGATGCACCACGGACGTCATAGACACGGTCGGCTTCATTTCCACCGCCCGTTCCCCAACCGCCTGGAGCTACTGGCACGCCTCGAGTCGTACCAACGCGACCTCGAGCAGGAGCTCGCGGATATCGACGACGTGATCCGCCACCTGCGCGACGAGGGCGACCAGCCCGCAACCCCGCAGCCGGCAGCGCAGGTCTAGGGACGCGGGAAACCTAGGTTTCCCGCGGACCCTTCCTGTCGCTGGCTTGCGTTTCGTGTGGCTGCGGCGCGAGCGCGGTCGCGCCTCCGCCGGCGACTGGTCGCGCGTGGCGTTTGCCGAGGGTCGCGCGTTGGCGCTGCGCGCCCGCGGGTGCAAGAGACGTGCATCCGCGGGCGCGTGGCTTCGCGGCCAGACGCTAAGCCGCTGCGCGTCTTAGCGCGTGGCCCAAAACCACCGTACGTCTGGGCGACGGCCTAAACCTTCGCTTCTTCCTTCTCCTTCTTCGTCTGCTCGATCAGCTTCTGCGCGATGTGTGCCGGCACTTCCTCGTAGCGGAGGAAGTGCATGTGGTGGTCGCCGCGCCCGCCCGTCATCGAGGTGAGGGCCTGCGAGTAGGTGAGGATCTCCGCCATCGGCACCTCGGCCTTGATCGTCGTCAGGCCGCTCTTCGGCTCCATCCCGTGCAGCCGGCCGCGGCGCGAATTGAGGTCGCCGTTGACCGCGCCGACCGACTCGTCCGGGACCGTGATCTCGATCTCCATGATCGGCTCGAGCAGCACGGGATCCGCCTTCTCGTAGGCCTGCTTGAACGCCATCGAGCCGGCGATCTTGAACGCCATCTCCGAGGAGTCGACGTTGTGGTACGAGCCGTCGACGAGCCGGACACGAACGCCCTGCACCGGCGCGCCCGCGAGCTCGCCGCGCGCCATCGCCTCCTGCACGCCCTTGTCGACTGCGGGACGGAAGCCCTGCGGGATGACGCCGCCGACAATCTGGTCGACGAACTCGTAGCCGGTCCGCCCCTCGATCGGCTCGATGATGATGTGCGCGTCGCCGTACTGCCCGCGGCCGCCGGTCTGCTTCTTGTACTTGCCCTGTGCGCGCGCCTCGCTGCGGATCGTCTCGAGGTACGGGACGCGCGGCGGGTGCAGCTCGACGTCGACGTTGAAGCGGCTCCGCAGCCGGTCGACCGCGACCTCGACGTGCATCTGGCTCATGCCCGAGAGCAGCTGCTCGCCGGTCTGCTGGTCGCGGCGGAGGTGGAGCGTCGGATCCTCCTCCTCGAGGCGGCGAAGTCCCGTCGCCATCTTCTCCTCGTCGCCCTTCGACTTCGGCGTGACGGCGAAGCTCATCACCGGTTCCGGGAAGTCGATGTGCGGCGGCTCGACGGGCACCTCGTGGTCGACGAGCACATCGCCGGTGACGACGTCCTTCAACTTGGCGACGGCGCCGAGGTCGCCGACGCAGAGCGCGTCGCTCGGCTCGTTGTCCTTGCCCTGCAGCAGCAGGATCTGGCCGAGGCGCTCCTTCGCGTGCGTGCGCGGGTCGACGAGCGTCGTCTCGCCCGTCACCGGGCCGGCGAGGACGCGGAAGCAGCTGATGCGCCCCGCGAACGGGTCGGCGATCGTCTTGAAGACGAAGACCGCCTGCTTCGCGTCGCCGAACTCGATCGTGGTGCCCTTCCTGGCCGGGGACGGCACGCCCTCGACCAGGAGATCGAGCAGTGCGGTCGTGCCGAGGTTCTTGGTCGCCACACCGCACGCGACCGGGTACAGCTCGTCGCGGGTCACAGCGTCTTTCAACGCAGCCGCAACGTCCTCGGCGGGGAGCTCCTCGCCGTCGAGCGGTCTCGACGACCGCGTCGAGGAGCTTCTCGCGGTACTCCTGCACCTGGTCGGCCATCTCGTCCGGGATCGGCTGCGGGCCTTCCTCCCGCGCGCCGGAAGGATCGAGGTATGCGCACATGTGCAGCAGGTCGACGATCCCGGTCAGCTCGTGCTCGGCGCCGATCGGCAGGTGGATCGCGACGCAGCGGTCGGAGAGCTGCTCGCGCGCCGCCTTGAGGACGCGGAAGAAGTCGGCGCGCTCGCGGTCGAGCATGTTGACGAAGACAAGGCGTGAGAGCTCGTACTGCTCGGCGCGCGCTCAGACGCGGGACGTGTTCACCTCGACGCCCATCACGTCGCTGAGGACGACGAGCGCGCCCTCGACGATGCGGAGCGACGCGTACGTGTCCGACTGGAAGCCGGCGTCGCCGGGCGTGTCCAGGAGGTTGATCTTGCGCTCCTGCCACTCGAGGTGCTCGAGCGAGCCCGAGAGGGACATCTGACGCCGGTGCTCGTCGTCGTCCCAGTCGGAGACCGTCGACCCCTGCTCCACCGAGCCGAGCCGGTTCACCTTTCCGGCCTGGAAGAGCATCGCCTCGACGAGCGAGGTCTTTCCCGTTCCGCGGTGTCCGACTACGGCGACGTTGCGGATCTTCCCGGGCTCGGTCTGGGGCATCGGGTCGCGTCCTCCTCGGAGGGTCGTGGGCGTCGGGGACGATCCTATCCGGCGCACGGCGCAAAACCGGCGCTGAATCGGCACAGAGGCGCGCGCTTTTCGCCGGTAGCGTCGACCGCAGAGGGAGGCGGGAAGAAAGAGCCCCACCCTTCTAGGGTGGGGGATGCGCGGGGGCTCGGCCGGTTTGGCCGTGGCCGGTTGGGTTAGGTCTCGAGGGCGCTGCGGGCCGGCGAGCCCGACAGGCGCGACTTCAACCGCAGGATCGCCTTCGTGTGCAGCTGCGAGACCCGCGACTCGGTCACGCCGAGCACCTCTCCGATCTCCCGCAACGTCAGCTCCTCGTAGTAGTAGAGCGTCACGACGAGCTTCTCGCGTTCCGGCAGGCGCGCGATCGCCTCGCCGATCGCCTCGCGCATCTCGGTGGCCGACAGGGAGCTCTGCGGATCGGGCGCCTCGGTGTCCTCGATCGTGTCGATGAGCGCGATCTGGTCGCCCCCGGAGGAGGAAACCGTCCAGAGCTCGTCCAGCGCCGCGATCGACGAGCGCGAGATCTCGGTCAGGCTCTCCTCGAGCTCCGCTTCGGTGATCCCCACCTTCTTCGCGATCTCCTCGTCCGTCGGCGCGCGGTGCAGCTTCCGCTCGAGCTCGCCGATCGCCCGCTCGATCTCGCGCGCGCGCGACCGTACGGACCGCGGTACCCAGTCCATGGCGCGCAGCTCGTCGATGATCGCGCCCTTGATCCGCGCGATCGCATACGTCTCGAACTTCACGTCGCGGTCCGGGTCGTAGCGCTCGATCGCGCCGATCAGGCCGAGCAGCCCGTACGACGTCAGGTCGCCCTCGTCGACGTGCGCGGGCAAGCCGCTGCCCAGCCGCCCGGCGACGTACTTCACGAGCGGCGCGTACGTGAGGATCAGCCGGTCCCGCACGGCCTTGTCGCCCGTCCGACGGAACTCGCGCCAGAGACTTTGTGTGTCCTCGGCCTTGGCCACGGTCAGAGAATACGGTGCGAGCGGGCGTTTTCCTCAGTGGCGGCGCAGGAGCGGCCACGCGAGGGTCGCAAACCAGGCTCCCAATGCCGCGGCGGCGGCCGCCACCACCCAACGGCGAAGGGAGCCGCCGGCGCCGGCGGCGGCCCAGACCGCCACCGCCGCGAACGCGACCGTGAGGACGGAGAAGAGCCCCCCGAGCGCGCGGCGCTGCGACACGCAGCGACTCTAGTCGTCCGGAAGCGACTCCTCCCGCTCGCCTTCGTCGTCGCCGTAGCCCTTGCCCGTCTGCTTCTCGAGCAAGTCGTCGGCGTCCGCCTCGCGCTCCTGCTGCGGGCGGTCCATGTCCTCCATCGGAGTGTCCGTCATGCTCGGGAGGTGCCCTGAAACGGCCGATACAATGCCTGGCCGGCACAGGGGCGTAGCTCAGTTGGTAGAGCGGCGGTCTCCAAAACCGTAGGTCGGGGGTTCGAGTCCCTCCGCCCCTGCTGCTCCCGGGCCGCGGTTCGGTGTTAGGTTCCGGTCGCCGCGCCGACGACTGCGACCTCCGGAGGAGAGATGGCCGACGCCCAGCGCTTCAAGATCCCCTACGAGTCGCTCGATCCGCTGACGATCGGCGCCGCGGACGACGAGAGCAAGGTCTACCGCGAAGAGCTCGAGCTGGAGATTCCGGGCGCGAACCTGCTCGCCGCGATCTACCCGGACGAGCCCGAGCCGGTCGGCAGCGCCGACGCCGCGACGCGCGAGGCGCTTGCGCGCCCCGTCGCCGGGCCGGCGTTCGCTGAGCTGCTCGCCGGCAAGCAGAGCGTCGCGATCGTCATCGACAACCAGTTTCGCCCCACGCCCGCGTCGAAGCTTCTCCCCGCCGTCTTCGACGCGGTCGAGGAGGCCGGGATCACCGACGCCTGTGTAATCACCGGCAACGGCAAGGTCTTCTCGCTCTCCGAATCGGACATCGAGATGAAGATCGGCCGCGACAACCTCGACCGGATGGAACGGCTCGGGATCCAGCTGCACCAGAACGAGCCGCGCAACCCGGACGTCTACACGTACCTCGGCGTCACGTCGCGCGGTACGCCCGTCTGGGTGCACAGCGAGGTCGTGAAGCGGGACGTGAAGATCGCGATCGGCCAGGCGCAGGCGAACCACTGGGGCTACGGCGGCGGCGGGAAGCTGATCATGCCGGGTGTCTGCTCGGACGAGACGATCGAGTCGAACCACTGCAACTTCGTCCCCTCGCCGCAGACGCACTACGGCGCGCTTGCCGGCCCGATGCGCTCGGACATCGACGAGATCGCGACGATGGCCGGGCTCGACTACACGCTCAACGTCCTGCTCGACACCCGTGGCCGGGTCACGGACATCGTCGGCGGCTCCCATCCGCAGGCGCACCGCGCAGCGATCGAGCGGTTCAACCAGATCTACGCGTACGAGAACCCGGTCGAGGAGAAAGGTCAGGCGGAGATCGCGGTCTGCGGCGTCTTCGCGCCGACCGACCATCTGTTCTTCCACACGGGCTGGGGCTGCATGTCGGCCGACTTCGTGGTCAAGGACGGCGGCACGATCATCTACTGCTCGCCGTCGCCGGGCGTGCACACCGAGGTCGGCGACTTCCCGGGCCTGGCGTTGATGGATTTGATGAAGCCGTACATGCCGCCGACGCCGGAGAACTACCAGCGCGTATTGCGCGACATCCACGCGCGGACGATCCAGATGTGGGCCGGGTGCATCTGGGTGCCGATCTATGAGGTGATGACTCGCAAGCATCTGACGCTCGTCACGCTCGAGGAGAACCTCGAGATGGCTGTGGACATCGGCATCGACGCGACGACCTCGCTCGACCAGGCCTTCGCGGCCGCGCTGGCGCGGCACGGGCAGGGTGCGAAGACGATCGTCCTTCCGTACGCCCGCTACCAGCTGCCGGCGAACGTGATCAGGCTCGACGCGGAGCCGCTTCGCTTCCCGCAGGAGGCGCACGTCTGACGCGGTGGACACCGGGGTCATCCGCGGCTCGACGACGATCGTCGAGATCCTGAGGATGTACCCGGACGGGCGCGCCGCCCGGCTGATGGCGGAGCTGAGCTGGGCCTGCGCGCATTGCGGCGGTGCGTTCCACGAGCCGCTGACGCTCGCGGCGAAGCGGCACGGGCGCGATCCCCGGGCGGTGCTCGAGGCGTTTCGCGCACTCGCGTCCGGCGGACCGACCGAGGAGCAGGTCGAGGCCGCGCGCCGCCGCGTTAGCGTACGCGCGTGAGCGTCGGAACCGAGCGCGAGACCTGGGTCGGGCAGGCGGTTCTCCGGCTCGAAGACGAGGCGCTGCTCCGCGGCGAGGGTCGCTTCATCGACGACCTAGATCCCGTGCCGAACGCGTACCATGCGGCGATCCTGCGCTCGCCGTTCGCGCACGCACGGATCCGAAGCATCGACGCATCGGCGGCACTCGAGCTGCCCGGCGTTGTCGGCGTCCTCACGGGCGCCGAGGTCGCGGCGATGTCGCATCCGTTCCCGGTCGGCGTCGAAAACGCCCCTGCTTCGTACTGTTGTGCCAGCGAACTAACACGTTACTACGGTGAACCGGTGGCGCTGGCCGTCGCGCGAGACCGGTACGTCGCCGAGGACGCGGTCGAGCTGATCTCCGTCGACTGGGAGCCGCTCGCCGCAGTCGTCGACGCCGTTACGGCCGCGGAGACCGACGCGCTCGTCTCGGACCGGTCGTTCTCGTACGGCGACGTGGACACTGCATTCGCCAGCGCGGACGTCGTCGTCGCGGATCGCTTCCGCTTTCCGCGCTGGAGCTGCAACCCGCTCGAGTGCTACGGCGTCGTCGCGGACTGGACGGGCGACTCGCTGACCGCGTGGGCGAACTTCCAGGGGCCGTTCACGCTTCACTCGGTGGCCGCGGCTGCGCTCGGCCTCCCCGGCTCGAAACTGCGGCTGATCACGCCGCCGGACTCGGGCGGCAGCTTCGGGACGAAGGCGGCCGTGTACACCTACGTCGTCCTCATGGCTCTTGCGTCGAAGAAGCTCGGCGTGCCGGTGCGCTGGACCGAGGACCGGCTCGAGCACCTCGCGGCTGCCGGCTCGGCGACCGCCCGCGTCACCGACCTCGCGGCCGCCTTCGCGGCCGACGGCGAGCTGCTCGCCCTCCGCTACGACGTGATCGAGGACGTCGGCGCGTACGTCCGCGCACCGGAGCCCGCCACGCTCTACCGGATGCACGGCTCGCTCTCCGGCGCCTACCGCGTCAGGAACGTGGCCGTCCGCAACCGCGTCGTCGTCACGAACCGCCCGCCGACGAGCCTGAACCGCGGTTTCGGCGGCCCGCAGATGTACTTCGCGCTCGAACGGACGATGGAGATCGCCGCCGGACGGCTCGGGATCGATCCGGCGGAGCTGCGGCGACGGAACCTCGTCCGCGACTTCCCGCACCGGACGCCGTCCGGCGGCCTCTACGACTCCGGCGACTACGAGGCGTGCCTCGACGACGCGCTCGAGCTCGCGCGCTACGAGGAGCGGCGCGCCGAGCAGGCCGCGGCGCGCGAGGAGGGCCGGCTCGTCGGAATCGGCGTGGCGTGCGTCGTCGAGCCGTCGATCTCGAACATGGGCTACATCACGCTCGCGCAGACGTCCGACGAGCGGACCGCGCAGCTGCCGAAGTCCGGCAACGCCGAGGGCGCGACGATCGCCATCAACCCGATCGGCGGCGTCACGGTCCGGATCTCGACGACGCCGCAAGGTCAGGGCCATCGCACGGCGGCGGCACAGGTCGCGGCGGACGCGCTGGGCGTGGCGCCGGAGCAGATCGACGTGCTGACGGACGTCGATACATCCACGAGCGCGTGGACGGTCGCGTCCGGCAACTATTCGTCGCGCTTCTCCGGTGTCGGCGCGGGCGCCGTCCACAAGGCCGCGACGAAGCTCGCCACGAAGCTGCGAGCGATCGCGGCGCCGCAGCTCGGCGCAGAGCCGGACGAGGTGGAGCTGCGCGACGGGAAAGCCTGGGCGAACGACGAGTCCGTGTCGCTGCGACGCCTCGCGGGCGCAGCGCACTGGAATCCCGACTCGCTGCCGCGCGGGGTCGAGCCCGGGCTGCACGAGACGGCGTTCGATGCGGCGCCGAACCTCGAGCCGCCGGACGCCGACGACCGCGTCGCGTCCTCCGCCGCGCACGGCTTCCTCGCGGACGTGGCGGTCGTCGAGGTCGAGCGCGACACCGGCGCCGTGCGCGTCCTCGAGTACGTGACCGTGCACGACGCGGGCCGCCTGCTCAACCCGCTGCTCGTCGAGGGACAGGTTCGCGGCGGCTTCGCGCACGGCGCCGGCGTCGCGCTCTTCGAGCGGATCGTCCACGACGACGAGGGCAACCTCCTCACCGGCACGTTCATGGACTACCTCTGCCCCACCGCGCCCGACCTGCCGCCCCTGACGATGGGCCACCGCGAGACGCCGTCGCCGTTCACGACGCTCGGCTCGAAGGGGCTCGGCGAGGGGACGACGATGAGCGCACCGGTCGCGATCGCGAACGCCGTCGCCGACGCGCTCGGCGTCCAGGCGCTCGAGGTGCCGCTGACGCCCGGCCGGGTCTGGGAGCTGCTGCGGTGAAGCCGCCGCGCTTCGAGTACGCGCGGCCGGAGTCACTCGAGGAAGCCGTCGCGCTGCTCGCCGAGGGCGAGGACGCGAAGGTGCTCGCCGGCGGCCAGAGCCTCGTGCCCGCGCTGAACATGCGGCTGCTCCGCCCGTCGCTGCTCGTCGACCTCGGCCGCGTGCGGGGGCTCGACCGGATCGAGGCGCGGAACAGCAGCGTCGCCGTCGGCGCGCGCGTGACGCAGCGCGCGTTCGCCGAGTCGCCGCTCGTGCCGCCCCTTGCCGCGGAGGCCCTGCCGCACGTCGGCCACTACGTGACGCGGAACCGCGGCACCGTCGGCGGCTCGATCGCGCATGCGGACGCCGCCGCGGAGCTGTCACTCTGTCTCGTCGTGCTCGGCGGCTCCGTCGTCACCAACCGCCGCACGATTCCGGCGGAGGAGTTCTTCGTCGGGCACTTCACGACCGCCCTGGAGCCGGGTGAGCTCGTCGTCGAGACGCTCTGGCCGCGACTGGACGGCTGGCGGTTCGCCTTCGAGGAGTTCGCGCAGCGGCGCGGCGACTACGGGCTCTCGCTCGTCGCCGTCGCGCTGCGGCTCGAGGACGGCGTCGTCGCGGAGTCGCGGCTCGGACTTGCCTCGGTCACGGACAGGCCGACGCTGGTCGCGGACGCGGAAGCGGTCGAGTCGCTCGAGCTCTGGGGCAACCTCCACGCGTCGCCCGACTACCTGCGCAACCTGACGCGCATACTCGTCGCGCGCGCCGTCGCGAGGGCGGCCGCGTGACGCACCTCGAGCTCACCGTCAACGGCCGCCGCTACCGCGAGGAGGTCGAGCCGCGCCTGCTGCTCTCCGACTTCCTGCGCCACACTCTCGGCCTGACGGGAACGCACGTCGGCTGCGAGCACGGCGTCTGCGGTGCATGCACCGTCCACGTCGACGGACTCGCGACGCGGTCGTGCCTGACGCTCGCGGTGCAGGTCGACGGCGCCGAGGTCGAGACCGTCGAGGGGCTGACGCGGGACGGTGCACTGACGGCCCTCCAGCAGGCGTTCCACGAGCACGGCGCGCTGCAGTGCGGGTTCTGCACCCCGGGAATGCTGATGGCCGCGGCCGACCTACTGGCGCGCGGGAGACCGACGCGCGAGGAGATCGTCGACATGCTCTCCGGCCAGATCTGCCGCTGCACCGGGTACGAGCCGATCGTGCGCGCGATCGAGCAGGCAGCGGCGTCGTGAACCTCGCGGCGAGCCTCGAGGGCGCGGCCGCCCGCGACCCGGGTCGCGAAGCGCTCGTCCAGGGCGACCTACGGCTGGCGTACGCGCAGCTGCGCGAGAACGCCGCACGGCTCGCGGGTGGACTCGAGCAGCTCGGCCTCCGGCGCGGCGACCGCCTCGCGGCGGTGCTGAGCAACCGCCATGAGTGCGTGCAGCTGTACTGGGCGGCACAGTGGCTCGGCGCGGTCTTCGTCCCACTCTCGTGGCGGATCTCACAGGCGGAGATCGACTACTGCGTCGGTGACTCCGACGCGAAACTCGTCGCGACCGACGAGGGCGAGGTCGTCGTCGGCGCAACCCCTTTCACGGAGCTGCTGCGCGCCGACGAGCATCCCGGCGCGCTCGACCTCGACGAGCGCGAGCCGAGCCTGATGCTCTACACGTCCGGCACGACCGGACGGCCGAAGGGCGTGCCGCGCTCCCACCGCGCCGACCGTGCTGGCGGGATCTCGCAGGCGCTGCAACACGGCCTCGGATTCGGCGACCGCACACTCGGCGTGATGCCGCTCTACCACACGATGGGCATCCATTCGCTGCTCGCGATGTCGCTGATCGGCGGCTGCTTCGTCTGCGGGCCGCGGTGGGATCCGGAGGAGGCGCTGCGGCTGATCGAGGAGGAGCGGCTGACCTCGCTCTATCTCGCGCCGAC
>VAWW01000040.1 GCA_005884575.1 Actinomycetota bacterium
GAGGCCTGCGGCAAGGCGATGCGCACCGCGGACACGGTGACCCTCCGGCTCGCGGCCCGCCTGGCCGGCGAGCTCGCCCCGGGGCTCATGCGCGACCTTGGCACGCCGAGACGCGTCGCGGACCGCGTCGAGGCCGTCGAGGCGGCGCTCGCGCTCGAGGTCGTGCCGCAGGGATGGCGTGACGACCTGCCCGTCCTGCTCGGGCTCGTCGCCGCGACGGACGCCGAGGTCGGGGCCTCCGTCGAGCGCGTTGCGCGTGGGACGCTCGCTCTGCTGCGCGAGCGTGCGCCCGACGTCGATCCGCAACCCGAGCTCGCGCGCTACCTCGCCGACGGCACGCTCGAACGGCAGCTCGGACTCCAGGGGTAGTCCGGATCGACTGCTACCCTGAAATCCCGTGAGCGCACGGCCGCCGAAGTACGTGTTCGTCACGGGAGGGGTCGTTTCCGCCCTCGGCAAGGGCATCGTCGCCGCCTCGCTCGGCCGCCTCCTCAAGGCCCGCGGACTCCGCGTCCAGCTGCAGAAGTTCGACCCGTACTTGAATGTCGACCCCGGCACGATGAGCCCGTTCCAGCACGGCGAGGTCTTCGTCACCGAGGATGGCGCCGAGACCGATCTGGACATCGGCCACTACGAGCGCTTCGTCGACGAGAACTCGTCCCGCAACTCCAGCCACAGCGCCGGCGCCGTCTGGGAGACCGTGCTGCGCAAGGAGCGCAAGGGCGAGTTCCTCGGCGCGACTGTGCAGGTGATCCCGCACATCACGAACGAGATCAAGGCTCGCATCCGCCGCGCGGCCGAGGCGAGCCCGTGCGACGTCGTCATCTCCGAGATCGGCGGCACCGTCGGCGACATCGAGTCGCTGCCGTTCCTCGAGGCGATCCGGCAGTTCCGCCGTGAGGCCGGCCCCGAGAACGTCCTCTATCTGCACGTCACGCTCGTGCCCTTCATCGAGGCGGCCGGCGAGCTGAAGACGAAGCCCACGCAGCACTCGGTCAACGAGCTGCGCCGCATCGGTATCCATCCGGACGTCGTCGTCTGCCGCTCGCACGAGGAGCTCTCGCGGGACATTCGCGACAAGATCGCGCTCTTCGCCGACGTCGATCCCGCCGCCGTCATTGCGAGCCCCGACGTTCCGGACGTCTACCTCGTTCCGCAAGTGCTGCAGGACGAAGGGCTCGACGCGCTCGTCGTCGAGAAGCTCGGGCTCGCGGCGCCGCGGGCTGAGCTCGGCGAGTGGGGCGACCTGATCCAGCGGATCGGCCACGTCGAGGGCGAGGTCGAGATCGCGCTCGTCGGCAAGTACGTCAAGCTCCAGGACGCCTACCTCTCGGTGCACGAGGCGTTGAAGCACGCGGGCCTGCACCACGGGACGCGGGTGCGGGTCCGGTGGGTCGACGCCGAGGACATGACGTACGACGAGGCCGCGGCGCTGCTCGAGCAGGTCGACGGCGTGCTCGTTCCCGGCGGCTTCGGCGCGCGCGGTTGGGAGGGCAAAATCCTCGCCTGCCGCGTCGCCCGCGAGCGCGGGATCCCGTACCTCGGCATCTGCCTCGGCATGCACGTCGCCGTCTCGGAGTTCGCGCGCCACGTCGTCGACCTCGACGGCGCGAACTCGACCGAGATGGATCCGGAGACGCCGTTCCCCGTGATCGACCTGTTGCCCGAGCAGAAGGGCGTCGAGGATCTCGGCGGCACGATGCGCCTCGGTGCGCAGGCGGTCGAGACCGTCGAGGCCACGCGTGCGCGCGACGCGTACGGCGAGCCGGTGATCTTCGAACGCCACCGACACCGCTACGAGGTGAACAACCTCTACCGGGAGAAGCTCGTCGAGGCCGGGCTCGTCGTCTCCGGCATGTTCGAGGAGGGACGGCTCGTCGAGATCATCGAGCTGGCGGATCATCCGTGGTTCGTCGCGAGCCAGTTCCACCCGGAGTTCAAGTCGCGGCCGACACGGCCGGCGCCGCTCTTCCGCGAGTTCGTCGGCGCCGCTCTCGCGCGCTCGCGCGAGCGTGCGGGCGTGCCCGCCGCCGTCACCCTTTAAGCCTCGACGAAGCCGACGGCGACGAAGAATTGAAGCTTCGCGATCCGCGTCTTCGTCGCGCGGTAGTGGAACGTGACCTCGCTCCCGTCCTTGCGCGTGAGAACCGCGGTGCCGGTCAGCTCCCCGCGCGCCATCATCGCGTCGTAGTCCGCGGCCGCAGTCGGGGAGCGAACGATATCCGTGACGCGCAGCTCGAGTAGCTCCTCGCGCGTGTACCCGAGCACGTCGGCGGCGAGCTGGTTGACAACTAGGTACTTCATCTCCTCGTCGGCGATGAAAATGAGGGCGGGTCCGGGATCGAGAGCCTCGCCGAGGAGACCGGTCTGGATGAGCTGGTGGGCGCTGGGCATCGGGCGACGGTATCTAAGATCCGCCGAATTGTGAACGTCGTCGACCTCTTCACCGAGCTCGCCGCCCTCCCGAGTCCGCCGGGCGAGGAGCGGGCCGTCGCGGACCGCGTGATCGGCGAGCTCGAGCTGCTCGGGCTCGAGGTCGAGGAGGACGCGGCCGGGGCGCAGATCGGCTCGACGATGGGAAACCTGCTCTGCCGTCTCGAGCCGACGGCCGAGGGGGAACCGCTCTTCTTCTGCGCCCACCTCGACACGGTGCCGCCGACTGGACCGATCGAGCCGGTCGAGGACGAGGGCATGATCCGCAACGGCGCCGGGACAATCCTCGGCGCCGACAACAAGTCGGCCGTCGCAGCGATGATCGAAGGCGCCCGCCGCGTCCTCGACGAGGGCCGGCCGCACGCGGGGATCGAGCTGCTCTTCACGCCGAAGGAGGAGGTGGGCCTGATCGGCGCCTACGCGTTCGACCACACGAAGCTGCGCGCGCGGCTCGGCTACGTCTACGATCAGGCGGCGCCGATCGGCGAGGTGATCCTCGGCGCGCCGTCGTCGCAGGCGATGGAGGTGCGCTTCCACGGCCGCCCCGCGCACTCGGGAATGTTCCCGGAGGAAGGCCGCTCCGCGATCGCCGCGGCGGCGCGTGCGATCGCCGACCTGCGCCTCGGACGCATCGACGAGGACTCCACCTCGAACGTCGGTGTGATCCACGGGGGCACGGCCGGCAACATCGTCCCCGAGTGGTGCACGTTCCTCGCCGAGGCCCGCTCGCACGACGAGCGCAAGCTCGCGGATCTCGTCCAGGAGATGCTCGAGGCGTGCTCGTTCGCCGCGACCGCCGCCGACTGCGAGGTCGAGACGACGCTGAAGAAGAGCTACCGCGGCTACCGCTTCCGGCGCGACGACGAGGTCGTCCGGCTCGCGGCCGGCGCGCTGCAGGCGCGCGGCTTCGTCCCGACGTACGGGCTCTCCGGCGGCGCCGCCGACGCGAACGTCTTCAACGAGCGCGGCCTTCAGTGCCTCAACCTCGCGAACGGGATGACCGACATCCACACCGCGGACGAGCGGATTGCGGTCGCCGACCTCGAGGCGATGGTCGACGTGACGCTGGCGCTGGTGGACGCGGCCCGTGGATGAACGGCGCCTCGGGCCCGTGGTGGGGCTCGGGACGTGGAATACATTCGAGGACGACGCGGCGCTCGCGCGTCGCGTCGTGGGCGCTGCGCTCGACGCTGGCATCCGGCTCTTCGACACCTCGCCGATGTACCGCGGCGCCGAGGCGTCGCTGAGTGCCGCACTCGATGGGCGGCGCGCGGAGGCGACGATCGCGACGAAGATCTGGGCGCACTCGGTCGCCGCGGGTCGTGAGCAGTTTCTCAGGCAGCTCGAGTGGTACGGCCGGCACGTGGAGATCGAGCAGATCCACAATCTCGCGCTCTGGCGGGAGCAGCTCGAATGGCTCTCGCTCGAGCGCGACGCCGGCCGCATCGGCCGGCTCGGCGTCACGCACTATCTCGCAGGCGCGCTGCCGGAGCTGGCGGAGGCGCTGCGGACGGAGATGTTCCAGACCGTGCAGGTGCCGTACAACCCGCACGAGCGGGCGTGCGAGCGGGAGCTACTGCCGCTCGCGGCGGAGCTCGGGGTCGCGGTGATCGCGATGCGGCCGCTCGGGGGCGGGCAGCTCGTTCGCCGCCGCATCCCCGAGGAGGACCTCGAGCCGTTGCGGGACTTCGGCGTCGAGACGTGGCCGCAGGCGCTTCTCAAATGGGCTCTCTCCGACGAGCGGATCGACGTCGTCATCCCTGCGACCTCGAGGCCGGAGCGGACGGAGGAGAACGCGGTAGCGGGGGTGCCGCCCTGGTTCGGGCCGGAGGAGCGCGCGCTCGTGGAACGGCTGGCGGCATGAGCGAACCCGACGAGCGGCGTGTGGTCTACGACGGCAAGCTCATCGACGTCGTCGTCGAGCGCTGGGGCGACAACGAGCGCGAGATCGTCGAGCATCCGGGCGCCGTTGCGATCGTCCCCGTGGACCGCGAGGAGAACGTCGTCCTCGTGCGGCAGATGCGCGAGCCTGCGCGGAAGGAGCTGGTCGAGCTGCCCGCGGGCACGATCGACGAGGGGGAGGAGCCGCTGGCGACCGCGAAGCGCGAGCTCGAGGAGGAGACCGGCCTGCGCAGCGGCGAGTGGAACGAGGTCGCCGCGTTCTGGACGACGCCCGGGTTCTGCAACGAGCGCATGACGCTCTTCGTCGCAGAGGGCGTGGAGACCGGCGGCGAGCAGAATCTCGACGAGGGCGAGGGCGTCGAGCTCGTCCGCTGGCCCGTCGGCGAGATCGCGTCGCGCCTCGGCGAGATCGAGGACGCGAAGACGCTCGCGGGGCTGCTGCTCTACCTGCGCCTGCGGACCTAGACCGCGGCCGCCTCGGCCGGCACCGCTGCGGGACCCCAGCGGCGCGGCCGGCTCGGGAGCGAGATCCGCATCACCAGTGCGGACGCGACGAGACAGATTCCGCCTGCGACGAAGAACGCCGTCTGGTAGTCGCCGGTCCACGAGCGCGTCGCGCCGGCGGCCCACGCGGCGAATGCGGCGCCGAACTGGTGCGACGCGAAGATCCAGCCGAAGACGACACCCACTCGTTCGCGGCCGAACGTGTCGGCGGTCAGGGCCACGGTCGGCGGCACCGTCGCGACCCAGTCGAGCCCGTAGAACACCGCGAAGGCGACCAGGCCGGCGTGCGGCGAGCGGAACGCATACGGCAGCGCGAGCAGCGACAGGCCGCGCAGGCCGTAGTACCAGAAGAGGAGCAGGCGAGGATCGAGACGGTCGGTCAGCCAGCCGGAAGCCACGGTGCCGACCATGTCGAACACGCCGATCACCGCGAGCAGGGTCGCGCCCGAGACCGCGCTCATCCCGTGGTCGTGCGCGGCCGGGATCATGTGCGTCCCGATCAATCCGTTCGTCGACGCGCCGCACACGAAGAACGAACCGGCGAGCAGCCAGAAGTTCCTGTTGCGGACGCCGAGCCGGAGACCGTTGATCGCGGGGCGGAAGGGACGCTTCGGCCGCGGCGGCACCGGTGTCTCCTCCTCGGCGCCGTACGGCTGGAGGCCGATCGCCTGCGGCCGGTCGCGGACCACGAGGGCGACGATCGGCAGGACGATTGCGACGGCGACGGCCGAGACGGCGAGCGACGCGGCACGCCAGCCGTAGGTCGACGCGAGCCAGGCGAGGGACGGCAGGAAGACGAGCTGGCCGCTCGCATTGCTCGCGGTGAGCAGTCCCGTCACGAGACCGCGGCGCTTGTCGAACCAGCGATTGGCGACAGTGGCCGCGAGCGGGACCGAGACGGCGCCGGTCGCGCTCCCGACGACGACGCCCCAGAGCAGGTCGAGCTGCCACGGGGTCGAGATCAGCGTCGTGAGCGACGCGCCGGTCGCGATCACGACGAGCGCGACGAGCATCACGCGGCGAACGCCGAAGCGCTCCATCAACGCGGCCGAGAACGGTGCGCCCAGACCGAAGGTCACGAGGCCGAGCGCGACGGCGACCGAGATCGTGGCGCGACTCCAGCCGTACTCCTGCTGAAGCGGCACGATGAGGACGGCGGGCGTCGCCCGGAAGCCGGCCGTCGTGATCAACGTCACGAACGTCGCGACGACGACGAACCAGGCGTAGTGCACGCGGTTCCCCGCGATCCGCTCGAGCACGAGAGCTTCAACGCGCGAAGGGCCTGGCTCCTTCCGCTTCTGCAAGGATGGATCCCCGTGCGGATCGGTGTCGCGAAGGAGATCAAGACCGACGAGTACCGGGTCGCGCTGACGCCGGCCGGCGCGCTCGAGCTCGCGAAGCGGGGGCACGAGGTGCTCGTCGAGACGACTGCTGGCGACGGCAGCTCGTTCCCGGACTCGGCCTACGAGTCCGTCGGCGTGCGGATCGTCTCCGTCGACGACGTGTGGGGCGAGTCGGAGCTGCTGTTGAAGGTCAAGGAGCCGATGGCAGAGGAGTACGCGCGCTTGCGCGACGGACTCGTGCTCTTCACGTACCTGCACCTCGCGGCCGACGAGCCGCTGACGCGCGCGCTGCTCGAGAGCGGCGTGACGGCGGTCGCGTACGAGACGGTCGAGACGGACGACCGGAGGCTGCCGCTGCTCGCGCCGATGAGCGAGATCGCAGGCAGGCTCGCGGCGCAGGCCGGCGCGTACTTCCTCGAGAAGCCGCTCGGCGGGCGCGGGCTGCTGCTCGGCGGCGTTCCGGGCGTCGCACCGGGACACGTCGTGGTGATCGGCGGCGGGATCGTCGGCTACAACGCGGCGGTGATCGCGATCGGCCTCGGCGCCGACGTGACGATCCTCGACCGGTCGATCGACCGGATGCGGCATCTCGACGAGATCCTGTCGGGCCGCGTCAGCCTGGTGATGTCGTCGGCGCTGCAGATCGAGGAGTCGGTCGTCGACGCAGATGTCGTCATCGGCGCGGTGTTGATCCCGGGCGCGCTTGCGCCGAAGCTCGTGACGCGGAAGATGATCCGGGAGATGAAGCAGGGTGCGGTCGTCGTCGACGTCGCGATCGACCAGGGCGGCTGCTTCGAGACCTCACGGCCGACCACCCACTCCGATCCGGTCTATGCCGTCGACGGCGTGACGCACTACTGCGTCGCGAACATGCCCGGGGGCGTTCCGGTCTCCTCGACGAAGGGTCTGACGAACGCGACCCTGCCGTACGTCGAGGAGATCGCCGACTACGGCCTCGCGGACGCAGTCGCGCGCGACCGGGCGCTCGCCCGCGGCGTCAACGTGCTCGACGGCAAGCTGACGTATGAGGCCGTCGCCGAGGCCCACGGCCTCGAGTACACGCCGCTCGAGAACGTCCTGCCGCTGTCGCCGGTCTAGGCCGGCGCCGGAGGCTCTTCCTTCGGCTTCCGCGACGGGGAGATCTTCACAACGGCCCAGGTGATCCCGGCGGCGACGGCGATCACGCAGAGGATGAAGACGATGAATGCGATCACGCCGAGGACATTGCTCATGGCCGGACTAGGATAGCCGCATGCCGCGCGCCTGCGTAATCGTGCTCGATGCCGTCGGTGCCGGCGCGCTCCCGGATGCCGCGGCATACGGCGACGAGGGCTCCGACACGCTTGGGAACGTCGCGCGCGCCGTGGGGGGCCTCGACCTCCCGAACATGGAGGCGCTGGGGCTCGGAAACGTCGAGCCGCTCGAGGGTTGCCCGCCGCAGCCCGGAGCGCCCGCCATTGCAGGCCGGCTGATCGAGCGCTCGAAGGGCAAGGACACGACGACCGGGCACTGGGAGCTGATGGGTGTCGTGACCTCGCAGGCGTTCCCGACGTATCAGCACGGCTTCCCGCACGACGTGATCGACCCGTTCATGCACAAGACGGGCCGGGGCGTGCTCGGGAACAGGCCCGCGTCGGGGACGGAGATCATCCAGGAGCTCGGCGAGGAGCATCAACGCACCGGCAAGTGGATCGTCTACACGTCCGCGGACTCGGTCTTCCAGATTGCGGCGCACGAGGAGACGATCCCGCTGGACGAGCTGTACGAGGCGTGCCGGTCCGCACGCGAGCTTCTCACCGGGAAGCACGCAGTCGGACGCGTGATCGCCCGTCCGTTCACCGGTGAGCCCGGGAACTATGTGCGGACACCGAACCGTCACGACTACTCGCTCGAGCCGCGGCGCCCGAACTACCTCTCGCTCGTGCGCGAGAACGGGCTGAAGGTGCACGGTGTCGGCAAGA
>VAWW01000041.1:0-17829 GCA_005884575.1 Actinomycetota bacterium
TCCAGATCCGTCATCTCGAGCTCCCATCTCGAGGGGACATCAGGACTGGAAGCCCTTCGTCACTCGCCGACGGGTCCCTACCGCGCCACCGCCGATTTCACATCAAGCCTCTAGCCGCCGGACTTCGTGGTCGTCGTCGTGGCAGTCGTGGCCGTCGACGACGTGGTCGTGCTGAGCGGGGCGGCGGGTGCCGGGGCGGACGGCGCCGGGGCGGCGCCCGTCGTCGTCGACGTGACCTGCGTCCCCTGCGGCCAGAGCACGAGCGTGTACCGCGTTCCGTCGGCCGTGTTCATCAGAGTCACCGGCTTCCCCTCCTGCAGCGTGATCGAGGGGGCGCCGTTGGCATACGTGCCGCCGGCGATCGACACCTTGGCGGTATGAGCCGTGACCGACTTGAGATGGAATACCGGCGGCACGTTCGGATCGGTGCTCGCCGGGAAGTCGCCATTGACGGCGACGAGGCTCTTGACCTTGTTCACCTCGATCACGGCGCTCGTCAGCACGGCGGCCGGAGGCGAGGCCGGAGTCGAGCCCGGAACCGGAGCTCCCGTCCCGCCCGGCACCGAGCCGCCGCTCGACGGGGTCGTCGGCGGGGTCGGAGGCGTCGGCGGGGTCGTCGCGGTCGGCGTCGTCGGCGCCTGCGAGGCGAACGGGTCCTTGCTCGCGAAGCGGCCGAACGAAGCGAGCTGGCCGACGGCCGCGGTCGGCGCCGACTCGGAGGCAAGCGGGCCCCCCTCCTGGGTCGTCGTCGTGGCGGGCGTCGGGTTGCTTCCGGCGAGCGTCGGCGCCGCGAGGCCGACAGGCGGCGCGGCCGTCGCGCCCGGCTGCGCGACCTGCGCGCGCCAGTCGGCGCCGCTGCCGCCGTGCAGGCGCTTCATCGTCTTCGGCACCTCGACCGCGAGCAGGAGCACGAGGAGAACGGCGCCGCCGATAGCGATCTTCTTCTGCTTCGCTGCCTTCGCCTTGACGGGGTCGATCTTCTTCGCCATCTAGGGAGTGCTCCTCTCTGCGCTCGCGGTGGTGGTAGTGGCCGCAGTGGAGGTCGTGTCGGTCGAGGTCGCGACCGGCGCGACCGGCGCAGCCGGTGCAGGCGGCGGCGCGGGCGAGTAGATGTACGTCTCGAGGCTGACGTTCGCGCTCAGACCGGGGCCGCTCGGCGTGAGCGTGACGTTCTTGACGGCAAACAGCCGGCCGGTCGCCTCGAGCTGACCGTGCCGGACCGAGACGAGCGTCCGCAGCCGGTAGAGCAGGTCTGTGACGGAGTAGTAGTCGCCGTTGAACTGCACAGTGATCGGAACGATCTGGAAGCCGTTCCCGCCGGACGCACCCCCGGGGCTGATCGAGTCGAGCTGGATGCCAGCCGACTTCGCGACGTCGTCGAGCTCGATCAGGATGTCGGGCATGTCCTCGGTCGCAGGCATGGCGCGTGCGAGCCGGTAGACGTCGGCGACGCGGATCTTGGGCGCAACGAGCGCCTTGACTGCAGCGGCCTCGGCGCGGTACTGGTCGAGGGTCGCCTGCTTCTCCGCGATCTGCGCGTTGACCTCGACGACCTTCTTCTTCTGCGGCTTGACCAGGATCGTGTAACCGAGGAAGGCGAAGATCAGCGAGCCGACGACGATCAGCGCGAGCACGACGGCCTTGGGCATGGGCTTGCGCTGCTTCACTGGGAGACTCCTGCGGTCGTGTCGGTCGTCGTGGGCGCAGGTGCAGGCGGCGGGGGAGCCGGCGCGGGCGGCGGGGTGGTCACCGCGGCGACGCCTGCGGGCAGCGCGACCTTCGCGGTGATCGAGAAGCCGACGGTCAGCGGCGCGGGTGCGGGCGTCGACGAGCCGTTGCTGCCCGTGGTGGTCGCCGGGGCACCGCCGCCGGAGGCCGTGCTGCCGGCCAGAACGATGTTGTTCAGCTCGGGGACGAGCGCGAGGCGCGAGAGGAGCCGCGCGACGCTCTCGTGCGAGTACGTCGTGCCCGCGATCGCGAGGCCGGCATCGGGCGTGAGCGTGAGGCTCGAGATCCACACGTCGTCGGGCAGCACGAGCGAGAACTCGCGGAGGATCCGATCCCAGGCGACGCGGCCGCCGATCGCAGTCGAGACTGCGGTGACGCGCGCGCTCTGCTCGTTGGCGAGCTGGGAGTTCGGCAGCGGTGCCGGCGGAGCCGGCCGTGGCGTCGCGGCGAGCTGTTGCGTGACGTCGTTTAGCTGCTGCTGCGCCGCAGAGACCTTGCTCGACGCGCTCATGAAGCTCAGCGCGAGCGCGCCGGTGACGACCACGCCGAGACCGGCTCCCACGACGATCGGGAGATTCTGCTGCGTGAGCTTCCGCTGCTTGGCGGTATCGCGGGGTAGGAGGTTGACTGCGCGCATCTAGTCCTCGATGCCCAATCCGATCGCGACCGCGAGCGAGCCGACCTGCTCCGGCGACCCGACCTTCTTTGCAACCTTCAGACGCGCGAGCGGATCGCCGACGCGGACGCGCACGCCGATCAGCCGCTGCAGCTCATCCGCGAGCCCCGGCAGGTGCGCCGTGCCGCCCGTGAGGACGATCTCGCCGATGCCCAGGGAGCCCGGCTGGTTCTGGTAGAACTGGAGTGAAGAGACGAGCTCGCGCGCGAAGTTCTGGACCTGCTTGCGCACCGCGTCGAGCGACGCCGCCCACTGCTCCTGCGTCAGTCCATCCGGCGCGGCGCCGGTTCCGTCGAGCGTCAGCGAGCGCTTGATCGACTCGACCTCGGACGGCGCCAGGTCGAGCGCGCGGGCGAGCCCGACGTTCAGCGCCGATCCGCCCCACTCGAGGACGCGCGTGAACTCGCAGATGCGCCCGTCGCTGACGGCGAACGTCGAGCGGTCGTAGCCGACCGCCACCGCGACGAGTGCCGCACTTGCGGCGTCATCCTCGCGGGGGGCCGCGAGCGCGCGCAGGACCGCGAACGCCTCGAGGTCGATGCCGAGGAGCGTGATGCCGGCCTTCCGGCACGCGGCGATGTAGCGCTCGACGAGTTCCCGGTACGCGACGACGAGGAGGATGCGGCGCGTCGGCTGCCCCTCTTCGTTAACCGACTCGCTCAGCACGTGGTAGTCGAGCACGGCCTCATCGAGCGGGATCGGCAACGCCTCCTGGGCGCGGAACTGAATCGCGTTGTTGAGCGCCTTCTCGTCGTCGATTCCGGCGACGTCGAAGATGCGGACGCCGATCCGGTTCGAGGCGATGCCGAGGCGAACGTTCTTCTTCGGCAGCTTGTGACGCGCGAAGAATGCCTTCAGCTGCTCGGCGAGCGCGTCCGGGTCACGAAGCTCGCCCATGACTACGACGCCCTGATCGAGCGGCTGGCGCGCGACCTGCAGGAGCTCGGCGTGACCGTTGTTCGTGACGCGCGCGGCCGCGATCTGCGACCCGCCGATCTTCAGGCCGACGAGGCGCTTCGCCTTCGCGCCGCCCTTCTTGCCGAGGGACTTCGAGCCCCGCGTCATCGAGATCGACGGCTTCTTCACCGCGAGCTCGCGCTTCCAGAATGGGGCGCTCTTCGCGGTGCGCGGGGCGGCCGCGGCGGCGGTCTGCGACTTCTTCTTGCCGCCGATCTCCTTCTTCCAGAACGGGACCTGCTTCTCGGCGGGCTCGGTCGTGGCGGCGACCACGGTCGTCGCTGCGGCCGGCTGCTTCTTCTTGCCGCCGATCTCCTTCTTCCAGAACGGGACCTTCGCCTCGGCGGGCTCGACGGACGCGACGGGCTTCGCCTTCTTCTTGCCGCCGATCTCCTTCTTCCAGAACGGTACCTTCGGCTCGGGGACCACGGGCGGCAGCTCGGCCGCGGGGACGGGCGGATGCACGACAACGGGAGGCTCGGGAGCAGGCGGAAGCACGGGCGCCTCCTGCCACGGCTCGGCGGCCGCGGGGACGGGCTCGGGCTGCGGCGGCACGACGGCCGTCGGCTGTTCGACTGCAGGCGCGGGCGCGGCTGCGACCAGCGGCGGCGGCTCGGGCAGCGGCTCGAGCCCGGTGGGCTCGGGCGCGGGCGGTGCCTGGTAAACGATTTCGATCTCCGGGGCGGCGGGCGCCTGATAGACGGGCTCGGGCGCAGGCTCCGGCGCGACGGCTGCGACGGGCTCCGGTACGACGACGGGCGCCGGCGGCTCCGGGAGGATCTCGGGCTCGATCGGCGTTGGCGCAACCGGCAGCTGCTCAGACGGCAGCGGGGCGACGGCCTGCACGGCCGCCTCGGCGAGCCGCTCGACCTGCTTCTGCTTCTTGCGGCCGAGCGAGATCTCCTTCTTCCAGACGGAGGTCGACTCGGGCGCGATCGCATCGGCCGGGGCGGCGGGCTCCTTCTTTTTGCCGCCGAGCGAGATCTCTTTCTTCCAGAACGGCACCTGCTCGGGCGCGGGCGCGGCCCCGGGGGGCGCCGCCTCGACAGGCGCGGGCGCAACAGGCTGCTCGGCCTTCTTCTTGCGGCCGAACGAGATCTCCTTCTTCCAGATCGACTCGTCGCCCACGGTCAGCTCCCGGCCATCCGGAGGGTCGGAATCGCGGCCGCCTCCGAGGCGATCGCGCCGTTGACGTCGAAGCCCTGGCGCTCGAGCTGTCCGATCAGCTGCTCACGGCGGCTCGAGCGGTTCAGTGCGTCCTCGACCTTGACGACCCGGCGGACGACGAGGTCGGCGAGCGCCTGCTCCATCGTCTGCATGCCGTTCTTCGTGTTGGTCTGCATCACCGAGTAGATCTGCTCGACCTTGCCCTGGCGGATCAGGTTGCGGACGGCGTCGTCCGGCAGGAGGATCTCGAGCGCCGCGACGCGGCCCTGGCCGTCGGACGTCGGCAGCAGCGTCTGCGTGACGACGCCCTGCAGCGAGCCGGCGATCATGATCCGCACCTGCTCCTGCTGCGAGGGCGGGAAGACGTCGATGATCCGGTCGATCGTCGAGGGTGCGCTCTGCGTGTGGAGCGTGCCGAAGACGAGGTGGCCGGTTTCCGCGGCGGTCAGCGCCGTAGAGATCGTCTCCAGGTCGCGCATCTCGCCGACGAGGATCACGTCGGGGTCCTGGCGCAGCGCGGCCTTCAGCGCTTCCGCGAAGCTCGTCGCGTCCGGGCCGATCTCGCGCTGGTTGACGATGCATTTCTTGTGCTTGTGTACGAACTCGACCGGGTCCTCGACGGTCAGGATGTGCTCCGCGCGCGTGCGGTTGATCTCGTCCACGATCGCGGCGAGCGTCGTCGACTTACCGGAGCCGGTCGGCCCGGTCACGAGGACGATCCCGCGCGGCTGCTGGGCGAGGTCGTGGAGGACCGACGGCAGCCCGAGCTCCTCCGCCGACTTGATGTCGGTCGGGATGACGCGGAACGCGGCGCCGACGGCCTCGCGCTGGTAGTAGACGTTGACGCGGAAGCGGGCGAGGCCGGGGATTGCATAGGCGAAGTCGAGCTGCCGCTTGATCTCGAAGTTCTTCTGCTGCTCGCTGTTCAGGATCCGGTAGAGGAGCGCGCGCGTGTCGTCCGGCGAGAGCGGCTCGTAGCCCTCGAGGCGCTCGATGTGACCCCGGACGCGGATTGCGGGCGGGCTGGCGATCGAGATGTGCAGGTCGGACGCACCTCGTGCGACCAGCTGCTCGAGAAGATCGTCAATGGATGTGAGCTGCGGCATGGCTCTGTCAACTCCCTCGGACGGGCTATCGGCCGCGGCTTAGTCCGGCTTGAGGGGGAGTTTCTCCCTCTTTTCGAGCTAGTGCGGATCCCCCCAAAGGGGCCTGTACCGAGGTGGAGTGCGGGGCCGATCCGGCTGAAGCCGTCTATCTGTTTGGAAGGAGAAAGTCGGCCGCCCAGTCGGACGGCCGCGCGCTCGTCCCCTCGGTCGAGTCGTTCAACTCCGACAACACCGGTACCGCCGGCGACGTGGACAGCCAGGCGTCCACCTCTGGTTACCAGGGCATGACGCTGGCGCTGCTGAAGAGCCAGTACGACCAGTCGATCGACAACGGCTCGAACCCAGCTTGACGGAAAGGGCGCCGGAGACCGCGCCCTTTTCGTTCCTCCTCCCTCGGGCCGGGCTAGCCCGAATCCCTCGAACGGGGCTAGTCAATAGATGAGCCGGAAGCCGATTCAGACCCTGCCACCGCCTATCACCCTGTGTGGAAGGAGCAACAAAAATATGATTCAGACGCTCAAGAAGCGTGTCGCGCGTGAGGAGTCCGGTTTCACCCTGATCGAGCTCCTCGTCGTGATCATCATCCTCGGCATCCTGCTCGCGATCGCAGTGCCGTCGTACCTCAGCTTCAAGGATCGCGCCAACAAGTCGGCCGCCCAGTCGGACGTCCGCGCGCTCGTCCCCTCGGTCGAGTCGTTCAACTCCGACAACACCGGCACCGCCGGCGACGTCGACGGCATTGCGTCCACCTCTGGTTACCAGGGCATGACGCTCGACCTGCTCAAGAGCCAGTACGACCAGTCGATCGACAATGGCTCGACGAGCCCGTACGGCATCAGCAACATCGCTGCGGCCGACTACTGCGTCACGGCCACGGTCGGCGGCTGGACTGCATGGAAGCGCGGCCCGGCAGGCCAGATCAAGGTCGACAAGGCCGGCGCTGCGACGCTCTGCGCCTCGTAGCAGTCGATCCGATCCAGCTTCACCGAAAGGGCGCGGGAGACCGCGCCCTTTCTCGTTCCCCAGGGCTCCCCCGCGGCGGTGGACGACGAATCACTCAATTGGGGCTACCCCGCGGAGCGGCATCCGGCCGATACCAGGTGAGCCATCGCTATTTTCGGTTGGAAGGAGTTTGACCAAATGATTGAGACGCTCAGGAAGCGCGTCACCCGGGAGGAGAGCGGTTTCACCCTGATTGAGCTCCTCGTCGTGATCATCATCCTCGGCATCCTGCTCGCGATCGCAGTGCCGTCGTACCTCAGCTTCAAGGATCGCGCCAACAAGTCGGCCGCCCAGTCGGACGTCCGCGCGCTCGTCCCCTCGGTCGAGTCGTTCAACTCCGACAACACCGGCACCGCCGGCGACGTCGACACCAACGCGTCGACCTCGGGCTACGACGGCATGACGCTGGCGCTGCTGAAGAGCCAGTACGACCAGTCGATCGACACCGGCTCGACGAGCCCGTACAGCATCATCTCGTCGTTCTCGTCGACGAGCAACACCGACTACTGCATCACCGCAACCATCGGCGGCTGGACGGCCTACAAGCACGGCCCGGCCGGCCCGATCGGGGTCAAGAAGTCGTCGGGAACGGGCGGCTTCAGCTCGACCACCTGCGGTTAGCCGACTCGCCTGATTCGTTCGATGGGGGCGCGGGAGACCGCGCCCCCATTCCTTTCAAGCCATAACCCGCCGCTGCCGATAAGGAAATCATGAGCTTGAAGCTTTCGCCGCAGATGAAGATCTTCGCCCTCGTCGGCCTGATCGCTGTGCTCGCGCTCGGCGCCGGCTCGATGATGCTCGGCCGCCGGTCGGCCGCCCCGGCCGACACGCCGACCGTGCCGCTGAAGCATTTCCACCCGACGAATGCCGTGCCGGCGACTCCCGCCAAGCACGCCGCGGTCCCGGCCAAGAAGCACGCGGCCGCTCCGGCTGCAGCCAAGGCGCACGCGAAGGCCGCCGCTCCGGCGAAGCCGAAGCCCGCGCCCAAGCCGAAGGCGGCCGCACCGGTCGTCCCGGCGGTCGCGTCGAACGGCCTCCCCGGCGCGCTCGACCTGCTGCTCCACGGCCACCGCGTCGTGATCGTCGCGCTGTGGGATCCCGAGATTCCGTCCGACCGGTACGCGTTCCTCGAGGCCCAGGCGGGCGCGAAGGAGGCGAACGCCGGCTTCTTCCCCGTCAGCGTCATCGACGAGCGGGTCGCGGCGCCGCTGACCGCGGCCGTCGGGAACGGCACAGTGCTCCCGTCGCCCGGCGTGCTCGTCTACAAGCAGCCGGCGACGCTGATGAACCGGATCGACGGCTTCGCCGACCGCGACGCGATCGCCGAGGCGGTCGCGAACGCCATGCTCGCCGACACACCGACGGCGGGGACGACGCCTGCGGCAGCAGCAGCAGCCGCGCCCCCCGCCGCCGCCGCACCGGTCGCGGTGCCGGCTCCGTGAGCGACGCCGCGCCTACCGGCGCGGCGGCCGGCCACGAGCTCTTCGTCCGCCACGCCCGCAAGGACGGCCGCTCGGTCGCCGTGCTGCGCGCACTCGACTACGGCGACTCATGCGTCGTCGAAGCGGAGGTCTATCCGGCGAGCTCGCGTAATGCGGAAGCGGTCCGCCCCGGCCCGTACACGTTCGCGGATGCGCACCAGGCGACCGCGTTCGTCACGGAAGCAGTCGAGTCGCTGATGTACCTGGGCTGCGAAGTTCACGCGCAGTAACGACGGCCGTACGTTCGCAGAACCCCGGCACGCTTGCCGTACCGTGACGGACGAAGACGTCTCGGCGTGAGCTTCCAGCTGCCGAGCTACTCGGCCGTGCGACAACAGATCTTCGCGTCGCTCGACGGACACTCGCGCGCCGACGTGGCCGGCGGAGTTGCCGCCCTAGCCCCGGCGCTCGCGAAGCTGGGCGGGCCCGAAGCCGTGCACGAGTCGGCGCCATATTGCGCTTCATCGGGACGAATCGCCTCCGTCAGGTGGTGCCGCGCAGCTTCGATGGACACGTGAACCTCTAGCTCGGCGACGATCGCGGGCCGTCGCGACTCGATCTGCGTTCGGCGCGCCCTGGTTGTGCACCTAAACGGAACGCGATTCGCACGAGGGAGACGATCGGAGCACGCAGGACGCGCCGAATCCGGTACCTGAGCGGGTAGACGACAGCGAGGGCCGCCAAGGCAAGGATCAGGTACTCAAAGTAGCCGTTGCCGCCGTCCGGCGAGATGTGGAGGAGCCTTTCGATCCAGTCCATCGAGCCTCCTAGGCGAGCGTCGACAGTTTCAAGAGAAACCCACGATGCGCGCGTTGTAGGCCAGCCAGCTCGTCACCCGCGTCTTCGATCGCGCGCACCTCGTCGCTGAGCCGAAGCCGCGGTCGTCCGGCAGCGCGCGCAGTCTCTTCGAAGCACCGCAGCAACCGCCGGATCAGATCGGGGAAGTCGGCGTTCGTCGACGCGCGCCGCTCAAAGCCCCGGATAAAGTCGTCCGAGTACTTGAGCACCTCGCGAGAGCATCCGAGCTCGCGCAGGAAGGGCATGTCCGCATAGAGGTCGCGCTGCCAGCGCACGTTCTGCAGGATGTCGGCCGGGTCGCCCGGCTCGAGCTCCAGCATCGTCAGAAACGAGTCGAGCCGGTTGAGCAGATCGATGTGCGCGACCAGGAGGTTGTCGACGACCCGTGCTTGTGCGCGCTCAGCCCGCCGCGCGAGCTCTGCACGCGCTCGGGCGATCGCGAACGGATCGCCGAGGTCGTGACCTTTGCGGAGCGCGGCGAGGACGAGCCTGGTCCCTGGCAGGCTGTCCTGCAGGTATTCGACATAGCTCCGTGGCGTGATGCGACGCTCCTTGAGCAGCCGGCTGACGTGAAAGACCTCTTCCTCGGCGACATCGTCCTTTCGACCGGCGGCGATCCGCGTGAACAGAGAGCGGTGCAGCTCGAGTGTGCTGCGGATGACTTCGGCGGTCGGCGCGAGCCGTGCGCCGATGCCGAACCCGTTGATGGCGGTACCGTCGACGATCTCGACGAAATCGGCCCCGACGATCTCGCCGGGGCGCCCGCGCGGCGGGACCAAGGTCAGGCCGACCCAGCGATTCTCTCCGGGCTCCATGTTTGAGAGCACGATGCTCGTCTCGGGTCCGAGCGGCTTGGCGCGGCCGCCCACGATCTCGAGGCGGGGCTTCTTCAGCCGCCGCAGGATCTCCGGCGGAATGCGGACGCCGATCTCCATGTCACGACGGAACGTCGCCGCGTTGTGGACGATCGCGTAGAACGTCTCGCTGAGACCGACGCCGCGCGCGGGCGTGGTCGACAAGCCCATGTTCCGCTGCGCCTTGTTGTTGTCGTTGATGACGGCGAGATCGGTCGTGGGCCACCCAGGAGCACGCCCGACCAGGCTCGGCGGCACGATCGGGTCGTTTGGGCCCGTGATCTCGACCGCGAGGCAGAGGTGCGTCGACGAAACCGGGGCCAGATGCCAGTGATACGGAGTGGTGACGAACGGCCCCAGGTCGGCCGCGTTGAACGTGACGGTCGGATCGGGATCCGGGAACGTCACGTCCGGATCAGCGCTTCCGGCATCGACGTAGTTGCTCCCCGTTCCGAGCTTCGAGACGAGGAAATGCGCAGTCACGGTTTGAGAAGCCGCGGCCGTCTGGTTTCTCCTGATCCGGGCGAACGCCCAGTTGTCGCCGACATCCAGCAACCCGTTCCCGGCGTCTTCGTTCTCCGGCTGGTCGTTTGGGAATGAGCCCGGCAGCGTTCCACGCCGGTTCCAGACGTCGCTCGTCGCATAGAAGACCGGATGCGTCGACGGCTCGACGCCCGTATCTCCGCTCGTTGGACTGTCGGTCCAGTCGCGCACGTAGAAGTCGTCGCCGGGCCCGAGCGCTGATACGTGGAAGAAGAACGGATCGATCGAGACGCCTACGGGAACCGTCAACGCGGCGTCGGCGAAGAGTTGGTTCGTGCCGAAGTTCGCGAACCGCTGGTAGCTGACGCCATTCGGGAAGTTCGCGTTGTTCGGTGTGTTGTTCGCCGAGAAGATCCCGTAGAAGTCCTTGCCGACGGCGAGCAGTGACGCGTAGTCACCGATCGGGTTGGTGCCTCCGTACGTGCCGTTTGCATCGGGGACGCGCGCGAGGATCGTGTCTATCTTTGAGGTGAAGGCGTTGTCAGTCGTCTCGAGGTGCGTCTCCCACTGATTGACGCCGCCGGGTGAGACGAGCTTTTGGTACAGCAGCCCGACGCGACCGCGTGAGTTGATCGCCAGAGCCGGGTTGGTAGCGGGCGAGACCGTGCGTAGATCGCCGGACCAACTCCCGGACGCACCTCCCATCAGAGAACGGCGGACGCGGACCGTGTAACCGGCAGCTGTCGTTCCGTCCGCCCAGGCGACGTAGACGATGTTCGCGTTGGTCGGGTCGACGGCAATCGCGATTTGCGAACCGATCCGCTGCGTGCCGAGCAGCGTGCTCAGTGCCGGCACCGACCGTCCGGTCGCAACCAGGACACCCGCGTTCGTGTCGGATGGGTCGGTGATGGCGCTGTAGGGGGTTACCCCCATCCCCCAGTTGTCGTCCCGCACGACCACGACGTCGGTCGTGTTCGTCGGACTGGCGAACGTGCGCCAGCCGAAGTAGACGGCATAGATCCTCCCCTGCGGATGAATCGCAACGCGCACTGACGGGCCGTCCTGGCTACCTCCCGGCGGCGAAGGGAGCGCTGCCGTCGCCCTCGGATCGAGTCGCGGGGGTGTGCCGAAGCCGGCAGGAGGTCCGGCCGACGCAGCATTGAATGACTGGTCGATGCTTGCGGTATTGCCCGTCGGGCGCTGCGATGTGTCGTTGCTCGGTACGTAGACGCGGTCGCTACCCGAACCGGCACCGCCCAGGACGGTCGCCGCCTCGACGTAGGGCTGGTCGTCGTTCGCCCGGTCGACTAGCACGGTCATAAGGCCCGCAGCGGTGAAGTTCGCCTTGCGCAGGATGTTGAGGTCGCCGTTGTCGAAGCGCAGGATTCCGGAGTACAGAATTCCCGAGGCGTTAGGGAAGCGGATCGTCACGTCGCCCGTGCGGTTGCCGCCAGGGAGGACGACGTTCAGAGCCCAGGTGTTCCCGCCGTCCGTCGAGACGAAAATCGGCCCGTTGCCGGAGGCCGCCGGGTCGGGTGTGAACGCCGACGCCGCGATCCGCGTCGGATCCGCGGGGTTGACCGCGAGGTTCGGCTCGCTGTCGCGCTGGATTTCGTTGCTGAGCGTCGCCGGGATGACGTTGACGACAGTGACTACCACGTCAACTCCTCCTCAGCGCTGCCGCTCGAGCAGTGATCGAATCTCGTCCAGCCGTTCCCTCGGCTCGAAATCGAGCGGATCGAGCGCCGTGTAGCCGCGCACGCGGTACTGCCTCGGCCCGCGCTCCTGCTGGTTCTGTTGGAGCAGAAAGACGCCTGCGTCTCCAGGTGAGAACTTCGGCGACTCGTACCAGTACTCGTCCAGGCTGCTCGGGAACAAGATTCGAAGGCGACCCGGCGCCTTCCCTTTCTCGACCGAGTCGACCTGCAGCCACGCCTCCCACCAGACCGGATCGTGCTCTGAGACCGGCGGAACTTCCCTTTCGCCGCGCGGGTTCGTCTTCTCCACGCGCCCAACAACAACCAGGTCGGCGCGGCGCACACGAATCTGCCGGGCTTCGATGGCCGCTCGCTGCTCCGCCTCCTCGATGCGTTTCTCCGCGTTGCGGCTCTGGCGCTCGTCCATCCTGGCGACCTCTATCAGCGCGAGGCTGTTCCCGTACAGCCATCCGTCGGCAGCGAAGAGCGCTCTCCTGCCGACCTCGAGTTCCAGCATGGAGTCACCGCGAAGCGTGACCTCTTGGCCGCTGAAGTCGATGACGGCCGCCGGTCGGCGCAACACTTTGTCGACGCCGACGACTGCGTCCATCTCCGACACCTCGACAAGTGAAAGCGTCGATGCCCGGTGCTTGCGCATCTCGCCACTGAAGATGAACGGCGAAAGCCAAAGAGCATCGTCTTTCGAAATGCGAGCGCGGGGGCTCATGCCCGGGCACGGCGGCGCGAGTCACACCCTCCACCGAAGGGAATCGCAAACGCCGCAGCAGCAATGTGGCGCCGAGGCGCCATCGAACCTCCTTTGCTGCCGTTGGCGCGATCATCCAACGTCGCACGCTAAGAGTCAATCGTGCATGTCCTCGCACCAAGGCCAACCACGTTTTGTCCCGTTCAGCCTGAGCACAGCTACCGTCGCGGTTTACCAGCCGGGAACCACCGCGGAAGTCGGACTCCACGCGCCCGCGGTAGCGCGAACCTCAGGCGGTCGCCGACGCTAGACCGTGACGCGCCCCAACTCTTCGATGGACGTCAGCCCGGTGGAGACCTTCGCGATGCCGTCGTCCCACAGCGTCCGCATGCCCTCGCCGAGGGCGGCTCGCTCGATCTCCTCGCGGCTCGCATGCTTCGCGGCGAGTGAGGACAGCTGCTCGCTCATCTCGAGCAGCTGGAAGATGCCGATCCGGCCCTTGTAGCCGGTCTGGTTGCAGCGCGGGCAGCCGCGCTTGCGGTAGAAGGCCATCCCGTCCGACGCGGCGGCGATATCGGGCGACACGCGCGCGGCGAGCATCTCCTCGACGGTCGGGGTGTACATCTCGCAGCAGCTCGAGCAGAGCTTCCGCGCGAGGCGCTGCGCCAGCACACCGGTGACCGCGGCGCCGGTCAGGAACGGCTCGACGCCCATCTCGTTGAGGCGCGTCAGCGCGCCGGGAGCGTCGTTTGTGTGCAGCGTCGAGAGCACGAGGTGACCGGTGAGCGCGGCCTCGATCGAGATCTTGGCGGTCTCGCCGTCGCGGATCTCTCCCACCATCACCACGTCCGGGTCGGAACGCAGGATCGACCGGAGAGCCGCGGCGAACGTCATCCCGGCACGGTTGTTGATCTGGACCTGGTTGATCCCCGAGAGCCGGTACTCGACCGGATCCTCGACGGTAATGATGTTGATCTCGGGCCTGTTGATCTCGACGAGCGACGCAAAGAGGGTCGTCGACTTACCGGAGCCGGTCGGGCCGGTGACGAGCAGCGCGCCGGTCGGGCGCTTGACGATCTGCTCCATCCGCGCGCGCATCTCGTCGGACATGCCGAGCTCCGTGAGCGTCGGCGGCTTCTTCGACTTGACGTCAAGCATGCGGCCGGCAGCGGCGGCGTTCAACGAGATGCGACCGTCCTGCGGCTTTCGGCGCTCGGCGATGTCGAGCTTCGCGAGCACCTTCAGTCGCGTGGTCACGCCCGGGGTCATCCGCTTCGGGATGCGCTGCACCTCATGCAGCACGCCGTCGATGCGGTATCGCACGACGAGGGAGTCCTCCTGCGGCTCGAAGTGGATATCTGATGCGCCGTCCTCCGCCGCCTGGAACAGCACGGAGTTGACGAGACGCACGAGCGGCGCGTCGCTGACACCGTCGTCGGCCTCGAGGTCGGTCTCGTCCTCCTCGACGACCGCGACCTCGACCTCTTCCTCGAGGATCGCGCGGTTGCCGAACGCCTCTGCCGCGCGGCCGATGCGCGCGACCTCGCGCATGATGTCCTCGCGCGAGCCGACCCCGATCTCGACGCGGTGTGTCGTCGCGAGCCGGAGCTGGTCGAGGGCGTTCAGGTCGGCCGGGTCGGCGACGGCGATATGGATCGTGTCGCCTTCGATCAGGTACGGGATCGCGGCGACGCGCTCGAGGACGTGCAGCGGGATCGCACGCGTCGCGTCCTCCTTCACACCGGTCAGCGCGAGGTCGACGAGCGGGAGCTGGTGGCGCGCCGCGAGCAGGCGCGCGATTCCCTCGCTCGAGGCGACGCCCTCGTCGACAAGCGCCTGGGCAAGCGAGCCGCCCTGTGCGGCGCGGCCGCGCACGAGCGCCAGCCGGTCGGCGGGAACGAGCCCGGTCGCGGTCAACAGGTCGACGACGAGCTCCGCCATCTCGTTGACGCCGTACGCAGGGGCAGCGGGCGCCGCGGCAGGCCCGCCGGCGGTGCGGAGCTTGGGCCCTTCGATTTGCTGGTCGCTCATCTCAATCCCTCGAACGAGTTATCGGCAGTTCGGGCCGAAATGCTGAGCCCGATTCGCCTGGGAAGCCCTTCGGGCATCCCCCATTCGAGGGAGAGCGCGCTAGTGCAGGACGTGCAGGTACGCGTCGAGCAGCGGCCCGCCGGCGAAGAGCGCGACGACAGAGCCGAGCGCCAGGAAGGGGCCGAACGGGATCCCCATCTTGCGGGCCTTGGAGCCGTGACGGGCGAAGAGGACGGCCGCGGGGGCGAGCGCCGAGATCATCCCGATCATCAGCGCGACCGGAACCGTGCGGCCCAGCGCAGCGCCCATCAGCAGCGCCAGCTTGACGTCGCCCATTCCCAGGCCGGCCGGGTAGGCGAGCGCGAAGGCGAAGAGGAAGAGCGAAGCCCCGAGCGACGCGGCGATCCACTCGACGCTCGGCTGGAGCGCCGTCTGGGCCGCGAGGACGACCACCGTGGCCGGCAGGACGATCCGGTTCGGGATGATCCTGTGCTCGAGGTCGATCGCCGAGATCGCGATGAGCACGATGCAGAAGAAGGCGGCGACGGCCGCGCGGCCGGAGAGGCCGAGCTTCAGGACGCAGCCCGCGACGAGCAGGCCGGTCGCGAGCTCGACCGCCGGGTAGCGGGCCGGGATCCCCGCGCCGCAGGAGCGGCAACGGCCCCGCAGGGCCGCCCAGGAGACGAGCGGCAGGTTGTCGTACCAGGCGATCTCCGTCCCACAGCTCATGCAGGCGGAGCGCGGCTTCACGATCGAGCGCCGGAGCGGCAGGCGAGCGGCGACGACGTTCAGGAAGCTCCCCACGGCGAGGCCGGGGGCGAGCACGATGCCGGCGAGGGCGAGGCTCACGCCGCTAGTCCCCCCAGCTCCCGGGCACGGGCGCGACGGTGACGACCTGATCGTATTGGGCGGGCATTCCGGGCAACGGAACACCTATCGGCACATAGAAGTTCGTAGTTGAGTTCTGGAAATAGAGCTGGCGCGAGACGACCGGGCCCCAGACGGTGGTGTGGTTGCCCTCGCCGTAGTCACAGACGGTGTAGATCGCGCCCTGGAACGTCGAGTAGTTGTCGATCTTGAAGCCATCCAGCTCGCTGCCGTTTCCGGGGCACGCGGCCCCGGAGACCCACGCGAGCATGTCCTTCGTGTTGTCCCAGTTCGTATTGCAGTTGATGTCGGTCCCGCAGATCGTCGACTGGTTCGAGATCGAGATCGTGCCGCTCGCATAGATCGTCGCCTTGCCGTGGTAGACGACGTGGTTCTGCGTGTTCATGACGATGTTGCCGTCGAAGAAGATCGTGCCCTGGATCGTCAGCGACGACGCGCCGTCCCAGCCGATCTCCGCCACGACTGCTCCGCTCGCGTCGAGCACCCGGCAGTCGTACGCCACGCCCTTCGGCGCGATGTCGATCGACCTGAGGCTGGCGTTCATGACACCGTCGTTGTCGAAGCCGCCGGGGAAGCTGCCGGTCGTACATCCGTGCTTCGGTCCCGGTTGCGCGCTCGCGTACGTCCCGGGCATGTCGACGGGCGGCTTCGTGAAACCGGTCGTCTTCGCATCGACCTGCAGGCCGTAGACGCGGTCGACGGGACCGCACGGGCCGTCGTAGTGAGCGCCGCCGTCCGGACTGCACCCGCCCGCGATATGGATCTCGTGGAGGGGTGCGGCCGAGTCGCCGATCGCGTTCGAGGAGCTGTTCATTGTCACCTTGCCGCCGACCTGGACGGCATAGCTCGTGACGCTCGCCGAGTTGTACATGCAGAGGTTCCCGCGGATGTAGAACGGGACGCTGATCGTCACCTGGTTGTCGAGACGCGTGCAGCCGGTCAGTGCGTCCGCGTAAACGTAGTTCCAGACGGCGTTGTTCGCGTTGCCGCGCGTGCCGCTCCCGAGCTGCGCCCGGCTGTGCACGGCGCGGACGATCTGCGCGCCGGTGCCCTGCATGGTGACGGTGCCGACTCCCGTCAGCGTCCAGATCTTGGTCGTGCTGTCGAGCGTCCCGTAGTACGACGCGGTTCCGCCGTCCTCCGGCACGACGGCCGGAGCGGTCTGCGGCGGCAGCGCGTCGAGCATGCTCGGGTTCGACGCGTTCTCGAGCCGGCTCCACGCCATTGCGAGCCCGCCCTCGGCGAGCGCACGGGCGACCTGATCGCTCCTGACGTGCGCCGTCGAATTGCCGTTCGACGTCGTGTAGTACGCGAGGCTCGTCCCCGTGACGGTGAAGGCGAGCAGGACTCCGAGCGCCATCACGAGTGCGATGCCCTGCTCGGCGGCGGCGATGCGGCGGATGCGGTCCACTGCGGTCTTCCTCTCCCAGATTGAGGTCCAGCCGCAGTGCGATCGAGCTTTCGGTCGAAGCGTAATTCGCCGCGCTTGCAGGGGAATCCCCCGAAAACGGGAGCTTGTTACTTGACGTACGTCAACGGGCCGATGGTGACGCCCGTATTGGGCGGAATCGGCGCGCCGATCGGCATGTTCGTGATCGTGGGCAGCGGCTTGATGGACGCGTTGTTGAACGTCGAGTCGAGCTTGCCGACGCTGATCGGTCCGTTGACGGTGACGCCGTTTTTCTGGAACGTCATCGACGAGCTGGGCTGCGTCCAGAGCGAGCCCTGGAAGGTCTGCGCGTTGTTCGTGAACGTGATCGCAGTCGTGTTGGCGGCGAGCGGAGCGATCGTCAGCATCGACGTGTTGCTGCTCGTCCCCTGCCAGTTCGTGAAGTCGCAGGGCGGGCCGGTCGCGCACAGCGCGGTGCCGTTGCCGTTCACCGTGAACGTGCCGGCGACCTCGATCACGGCGGTGCCCGTGTAGGTCCCGGACTGTGAGGCGGTCATGCTCCCGTCGATGAAGATCGAGCCCGCGACGGTCAGCCGCTTCGTGGAGTTGTTCCACGTGAGCTGACCCGTGCTCGCACCGCTCTGGGAGATGCATGAATAGCTGAAGTTCGGGGTCAGCTCGAACGTGGACGCGGAGTTGTTCTGCGTGGTGTCGTTGTCGAACGCGCTCGCGGCGGGCGGCGCCGGCGTCGTCCCCGACTGGCACGAGTGCTTCGGGCCCGGGTCGAAGTTGTTGTAGTTGTTCGAGATGTCCGTCGTGCTCAGCTGCGGCGCGTCGTTCGGTACGAACGTGTCCGCCGCGCCGA
>VAWW01000041.1:17837-26578 GCA_005884575.1 Actinomycetota bacterium
ACGGTCGTGCAGCCACCGACAACGACGCCGGTCGTGATCGGGTGCGTGGAGTCGGCGCCGACCTTGGAGCCCGACCCGCTCAGGACGAGTGTCCCGCCGACCTGGAGATCGATCCCCTGGCCGCCGGTGACCTCCTGGACCGACACGTTCTGGCCGCTGAGGCAGAAATTGCCGATGACGTAGACGGGAACGTCGACAAGGATGCCGTTACCGGAGAAGTCGAGCTGGCACTGGTTGGCGACGAGCGGAGCCGTGATGAAGATGTGGTTCCACACCGACGCGACGCGCCCCGCGGATGCCGAGCTGATGTTGACCATCGCCTTAAGCGTCTTCGAGGCCGGCCCGGCGCCGGTCGGGTTGCGTGCGTAACCGGTCGAGAAGAGGAGCCACGTCTGGGCTGGGACGGAAATCCCGCCCTGGCCCGCGCCGGGGCCGGTGTACGTCCCGGCGTTCGTGCCGCTGTAATACCCGTACACGGACGCGGTTCCGGGCGTGCCGGCGCAGGGCGAGGAACCGCCGGCGCAGCACGGCGCTGCGATGCAGTAGAAGAGCGACGTCGGACTCGAGCAGTTCGACGCGCCCAATCCGCCCGAAGCCGTCGTGCACCCGAACAGGGCCGGATTGATCGGGTTCGAGCCCGTCGTGTTGTTGGCGTTCAGAACCGAGTACGCCCTGTTCAGTCCCGCCTCCGCATACTGGTCCGTGACCTGCCTGACCTGGTCTGACGTCGACGAGCGCGCGTTCGAGCTCGTGTACTCGATCACCGCCGTCACGACGATGGCGAGCACGAGCATCACGCCGAGCGCAACCGGCAGCGCGAAGCCGTGATTCCGCCGCAGTCTCTCCATCAGGCGCACGTTTAGCCGGGCACCGAGTTCCGCATGACGATCGTGTCGGCGAGGAGGTACCTGTCTACGCCCGTCGTCGCCGAGAGTGATTTGTTCGTGTTTGCGGCGAGTGCGACGGTGACGCTCATCAGTTGCTTCGATCCCGCTGCGGGCGTGTTGACCGTGAAGATGGAGTTCGTCGTCAGGTAGTCGGCCCACGGCTTTCCGCCCGGTGGGTTGCTGCAGCTTGCGGCCGAGGCCTCGAACAACGTGTACCGGCCCGTCGCGGTCGAGCTTGCCCCGGTGCACCAGGCGATCGTCGGCGAGGCTGCGCAGCTCGCAGCGCTGGAAGAACCCGCCGACGGGTAGAGCAGGAGCTGGCCTGCCGACGCTGTCGCGCTGCAGGCGAGATGGACATCGGCGCGCAGCTGCGTCATCGCGAGCCGCACGCTAAGCTGCGCGGAAAATCGCCGGTTCATGTCGAGCTCGGCCTTCGAGCCGCTCACGAACGCGGTTGTGATCCCGCCGATCACGATGCCCATCACCACCATGACGATCAGCATCTCGACCACGGTGTAACCGCTCTCCCGGCGGAGCGCCTTCACTGGGATCGCGCCCCGACCTCCGTCAGTGCGCGCGCGGCCGCGGCCTCGCTCTTCGAGCCGATGCCCCAGACCGCCTCGGCGCGGCGGTCGACTGCGACGAGCACCTTCAGCGCGTCGGTGCCGCGCCACCAGCCGAACTTCGCTCCCGTGACGATCCACTCGTTCTGGTAGAGCCAGTGGCGGACGTTCGCGTCGGTCGGCTTCGGATGGGTCTCGAGCCACTTGCCGAGCGCGTTCGCGCGGACGACGAGCGGCATCTCGTCGAGCGGCTCCTTCGGCGCGCCGGCGGCGGCAAAGGCGGCGGGACGGGCCTGGGGGTACCGCGCCTTGGGAGCGGCCGGCGCGGCGGCCATCTCGGGCGCTGCCGTCGTCGTGGCGGCGGCGGGCGCGGGGGTCGCCGGAGCGGGCGTCGTCGCGGCCGGAGCCGGAGCCGGCGCGGGGGTCGTCGTCGTCGCAGGCGCAGGCGTCGTCGTGGTCGTCGGAGCCGTCGCGACCGGAGCGTCGGCGAGCTGGATCGGCGTCGCGCGGTAGGGCGAGATGTCCTCCGGCGCGCCCGACTGGACGTACTTCCGGTTCCGGGAGAGCGTGAGCTTGATCAGCGGGGCGCCGGTGTCGAAGACCTTGACGCCGGCGGCCGGCGACTGGGCGACGACGACGTTCGCAGCGAAGCCTCGGACGCCGCCGACGACGCGCCAGGAGAAGCCCGCGTCCTGGAGCTGGCCCTTCGCGAAGACGAAGGCCTGGCGGCGCAGATCGGGGACGATCAGCGTCGCGCGCTTCTGCACCGGCGCAGGCGCAACGACCGGGGCAGGGGCGGCGGCGAGCTGCTGCTCGGCGGCATACGTCAGCCCACCCGTGGCGAGAAGGCCGACGACGGCGATCAGGATCACCCGGGGGACGAAGGCAGGCAGGCGCTCGAGCATCACAGGCCCAATCGGCAGAACAGGCCCGGGAGTTGAGCCCTCTTAGCGGTTGAAAAGGACAACGTCACTCGGAGCCTGGCCGGCAGGGACAGCGGCGTCGGGAACGACGGCGAAGACAGGCGCCCCGCCGGTCGAGCCGGCCAGGGAGCGGGAGGAGTCGGAGGGCTCGAGCGGGGTCGGGGCGTCCTGCCAGCGGAAGGCGACCCCCGCGAAGGCCTGGAACCACGGCTCGTTCTGCGGGTATTCGGTTTGCGGGTTGAGCTGGAGGTGGAGGTGCGGCCCCGTGGCGTGGCCGGTCGAGCCGACGAGGCCGACGATCTGGCCCGCCGTGAGCCGGGCGCCGGGGACGACGCCGGGCTCCTCGTAGGCGAGGTGGCAGTACGTCCAGCTCTGGCCGTCGGAGGTCTGGAGCGTCAGGCCGATCCCGCAGCGCGGGTCGGGGAAATGCCAGGACCGCGTGACCACGGCGTCCGAGAGCGAGTAAACGGGCGAGCCCGCGGGCGCGGCGATGTCGGCCGCCGGATAGTCGTGGTGCGTGTGGCCGACCGAGACGACGCTCGGGCCGCCGCCGACCGGAAAGACCCAGTTGCCCGAGTAGGACGGCGCCTGGAGGAGCGTCCCCGCCCCGGGCGAGAAGGAGGCGGGCTGCGACTGGGTGCGGGCCTGCTCGAGCTCCTGCTCGGCGGTCGCGAGCCTCGCGCGTCGGCGGTCGGCCTCGGCGACGGCGAGCCGCCGGCTCAGCTCGAGGCGCGCGGCCTGCTTGCCGGCCGCGAGCCGGTCGGAGAGGACGCGGGCGGCGGCCTCGCGGGCGCGCCACGGCCGCTGGGCCTGCTCGAGCTTGCGGACGAGCGCCTCCTGCGCGACCACCTCGCGGTTCGCATCGACGACCTTCTCCTGCGCCTTCTGGAGGTCGACCTGAATCTGGTCGAGCGTGAAGGCGACGTCGCCGCCCTGCCCGTAGATCTGCGCGAGGTCGAGGACCTCCCGCACGTACCAGTCGGCGTGGTTGTAGGCGAAGACCGCGCGCGAGATGTCCGTCGCGCCGCCGGCGGCGGCGAGGTAGCGCGCGGCGGAGTAGACGGCGTCCTGGGCGTTCCACGGGTCGGCGACGCCGTCGCCGTTCGCGTCCGTGCCCCAGCGCATCCAGGTCGACGGCATGAACTGCATCCAGCCGATCGCGCCGGCGGAGCTCGGGCCCATGTTCCGGCCGAGGTTCGACTCGATCTTGTTGATCGACGCGAGCACCTGCCACGGGATCCCGTACGCGGCGCCCGCGCTCTGCCAGAGCCCCTGCAGCTGCGGCCAATCGAGCTGCTGCGGCTGCGCCGGCGGCGCGCTCAACATGAGCGGGACGGTGATCCCGCCGGGCGGATTCGGAAGCTCGGCGCTCGGAAGACCGGTGAGTCCCGGAACGACCGGCGCGTTCGGATCGACGATCGCGAACGTGTCGGCGCGAGCGGTGCCGCCGAGCACGGCGAGGCCGATCACGACGGCGGCGGCGGCGATGCGGCGCACGTCTACTCCGCGGCAGCGATCCTGAGGCCGCCGAAGCCTTCCTCGGCGACCGGCGGAGCGACCGACTGCGCGGCCGGCTCGACTGCGACGAGTCCCCCCGCCTCGGGCTGCGTCTGGTGCGCAGCCTGCTCGGCCTCCTGCGCGGCCGCGGCGTCCTCGGCACGCTTGCGCTTCTCCGCCTGCTCGAGCGAGACGAGGAAGTCGTGCTTGTTGGTCGCCGCGTTCGCGGCGATCTCGCGGTCGACGTTCCCGGCGAGCACGTGCTCGATCAGCGCCTGCGTGAACGTCTGCATCTGGAAGAACTCGCCCTCGGCGACGGCGTCGGTGATCTCCTCGGCGCGCGCCTCGCGGATCAGGTCGGCGATGCGGGTGTTCATCACCATCACCTCGACCGCGGCGACGCGTCCGCCGCCGACCTTCGGCAGCAGTCGCTGGCTGATCACGCCGCGGAGGACGCCGGCCAGGATCGACCGGATGACCTCCTGCTTCTCGGGCGGGAAGAACTCGATCATGCGGCCGACGGTCTCGGCGGCGTCGATCGTGTGCAGCGTCGACATGACGAGGTGGCCGGACTCGGCCGCCTGGAGCGCGGTCTGGGCCGTCTCGGCGTCGCGCAGCTCGCCGATCAGGATCGTGTCCGGATCCTGGCGGAGCGCGCGCCGCAGCGCCTGGCCGAACGACTCGGTGTCGAGTCCGACCTCGCGCTGGTTGACGATGCAGTTGTGGTCCGGATGCAGGATCTCGATCGGGTCTTCGATCGTGATGATGTGTTGCTTCCGGTTGCGGTTCATGTAGTCGATCATCGCGGCGAGCGTCGTCGTCTTTCCGGAGCCGGTGGCGCCGGTGACGAGGACGAGGCCGCGGTGCTCGTTCGCAAGCTTGTGGACGCCGGCGGGCAGGTTGAGCTGCTCGAAGTTCGGCACCGTCTTCGGGATGACGCGCAGCGCGAACGAGGTTGCGCCGCGCTGCCGGTAGGCGTTGACGCGGAAGCGCGGGAGGTCCTCGTCCTGGTACGAGAGGTCGAGGTCGCCGGAGTCGTGGAACTGCTGCAACCGGTGCGGCGCCTTGGCCGTGACGCTCGTGAGCGCCGTCGCGAGATCGGCCTCGGTCAGCTCGGGCCACTCCTCCATCGGGCCGAGGTCGCCGTCGCGGCGGAGCATCGGCGGCTTGCCGATCTTGAGGTGGATGTCGCTCGAGCCGAGGTCGACGGCGCGGCGAAGGAGCGAGTTGAGTTCCATCGCAAGAACTCCATCGGCGCGGGGGGCGCCGGGCTTTAGGCGGAGCCGAGTCTCGGCGCTTTATGTAGACGCGCGCGCGAGAAGCTAGAGCTGATCCGGCTCCAGGACGAGCCGCACACGGCCCCGGCGCTCGCCCTGGGCGACCACATATCTCGTCAGGAGCTGCTTGTAGCCCGGCACGTCGATCCGGATGTGGATGTGCGGCGGCAGGCTCTCGTATCGCGGCGGAATGGGCCCCTGGAAGCGGAAGTGGCCGGCCCGGTCGGTCAGCACGGTGGCGCTGCCGGCAAGCTTGTAGACCCCGTTCGCGTTCGACTGCATGAACTCGACCGCGACGCCCCGGAGCGGCTTGCAGGTGTCCGCCGCGATCACCGTCCCGGTGAGCACGTGGCCGGTGCCGATCTTGGCCCGCAACGGCGGCCGCGCGCGGCCGAACGGGCCGAAGCCGTCGATCGCAGTCGGCTCGCACGGATACGCGGTGCGCGTGGCCGGGGCCGCAGCCGGGAGCCCGGCGGCGACGGCGCAGAGCGCCGCGGCAGCCCAGAGGCCCTTCATGCCGCCGGCTCCGCGGAAGCGCGCCGGGCGAGCGCCTCGATCAGGCGGACCGCCGCACGATCGGCGCCGCGCGCCGCGCCCGGATGGCCGAGCTCTCCGAGCAGAAGCTTCTCGACGACACGCCATGTCACCGGCAGCCGCACGCATGCGAACGTCGCACGCGGGAACCGGTCCATCGCAAGCTTCGCCCCCCAGCCCGCAGCCGTCAGTGGAACGAGCGTACGGCCGACCGCGGCCGCGTAACCGCCGAGATCCGCGACGCGTCCCGCCAGCAGCTCCTGCACCGCCGCCGCCGCAAACCGGGCGCTCGCGAGCGCCTCGTACATCCCGTCACCCGAGAACGGGTCGACGAGACCCGCCGCGTCGCCGACAAGCGCGACCTGTCCGCGCGCGATGCGGTTCTCGGAGCGGCGCATCGGGAGCCGGTGACCTCGAACTTCTGTCACCGTCGCTTCGTCGATGCCGTGCTCGGTGCACAGCCGCGCGAGATGCGCCCGCAACTGTGGTCCCTCGCTCTGCCACCCGCCGACGCCAACGTTGACGTGGTCGCCCTTCGGAAACACCCAGCCGTATCCGCCGGGAACGATGGCGAACTCGAGCACCATCCGCGAGCGATAGCGCTCGTTCGGATACGGCGCGTTGCCTTCGAGGGCGACACCGTGGACGACGTCGCCGCCGAGCCCGACGGCGCGGCCGGTGGGACCGTTCGCGCCGTCGGCGACGATCAGCGCGCGCGTCGCGATCTCACGGCCGCCGACGACGAGCGCGTCTTCGCGAACGTCGCTCACCTTGACGCCGTCGCGCACGTCTGCACCGGCCGCGGCTGCACGATCGACGAGGAACGCGTCGAGCCGCCGGCGCTGCGTCATCAGCGCGAGCGGCGCCCGCGCCCGCCGCTGGAAGCTCGAGCGGTACCGAAGACGTACCTCGGCGACCTCGATCCTGTCCTCGACCACAGCGTCGACCGAGCACGGCAGCAGGCGGGCGGCGCGCCCCGTCAGCCCGCCTCCGCAAGGCTTGTCGCGCGGAAAGACCGCGCGGTCGACGAGCAGGACGGAGACGCCCTCGCGCGCGAGCAGGTGCGCGGCCGTCGAGCCGGCCGGACCGGCGCCGACGACGACCGCGTCGAACGACTCCACAATCGTCAAGGCTACAATGGCGCTCCCTGGGGGTGTGCCCGAGTGGCCAAAGGGAACGGGCTGTAAACCCGTCGGCTCAGCCTACGGAGGTTCGAATCCTCCCGCCCCCACTCGCTCAGACATCGAACGGCTGCGTGCCGTCCGCGACGACGTCGGCACGCAGGTCCGGGCGCTCGGCGGCGACGTACTCCGCTTCCTCGGGCATCCAGACGTCCGTCCACCGCGCCCGAAGCGCCTCACCGTCGCGCGCGACGCCGCGGCGCAGACGGACGTCGTACGGCGCTTCGACCCAGATCGCGACGTCCCAGTACGTTCCGAGCTCGCGGCGCATGGACGAGACGCCTTCGACGATCAGCGTCCCGCCGACCGGGACGTCGTGCCACTCCGCCGGAGCGTCCGTCTCCCAGTCGTAGCGCTGGTATCGGCCGGGTTGATCGGCCAGGATCGGCTCGAGAACCTGCTCGCGCATCCGATTCCATTCCCACCCGCGCACGTGCGGCCGTGCGAAGCCGTCCGTATGCACGACCGTCGCGTTCGGGAGCACGCGCGCGAGCTCCGCCGCGAACTCGGACTTACCGGAACCGCCGCAACCGTCGATCGCGACGATCCGCGTCCGCCGGCCTTCCGGCGTCACGGACTCGATCAGCTCGCGGAACCTCACTCCTGCACGTCGGGCCCGGGCCAGGTGTCCGAGAGCAGATAGCCCTCGGGGAACGGATCGGTCGGGTCGACGAGCACCTGCGTGATCGCGGTGATCCAGGCGCTGCCGCGGATCGCCGGGACGATCGCCGGTCGGTCGCCGACCGTCGTCTCGGAGACGATCCGCCCGCCGAAGGTCGAGCCGATCACCGACGCGTGCGTCATCGCGTCGCCGGCGCGCATCGAGCCGCGGGCGTGGAGGGCGGCCATGCGCGCGGAAAGCCCGGTGCCGGTCGCCGAGCGGTCGAGCCGGCCGGGCGCGACGACGACCGCGTTCTTCGAGACGGCGCCGACGCCTTGCCACGGCTCCGCGATCTGCACGATGCTGACCCCCGCGATCTGTGGGTTCTCCGGATGCGCGCACGGCAACTGCTCGCGCGCGGCGAGGCGGATCTGCTCGCCGATGAGCGCGAGCTCCCGTGCCTCCGACGGCTCGAGCACGAACCCAAGCGCCTCCGCGTCGGCGATCGCATACCACATGCCGCCGAACGCAACGTCGACCGTCAACGTTCCGATTCCGTCGACCTCGAGCAGCGCGTCGAGCCGGTCGACGAAGCAGGGAACGTTCGTCAGCTCGACGCTCTCGCAGCGGCCGTCGCGGCACGCGGCGCGCACCTGGACGACACCGGCCGGAGCCTCGAGCCGCAGCGTCGTTTCGGGCTCGCGCATCTCGACCATCCCCGTCTCGAGCAGCACGGTCGCCACGCAGATCGTGTTCGATCCCGACATCGCGGGGTACTCGGTCGGCTCCATGATGATGAAGCCCGCGTCGCAATCGTCGCGAGTCGAGGGAACGATGAGGTTCGCGTGCACGGCAACGCTGCCGCGCGGCTCGCGCAGAAGGAGGCGGCGGAGCGAGTCGTCCGCGCGCAACGCCTGCATCTGCTCGAAGACCGTCTCGCCGGGCGGCGGCAGCACTCCGCCGACGACGACGTTGCCGACCTCCCCGCCGGCGTGACATCCGACGACCGTCAGTGTCCGTCCCGAGCGCACCGGGCGACTCTAAGGCGGGCTAGACTTCCCCCGCTCGCCCTCTTAGCTCAGCTGGTAGAGCACCTCCATGGTAAGGAGGGGGTCGACGGTTCGAGTCCGTCAGAGGGCTCTGCAAAAGCGCCGCACGTCGGCAGTTTCTCGTTCAGGCCGACTTGCTCTTTGTCGAACGCGCGGTGGGTATGGAGCCGTTTATGGAGCTCCCGCGTCGGCACGACTCCGCGAGGGGTCAGGCAAGTCCAACGCGACG
>VAWW01000042.1 GCA_005884575.1 Actinomycetota bacterium
GAACGAGAAGCTCACCGCGTAGACGCCCAGCTCGACGAGCTTCTCCGAGAAGCGCGCCGCGGTCGGCTCGTCGCCGACCATCACCGGGACGATCGGATGCTCGCCGGGCAGGATCTCGAAGCCGAGCTCACCCATCCGCGAGCGGAAGTGGGCCGTGTTGTCGCGGAGCCGATCGCGCAGCTCGTGTGAGCTCTCGATCAGGCCGAGCGCGCGCAGGCTCGCAGCCGCGACGGGCGGCGCGACGCTGTTCGAGAACAGGTACGGACGCGCGCGCTGACGCAGGAGCTCGACGATCTCGCGCCGGCCGGAGACGTAGCCGCCGCTCGCGCCGCCGATCGCCTTGCCGAGAGTGCCGGTCAGGATGTCGACGCGCTCGACGACGCCGTGATGCTCCGGCGTTCCGCGTCCGCCCGGCCCGACGACGCCGACGGCGTGCGAGTCGTCGACCATCACGAGCGCGTCGTGCTGCTCGGCGAGCTCGCAGATCCGGTCGAGCCGCGCGAGGTAGCCGTCCATCGAGAAGACGCCGTCGGTGGCGATCAGCCGGCGGCGGGCGTCCGCAGCCTCGACGAGGCGCGCTTCCAGCTCGTCCATGTCGCCGTTCGCGTAGCGCAGCCGCCGCGCCTTGCACAGCCGGATCCCGTCGATGATCGACGCGTGGTTGAGCTGGTCGGAGATGACCGCGTCCTCCTCGCCGAGCAGCGCCTCGAAGAGGCCGCCGTTCGCGTCGAAGCAGGAGCTGAAGAGGATCGTCGCCTCCGTGCCGAGGAACGACGAAAGCGCTTCCTCGAGCTCGCGGTGGAGCGCCTGCGTGCCGCAGATGAAGCGCACCGACGCCAGCCCGTATCCCCACCGGTCGAGCGCCTCGTGAGCGGCCTCCACGATCGCCGGATGGTTCGCGAGCCCGAGGTAGTTGTTCGCGCAGAGATTGAGCAGCTCGCCGCGGCCCTCGACCTCGACGTGCGCGCCCTGTGGCGTCGTCATCACGAGCTCGGACTTGTAGAGGCCCGCCTCGCGAACCTCCGCCAGCGTCCCGACCAGATCGTCTCGAACTGTTCCGTACACGAAGGCCTCCTAGATATTCGTCCAATCGAGGATGACCTTGCCCGAGTCCCCCGAGCCGGCGACGGCGAAGGCCTCCTCGAAATCGCGATGCGAGAAGCGGTGCGTGATCACCGGGTCGATCTCGAGCCCCGACTGGATCATCACAGTCATCTGGTACCAGGTCTCGTACATCTCGCGCCCGTAGATCCCCTTGAGCGTGAGCATGTTGAAGATCACGCGGTCGAGATCGAGCGGCGTCTGCTCCGGCGGGATCCCGAGCAGCGCGATCCGGCCGCCGTGTGCCATGTTCGCGATCATGCTCTGCAGCGCGTCCGGGCTGCCCGACATCTCGAGGCCGATGTCGAACCCCTCCGTCATGCCGAGCTCGCGCTGCACGTCGGCGAGGTCGCGCTCGCGCGGGTCGACCGCGAGCGTCGCGCCCATGCGCCGGGCGAGCGCGAGCCGGTGCGGGTTGAGGTCGGTGACGATGACGTGCCGGGCGCCCGCGTGGCGCACGACCGCTGTCGCCATGCAGCCGATCGGGCCGGCCCCGGTCACCAGCACGTCCTCGCCGAGAACGGGAAAGGTGAGCGCCGTGTGCACGGCGTTGCCGAACGGGTCGAAGATCGCGGCGACGTCCTCGTCGATCCCCGGCCAGTGGTGCCAGATGTTCGTCATCGGCAGTGCCACGTATTCGGCGAACGCGCCCGGCCGCTGGACGCCCAGCCCGATCGAATGCGCGCAGAGGTGGCGGCGTCCCGCCATGCAGTTCCGGCAGCGGCCGCAGACGACGTGGCCCTCGCCGCTGACCAGATCCCCCCGGGCGAAGTCGCTCACGTTGGCGCCGAACGCAACCACCTCGCCCACGAACTCGTGCCCGACGACCATGGGCACCGGAATCGTTCTCTGCGCCCAGGAGTCCCAGTCGTAGATGTGGAGATCCGTGCCGCAGATTCCCGTCTTGTGGACACGGATGAGGACGTCGTTGATCCCCGGCTTCGGCTCCGGGACGTCCTCGAGCCGGAGACCCTTCTCCGCCGTCGGCTTGACGAGTGCACGCATGCGAATCCCACGCTACCGGCACGCTTACCGCACGAGTCCCCTGGCCGGCACCCCGCCGATCTCGACGTCGCGCCCGCCGCGGTGGAAGGCCACTTGGTCGTGCAGATTCACCGCGCCGCAGGCGTGGTTGGGAATCACGGTGACGACGTCGCCGACGGCCGGCCTCTCCTCGCAGGCGGACAGGTCGACGGTGGCGTGTTCTTCGGAGAGGCTCGCCAGCACCGCCTCGGGATACTCGACCAAGAGGCCGTAGCCGCCGTCGTCGCGGCCCGGCGGGAGATCGGACGTCAGCGTCTTCGAGCCTGCGTCGAGAATCGCCCGGTCCGCCGTCGGCCGGCTGACGACGGTGGCGACGACGCGAAGGGCGCAGTCGTCCAGCGCAACGGCGCCCTCGCCGAGCAGGTGGCGGTCGCCGAAGACGTACGTTCCGACGCGCAACTCCGTGAATGCGCCGCTCTCGTGGATCTCCCGGGCGTGCGGCGTCCCGCCGCCGCTGACGCACGCGACCTCGAGCCCGCGCTGCTCGATCAGCCGCCGCGCGGCGGCGAGCCATTCGCCGCTTCCGCGCACCGCGGGGTGCGTCATCAGGCCGCCGAGCTCGAGATGCGGCAGGCGCTCGACCAGCTCCGCCAGCGCCGCGGCGTCGTCCGGAGTCTGCACGCCGGTGCGGCGGAAACCGGTGTCGCAGTCGACGAGGAACGCCGCCGCCGTGCCGCGCGCCTGAAGGGCGGCGGAGATCGTGCGCGCCGCGACGTCGGAATCCGCGCCCACGGCGACGCGCACGCGGCCGGCGAGGTCGGCGAGCCGCTCGGCCTTCCCGGTGCCGACGAGCGGGAACGTGATCAGGATGTCGTCGAATCCGTTGTCGGCCATCAGCTCGGCCTCGCCGAGCTTCTGGCACGTGATGCCCCGCGCGCCGGCGACGACCTGCAGTCGCGCGAGAGCGGGCATCTTGTGCGTCTTCACATGCGGCCGCAGCGCGAGCTCGTGCTCGTCACAGTAGCGCTGCATCCGCGCGATGTTCCGGTCGACCGCGTCGAGATCGACCGTGAGGAACGGCGTCGGGAGATCGCTGATCGTCACCACGGCAGCCGCTCCAGCGCGTCGGCGGTCGGCCCGCCGGGATCGAACTCGAGCCCCACCGCGCCGCGATAGCCGATGCTCCGCAGTGCGTCGACGAACGCGGCGAGATCCACGTTCCCCGTGCCCGGCGCGCCGCGGCCGGGGCAGTCGGCGTACTGCACGTGGCCGATCAGCGGCGCGAACGGGGCGACGTCGCGGCACGGGTCGTCTCCGGCGCGTGCCGCGTGGTAGGAGTCGTACAGGAGTCGCACGTTCCCCGCTCCGACGCTCTCGATCAGGTCGGCCGCAGCGCGCGGCGTCGGCACAAGATACCCCGGCACGTCGAGCTCGTTGATCGTCGGCGATCTGCGCCGCCCGCGGCCGACCCGGTTGCTCGCGGCCGACAAGGACGTTGATCGCGGTGCACCCGACGCGGCGAGCGAGCGCGACGGCGTCGGTGAACGCGGCCAGGGCCTCGTCGCGCCGGTCCGGGTCGTTCAGAAATCCGCGCTCGCCGGCCTCGAGGTCGCCGCCGTCGCTGTTGATCGCTGCGACGCCGAGGCCGAGCCGGGTGACCTCGTCCGCCCAGGCTGCAGCGACGCCGTCTCCCGGCCACCACGTTTCGATCGTGCCGAAGCCCGCGCCGGTTGCGGCCTCCGGCCGCTCGAGGTAGGGCAGCTCCCGGAAGAGCATCGAGACGTGTGCCGACCAGACCACTACGGGACGAACGGGCCCGTTGCCGCCTCCAGCGCAAAGGCGGCCCTGAAAGCGGTCTGCTCGTCGAAGTGCGCGGCGACGATTTGCACCGCGGTCGGAAGCCCGTCGCCGTCGACGCCGCTCGGAACCGAGAGCGCGGGATGGCCGCTCAGGTTCAGCGGCGCGGTGTTGAAGGGGAGCTTCGCGGCGGTGCGCATCGAGACCTCGGCGAAGGGTGTCCCGGCGTCGGCGAGCTTCGGCGCCGTCATCGGCATCGTCGGCATGACCAGCAGGTCGCGGCTGCCGAGCGCGTCGGTGATCGCGCGCCGGAGCGCCAGCCGCGCGTTGTGCAGCCGCGCGTAAGGGATGCCGAAAAACCGGTCGTGGACGAAGGCGTCGGCGAGCAGCCACGCCTTGATCTGCAGCGCGAGCAGGCCGCCCTCGCTTCGCCGCATCCGCGCGTAGGCCTCCATCGCGTCGACGTCGTAGGCCCCGAGGTGGCCCGCGCCCTGCCCCTCCGTGCGGAAGAGGTCGCTGAAGAGGTGACCGATGTAGGGGATGAACATCGCGAGCCCATCGCGCCAGAGCGGGATCGAGATCTCGTCGACCGCTGCACCGGCGGCGGCGAGGGCCTCCGCCGAGCGGGCGAGGTTCTCCAGCACGGCGGAATCACATATCTCGGGGTCCGCCGCTTCGGTCACCATGGCGACGCGGAGGCCGTCCACTCCTTGTTCTCGCGCGCGCGTGTACTTAACCGGCTCCAGAGACCCGCGCACCCACTGTGCATCGCGCCAGTCGCTGCCGGCGATCATCTCGAGCAGGAGCGCGGCGTCGCCGACCGTTCGCGCGAGCGGCGTCACGAAGTCGATCGTGTGGTCGATGTGCATCACGCCCCAGGAGGGGACGAGCCCGTGGGTCGCCTTCGCGGCGACGACGCCGCAGAAGGCGGCCGGTATGCGGCCGCTGCCGCCCTGGTCGACGCCGAGCGAGAGGTCGACCGCCCCGCAGCGGACCGCCGCGCCCGAGCCGCCGGAGGAGCCGCCTGCGGAGCGCGACGGATCCACGGGGTTCCGCGCCGGGCCGAAGGCGCTCGTCTCGCCGAGCCCGGAGGCGCCGAAGTCGTCCATGTTCAGCTTGCCGACGATCGTGCCGCCCGCGGCCAGGATGCGCTCGACGACGACGGCGTCGTGTCGCGGCGTGTAACTCGAGAGGCGCGATCCGTTGGTCGTCGGCACGCCGGCGAGCGAGATGTTGTCCTTGAGCCCGACCGTCCGGCCGGCGAGCGGGCCGTCTCCCGCGCCCTCGACACGGCATCGCCGGATGAAGGCGTTGCACGGATTCTCCGCCGGCTCCGGCACGTAGCCGGGGTCGCGAGGCGGAGGCTCGGGAAGGAGAAGCGCGCCCTCGAGGCGATCGAGCACGTCGCCGAAGTCCGTCAGCGTCTCGACCACCGGGAGCAGCTCCTCGGCCTCGCCCGGCGCGAGTTCGAGCGAGTCCCGCCGGGCCAGCTCCTCGAGCTCTTCGGCGGTGGGCACCGCGTCGCGCCGGCGGATGTTCGTCATCAGACCGAGATGTCCTGGCCCTCGACCACGAGCTCGGAGCCGGTGATCAGCGTCACGATCTGCTGTGCCGTCGCGCCCGCGGTGGCAAGGTCGCCGACCTTCTCCCCGTGCCGCAGGACGACGATCCGGTCCGTCACCTGAAGGACGTGCTGCATGTTGTGGCTGATGAACAGCACCGCTACGCCTCTCGCGGCCATCGACCGGACGAAGTTCAGCACCTGGATCGACTGTCTCACGCCGAGTGCGGCGGCGGGCTCGTCGAACATCACGATGTGCCGCCCCCAGGTGATCGCGCGCGCGACGGCGATCATCTGGCGTTGCCCGCCCGAGAGCGCGGAGACCGGGCGCCGTGCGTCGACCGGCAGCGAGAGCGCCTTCAGATGCGCGTCGGTGTCGCGGTACATCCGCCGGCGGTTCATCCAGCGCAACGGCCGCGCGACGGGGTTGTTGTAGACGATCTCCCGGTTGAGGAAGAAGTTCTGCATCACGTCGAGCGTGTCGACGAGGGAGAGGTTCTGGTACACGGTCTCGATGCCGAGGGTGCGGGCCCGCTCGGCCGTCAGCTCCCCCTGCACGTCGCCGTCGATGTGGATCTCGCCGGAGTCGGGCCTCAGCACGCCCGAGAGGCACTTCACGAGTGTCGTCTTCCCGGCGCCGTTGTCTCCGACGAGTCCCAGCACCTCGCCGGGATAGAGCGCGATGTCGACGCCCGTCAGCGCCTGGACGGCTCCGTACGACTTCGAGATGCCCCTCGCCTCGAGCACCGGCTCACGACCGCTCTGCTTCGGCTGCGCGCTCATCGCACCGCCAGGCGCGCGGCCTTCGCGAGCTGGTCGACGGCCATCGCGGCGATGATGATCACGCCGACGACGATCTGCTGCCAGAAATCGGGAACGTTCATCAGGATCAGGCCGTTGTTGATGCTCGAGATCATCACGACGCCGATCGCCGTTCCGACGACGCTGCCGACGCCGCCGAAGAGCGACGTGCCGCCGATCACGACCGCCGCGACGGCCGCGAGCAGGTCGCCGGCGCCGAACAGCCCGTTCCCGGCGTCGAGCCGCGAGCTGAGGATCAGCCCGCCGATGCCGCCGGTCAGCCCGCTGATCATCAAGGCGATCAGCTTGACACGGCCGGGCCGGATTCCGGCGTATGCGGCGGCCTCGGGATTGCCGCCGACCGCATAGATCTGCAGGCCGAACGTCGTCCGCGTCAGCATCAGGTGGAGGACGACGAAGACGCCGGCGGCGATGATCGCCGCGCCCGGGAAGCCGTCGATCGTCCACGTGCCGATCTGGTCGTACGGATTCCCGAAGCCGGCGATGGCGTGTCCGTTCGTGAGGAGGAACGCGATGCCCTGCGCGATGCCGAGCATCGCGAGCGTCGAGATGAACGAGACCACCTTGAGCTTCCAGGTGATCAGCCCGCTGATCGCACCCGCGAGGACGGCCGCCCCCAGCGCTCCGGTGACCCCGAGCCAAAAGGGCTGATGGTGCTGGATGATGATCACGGCCGCGACGGAGCCGGCCAGCGCCTCCAGCGAGCCGATCGAGAGGTCGATCTCCGCCGCGATCATCACGACGGTCAGCCCGGCGGCGATGATCCCGATGTTCGCCGCCTGGAGCAGGATGTTCCAGATGTTCGAGGTCGTGAAGAAGTACTGCGACTCGAGCGCGAAGAAGAGCCAGATCAGTCCGAGCGCGAACAGCGTCCCGAGCGCGCGCAGCGAGCTCGACGCGCGGGTGAGGCGCGTGCGCAGGAGCCCGACCCCGGCGCTCCCCCACGACGGCTGAGCGGGCGGTTCGGCGGTCTGAGGCGGCGTCTCGGTCATCGAGAGGAGGTGCGCCGCGGCGGGACCGGCGTGGTCCCGCCGCGGCGGAGCGTTCCGGCTACTTCGTCGGGCAGTTGCCCGACTTCGCCTCCTTGAGCCGGCGCATGATGTCGGCACGGAGCTTCGCCGGCGGCTGCGACGTGCCGGCCAGCCAGGCGTTAGCAAGCTTCGTCGTCACCGAGAGGACGGGCGCCTCGATGTACTTCGGCAGAGTCTTTCCCTGCACCGCCGACACGGCGCTGATCACGCCCTGACTGCCGATGATCGACGGGAAGAACGCCGACGTCTGCGTCTGGTGGCCCTTGATCACGAGCCCGAGCGCTATGCAGTCGCCGTTCTGCGCTCCGACGCCGACCTTGCCGAGCTTGCCCGCCGCCTGGATCGCCTTCACGGCGGCCGCGGCGCCCGGATCCCACCACGCGTAGATGTAGTTCAGGTCCGGGTTCGCGGTGAGGAAGTTCGACGCGAGGTTCAGCGCCTTCGCCGGGTCGTACTGCGTCTCGGAAGCGCCGACGATCTTGATCGACGGCACCTTCCCGACCACCGCCCTGAACGCCTTGTTCTCGGTCGCGCCGGACTGGTCGGCCCTGATTCCCTCGACGATGCCGATCTTGCAGGGGTTGTACTTCTTGCACCAGTTGACCGCGTCCTGGCCGATGTACTTGCCAGCGAGGTCCTCGCGGCCGGCGATGAACGTGGCGGTCTTGCCGCCGTAGACATTCGACTGGATCGCCACGACCGGGATGTTGGCCTTGTTCGCGGCCTTGACCGCGGGGATGATCGCCTTGCCGTCGATCGCGTCGACCACGATCGCGTTGACCTTCGCGCCGACGTACGCCAGCGTCGCGTTCGTCTGTCCCGCCGCGTCGTTGGTGCCCTTCACGAGCAGGTCGACGCCGCTCTTCTTCGCCTGGGCCTGGGCGCCGTCGCGAATTCCGGCGATGTACAGATTCGAGAGGTCGGGCAGGACGAGCCCGATCCGATACTTGGCTGCGGCCTTCGCCGGCGCCGCGCTCCCGTGCGTGCGCGCGGCTGCGACGGCCGCGAACGCGCCCGTCATCACGAGCGCCGTCGCGACCGAAGCGACCTTCAATTTCCTACCACCCATCAGAACCTCCGGAGAACGTTGGCTGCTCCTTGCGGAGCAGGCAGGGGGATTGCCTCACTGGGCTGCCGGCGACTGCGGACCGGATGTGGTTCGGACTGACCTCCTTTCGTCGCTCGCGGCACCGCCCGGGATCGCCATCAGGTCGCGCGGCGACACGAACATCTCGCCGAGACGCGTGCGCCGGGTCTCCTTGTAGCGCTTTCCGTGCAGAGGAACGGACCAGTGCTTCTCGCTCGCGGCGACGACAGCGGCCGGATCGCGGGTCGCGACCGCGTCCAGGAGCGCGCGGTGGACCTCGACGCGCCACGAGCGCGGGTCGCGCGGATCGGCGCCCTGTGCGACGACGGACGTCGCGAGCATCATCTCCTGGATCGGCCGCAGGAGAATCTCGAGTGCGGCGAGGTTCGTTGCGAGCACGAGCTCGGTGTGGAAGTCGACGTGGCCGCTGACGATCGCCCGGACGTCGGCGCGGTCGTGAACCGCGCCCTCGAAACGCTGCAGCGCAGCTTCCACACGCTCGAGATGTGCGCGGGTGTGGTTCTTCGCCGCCACGAGCGCGAGTTGCCCCTCGAGCGCCGCGCGGGCTGCGAAGACGTCGCCCACCGTCAGGTCGGAGCGGAGAAGCATCGTCGCGACCGCGCTCGAGTAGGCATCCACGGACGTCGCCTTCACGACGGTCCCGGCGCCGCGCCTCGTATCGACGAGCCCACGGGCCTCGAGCAGGCGGAGCGCGTCGCGCACGACCGTGCGGCTGACGCCGAAGCTCTCCGTCAGATCGTGCTCGGTGGGGAGCCGGCCGCCGGCCTCGAAGCTTCCGTCGAGAATTCGCGTCTCGAGCGCATCGGCGACCTGGTCGCGGAGGCTCGAGCGGCCAAGCCGTGGAAGCTCCGGTCCCTGCCGAGCGACCCCGCTGAGGTTCAACGGAGCCTCGGTCAGATGTGCCCTCGCATCGAAGTTGTACGATAAATGATAATTCGGGCCAGTCAACGGCTGAACGTGCCCTTTCTGCACCAGGGTCTCGTCACCGACCACCACTGGTTGACCGAGCGCCAGTTAACCGACGCAGTCGCGATGGGCCTGATCAGCCCAGGTCCCGTGGTGATCATGGGCACCTTCGCCGGCTACCTCGTCGCCGGTGTCGCCGGCGCGGTCGTCGCGACCGTCGCCCTCTTCACACCCACCTACCTGTTCGTCGTCGTCCCGGGTCGGCTGTTCCGCCGCTTCGAGCGACACCCGCGCCTGCAGGGCTTCGTCAAGGGCGCAACAGCCGCCGCGGCCGGCGCGATCGCCGGCGCCGCGATCGTGATCGGCCGCCAGACGATCCACGGCTGGCTCTCGGCCGCGATCGGCGTCGTCGCACTCGCCCTGCTACTGCAGAAACGGATCAAGGCGCCAGAGCCGGCACTCGTCGCCGCGGCCGCGATCGCCGGACTCGCACTCCACTAAGAGGAGAGGAGAACGACCATGAAGTGGGTTACACGCGAACGACCGAAGACCGACCGGATCGCCTGCCCCTGGCTGATCAAGAACTTCATCGACGCCGAGGCGGAGTTCCTCTACGTGCCGACTGAGCAGGTGCTCGAGGTTGCCGAGCGCGAGGGCGCCCACTCCTACGACGCCCCCAACGCCGAATACACACACCGCGACGGGCTCTGCTCGTTCGAGGTGTTACTCGAGGAGTACAAGCTCGACGAGCCGGCGCTGCAGCTTTTGGCGCGGATCGTGCACGGCGCCGATGTCGCCGACGATCGCGACGCGACCCCGCAGTCGCGCGGCCTGCTCGCGGTCGCCGAAGGCTTCCACCTGCTCAACCTCGGCGACCACCGCCAGCTCGAGCTGTCCCTGCCGGTCTACGACGCGCTCTACGCCTGGTGCAAAAACGAGGTCGCAAGCGCCGGCGAAAGCAACTGAGGTGAGTCTCGCCAGGGTCGGCTTCATCGCGATCCCGCCCGGCGCGAAGCCCGGCTTCGACCACGCCGACGTCCACCGCCAACGTCGGCGCATCTACGTCGCCCACACCGGCGCCGACCGGATCGAGGTGCTCGACTGCAACGCCCGTACCTACCTGCGCGCCCTTCCCGCGGCGCTGCCCGGCGTCGCCGGCGTCCTGATCGATGAGCAGCAGGACCTGCTCTTCTCGAGCGACCGCGGCGCCGCGCGTGTCAGCGTCTTTCGCTGCTCCGACGAGCAGCTGCTCGCCCAGGTCGAGGTCGGGCCGCACCCGAACGGGCTCGCCTACGACCGGACGCGGCGCCAGCTCTACAGCTTCAACTTAGGTGATCCGGTGGGCGAGAACTGCACCGCCTCGGTTATCGGGCTCGACTCGATGGGCGTGATCGCCGAGCTGCCGTTGCCGGGTCGGCCGCGCTGGGCGCTCTACGACCCGGAGCGAGACGTCATCTACGCCAACATCCAGCAGCCGGCGCAGATCGTCGTCATCGACTGTGAGCGCATGGTGATCGAGCGCGCGCTCGAGGTACCGAGTGCCGGTCCGCACGGACTCTGGCTCGACTCGGGGCGCCTCTTCTGCGCGGCCGACGGCGGCGAGCTGGCCGTGCTCGAGCGCGACAGCGGCGAAGTGATCGCGAGCCTGCCGCTGCCCGGTGTCCCGGACGTCGTCATGCACGACCCCGAGCTCGAGCGACTGTACGTCGCGATCGGCGACCCGGGGCTTGTCTGCAGCTTCGACACGAAGCGGCTCGAGCAGCTAGAGACGGTCGAAACCGAGCAGGGGGCGCACACCACCTGCTGGGATCCGATCTCCCAGTGCCTGTACGTCTTCTGCCCGGCAAGCGGCGGCGCGGCCGTCTACGAGGAACGCGCCTGAGCGCCGACGCGCGCCGGATCGTCGCCGCGCAGGCGGCACGTGCGCTCGCCTACGGGCTCGGCTCGGTGTTGATCGGCGTCACGCTCGCCCGCCGCGGCCTCTCCGACACGGACGTCGGCGTCGTCCTCGCCGCCCTGCTTGCCGGCACGGCGCT
>VAWW01000125.1:0-3165 GCA_005884575.1 Actinomycetota bacterium
GAGCTACTGGTCCATCCGCGTCGGTGACTGCGTCGTCGAGAACGCGGCCTGGTCGTACCGCGAGCCGCTCAAGCCCGTCGCCTTCATCGCCGGCTGGATCGCGTTCTACTGGAACAGCGTCGACGAGTGGTTTGCAGAGGAAGAGCAGCTGTACGGCCATCCCCGGGATCCGTATCACCGCATCGACGTCTATCCGACGACACGGCACGTTCGCGTGCTGCTCGACGGCGAGGTGCTCGCGGATTCGCGCCGCGCGAAGGTGCTGTTCGAGACCGGCCTGCCGCCGCGGTACTACCTTCCGGCGGAGGACGTCCGGACCGAACTGCTGCAGCCGAGCGCGAAGAAGACGCGCTGCGCGTACAAGGGAAGCGCGTCGTACTGGTCGGTTGGCGACGAGGAGGATCTCGTCTGGACGTACGCGGATCCGCAGCACGACGCGGAGCCGGTCCGCAACTTGCTGTGCTTCTTCCAGGAGCGTGTCGATCTCGAGCTCGACGGCGTCGTCGGCGAGCGGCCGCACACGCAGTGGTCGAAGTGATGGATGCGGATCCGGTTGAGCTGCGGGTGCTGGGATCGCTGATCGAGAAGCAGCGGACGACGCCTGACCAGTACCCGCTGTCGCTCAACGCGCTGCGGCTCGCGTGCAACCAGTCGACGAACCGCGAGCCCGTCGTCGACTACGACGAGTCGACGATCCGCAGGGCGCTCGAGCGGCTCGGGCAGCGCGGGTGGGCGCGGCTCGCGAGCGGAGCGGGCAGCCGGGCGATCAAGCACCGGCATCTCCTGAACGAGGCCCTCGGGCTCGACGAGGGGGAGTTGTCGCTGCTGGCGGTGCTGCTGCTCCGCGGGCCACAGACGCTCGGCGAGCTGAAGCAGCGGACGGAGCGGATGTACGGCTTCGGGACGCTGGAAGACGCCGAGCGGACACTCGAAGGCCTCGCCCAGCGCGAGCTCGTCGCCCGGCAGCCGCGGCGGCCGGGCCAGAAGGAGGATCGCTACGCCCAGCTGCTCGGGGGCGAGGGGGAGGAGCTCGTGGCCGCGCCCGCCGTCAGCGTGCCCCGCGAGGACGACCGCGTCGCCGCTCTCGAAGTGCGCGTCACCCGCCTCGAGGAGGGGCTCGACGAGCTGCAAAGACGGGTGTGACACTCCGGGATCGATCGTGCAGCGGGCTGGTGCCCGCGCGCGGAAGGACCGAACGTCAGGCAATTCGAAGGCAGCGGCGTCGCACTCGGCGATCGGCGACGCCGACCTGCGCTGGCTCACAGGCTCCGTTCTCCTCCAGCTCCTCGCGCTGGCGATGCGCGCCGCTCTATGGCGCGCCGGATTCGGGCGGAGCGGCGCCCGGATCGCTCCGCGGCTCGCGCCCGGCTCGTGGCCTGGGCGGCCGCGGCTGCGCGCGTCCACGCGATCGAGACGGCGGTCGGCCTTGCGGTCGGCGGATGCGCGGTCGCCGCGCTTGCGCGAAACTCGCAGGATGCTGATCGCCCAGCTCTCGGACCTCCACGTCGGCGGAAGCCGCTATCGCGAGCATCTGCTGCATTCCGCGATCGAAGAGATCAACGCGGCGAAGCCGGATCTCGTGGTCGTGGCCGGCGATCTGACCGACGATGGCTATCCGGAGCAGTACCCCGACGTGCTCGAGAAGGTCTCGCTGATCGAGTGCGAGAACGTCGTGCGCGTGCCCGGTAACCATGACGCGAGGAATGTCGGCTACCTGCGGTTCGAGGACACGTTCGGCCCGCGCGACTCCCGGATGCGAACGGCCTGCGCCGGCGTCGACGTCGCGCTGGTCGCGGTGGACTCGTCGAAGCCGGACATCGACGAGCGTCTTCGTGTGCCATCACCACCTGATGCCCATCCCCGGCACCGGTCGGGAGCGGAATCAGGTGCTGGACGCGGGCGACGTCCTGTCGCTGCTGCGGCAGCTGGAGGTCGACCTCGTGCTGAGCGGCCATCGCCATGTCCCGTACGTGTGGCCGGTCGCTGGGATGCTGCTCGTGCACAGCGGGACGGTGTCGACGCTGCGCACGCGCGGCTTCCCGCATCCGGCGTACAACCTGATCAGGATCGAGGACCGGCGCATGCGGGTGGAGCTACGAGAACCGGGCGGCGGTGGCCAGGACCTCGGCGACTATCCCCGCGACTGGCCGGCCGAGCTGTCGGCGCGGCACGCGGATCCGTTCGTCCGCGCGCCGCGCGGGGTCTCGCTGGCCGACGACGCCGGTTGACGCACCGCCGGGTCAGTCAGATACCATTCGATAGAGACAGATCAGAGAGGACATGTCCGAGAGATGGCGTCGTTTCAAGTCGCGAGGCAGGAGTTCGAGATCGATCGGCGCTCTGTCGAGGAACGGCTGCGCGGAGTTCTGCCGGAACCGATCCATCAGCATTACGTCGTAGTCAACGGTCGGCGCTATCCGCCAAAGCAGGTCCTCATGCTCGCGACCGGCCTCGACCGCGCAGACTTCACCACCCACCAGGCGCGCCGCGTCCTGAAGCGACTCGGCTTTGTCGCCGCGCGAGTCCAGGCTGCGCCCGAAACCGATGACGCGACGGCCGAAGGCCCGCATCGCGGTCGACAGGCGCGCGCGCTCGAGCCGTACATCGGAAAATGGGTCGCGCTCGCGAGCCCGACGGATGTTCTCGTCGCCGCCGATACGCCTGAAGAGGTGGTGGCCTGGCTCACCCGTCACGAGCGGCGGGCGGACTACGGCATGTTCCGAGTGCCCACTCACACGTGGGAGGCCGAGGGGGGCGGACCGGCCTGAGGTTCCAGTTCCTCGAGCTCCCCGGGACGGGCTCACCGCCGGGACGGCCCGCCATCCCGGTCGAGTTCGAGGACCTCGAGATCGGCCCGCAACTCTGTCTCGTCGACACGGGGACGATCGCGAATCGTTTCGGGTGGTGGCTCGCCGACGCGGCCGGGATCGATCTGACCCATGCGCCCGAGGAGAAGGTCGACGTCGGAGGCGTATCGACACTCGCACGACATTCGCGCGCGAATCTGACGATCTCCGGCCATCGCTACGACGCGCCTGTGACGTTCTGCGATCCCTGGCCCTTCGCGTTCAACCTGCTCGGTCAGGAAGGCTTTCTCCGCTACTTCCGCGTCACCATCTGCGCGCAGGAGTTCTGGCTCGAGGTCGAGCCTGAGCGAGACGACTA
>VAWW01000125.1:3186-5435 GCA_005884575.1 Actinomycetota bacterium
GTCGAGCACGTCCTGGAAGAAGCCCCGGACGATCAGGCGCTCGGCCTCGGCTCGGCTCAGGCCGCGGGCCATCAAGTAGAAGAGCTGCTCCCGGTCGACCCGGCTGACCGTGGCGCCGTGCGTGCACCGCACGTCGTTCGCCAGGATCTCGAGGCCGGGAATCGGGACGGCGTGCACCGTCGGCGAGAGCATCAGCGTGCGACACTCCTGGTACGCGTTCGTCTTCTGCGCGTCCTTCTCGACGCGGATCATCCCGCGCCACACGGCGGTCGCGTGGCCGTGGAGCGCGCCCTTAAACGCGAAGTCGCTCGTGCAGTCGGGGGCGATGTGCTCCTGGAACGTGTCGTAGTCCAGATGCTGGTCGCCGTCGGCGAAGTACGCGCCCGTCACGCGCGACGTCGCGCCGCGGCCGGCGAGATCGTTCTGGATCCGCACCTTGCCTCTCTTCGTGCCGAAGCCGCCGGCAACCCAGTCGAGCTCCGCGTCGCGGCCGACGGTCGCGTGGTGCGACGCGAAGTGCCACGTTTCGCGGGACAGGTTCTGCAGCGACACGTACTCGAGCTTCGCCGTCGGCTCGACATGGAGCTCGACGACGGCATTCGAGTACGCGGGGGTGTCCTCGGCCGGCGACGCGTACTCCTCGATGATCGAGAACCGCGATCCCTCCTCCGCGACGACGAGCAGGCGCCAGAACGTCTGGCCCGTCGCGGCGACGCGGACATACAGCGGCTTCTCGAGCTCGACACCGCGTGGCACGACGACGAGCAGCCCGTGCTTCCACATCGCGGCGTTGTGGGCGGCGAACTTCTCGTTCCAGCCGACCAGCGAGTAAAGCTTCTCGTAATCCTCGGGCAGCGGCTCGAAGCGAACTCCCTCCGGCGCGCGCTCGATCTCGATCCCGTCCGCCGTCACCGTCGCGTAGCCCGACACGTCGAGGTCGAGCATCGTCTCGATGGCGGCTGACGAGTCGCCGGCGAAGGACTCCGGATCGAAGCCGCTGAGGTCGGTGAAGCGCCAGTGCTCCTCGCTCGTGTCCGGCAGCGGCAGCGCCCGGTATGCCTCGAGTGCGGCGGAGCGGCTCACGGCTGCGACCCGTCTCCGTACGGCGCGTAGCGCCGATGCAGCATCAATGCGTTCCCGTCCGGATCGCTGAAGAACGCCATGTGGCAGACGCCGGTATCCATCGTCTCGCCGTGGAACTCCACCCCGGCGGCCTCGAGCTTCGCACGCGCGTCGTGCACGTCCGGGACGCGCAACGCGAGCGGCCAAGGGTTCGGGACGAACTCCCGGCCGATCTTCTCGGGCACCATCATCCCGAGCGTAACGTTGCCGGTCTCGAACTCCGGCCACTCCTGGTGCGCCCGCGCGTTCCGCTCGATGCCCAGCGTCTCGCCGTAGAACTTGGCGGCTCGCTCGATATCGCGGACGGGAACACCGACGAAGTCGGTCCGCAGGACCTCGATCGTCATCGGCTGACGCCTCCATCGTGTCGACCGGTCATTTCAGACGAACGTGCGGGCACAGCCCGCACGTTCTGACGGTCGGCACCGCAAGCGGCGCCGACGATCAACCGACCGAGCCCTCCATCTGCAGCTGGATCAGCCGGTTCATCTCGACCGCGTACTCGAGCGGCAGCTCCTTCGTGATCGGCTCGACGAAGCCGCTCACGATCATCGCGCTCGCCTCGGCCTCCGAGAGCCCGCGCGACATCAGGTAGAAGAGCTGCTCCTCGCCGATCTTCGAGACCGTCGCCTCGTGGCCGATGTCGACCTCGTCCTCGTCGATCTTGATGTACGGGTACGTGTCGGAGCGCGACTCCTCGTCGAGGATCAGCGCGTCGCAGACGACCTTCGACTTCGCGCGCTTCGCGCCCTTCGCCACCTCGAGCAGCCCGCGGTAGCCCGCTCGTCCGCCGTTCTTCGAGATCGACTTCGACGTGATCACCGACGTCGTGTTCGGCGCGACGTGGACGCACTTGCCGCCCGCGTCTTGGTGCTGGCCCTGGCCGGCGAACGCGATCGACAGTACCTCGCCGTGCGCCCGCTCGCCCATCAGCCAGATCGCCGGGTACTTCATGGTCAGCTTCGAGCCGAGGTTGCCGTCGACCCACTCCATCGTCGCGTCCTCGTAGGCGACGGCGCGCTTCGTGACGAGGTTGTAGACGTTGTTCGACCAGTTCTGAATCGTCGTGTAGCGCGCGCGGCCGCCCTTCTTGACGATAATCTCGACGACCGCGGAGTGCAGCGAGT
>VAWW01000047.1 GCA_005884575.1 Actinomycetota bacterium
GCAAGATCCTCGTCGCGCCGTTCACGCTCCGCGACCGGCTGATCGAGGAGATCCGCAGCGTCGCCGCCGCTGCCGAGCGCGGCGAGAAGGCGCGCGTGCGCCTGAAGCTGAACGCACTCACCGACGAGACGGTGATCGAGGAGCTGTACGCCGCGTCGCAGGCAGGTGCGCGCATCGAGATCGCCGCACGCTCGCTGTGCGCGCTCCGTCCCGGTGTGCCCGGGATGAGCGAGGGGATCGAGGTGCGCAGTGTCTTCGGCCGCTTCCTCGAGCACAGCCGTCTCTTCATGTTCGAGGCCGGCGAGCGCGCTGCCTACTACCTCGGCAGCGCCGACCTGATGCCGCGCAACCTCGACCACCGGATCGAGGTGGTCGTACCGGTCGACGATCCGCGTCACCGCGACGAGCTGACGGCGACGTTCGCCTCGCTGATGGCGGACAACACGGGGGCGTGGCGCCTGCTGCCGTCCGGCGCGTGGGAGCTGGTCCGCCCCTCGAAGAGCGACCGGGGCCGGTCCGCGCAGGCCACCCTGGGGCGCCGCGCCCGCCGCCGGGGGAGCCACCGGCCGCTCTCCCGCTGAACCAACTCTGAAACCACCCGTTTTCCGGCATGTTGCACATGCCCGCCGAGCGGGGACCTAGGATCCCATGGCTATGACGGGCGGCGTAGTAGACGTTGGGTCGCACACGGTTCGGCTGCTCGTCGCGCGCCGCGAGGGCGGCGGCCTCCAGACCGTGCACTCCGAGGGCGTGCGCGTCGGGCTCGGGCGCGAGATCGAGGAGCGGGGACGGATCTCGGAGGTCAAGCTCGCCGACGCTGCGAAGACCGTCCGGAAGTTGTGCACGCTGGCCCGCCGGCACGGCGCCGAGCACGTCGAGGTGCTCGTTACAGCCCCGGGCCGCCAGAGCGCGAACGCGCGCGAGCTCGTCGCGGTGCTGGAGCGCGCGGCGAAGACCTCAGTGCAGGTCCTGTCGGCCGAGGAGGAGGCGCGGCTTGCGTTCGTCGGCGCAGTCTCGGTGGCCCGACCGTCGGCCGGGCTCGTCGGCGTCTGCGATCTCGGCGGCGCGTCGACCGAGCTCGCGATCGGCATCCCCGGCCGGGAACCGACCTGGATCCGCTCCGTCGAGCTGGGTGCGCTCAGGCTGACCGTGCGCCGGCTTCCCGACGAGCGGCCGTCCGAGGAGGAGCTCGAGGTGGCCCGGCGCGAGGTCGAGGACGTCTTCCGCGGGTTCGCGCCGCCACTCCCGGGAGCCGCGCTCGTCGTCGGCGGAACGGCCCGCGCGCTGCGGAAGCTCGTCGGCCCGACGCTCGGCCCCGACGAGCTCGCGCAGGCGGTGTCGGAGCTCTCGTCCCGCTCGCACTCCGCGATCGCGCGCCGCCATGGAGTCGACCGTCGCAGGACGCCGCTCCTGCTCGGCGGGGCGCTGATCCTCTCCGAGGTGCAGCGCCGTCTCGTCGTGCCGCTCGAGGTCGTCGGCGCGGGCCTGCGCGAGGGAGCGCTCGTGCGCTCGCTCGACGCCGTAGCAGCTTAGTGGACGCAGTCGCAAGTTCGTTCCGGTTCGTTGAAGGAGTTTGCGGACTCCCGCTACCCGGTGGCGGCCAGCGTACGGGCCGTCGTGACGACCTCCGCGACGAGGGTCGCGAGGTGATCCGAGCCGGTGTCCGGGTGCAGGATGCAGGCGCGCAGCGTCTCGCGGCCGCCGAAGACGGTACCGGTGACGAAGACGCGCCCCCGCGCCTGAACCGCCTCGGGTAGTGCGCGGTTGACGTCGTCCAGCCGGGACGGCGGACAGCCCGCCGGGCGCGCGCGGAAGGCGACGATGGAGGTCTCGGGCGCGGAGGCCAGCTCCAGCTCGGGCTCGCGCTCGACCAGCGTCGCCAGCTCGCGGGCGAGCCCGTTCGCGCGCGCCACCTGGGCGGCGATGCCGGCGCGTCCGCGCGCGGCGATGGTCGCCCACGTCTTGAGCGCGCGGAACGGTCTCGTCTGTTCGAACCCGTACTCGGCGAACGTACCGACCGGCGCGCTGGCATCCTGGCGCAGGTACGGTGGGATGAGGCTGAACGCGTCGCGCAGGTCGTCGCTGCGCCGCACGAGCGCGCAGCCGGCATCGACAGGAACGCCGAGCCACTTGTGCGGGTCGAGGGTCAGCGAGTCGGCCCGCTCCATGCCGCGGAAGCGGGCCGCGATCGCTGGGTCGAGCACGCCGAACGCGCCGTAGGCGCCGTCGACGTGGAACCAGAGGCCCTCCGCGGTCGCGACGTCGGCGAGCGCGTCGAGCGGATCGATCACGCCGGCGTTGACGGTGCCGGCCGAGCCGACGAGCAGCGCCGGCACGGCGCCACTCGCGCGATCCGCGGCGATCGAGGCACGCAGCGCGGCCGCGTCGAGCCGGCCTCCGTCGAGCGGCACCTCGTGCATCGCGCCGCTGCCGAGGCCTAGGAGCTCCAGCGCGCGCCGCACGCAGCTATGGGCCTCGGCCGGCACGTAGGCGACGAGCTGTGGGGCGCCGGTGAGGCCGTCGCGACGCACGTCGCGGCCGACTTCCGCCAGCGCGCGACCGCGAGCGCCCGCGAAGCAGACGATCGTCGCGGCGGACGCGCCGCTGGTGAGCAGGCCGGCGCCCGGCGCGTGCGGGAAGCCGACGAGCTCGGCCAGCCAGCGCACGACCGCGCGCTCGAGGTGGACGTCGGCGTGGTCGCCGGCGACGACGCTCGGGTTCATCGCGGCTGCCGCCAGCGAAGCGACGACGGCGGCGGGGGAGGGCGGCGGGTTGACCCAGCCAAAGAAGGCCGGGTGGCCGTTGCCCATGGCGTGGGGCAGGACGTCGCGCAGGGCGGTCGCGACCAGGTCGTCGAGCGTGGCCGCGCGCTCCGGCAGGGGCAGGTCGACCAGCTGCTCGCGCAGGGCGTCGGGGAGCGGCTGCCAGACTGGGCGCGACGGCAGCGCGGCCAGGTGGTTGGCGACGCCGTCCACCAGCGCGTGGGCGGCGCGGCGGAACGCCTGCAGCTCGCCTTCGCGCGCCGCGCCCGTGTCCGGCTCGCTCACATCGCAAGCATAGATTCCGTGACTCCTGTCGCTGCCGCCGCGGCTGCGCTCGGGTACGGGTGACCCATGCAGCCGCGGCTTGGCGACGAGCCCTACTGAACTTATGGCCACGACCACTTAGTCGTCGAGGACTGCGAACGCGCCCTTCTTCAGCGGCTTGCCGAGGATCAACTCCACGATGTCCCCGTGGGTGCACAGCACCGAGCCGGGTGGCGTTTCGCGGAGCAGGGCGTCGACGGCGTCGCGTGAGGCGCCCTCGGCGAGCCGGTCGTCGGTCTCGACCGGGAGCCCGAGCTCGGCGGCGAGCGGCTCGACCGTTTGCGTGCAGCGGACGTACGGGCTCGACACGATCCGCGTCACGCCGAGCGGTGCGAGCTCTCCGACGAGTCGCAGCGCCAGCCTGCGGCCCTTCTCGTCGAGCGGCCGAAGCCGGTCGTCGCCCTCCCACTCGCTGCGCTCGCCCGCACGCGCGTGCCGGAGGACGATCTTCATCGCAGCGCGTCGAGCAGCGTCAGGTCGCGGACGTAGCTGAGCCGCTCCGCGGCCTCGGCCGGCGGGAGCCACGCGATCTCGTCCACCTCGTCGTGCGGTACGAACCGGCCGCCGAGCGGCTGCATCCGCCAGTAGCGCACGCGCTTCGGCCGGCCTTTCGCGTCGACGTACGACGTCGTGGGAAGCTCGTCGCCGAGCTCGCAGCGCAGCCCGGTCTCCTCCTCGACCTCGCGAAGCGCGCACGCCTCGTCGGTCTCGCCGTCCAGCGCCTTCCCCTTCGGGAACGTCCAGTCGTCGTAGCGCGGCCGGTGGACGACGAGGACGCGGCCGTCCTGCTCGACGACGCCGCCTGCTGCCCTGACAACGTCCGTCACGCGAAGGCGCGGCGGCCGCGGCGCGCGAGCTTGCGCCACGCTTCCGGCCACGCCGCCCGCGCTGCGTCGCGCCGCGCGTGCTCGCGCTCGATCAGCCGGCCGACGACGACGCCCCGCACGGCCGAGGCGTCGGGATCCAGCATTCCGCGCAGACGCTCGTCGAGCACGACGGCGTCCTGGTGCTCGCCGAGGGTGTCCTGGAACTCCTTCGCCGCCGCGACGAACGCGCGCGAACGCTTGCCGGCGTCGGCGAACTCGGCTGCGTAGCGGGCGCGCTTGCCGCGGATACGAAGCGCGTGCAGCGTCTCGTCGGACGGATCGGAGCCGGCCGCCTTGGTGTCCCGCCGCAGCTTCTTGAACTCCTTGCGGGCGAGAGCCGGAAGACGGCCCCCGTCGGCGACCGGGAGTTCGCGCGCCGCCTCTTCGAGGCTGTCGAGGAGCGCGAAATAGCGTGCGCTGCCGAGCGCCTTCAGCAGCGTCCGCCGTGCCGCACCGCGTTCCCGGGCGAGCGCGGCAAGGAGCCCGTCGGCGGCGCTTCGCTCGGCCTCGTCGAGCCGCGCGATCTCCTTGCGCAGGTGTTCGAGGATGACGTCGAGATCGCGGACCGCGCCGAGGACGCCGCCGAGCCACTTCAGCTCGGCGCGGAGCGGCTCGGAGCGCTCGGCATCGATGAACCTGCGGCCTGTCCGCAGCAGCGCTCGCGACCGGCGCACGGCGACTCGGAAGTCGTGCAGGTCCTCGGGATCGGCGCCGAGGCGCGTGCCGGGATCGTGCGCGAGCATCTCGTCGAGCTGCTCGCGCAGCCACCGGCGGAGCGGCTCAGGCTGCTCGGGTCCCCGCGAGTCGCCGAGCACGCGCATCAGCTTCGGCCTCCCGTCGCCCTTGCGAGCTCCCGCACGGCGCAGCCGGCGCGCGATCGCGTCGAGGCCGCCGCCGTCGTCCGTGCGCAGCTCGACCTCGATCTCCGTGAACGCGGCGGCGGCGCGGTTCCCGTCCATGACGGTCACCTCGTCGAGAACGACCTCGGCGCGGCCCGCCTCGACGAGGACGCCGGACCGGATCGTCCGCAGCTCCGCGACCGGCTCGAGCGGCCCGTGCCGCACGTGGGCGACGAGCTGGCGCGCGATCGGATTGGGCGGAGCGACCGGGCCGCCCGGCTCCTCGATCTCCAGCCGGCCGTCCTCGGCCGGGAGCTTGAGCTGCCAGAGCGCGTTGCCGTTCTCGACCCGGCGCCGGAGCGTGATGCCGGCGCGGGCCAGCGACGCTCCGGGCACGTCGTAGTACGTCGACGTGAAGACGCGGCGCGCAAGCGGCTCACCGTCGAGCTCGGGAAGGACGTATCCCGGCGGCGCCTCGAGCTTGATCTCTCTCTCGGTGGCGACGCGCACCGAGTAACCCTAGACCAGGCCTCCGGGCTGCGTCGCACGTGTTACACGATCGTCACCGGACCGACACACCGGCTAGTCGGTCGCGATCACGAGCACGACCGTCGCGATGCCGAGCACCGCGGCGGCGGCCGTGAGGCCGAGCGCGACGCGGTCGTCGAGCGGCGCGTAGCGGCCTTCCCGGAGCGCTGTCTCCACCTGGCGTTGCCGCACATAGGCATACGCGACGAACGCGATTCCGAGCAGTCCGAACCCGCTGCCGAGCGCCTCGTAGGGCCACGAGGATCCTTTGACGACGCCCGGGGCGATCTTCCCCGCGCCGACGGCGACAGCCAGCACCGTCAGCCCTGTCCGCAGCCAGGCGAGATAGGTGCGTTCGTTTGCGAGCCGTGTTCGCCGCGTCGCGTCGCGGGCCTCGTCGAACTGTTCCATGCCTCCATTGTCGCCGCCAGCGCAGACGTCCGCGCGATCTGTAACGCTCCCGCCGCCGTGCCGCGCCTCCGGCTTCTGCCCCAGAACACCGAGTTCTTCGACCTCTTCTCGCGTGCGTCGTCGAACACCGTCGAGATCTCGCGCGCGCTCGTCGCGTTCCTCGACGGCTTCCCCGAGGAGGACGAGGCGCGCATGCGGACGATCAGAGAGCTCGAGCACGAGGGCGACCGCGTCACGCACGAGGTGATCGACCTCCTCAACCGGACGTTCGTGACCCCGTTCGACCGCGAGGACATCTTCCGGCTCGCGACGGCGCTCGACGACGTCTGCGATTTCGTCGACGAGGTCGCCGGCAACGTCGTCGGCTACGGAGTCGGTCGGGTTCGCCCGCCTGCGAAGGCACAGGCCGACGTGATCGTTCGGTCCGCCGAGAAGCTCGACGAGGTCGTGGGCAAGCTGAACGGCTTCAAGGACTCGCGCCGACAGCTGACGGAGCTGCGGGAGCTCGAGGACGAGGGCGACCGGCTCGTCCGCGATGCCGTCGCGGAGCTCTTCTCGTCCGAGTCCGATCCGATCGCGGTCATCCGCTGGAAGGACCTCTACGAGGGGCTCGAGGAAGCCGTCGACGCCTGCGAGAACGCAGCCGACGTCCTCGAAGGAATCTTCGTCAAGAACCGCTGATGAACAACGTCCTGCTGGTCGTCGTCGTCATCGTCGCGCTCGGCTTCGACTTCACGAACGGGTTCCACGACACGGCGAACGCGGTCGCGACGTCGATTTCGACGCGGGCACTCTCGCCGCGGCTCGCGGTCGCGGTCGCCGCAGTCGCGAACCTCGCCGGCGCGTTCGTGACGACCGCGGTCGCGAAGACCGTCGGCAAGGGGATAATCGACACCGGCCTCGCGAACGAGAAGACGGTGCTCGCCGCGCTCATCGGCGCGATCGTCTGGAACCTCCTCACATGGTGGCTCGGCCTGCCCTCGAGCTCGTCGCACGCGCTGATCGGCGGGCTCGTCGGAGCGGCGCTCGTCCAGTCCGGCTCGAAGGGCGTCCAGTGGAACGGGCTCGCGCACAAGGTCGTCCTGCCGGCGCTCGCGTCGCCGGCGATCGGCTTCGCAGCCGCGTTCCTCCTCCTGCTCCTCATCTACTGGGTCTTCCAGTGGCTGACTCCGGGGGTGGCCAACCGCGGCTTCCGGCTCGGCCAGCTCGCGTCGGGGACGTGGGTCGCGTTCACGCACGGCGCGAACGACGCGCAGAAGACGATGGGCGTGATCGCGCTCGCGCTCTACGAGAGCGGCCGGATCGACCATTTCTACATCCCGACCTGGGTGATCGTCGCGGCCGGCCTCGCAATCGCGGCGGGAACCTACAGCGGCGGCTGGCGGATCATGCGGACGATGGGCCAGCGGATCTACAAGCTCGAGCCCGAGTCGGGCTTCGCCGCGCAGGTCGCGGCGGGGACGACGCTCTACTTCGCGACACGGCTCGGCTACCCCGTTTCGACGACGCACGTCGTCGCCGGCTCGGTGATGGGCGCGGGCGCGACCAAGCGGCTCTCGGCGGTGCGCTGGGGGATCGCGGGCAACATCGTCCTCGCCTGGGTGCTGACGATCCCGGCGGCGGCACTCGTCGCGTCGGCGTTCTACTTCCCCGTGCGCTGGGTCTTCTGAACGAGGTCGCGGAGGCGCGCCGCGTGAGCGTCCGTGAGCTGCCCCGGCTCGAGGCGCCACGACCAGTTGCCCTCGCTCTCGCCGGGCCGGTTCATCCGCGCCTCGTTGCCGAGGCCGAGAACGTCCTGCGCCGGGACGATCGCGAGCCTCGCGCGCGAGCCGTACGCGAGCTCGATCATCTCCCACGGCTCCTTCCGTCCCCAGCCCGCGACGGTCTCGGTGTCGTGCGTGCTCGTGTACACGACCTGGTTCGGCCGGTGGTTCTCGAGCCGGTGCGGATTCGAACGCGATCCGTCGAAGGCCCAGAGCAGGACGACCATCCCGGGAAAGCCGAGCTCGTCGCGCAGCCGATGCACCGCGGGCGTGATCCTGCCGAGGTCCTCGGCGATCACCGGCAGGTCGCCCAGCTCGGCCTCGACGGCGTGGAAGAGCTCCGCTCCGGGACCGCGGCGCCAGCGGCCGTAGCGCGCCGTCTTGTGGTGTGCGGGGATGGCCCAATACGAGACGAAGCCGCGGAAGTGGTCGATCCGCGTGAGGTCGACGAGCTCGAGCGTGCGGCGGAAACGCTCGATCCACCAGCGGTAGCCGGTGCGACGCAGCTCGCCCCAGTCGTACAACGGGTTGCCCCAGTGCTGGCCGGCTGCGCTCAGCGCGTCCGGCGGCGCGCCTGCGACTTCGCCGTGCGCGAAGAGCTCGGGCCAAGCGACCGCGTCCGCGCCGTTGTCCGCTACGTAGATCGGGACGTCGCCGATGATCCCGACGCCGCGCTTGTGCGCGTATGCGCGCAACGCGCTCCACTCCTTCTCGAAGCGGACCTGATCCGCAACGGCGCCGGGGCCGGCGAACGATGCCCAGTGCCCGATCCAGTAGCCGTGGCGGGCAACGAACGCGTCGATCTCCTCAGCCGAGACCGGCGCCTCGGGCTCGGCGAGCAACCCGCTCCACGCGGCGAATGCCGACGCCGCGCGATACGGCGAGCCGTGCTCGTCGGGCGGTCCGAGGGGCAGCACCTGCCACCACGATTGGCCCGCCGCCGCGAGCGAGTCGACGAAGCGGTACGCCTCCTCGTCGAGCTTGCTGCTCGGCAGTGAGGTCGGATGAAGGAGGATGCCCGCTGAGCGTTTGAGTTCCATCGCGGCTGAAAGAGTCTGACCCCGGTGCCCCTTCCGAAGACGAACGAACCTCCTGCGCGCATCCAGATTCAGGACGTCCAGCCGCAGATCGACTGCGGCCGGTATCCCGTCAAGGCAACGGTCGGCGACCGCGTGCAGGTGACCGCGACGATCTTTCGCGACGGCCACGACGTGCTCGGCGCGGCGATTCGCTACAAGCCGCCCGGCGCGTCACGCTGGAAGGAGGAGCCGCTCGAGCCGCTCGGCAACGACCGCTGGGCCGGCGCTTTCGACACGGGCGGTTGCGGACGCTGGGGCTTCCGGATCGAGGCGTGGGTCGACCGCATCCGCTCGTTTCAGGACGAGCTGCGGCGCAAGGTCGAGGCGGGCCAGGAGGACCTGGCCGGCGAGCTCTCCGAGGGCGCGCAGCTGCTCGGCGTGTTGGAGCTCTCGGTGGACGACGCGCTCTCGGCCGCGAAGGAGGACCGGCACGAGAAGACGTGGTCGGCGACGTACGGCGTCGAGGTCGACCGTGTGCTCGCGCGCTTCGGCGCCTGGTACGAGCTCTTCCCGCGCTCCTGGGGCGGCTTCGACGGCGTTCGGAAGGCGCTGCCCGAGCTGGCTGCGCTCGGCTTCGACGTCATCTACCTGCCGCCGATCCATCCGATCGGACACACGAACCGGAAGGGGAAGAACAACGCGCTGCGGGCGGCGAAGGGCGATCCGGGCAGCCCGTGGGCGATCGGCTCCGAGGAAGGTGGGCACACCGCCGTGCATCCCGACCTCGGCACGCTCGAGGACTTCGACCGGCTGGTCGCCGACGCGAAGGAACAGGGTCTCGAGATCGCGCTCGACTTCGCGATCCAGTGCTCGCCGGACCACCCGTGGCTGAAGGAACATCCCGAGTGGTTCAACCGCCGGCCGGACGGGACGCTCAAGTACGCGGAGAATCCGCCCAAGAAGTACCAGGACATCTACAACGTCAACTTCGCGTCCGAGGACTGGCAGGGTCTGTGGGAGGCGTTGCGCGACGTCGTCCTCCTCTGGGTGCGGCACGGGGTCACCGTGTTCCGCGTCGACAATCCCCACACAAAGCCGGTGCCGTTCTGGGAGTGGCTGATCCAGGAGGTGCGCACCGAGCATCCCGAGGTGATCTTCCTCGCAGAGGCGTTCACGCGGCCGGCGATGATGACGACGCTCGCGAAGGCGGGGTTCGCGCAGTCGTACACCTACTTCACGTGGAAGAACACGCGCTGGGAGCTGCTCGAGCTGATGGGCCAGCTGCGCGAGTGGGCCGCGTTCTACCGGCCGAACTTCTTCGCCAACACGCCGGACATCCTCCACGAGTACCTGCAGCACGGCGGCCGGCCCGCGTTCGAGGCGCGGCTCGTGCTCGCGGGGACGCTGTCGCCGGCGTATGGGATCTACTCGGGATACGAACACTTCGAGAACGTGCCGGTGCGCGAGGGCTCGGAGGAGTACGTCGACTCGGAGAAGTACGAGGCGAAGCAGCGTTCGCTCGACGGGCCGCTGCTGCCGTTCGTGCAGCGGCTGAACCGGGCGAGGCGGGAGAATCGCGCCTTGCAGCGGCTCGAGAACATCCACTTCCTCGAGACGGAGAACGACCAACTGATCGGCTACCTGAAGCGCGAGGCCGACAACGTCGTGATCGTCGTCGTGAACCTCGACCCGGCGGGGCCGCAGGAGGGCGTGACGATCGTCCCGGCCGGCAGCGGCCTGCCGCCCGCCTTCGCCGTGCGCGACCTGTTGAGCGACGACACGTACACGTGGCACATCGGCCGCAACTACGTCGGCCTCGCCCCGGGCCAGAGCCACCTCCTACGGGTCGGCGCGTGACCATTCGCGACCCCGGGGCTGGTCCATTGGGGGCAGGCGTTGTCTGAGCCCGGGAGCTGGTTCGAGCGGGACCCGACGTGGTTCAAGCACGCGGTCTTCTACGAGATCCACATCCGCGGGTTCTTCGACGGGAACGACGACGGGTCCGGCGACTTCCGCGGGCTCGTCGAGAAGCTCGACTACCTGCAGTGGATCGGGATCGACTGCATCTGGCTGCTGCCGATGTACCAGTCCCCGCTCCGCGACGGCGGCTACGACATCGCCGACTTCTTCACGATTCATCCCGACTACGGCACCGTCGAGGACTTCAAGGAGTTCGTCGAGCAATCCCACCAGCGCGGCATCCGCGTGATCGCCGACCTGGTGATGAACCACACCTCGTCGGACCATCCGTGGTTTCAGGCGTCCCGCACCGATCCGACCGGCCCGTACGGCGGCTACTACGTCTGGTCGGACACCGACGACCGGTGGCAGGAAGCGCGGATCATCTTCCTCGACACGGAGCCGTCCAACTGGACGTGGGATCCAGTGCGCGACCAGTACTACTGGCACCGCTTCTTCAGTCACCAGCCCGACCTGAACTACGACAACCCGGACGTGCAGGAGCAGATGCTGAACGTCCTGCGCTTCTGGCTCGACGGGACGAACGGCGAGAACCTCCCGGAGACGCACAAATACCTCCAGCGCGTCCGCGCCGAGATCGACGCGCGCTATCCCGACCGCGTGCTGCTCGCCGAGGCGAACCAGTGGCCGGCGGACGTCGTCCAGTACTTCGGCGACGGCGACGAGTGCCACATGGCATTCCACTTCCCCGTGATGCCGCGGATGTTCATGGGCGTGCGCCGCGAGGACGCGACGCCGATCTACGAGATCCTCGCCAACACGCCGCCGATCCCCGACAACTGCCAGTGGGGCCTCTTCCTTCGCAATCATGACGAGCTGACGCTCGAGATGGTGACCGACGAGGAGCGCGACTACATGTACACGGAGTACGCGAAGGACCCGCGGATGAAGCTCAACCTCGGGATCCGCCGCCGGCTCGCGCCGCTCCTCGACAACAACCGGGACGAGATCGAGCTGCTGCACGCGATCCTCTTCTCGCTGCCTGGTTCACCCGTCCTCTACTACGGGGACGAGATCGGGATGGGCGACAACGTCTACCTCGGCGACCGGGACGGGGTCCGCACGCCGATGCAATGGACGGGCGACCGCAACGCCGGCTTCTCGCGCGCCGACTGGGCCCAGCTCTACCTGCAGCCCCTGATGGATCCCGTGTACGGCTTCAACGCGGTCAACGTCGAGGCGCAGCTGCGGACGCCGTACTCGCTTCTTCGCTGGCTGCACCGCTTCGTCGACCTGCGGAAGGAGCATCCCGTCTTCGGGCTCGGAACCTACGAGCCGCTGACGACGACGAACCACCGCGTCTTTGCCCACATCCGCCGCTGGGAGGACGACATCATTCTCTGCGTGCACAACCTCGCGCGCTCGGCGCAGGCCGTGGAGCTCGACCTGCGTGAGTTCTCCGAGATGATTCCGGAGGAGATGTTCGGCCGCTCTCGCTTCCCCGCCGTCGGCGAGCTGCCGTACCTCCTGACGCTCGCGCCTCGCGGTTTCTTCTGGTTCCAGCTCCGCCCGGCCGAGGAGACGTGATGGAGCTCGACGAGCAGACGTTGATCGATTTCGTCACCGCCCAGCGGTGGTTCGGCTCGAAGACGCGGCACGTAACGCATGCACGCGTGATCGACCGCGCGACGCTGCGTGACGTGGAGCCGACACTCGAGGTCGCGCTCGTCGAGATCGGCTTCGAAACGGGCACGCACGAGACGTACCAGCTGCTGCGGAGCGGCGACGATCTCGACGCGGTGAGCGACCCGCGCCACGTACGCGAGCTCGTGCACATGATTCGCGGCGGCGTCACGGTCAACGCGGAGGACGGGACAGTCGAGTTCCGGCCGGTCGAGGGTTTCGCCGGCCTCGGCACGGAGCTACTCGAGGCGCGCCCCGTCGGCGCCGAGCAGTCGAACACGTCGATCGTGTTCGACGAGGAGCTGATCCTGAAGATCTTCCGACGCCTCGAGCCGGGCATCAATCCGGAGCTCGAGATGCTGCGCTTCCTCACGGAGCACGGCTTCGAGAACGTCCCCGCGCTCGGCGGCTGGTACGCGTACTCCGGCGGCGTCATGAGCACGACGCTCGGGATCCTGCAGGAGTTCGTGAAGGGTGGGATCGACGGCTGGGAGCTTGCGCTCGACGAGCTCGAGTCTGCGCCCGAGCGGTTTCTTGGGCGGCTGCGGCGGCTCGGCGAGGTGACGGGCCGGATGCACACCGTGCTCGGCTCCGACTCGCACGAACCGAACTTCTACCCCGAGACGCCGAGCGTCGAGGCGCTCGGGCTCCTCACGGCGACCGTCGACGAGGAGATCGAGAAGATCTTCCTGACGCTGCCCGAAGACGATGCGCGCGTGGCGCCGATCGCCGGCCGCGGCGAAGAGGTGCGCGAGCAGCTGCGGATGCTCACGCACGCAGGCTCGGTCGGCAAGGTGATCCGCACGCACGGCGACTTCCACCTTGGCCAGACGCTCTGGAGCACCGAGGACGACGACTGGGTGATCCTCGACTTCGAGGGCGAGCCCGCGCGGCCGCTCGCCGAGCGGCGGCGGAAGCGCTCGCCGCTGCGCGATGTCGCCGGGATGCTCCGCTCCTTCGCGTACGTCGTGTCGGCCGCGGAGATCCTGCGCGGGACGCAGGCGCCCGACGGGTGGGAGGAGCGGGCGCGCGAGAACTTCCTGGCCGGCTACCTCGAGACCGTCGACTCGAGCCTGCTGCCGTCGGGCCAGGAGGCGATCCAGCGCCTGCTCAGCGTGTTCGAGCTCGAGAAGGCGGTCTACGAGCTGCGCTACGAGCTCGACAACCGGCCCGACTGGGTCCGGATTCCGGTTGCGGGGATTCAACGCATGATCGAGGAGGGAACACCGGCCTGATGATCGAGCTCGGCGCGAACCCGCACGGCGTGCTCGGCGCGCACGAGGCGGACGGCGGCGTCGTCGTCCGCGCGTACCGGCCCGAAGCCGAGGCCGTGCGCGTCCAGCCGGCCGGCGTCGAGGCCGAGCTGAAGGATCCGTCCGGCCTCTGGGAGGCGCTGCTGCCCGGTGCGAAGCTGCCGCTCGACTACGAGCTCGAGATCGAGACGGCAGCAGGCTCGAGTCGACGGTCTCGAGGTAGCCGGCCAGGAAGTTCTCGCGCGCCCGCTCCTCCCACCCGTCGGGCGCCTGCGTCCCGCGCAGGATCTCCGCGGCCGACACGACGTACGCGAAGGAGCGGAGCATCCCGGCGACATCGCGCAGCGGCGAGCGCTTCCGCCGCCGCTCGGCGAGCGGCCGCGCGGGCTCGCCCTCGAAGTCGAGGATCACCCAGTCGTCGTCCTCGGTGCTCCAGAGCGTCTGGCCAAGGTGGAAGTCGCCGTGCGTGCGGATCACCTTGCCGACCGAGCCTGCGTGCGTGAGCATCCGCAGCTGCTCGCGCACCTCTTCGCCGCGGCCGGCGATCGGCGCCACGCGCGCATCGTCTTCGGGCAGCGTCAGGAAGATCTTCTCGATCTCCTCGTCGACGGTCGCCGTGAGGAGCCCGAGCGCCTCGACGCTCGGCGAGCTCGACCAGCACCTTGCGATGGAAGGCCGGCACGAGCAGCTCTACGAGAAGCTCGGCGCACACGTCCGCGAGATCGACGGCGTCATCGGCACGGCGTTCGCCGTCTGGGCGCCCAACGCGCGCTCGGTCTCCGTCGTCGGCGACTTCAACTCGTGGGATGGCCGCCTGCACCCGATGCGGTCGCTCGGCTCCTCCGGCATCTGGGAGCTCTTCATCCCGGGCGTCGAGGAGGGACAGAAGTACAAGTTCGAGATCCGCACGCAGGAGGGCCAGCTGCGCATCAAGGCCGACCCCGTCGCGTTTGCCGCCGAGGTCCCGCCCGCGAATGCGTCGATCGTCCACCGCTCGCGGCACTCGTGGGCCGACGACGAGTGGATCGAGCGGCGGCACGAGGCGGAGCCTCTGCGCGAGCCCGTCTCGATCTACGAGGTGCACCTCGGCTCGTGGCGACGCAATCCGCTGGAGGACAACCGCTCGCTGAACTACCTCGAGCTCGCCGACGAGCTCTCCGCGTACGTCAGCGATCTGAATTTCACGCACATCGAGCTACTCCCGGTCATGGAGCACCCGTTCGCCGGCTCGTGGGGCTACCAGGTCACCGGCTACTACGCGCCCACGTCGCGCTTCGGCTCGCCGGACGATTTCCGCTGCTTCGTCGACCGGCTGCACCGGAACGGCATCGGCGTGATCCTCGACTGGGTGCCTGCGCACTTCCCGCGCGACGACTGGGCGCTCGCCCGCTTCGACGGCACGCCGCTCTACGAGCACGCCGACCCGCGCCGCGGTGCGCATCCCGACTGGGGGACGCTCGTCTTCAACCTCGGCCGCAACGAGGTGAAGAACTTCCTGCTCTCCAATGCGCTGTACTGGCTGCGCGAGCATCACGCCGACGGGATCCGCGTCGACGCCGTCGCGTCGATGCTCTACCTCGACTACTCGCGCAAGGAGGGCGAGTGGGTTCCGAACGAGTTCGGCGGCCGCGAAGATCTCGACGCCGTCGCGTTCCTGAAGGAGCTGAACGAAACGCTCTTCGCGCGCGAGCCGGGCGTGATCTCCGCCGCCGAGGAGTCGACCGCTTGGCCGGGCGTCTCGCGGCCGACGTACCTCGGGGGGCTCGGCTTCGGCTTCAAATGGAACATGGGCTGGATGCACGACACGCTGGACTACTTCCAGCGCGATCCCGTCTATCGCCGGTTTCACCACCACCAGCTGACGTTCTCGCTCATGTACGCGTTCAGCGAGAACTTCATCCTCCCGCTCTCGCACGACGAGGTCGTCCACGGCAAGCGGTCGCTGCTCGACAAGATGCCCGGCGACCGCTGGCAGAAGTTCGCGAACCTGCGCTCGCTCTACGCGTACATGTGGGCCCATCCCGGCAAGAAGCTGCTCTTCATGGGCGGCGAGCTCGCCGAGTGGGAGGAATGGAACTACGACGGCTCGCTCCACTGGAACCTGCTCGAACAACCGGAGCACCACGGTGTGCAGTCGCTGATCCGCGACCTCAACCGTCTCTATCGCGAGGAGCCGGCGCTGCACGAAGTCGACTTCGAGCCGGCCGGCTTCCGCTGGCTCGAGCCGAACGACGCGGCGAACAACGTGCTCGCGTTCGCGCGCCTCTCCGCCGACGGCGAGCAGCAGCTCGTCTGTGTGCTGAACCTGTCGCCGGTGCCGCGCTACGACTACCGCGTCGGGATGCCGAAATGCTGCCGCTGGAAGGAGGCGCTGAACACCGACTCGCCGTACTACGGCGGCTCGAGCGTCGGCAACATGGGCGCGGTCGAGGCGAAGGCCGTTCCCTGGCACGAGCAGCCGTTCTCCGCCGCGGTGACGCTGCCGCCGCTCGGCGCCGTCTGGTTCGTGCCCGAGGACTAGTAGCCTTCGCGGGCGGGTCGTGTCCGAGACAGCCAAGCCCCGGGACCTGGACCGGGGCAGGCCCCGGGACGCGGCTTCAACTGCCAGGTTCGTTGCATCTTCGGGACGCTTCCGACCGCTTCCGAGTAGCTGTCGAGCCGTCGCTCACGGCCCGGGCGGACATGACCCGGGACCTGGACCGGGAGAGGTCCCGGGTCGTGGCCGCATCAGACGTGTCGGGGCTACGACGTCTGTTCGGCCGCGACCGCTCGCTCGGCCGCCTCGAAGCCCTTCTTCGAGTGCGTCCCGTCGCAGAACGGCTTCGTCGTCGAGCCGCCGCAGCGGCAGAGGGCGATCGCGCTCCCCTTGCGCTCCGTCAGGTCGTATTCGTCGCCATCGGCGTCCTTGAGGATGAACGGCCCGGTCACGAGGTACGGGCCGTTGTGGCGTGCGGTGATGGTCACAGGTTCCGTCATGGTCCGATCTATACCGCAACTAGGCTGCCGCCATGTTCACGACCCGGCCGGAGCTGCGCGGAACCTTCGGGATGGTGGCGTCGACACACTGGCTCGCGTCGGCGGCAGGGATGGCCGTGCTCGAGCAGGGCGGCAACGCGTTCGACGCGGTCGTCGCCGCCGGTCTCACGCTTCAGGTCGTCGAGCCCCATCTGAACGGTCCCGGCGGCGACCTGCCCGCGATCGTCTGGCCGGCGCGGCGCGGCGAGCCGCTCGTCCTCTGCGCGCAGGGCGTCGCGCCGCGCGCGGCGACGATCGAGCGCTACCGCGACGAGCTCGGTCTCGAGCTCGTCCCCGGCACGGGTCTCCTCGCCGCCGTCGTACCAGGCGCGTTCGACGGCTGGATGCTGCTGCTCCGCGACTTCGGGACACTGCCGCTGCGGGAGGTGATGCGCTTCGCGATCGGCTACGCAGACGAGGGGTACCCGCTCGTCCCGCGAATCGCGCGGACGATCCGCGGCGTCGAGCGGCTCTTCCGCGAGGACTGGACGACCTCGGCCGAGCTCTACCTCCCCGTGCCCGAGCCGCTCTCGCTCTTTCGCAACCCGACGCTCGCGCATACCTATCGACGGATCGTCGGCGAGGCGGACGCCGCGGCGCGCGGTCGCGAGGAACAGATCGATGCCGCGCGTGACGCGTTCTATCGCGGCTTCGTCGCCGAGTCGCTCGTCCGCTTCGCAGAAGAGACCGAGTGGCTCGACAGCTCCGGGGAGCGCCACGGCGGCCTGCTCTCCGCGGACGACCTCGCCGAGTGGCATGCGACGTACGAGCCGCCGCTCTCCGTCGACTACCACGGCCACACGGTGCTGAAAGCCGGCCCGTGGAGCCAGGCGCCGGTCTTCCTCCAGCAGCTCCGGCTGCTCGAGCCGCTCGACCTCGGCGAGCGCTGGACGGCGGAGTCGATCCACACCGTCGTCGAGTGCGCCAAGCTCGCGTTCGCCGACCGCGAGGCCTGGTACGGGGATCCGGACTTCGTCGACGTGCCGCTGGAGACGCTGCTCTCGCCGGAATACGCGGACGAGCGGCGCAGGCTCATCGGCGCAGAGGCGTCCGCGGAACTGCGGCCCGGCTCGCCCGACGGCCGCGAGCCGCGCTTGCCGTCGGTGGGCGCCGCCACCTCCGCCGTCGCCGAGGGCGTCGGCGAGCCGACGCGCGGCGACACCTGCCACCTCGACGTCGTCGACCGGTGGGGGAACTTCGTCGCCGCGACGCCGAGCGGCGGCTGGCTGCACGGCTCGCCGGTCGTTCCCGAGCTCGGCTTCTGCCTGCCGACGCGCGCGCAGATGTTCTGGCTCGAGGAGGGCCTGCCGAACGCGCTTGCGCCGCGGAAGCGGCCGCGGACGACGCTGTCGCCGACGCTCGTCCTGCGCGGCGGCGAGCCGTACCTCGCGCTCGGCACGCCCGGCGGCGACCAGCAGGACCAGTGGACGCTGCACGTCTTCCTCGCCCATGTGCACCACGGCCTCGACCTGCAGGGGGCCATCGACGCGCCGAACTTCCACACCGAGGCGTTCCCGAGCTCGTTCTATCCCCGGGAGACGAAGCCGCGGCACGTCGCGGTGGAGGATCGAAGCGGCGCGATCGAAGGTCTCCGCGCCCGCGGACACGAGGTCGAGGACGTCGGCCCCTGGTCGCTGGGCCGCGTCAGCGCGGCCGGCCGAGAACGCGACGGGACGCTGAAGGCGGCGGCGAACCCACGTGGGATGCAGGGGTACGCCGTCGGGCGCTAGGCCCAAACCTCGACAAACCTTAGCGAACATTTACTCAAGCGGCGGGCGATCTGCGCCGATGAGCCAAGCATGGAGCCCGTGCTCCCTGTCGCTGCTGCCGCCGGAGCGCGCGTCGACCGGCGGCCGCTGCCTGCGCGCGCCCAGTACCTGATCGCCGGCCTGGCGGTCGCGACGGCGGCGCTCTTCGCCGTGTCCTTCCTCTTCCACCAGGGCTCGCGCGCGGGCGTCGGCACGTTCGCGGTGCTGCTCGGCTTCGTCATCGCCGCCGACCGGATCGAGCTCTACACCGGCCGCTCGCACGACCTGCGGGTGGCGACCATGCCGATGATCGCGGCCGCCCTGCTGCTTCCCGCACCTCTCGTCGTCCTCTGCGGCTTCGCCTTTGCGGCGCATCGGTGGGGGACCGATCTCCTGTGGCGCCAGCGCGTCTTCAACGGCTGCAACCATGCGCTGAGCGGGCTCGCCGCCTGGTCGATCGTCTACGCGCTGCCGCTGCACGACGGGCGTTCCGCGACCGGACTCGCGCTTGCCGGAGTCGCCGCCTCCGCCGTCTACGCCGCGTCCACCTGGGCGCTGCTCGTCTCCATCCTCCACCTGACGCACGACCTCTCGCTCGGCGAGATGCGCGAGGAGCTGCCGGCCGTGCTCTCCGCGGAGGCGGGCCTCGGCGCGCTCGGGATCGTCGTCGCCGCGCTCTGGCGGAGAGAGCCCGTCCTCGTTCCGTTTGCGGTCGCGCCACTGATCCTGATCTGGACGTCGCTGAAGGTGAGCCAGCTCCGCCAGGAGGCCAACGTCGACGCGAAGACGGGACTGTTCAATGCCCGCCACCTGCGCGAGGCGCTTGCGTCCGAGCTCGACCGCGCGTCGCGCTACGAGCGTCCGCTCTCGCTGCTCGTCGCCGACCTCGACTTCCTGCGCGAGGTCAACAACAAGTACGGCCATCTCGCGGGCGACGCCGTGCTCGCGGGGATCGGCGACGTGCTGCACCAGCAGCTGCGGTCGACCGACATCGCTGCGCGTTTCGGCGGCGAGGAGTTCGTCGTCGTCCTGCCGGAGACCTCGCAGCCGCGAGCGGTGCAACTCGCCGACCGCGTACGGCGTGCGGTCGCCGAGCGTGCGTTCGAATGCGGACGCGGCGTCGGGCCCGTGCACGTCACGATCTCGATCGGCGTCGCCGCCTTCCCCGCCGACGCCTCGACTGACCTCGAGCTGCTGGAGGTCGCGGACGCGGCGGTCTACGACGCGAAGGCGCGGGGCCGCAACCGCGTCGTCGCCGCGGCCGACAGAGCGATAGCCGTCTAGAGCCGCCGGCCGCGGGTACAGTCGCGGTCTTGCCGGGTGAGGGAACGCAGACGACCCTGCGAACGCTCGGGGCCGTGCCGGTCGAGGGTGGGCAGGTGGAGTTCCGCGCGTGGGCGCCGAACGCGTCGAGCGTCAGCGTGCGCCTCGACGGCGGCGACGCCGAGCTGATCGCGGCCCGCGACGGCGTCTTCGAGGGCCGCGTCGCCGCGCGGCCGGGCGACGACTACCGGTTCGTCCTCGACGGCGTCGGCGTCTATCCCGATCCGTGCTCGCGCTTCCAGCCGGAAGGGATCGAAGGCCCGTCGCGGATCGTCGACACGAGCCGGTTCGAGATCGCGGACGGCCCGCGGCTTGCGCTCGAGGAGCTCGTGATCTACGAGCTCCACATCGGGACGTTCTCGGAGGAGGGGACGTTCGACGGCGCAATCCCGCATCTCGCCGGCCTGCGCGAGCTGGGCGTAACCGCGGTCGAGGTCATGCCCGTCGCGACGTTTCCCGGCGATCGCGGCTGGGGCTACGACGGCGTCTACATGTACGCGCCGCACGCAGCCTACGGCGGGCCGGAAGGGCTCGCGCGCTTCGTCGACTCGGCTCACCGCGAAGGGCTCGGCGTCCTGCTCGACGTCGTGTACAACCACATCGGGCCCGGGTCGGAGGCGATCGCGGCGTTCGGCCCCTACTTCACCGACCGCTACGAGACGTTCTGGGGCGACGCGCTCGACTACGCGCGGCGCGGCGTCCGCGAGTGGGCGATCCAGAACGCATTCATGTACACGCGCGAGTACAAGATCGACGGGTTGCGGCTCGACGCCGTCCACGCCGTCCACGACGACTCGCAGCCACACGTGCTCGCCGAGCTGCGGCAGCGCGTCGGCGGCATTGTCACGTCGGAGATGGAGCTCGACGACTGGCGGCCGATCGACGAGTGGGGACACGACGCGCAGTGGTTCGACCGTTCGCATCACGAGCTGCACGTGCTCCTCACCGGCGAGCGCGAGGGCTACTACTCGGACTTCGGCAGCGTGGAGGGCCTAGCCGAGGACCTGGCGGGCCGGGGCAAGCCGCCGGAGCGGCTGATCGTCTGCGCGCAGAATCACGACCAGGTCGGCAACCGCGCCCGCGGCGATCGGCTGCCGAAGGACGCGCTGCGTGTCGCCGCCGCGGTGACGCTGTTCTCGCCGTGCACCCCGCTCCTCTTCATGGGCGAGGAGTACGCGGAGCCGAATCCCTTCCAGTTCTTCACCGACCACCTCGATCCGTCGGTCGCGGAAGCGACGCGGGACGGACGCAAGCGCGAGTTCGAGCAGTTCTCCGCGTTCGCCGGCGACGACGTGCCCGATCCGCAGGCGGAGGAAACGTTCCTGCACTCGAAGCTCTCCAGGCGCGAGGATCCCCAGATGCGCGCCTGGTACGCGAAGCTGCTGCGCCTGCGGCGCGAGCTGCCGCGCGAGCTCGCGACCGAGGTCGACGGCGAGGTGCTGCGCCTGCGACGGGGCGGCGTCGAGCTCGTCGCGGACTTCGGCGCCCGAACCGTGGAGCTCGTCGGTGCCTGAGGCATGGCCCGGACAGCCGTTCCCGCTCGGCCCGGTCTGGGACGGGCGCGGGACGAACTTCTCCATGTTCTCCGAGAACGCGGAGCGCGTCGAGCTCTGCCTCTTCGACGGCGACGACCACGAGGAGCGCCTCGCCATGACCGAGCGCACCGCCTTCAACTGGCACTGCTACGTGCCGGGCGTCGGTCCCGGCCAGCGGTACGGCTACCGCGTCCACGGGCCGTACGCGCCGCAAACCGGTGCGCGCTTCAACGCCGCGAAGCTCCTGATCGACCCGTACGCGAAGGCGATCGAGGGGCCGATCGACTACAAGCGCGCGAACACGCTCCCGTACCACCCGAACGGCAGTCCCGACGCCGACCTGACGCCCGACACGTCCGACGACGCGGTCGCGATTCCGAAGAGCGTCGTCGTCGATGGCGGCTTCGACTGGGAGGGCGACCGCTGGCCGCGCACGCCATGGCACGACACCGTCATCTACGAGGTGCACGTGAAGGGATTCACGAAGCTGAACGAGCATGTGCGCGAGGATCTCCGCGGCACCTACGCAGGGTTCGCATCCGAGCCGGCGCTCGAGTACCTGCAGTCGCTCGGCGTCACCGCCGTCGAGTTGCTGCCGATCCACCACATCGCCGACGAGCACTTCCTGATCGACAAGGGGCTGACGAACTACTGGGGCTACAGCTCGATCGGCTACGTCGCCCCGCACGCGCTCTATGCGGCGACGGGGACGAAGGGCGAGCAGGTGCGCGAGTTCAAGGGGATGGTGAAGGCGCTCCACCGGGCCGGAATCGAGGTGATCCTCGACGTCGTCTACAACCACACGGCCGAGGGCAACCACCTTGGCCCGATGCTCTCGTTCAAGGGCGTCGACAACAAGTCGTACTACCGGCTGATGCCCGACGAGCCGCGCTTCTACATGGACTTCACGGGGACGGGCAACTCGCTCAACCCGGTGCACCCCTCGGTGCTGCGGCTGATCATGGACTCGCTGCGCTATTTCGTGATCGACTGCCACGTCGACGGCTTCCGATTCGACCTCGCGTCCGCGCTCGCGCGCGAGTTCTACGAGGTCGACCGGCTCTCGGCGTTCTTCGACACGATCCACCAGGATCCCGTGCTCTCGCAGGTGAAGCTGATCGCCGAGCCGTGGGACGTCGGGCCCGGCGGCTACCAGGTCGGCAACTTCCCCGTCCTCTGGGCGGAGTGGAACGGTCTCTACCGGGACACGATGCGCGACTTCTGGCGCGCTCAGGCTCCGATCGCCGAGTTCGCGTCGCGCTTCACCGGCTCGAGCGACCTCTACCAGGAGGACGGCCGCTCGCCGTTCGCGTCGATCAACTTCATCACCGCACACGACGGCTTGACGCTGCGCGATCTCGTCTCGTACAACGAGAAGCACAACGAGGCGAACCTCGAGGACAACAAGGACGGCACGGACGACAATCGCGCGTGGAACTGCGGCGTCGAGGGCCCGACGGACGATCCCGCCGTCAACGCGCTCCGTGCCCGCCAGCAGCGGAACTTCCTCACGACGCTCCTGCTCTCGCAGGGCGTGCCGATGGTGCTCGGCGGCGACGAGTTCGGGCGCTCCCAGTACGGCAACAACAACGCCTGGTGCCAGGACAACGAGATCTCCTGGTTCCGCTGGGAGGAAGCCGACCTCGAGCTGACCGAGTTCACGAAGCGGTTGATCGAGCTGCGGAAGGATCACCCCGTGTTCCGCCGCTCGCGTTTCCTGACGGGACGCGAGGTGCTCGGCTCGGGACTCCCGGACGTCTGGTGGTTCCGGCCCGACGGGCGCCGGATGACGCAGCGGGACTGGCAGCGCGGCGACGCCTACACGCTCGGTGTCTTCCTGAACGGCCAGGAGATCCCGACGCGCGGACCGGACGGCTCGCCGATCGTCGACGACTCGTTCCTGCTGCTCTTCAACGCGCACTACGAGCCGGTGACGTTCGCGTTGCCGACGCGGCGGTTCGGGGCCCGTTGGGTCGTCGACCTCGGTACCGCCGAGTCCCCTGCGGACGGCGAGGAGTTCCCGGCGCGGGCGCAGGTGACGGTGTCCGACCGCGGGCTGCTCGTCCTGCGGCGTGTCTGAGTTCCGAGCGATGTACCGCCTCCAGCTGACGCCGGAGTTCGGCTTCCGCGAGGCCCGCGCGGTCGTTCCGTACCTGCAGGAGCTGGGGATCTCGCAGCTCTACCTCTCGCCGTCGCTGCAGGCGCGGCGCGGCTCGACCCACGGCTACGACGTGGTCGACCCGACGCGGATCTCCGAGGAGCTCGGCGGCGAGACTGCGTTCCGCGAGCTCTGCAGCGCCGGGCTGGACGTCGTGCTCGACATCGTCCCGAACCACATGGCGGCGTCCGAGGAGGAGAACCGCTACTGGCGCGACCCCGCGTTGCGGCTCAAGTTCTTCGACGTCGACCCGCAGACCGGGTGGCACCGCCGCTTCTTCGACATCGGCGAGCTCGCGGGCGTGCGCGTCGAGGATCCGGAGGTCTTCGAGGAGACCCACCGCAAGATCTTGGAGCTCGTCGGCGAAGCGCTCGTGCAGGGGCTCCGCATCGACCATCCGGACGGCCTCGCCGATCCGGCGGGCTACCTCGAGCGGCTGCACAGCCGGGGCGCGGAGCACGTCTGGGCCGAGAAGATCCTCGAGCCGGGCGAACGGTTGCGGGACTGGCCGGTCGAGGGGACGACGGGCTACGAGTTCGCGAACGACGTGACCGCGCTCTTCGTCGATCCGGCGGGCGAGGGGCCGCTCACGGATCTCTACGCCGACCTGACCGGGGAGCGCCGGCGCTTCGCCGAGGTCGCGCACGAGGCGAAGCTCGAGCAGGCGACGGCGACGTTCCGCGAGGAGTTCGAACGGCTGCGGCGGCTCTACGACCACCCCGAGCTGGAGGCCGCCGCGGCCGCGCTGCACGTCTACCGGACATACGTCGAGCCGTGGAGCGGCAAGGTCGACGACCAGGATCGCGACGCGGTCCGTCCGCTCCCCGACGACCTTCGCCGCGTGATCCTGCTCGAGGAGCGCGGTCACGACGAGTTCGTGACGCGCTGGCAGCAGACGACGGGTCCGGTCATGGCGAAGGGCGTCGAGGACACGGCGTTCTATCGCTACGTGCGGCTGACGGCGCTGAACGAGGTCGGCGGCAACCCGGATCGCTTCCGGTTGTCAGTCGACGACTTCCACCGCGCCAATCTCGAGCGTGCCACGCGCTTCCCCCGCCACCTGTTGACGACGCAGACGCACGACACGAAGCGCAGCGGTGACGTTCGCTCACGCATCGGCGTTCTCTCCGAGCTGCCCGACGAGTGGGGAACGTTCGTCCGCCGCTGGCGCACGCTCGACGATCCGCACGAGGACTACCTGCTCTGGCAGACGCTCGTCGGCGCGTGGCCGATCGAGCAGGAGCGGATCCAGGCGTACATGCAGAAGGCGCTGCGGGAGGCAAAGCGGAACACGAACTGGACCGAGCCGAGCGAGACGTACGAGCGGCGCGTCCGCGAGGCGATCGCGGGCGTCTACGAGCGGCCGCCCGACGGCTTCGAGGCGTTCGCGGCCAAGGTGGCGCAACGGGGACGCGAGGTGTCCCTCGGCCAGACGCTGCTCAAGCTGACGTCACCCGGGGTGGCGGACATCTACCAGGGCGACGAGCACGAGACGCTCTCGCTCGTCGACCCGGACAACCGGCGCCCGGTCGACTGGACGCGCCGCGATTCGCCGAAATCGAGCCTGATCCGGCGGGCGCTCGCGCTGCGTGCGGAGCATCCGGCCGCGTTCGCGGGCGGATACGAGCCGCTCGACCTCGGGCCGGAGCGTGTCGGCTTCGTGCGCGGCGGCCGGATTCGCGTCGAGGTCCCGCTGCGGGCCGGCAGCGCTCCGCAGGAACTGTCAGTCGTCGGTTGAAGACCGCATACTCTGTCGCGATGAGCTACGAGGCCTGGCCTTCCCCCGATTCGCCTCGCGGCCCGCTGCCGCGCATCGACGACCTGCCGATCGCCGAGCAGGGCTACGAGCAGGAGGCCGTTCGCGAGGCGTTCGACGCGTTCTACCGCCATGCGGCGCAGCTCGACGCGTCGCTGAAGGCCCTGGAGGCCGTCGAGGTCTTCCGGCGCGACGCGATGGAGCTCCGGAACGATCTGCGCTCGCTGCGCGCGCTCGGCATCGGTGGCGCCGAGCCGTCGTGGACGTCGTCCGCGTGGACGTACGAGCGGCCGCGCCGCGAGCTTCCTGCGGCTGTGCCCCGGCTGGCCGGCGAGGCCGGGCTCGTCATCGCCGTCGCCGTGATCGCCGGCGCCGCGCACTTCCGGGCGTGGTTGATCGTCGCGCTGATGGCCGCGGCCTGGCTGATCGTCGCGCTGTCGGAGTGGCTCGCCGCGCGCGCCCGCACCCGGGTCCCGGCGTCGTTCTACGAGCCGCTCGTCGTCGAGGAGGCTCTCGAGCCCGCGCCGTACGTGGAGGCTCCGGCCGTCGGCTGGTCGGCGTTCGAAGCGCCGGCTGATGCCGAGCCCGAGGCGGAGGAGCTGACGGTGATCGAGCCGGCGGACGAGGAGCCCGCGCCGCCGGAGGCGGAAGCTGAGCCGGCGGACGAGGAGCCGCCGCGCCGCCGCGGCCTGTTCGGGCGGCGCCGCGAGGAGGAGGCGGAGCCGTCGGTGGAGGAGGTGCCCGAGCCGCCGAGCCACGTGCGAGTCCTCGCCGCATCGGAGGTCGAGGCCGACCCGTGGGAGCGCGGGTTCGACGGCGACGAGCCCGAGCCGGACGAGCCGGACGAGCCGGAGCCGAGCGGCTTCGCCCGGATCAGGCGCCGGCGCCGCTAAGGCGCCGCTCGCCGGACTACGGCTGGACCAAGACGACGAGCCGGCGCGGGCCGTGGACGCCCTCGACGCGGCTCAGCTCGATGTCCGAGGTCGCGGACGGGCCGGAGACGAAGGTCAGCGGGCGCCGCTCCTCGCGCACCAGCTCGCCAAGCCGGTCGAACGCCTCGGGGACGAGCTCGACGACCTGGTCCCTCCCGACGATGCAGACGTGGAGGTCGGGGACGAGCGACAGCGCGCGGCGGCCCTCTGCCGGGCCGGCCGCGAGGACGAGCGTGCCCGTCTCTGCGATCGCGACCGTGCAGCCGGTGACGACCCCGTCGAGTGCGTCGAGCTCGCGAGGCGAGAGTCCATGGTCGTCGACGATCTCGACGCCGCCGGGGCGCCACTCGCCTGGCAGCCCGGGCGGAACGCCGAGCGTGGACACGTGCTGCGCGACACAGACGCTTGCAATCGCAGCCTGCACGTCGTCGACCTCGTGCACGTCGGCGCGGTAGTCGACGAGACGGTCGCGCAGGAGCTCGATCCGAGCGTCCGCGTCGAGCCCGCCGGTGCGCCGGTACTCGCGCGCGACCGGCTCGGCGGGCGCCCCACGGATGGCGTCGCCCACGCGCTGCAGGATCTCGCTACGCGCGCTCACGGTTCCACCATTCGCGGAAGCTCTCCTTCGGCGCCGGCGGCAGGTCCCGCGTCTTCGTCCACCGCCGCAGCGGCCCGATGCGGATCCCGGAGCGCTGCGCGACCCGCCCCAACCGCTGCGCCACGGCGAAGCGCTGCCGCCCGGCGAAGATCCACGCGAGCGCCCGCATGACGAGCCGCTCCGCCGGCGAGCCCGCGCGGCGCACGACCTCCGCGCGCAGGTGCAGCAGCACGGTCGGAATGTCGATCTTCACCGGGCAGACCTCGTAGCAGGCGCCGCAGAGGGTCGATGCGTACGGCAGCGACTTCGCGTTCTCGACCCCGACGAGCTGCGGTGTCAGGATCGCGCCGATCGGCCCCGGGTACACCGAGCCGTACGCATGACCGCCGGTCCGCGTGTAGACCGGACAGACGTTGAGGCATGCAGAGCAGCGGATGCACTGCAGCGCCTGCCGGCCGACTTCGTCCCGCAGCACGCGCGTCCGGCCTGCGTCGAGCAGCACGACATGCAGCTCCTGCGGCCCGTCGCCGTCGGTGACGCCCGTCCAGAGCGAGGTGTACGGATTCATCCTCTCCCCGGTCGACGAGCGCGGCAACAGCTGCAGGAAGACCTCGAGGTCGGCGAAGGTCGGTACGAGCTTCTCGATCCCGAGCACCGTCACGAGGACGGGCGGCAGCGTGGTGCACATCCGCCCGTTGCCCTCCGACTCGACGATGCAGATCGTTCCCGTCTCCGCCACGCCGAAGTTCGCGCCGCTGACGCCCATGCGCGCGTCGAGAAACTTCTCACGCAGGTAGCTGCGCGACGCCTCGGCGAGCTCCGCCGGATCGTCCGTCAGCGGGCCGGTGGCGATGGTCCGCGCGAAGAGGTCGCGGATCTCGGTGCGGTTGCGGTGGATCGCGGGGACGAGAATGTGCGACGACCAGTCGCCGTCGAGCTGGAGGATCAGCTCGGCGAAGTCGGTCTCGAGCGCGTGGATGCCTTGCGCCGCGAGTGCGTCGTTCAGGCCGATCTCGTCGGTCGTCAGGGACTTCATCTTCACGACCTCGGTCACGCCGTGCGCCTGTGCGACGTCCGCGACGACGGCGTTCGCCTCGGCGGCGTCGCGCGCCCAGTGCACGTGTGCGCCGGCGGCGAGGAGCGCCTCCTCGAACTCGACGAGGTACCCGTCGAGCCGGCTCAGTGTCTCGGCCTTGATCGCGCGCCCGGCCTCGCGGAGCGCCTCCCAGTCCGGCACCTCGTCGACGACGCGCGCCCGTTTCGCCCGGATCGTCGTCGTCGCTTTGCCGAGGTTCGCCCGCAGCTGCGCGTTCGCCAGCTCGACGCGCGCCGCTTCCGGGAACGACGTCACGAGGCGAGGATCTCCGCGAGGTGCAGCGCGCGGACACCTGCCCTGGCGCGCGAGAGGCCGCCGCCGATCTGCATTAGGCACGAGCCGTCGACCGCTGTGCACACCGAGGCGCCGCTCGCGGCGACATGGCGGCACTTGTCCGCGAGCATCGCGCTCGACGTCTCTGCGTTCTTGACCGCGAAGGTGCCGCCGAAGCCGCAGCACTCCTCGGCGTCGGGGAGCTCGACCAGCTCGAGCCCGCGCACCGCCCGCAGCAGGCGAAGCGGCGCGTCGCCGACGTGCGTTACGCGCAGCGAGTGGCATGTGGGGTGGTACGTGACGCGGTGCGGGAACGACGCGCCGACGTCCTCGACCCCGAGTCGGCGGACGAGCAGCTCCGAGAGCTCGAACACGCGCGAGCCGAGCTCGCCCAGCGCCGGATCGAGGTCCGGGTAGATCTCGCGGACCATGCCGACGCACGACGACGACGGCGCGACCACCGCCTCGTACTCGCCGAAGACGCGCGCGAACCGTCGTGCCAGCGCGCGCGCCTCGTCCCGGTACCCACTGTTCGCGTGCAGCTGCCCGCAGCACGTCTGCTCGCGTGGGAACACGACCTCATGCCCGAGCCGCTCGAGCACGTCGACAACCGCCTTCCCCGTCTGTGGAAAGAGCGTGTCGCCCAGGCAGGTGACGAAGAGCGCGACGCGCACGCGCTGACCCTAACGAGTGCGGCTGGCCCTACCCCGACTCACCGGTGCACCGCCTAGCGGCGCCGCCGCGGGCACGACAGGCTCCAGATAACGAAACGACCCCGTATCGTTTTCAAAAGGAGCCAGCCATGTCCCCCGCCGCCGAACTCATCCACCGCCGCCGCTGGTGGACGCTCGCCGTCCTCTCGCTGTCGCTGCTCGTGATCGGCCTCGACAACACGATCCTCAACGTCGCGCTGCCGAGCCTCCGCACCGATCTGAACGCGACGTCCAGCCAGCTGCAGTGGATCGCCGACTCGTACATGCTCGTGTTCGCCGGAATCCTGCTGACGGCGGGGAGCCTCGGCGACCGCTTCGGGCGAAGGCGCGCGCTCGTCCTCGGCCTGGTCATCTTCGGGGCAGGCTCGCTGGCGTCGGCATTCGCCGGCTCGGCGACCGAACTGATCGCGACCCGCGGCCTGATGGGCCTGGGGGCGGCGTTCATCATGCCGTCGACGCTCTCGATCCTGACCAATGTCTTCCCCGCCGGAGAGCGCGCGAAGGCGATCGGAATCTGGGCGGCCGTCAGCGCGCTGGGGATCGCGATCGGCCCCGTCACGGGCGGCTGGCTGCTCGCTCACTTCTGGTGGGGCTCGGTGTTCCTCGTCAACGTGCCGTTCGTCGTCGCGACGCTCGTCGCGGCCAGGCGCCTCGTGCCGGAGTCCCGCGATCCCGAGTCGCCGCGCCTCGACGGTGTCGGCGCGGGCCTCTCGCTCGTCGGCCTGATCACGCTCGTCTGGGCCGTGATCGAGGCTCCGAACCGCGGCTGGACGAGCTCGCACGTCCTCGTCGCATTCGCCGCGTCCGCGGTGCTGCTCACGGCCTTCGCGGTCTGGGAGCTCCGCACGCGCTACCCGATGCTCGACGTGCGCATGTTCCGGAACCGCCGATTCAGCGCCGCCAGCGCGTCCGTGGGACTCGTGTTCTTCGCGCTGATGGGGACGATCTTCTTCCTCACCCAGTACATCCAGTCGGTGCTCGGTTACACGCCGCTGCAAGCGGGTGTCAGAATCATCCCGGTTGCCGGAGGAATGATCCTCGGCGCAGGGCTCTCGACGAAGCTGACCCGACGGTTCGGTACGAAGGTCATGGTCGCCGCCGGCCTCGGCACCGTCTCGGCCGCGCTGTTCCTGCTTGCCCACGCCCAGGTCGACTCCGGCTACGGGCTCGTCGCCGCCGTTCTCGCCATCATGGGCCTCGGGATGGGCTTCGCAATGGCACCGGCAACCGACTCGGTGATGGGATCGCTGCCGCTCGAGAAGGCGAGCGTCGGGTCGGCGATGAACGACACGACCCGAATGGTCGGCGGCGCGCTCGGCGTCGCCGTGCTCGGGAGCCTTCTCTCGAGCGGGTACCGGTCGCATCTGCCCGCATCGGCCGGCGACGCGGCCCGCGACTCGCTCGGCGGCGCGCTCTATGTCGCCGGACCGCACTCCGCGCTCGCGGACACCGCGCGGCACGCGTTCGTCTCGGGAATGGGGACCGCGGCGCTCGCCGCCGGCGCGATCGCGCTCGCCGGCGCACTGCTGGCCCTCGTCTTCCTCCCGGCACGCGAGCACAGCGTGGTGGTGGAGCTCGCGCCGCCGGCGACCGTTGACGAGGCGCTGGCGGCGTGACCGAGTCCCGGGCCGGCCGTCCCCGGAGTGCGGAGGCCGACCGAGCAATCATGCGCGCCACCCTGGAGCTCCTTGCCGTCGAGGGGCTCCGGGGGCTGAGCGTCGAAGGAGTCGCAGCGAAGGCGGGCGTCGGCAAGACCACGATCTACCGGCGCTACCCGGGGAAGCGCGAGCTTGTCGCCGCCGCGCTCGCCTCGGTGCTCGGCGAGGGCGGCATCCCGCCCGACACCGGCAGCATCCGGGGCGACCTGCAAGCGCTCGCGAAGGTGCGCCTCGCCTCGCTGCGGCGCACACGGGGACACATCTTGATGCCGCGCCTTCTCGTCGAGTCAGCGCATGACCCCGAGCTGCACCGTCTCATCCGTCGTGCATTCGTCGATCCGGGACGCGAAGCGGCGAAGGCAGTCTTGCGGCGGGCCGTCGAGCGGGGCGAGCTCCGGCCCGACCTCGACCTCGAGCTCGCCGTCGACCTGCTCCACGGGTCGTTCGTCTACCGCCTCCTGATCTCGCGCTCCGACCTTCGCGCCTCGGCAGACGTTCCCGAGCGTGCGATCGACCTCGTGCTCGAAGGAGCGCTTCAGCGCGCCGACGGCAACACGCGCTCGAAGAGCTCGGCGCCGATCCGGACGAAGCCCGACCGGCCGTAGAAGTCGCGCGCCGGGCGGTTGTCCTCCTCGACGACGATCCGGAGCGTTCGCGCGTGCTGCGCGATCGCGTAGCCTCGGCGTACGAGAGGAGCATGTGGCCGACGCCGCGGCGCTCGTGGCCGGGCGCGACGTACATCTGGTCGATCAGCATCACCCCGCCCTCTTCCGTTCAAAGCGCGACGTAGCCGGCCGGTTGGTCCCGCTCCCGCGCGACGAAGACCGCGTCCCATGCCAGGGTCTCGAGGACACGCCGGTCGCTCCAGCCGGGGAATCGGGCGAAGTCGCCCTTTGCCAGGCCGAACAGCCGCGGCAGGTCGTGCGCCGCGCAGGGGACGACTTCGATCGGCGACGTCCTCACGCCGCGGCCGCGCGCTTCCTGACGACGACGTACCGGAGGTTGCGTGCGATCACCTCCTCGGCCCCGGGCCACTCGTGCCCCGGGGCCAGCGCGAACTGGCGCCCGTCGGCGCGGAGGGCGGCGTACTCGTCGAACCGCAGCCGGATCGTCCGGGCACACCCGCTCGTCGGCCCACTCGCAGACGATCTCCGAGACGCGCACGGCGGTGCCCTCCACTCTTCGGGTGCGGTCGTTGACGGAGCGGAAGAACTCCGACACGCCGGACATCGCTATGCCGCGGCGGTCTGTAGTGTTTTCGGCTCCGGTGGGCGCTCGCCGTCTCCTCTTCGTCGTCCGCCTGGGACTCGTCCGGCTCCGGGCGCGGGCCGGCAGGCAGGTGCTCCTCGCGACGGGCATCGCCGTCGGCGCCGCGATGCTCGCCGCGGCGGTCGGCGGCAGCGTCGCCGTCCAGGATCGTGCGGCGCAGCGCGCACTCGCGGCCCTCGATCCCTCCGACCGCTCGGTGCAGGCGGTCTGGAGCGGCGTGCCGACGCAGTCGGACGTGCCGGTGGCGACGATCGACCGCGAGGCCCGCGACGCGCTGCGGCCGGTCGGCGGGCGGGAGCCGTTCGGCGTCCTCCTCTTCCGCGAGGCGCGCTTCGGCGGCGCCGTCGTCAACCTCGGGGCGGTCGACGGGCTGCGCCCGTGGGTGAAGATCCATTCGGGCCGTCTGCCCCGGCCGTGTCGTCCCAGCCGTTGCGAGACGATCGTCGTTGGCGGCGAGGGCGCGCTCCCGCGTCTCTCCTACCTCCCCGTCGTCGGCCGGGCGACGATCGCGGACGGTGCGCCGCTCGAGGGGTACTTCGGGACGCGCGGCCGGCAGCACGTGCCGATCCTCGTCGCCGAGGGCGTGCGGGGGCTGACGCGCCTCCGGATCCCGGACGTCGACCTGATCTCCCGGACGTACGGCTGGATCGAGACCGTCGCTCCGGGATCGATCCACTCGTGGCAGATCGAGGGCTTCGCCGACCGGATCGTGCGGGCGAGCTCGGAGTTGGCCGCGAAGAGCGACGGCTTCGGCGTCTCGGGCCCCCTCGACACGCTCGCGGCGGTGCACTCGACGGGGCAGGTCGCCGGGCGGCGGCTGCTGCTGATCGGGGGCGAGGCCGCGGTGCTCCTGCTCGGCTTCGCCGTCTTCGCTGCGACGCGGCTGCGGCGGGACGCGGAGGACGTGTGGCGGCGGTTGAGCTGGTTCGGCGCGCGGCGCTCCCAGCTCGCGCTCCTCTCGATCGTCGAGATCGCGGCCGTTGCCGTGCTCGCGACCGCGCTCGGCTGGGCGATCGGCGCCGGGCTCGCGGCGTTCCTCTCGCGCCATCTCGGCGCGCCGGCCGGGTCGGTTCTCGGGCACTCGGTCCTGGCGGGGAGCGGCATGGTACTCGCCGCTGGACTCGCTGCGACAGCGGCCCTCGTCGTGCTCGCATCGCTGCGGGCGCGTCTCGCGGGGCTGGGGGGACGCACGATCACCGTTGCGGATGCCGCGGCCTTCGGTGCGCTCGGGGCCGTCGCGCTCGCGCTCGCGCGCGGGAAGGCGGACGCGCAGGCGTTGGCGGCCGGCGGCGGCACGGGCGTCGTCCTGCTCCTGCTGCCCGGGCTCGTCGTGCTCGTCGCGGCGGTGGTCTTCGCGCGTGTCGTCACGCCGCTGCTGCGGTTGCTCGAACGCGCCGGCCGGCGCGGGCCGGTGCCGCTGCGGCTCGCGGCGCTGTCGATCGCGCGGCACCCGGGCAGCGCGCTCGTCGTCGCGTCGTTCCTGATGATCAGCGTTAGCCTCGCCGTCTTCGCCGCCGACTACCGCGCGACGCTCGCGCAGAACGTCCACGAGCAGGCGACCTACGCTGTCCCGGCCGACTACGTCCTCGGCGAGGACCTGCAGCGGCTCGTCACGGTGCAGCAGGCGGCTCCGCTCGCCGCGTACCGCAACCTCGGCGACCCGACGCTCGTGTTCCGCGGGTCCGGCTCCGTGAGCGGCCGCGGCGCGTTCGACTACACGCTGCTCGGGCTGCCCGCGAACGCGGTCCGGCGGATCGACGGCTGGCGAGGAGACTTCTCGGACGTGCCGCGGGCGCGCCTCGCACGGGCGCTGCGCCCCTCGCGTCCCGTGGCGCTCCGTGGGCTCGACCTGCCGAAGAACGCGACGGAGATCTCGCTCCCCGTTGCGCTTCGCGGGGACCGCGTGAACGTCGCGCTCATGGTGCGCAACACGCGCGGCGACTTCACCGCGCTCGGCCTCGGCGATCAGGATCCGGGCCGGCGCGTCCTCCATGCACGGCTGCCCGCCGCCGCCCGCGGCGGCCGCGTCGTCGCGCTCCGGCTCGGCTTCCCGGCGCTTGCCGCGTTCGCCGCGGGCCACAAGGAATCGGGGACGAACGCGCCCGTGAACGACGCGTTCCACGGCTTCGCGACGTTCGGCCGGCTGCGCGCCGGCGGGCGGACGCTCGGCGGATACGCCAACTGGACCGGAGTCGGGGGCGTGAGCATCGCCGGGCCGGGCTCCGTCGAGTTCCTGGTGAACAGGGCCGCCGACTCGCTCTTCCGGCCGCGCCAGGTCACGGACGAGACGCCGGTGCCGGTCCTGGCCGCGCCGGACGTGGCCGCGGCCGCCGGCCCGACCGGCGAGCTCGGTCTCATGGTCGGCGGCGTGCCGATCTCTGCGAAGGTCGTCGGGACCGTCCGCCATTTCCCGTCCGTCACCGGCGACGCGGTCGTCGCCGATCTGGGCTGGCTCTCGACGGCCCTCGACGCGCGCGAGCCCGGGACCGGACCCGCGAACGAGATCTGGTTGGAGGCGCCCGCCGCGGCCGCCGGTCGGCTCGCGGCCGCGCCCTTCGACAGGCTTGCGGTCGCGTCTCAGCGCTCGCTCGACGAGAGCCTCCGCTCCGACCCGCTCGCGCGCGGCTCGCTCGCGATCCTCGGCGGAACCGCGGTCGTCGCGCTCGCGCTCGCGCTGCTCGGCCTGCTGCTGACCGTCGCCTCGGACCGCAGCGACGAGAGCGGCGAGCTGTTCGACCTCGAGACGCAGGGCGCATCGGAGCGCGACCTCCGGCGCCACCTGCGGCTGCGCGTCGGGATGCTCGGCGTGATCGGGACGCTCGGCGGGATCGCGACCGGCGTCGTGCTGGGCGCACTCGTCGTCGACGTCGTCACCGTCACCGCGGGCGCGACGAATCCCGATCCGCCGCTCGTACTCACGTTCGACTGGCCGCTGCTCGCGCTCGGCTTCGCCGCGCTCGTCGTCCTCGCCGCGACGCTGGTCGCGACCGCGTCGCGGCACGTTTCGAGGAGGCCCGTGTGACCATCGCCGTCGAGACGCACGACCTGTTTCGCATCTACGCGGGCGCCGAGGGCAACGCCGCCGCGCTTCAGGGACTGACGCTCAGCGTCCGCGAGCGGGAGATCGTCGTCGTCTTCGGGCCGAGCGGCTCCGGCAAGTCGACGCTGCTGCGGATCCTCGCGGGGCTCGACCAGCCGTCGGCGGGGACGGTCGAGGTCTTCGGCACCGACCTCCGGCGGATCGGCGGCCGGCGGCTGCGCGACTACCGGTCGTACACGCTCGGCTACGCCGATCAGCACTACAACCGCGCGCTCGAGCCGGAGCTGACCGCGCGCGAGCTCGTCGCGCTCCGGCTCGGCCTGCTCGGCGAGGCGAAGGACGAGCGGCTGCGCCGCGCGGATGAGCTACTGGAGCGCGTCGACCTCGCGGACAAGCGCGACTCGCGTCCCGACGAGCTGTCGGGGGGACAGCAGCAGCGCGTCGCGCTCTGCGCGGCGTTGGCGCACCGGCCGCGGCTCTTCGTCGCCGACGAGCCGACGGGCGAGCTCGACGCCGTGAACGCGCAGCGCGTCTACGACACGATCGGCGACCTCGCGCGCGACGCGGGTGCGACGACGGTGATCGTCTCGCACGACCCCGAGTCGGCGTCGATCGCCGACCGCGTCATCCACGTCCGCGACGGCCGCGTCAGCGCGGAGACCGCGCGGGAGACCGGGCACGACGAGGAGATCGTCGTCGGCCACGGCGGCTGGATCCGCCTGCCCGAGGAGTTCCTGCGCCGCGCCGGGATCGCGACGCGTGCCGCCGCGGAGCTGGACGAGGAGCGGATCGTCGTCACGGCGACGGGCCGCGAGAGCGTCGAGCGTCGTCCGGCGCCGCGGTCCGTCGCCACCGCGGACGAGGGCGACGTCGTCGCCGAACTGCATGGTGTCGGCCACAGGTACGGGTCGACGCGGGTTTTCTCGGGCCTCGACGGCCGCTTCGACGGCGGCAGGCTCACCGTCGTCACGGGGCCGTCCGGCTCGGGGAAGACGACGCTGCTGCACGTGCTCGCCGGGATCCATCCGCCGAGCGAGGGCGAGGTCGTCGTGCTCGGCGAGCCGCTCTCGGGCCTCGACGCCGACGCGCGGGCCGCACTGCGCCGGACGCGGGTCGCCCTCGTCGGGCAGGGCACGGATCTGATCCCGTTCCTTAGCGCCCGCGAGAACGTCGAGCTGTCGCTCGCGCTGCGCGGGATCGACGGCAGCGTCGACGCCTTGGAGGAGCTCGGGCTCGGGGAGCTGCTCGACCAGCGCGTCGCACGGCTTTCGACGGGCGAGCGGCAGCGCGTCGCCATCGCCCGCGCCCTCGCGGCGCGGCCGGTCCTGCTGCTCGCGGACGAGCCGACGGCGCGGCTCGACGAGGCGAATGCCCGGGCCGTCGGCGCGCTCTTTGCCGAGCTGGCCCGTTCGACCGGCGCCGCGATCGTCTGCGCGACACACGATCCAGTGCTGGTCGAGCAGGCCGACGCCGAGCTCGCGCTCGGCGCCGGCGTGCCCGCTCCGTCTACTTCTCCTTGACGATCTTGAAGCTGAAGACGGTGGTCTTCGAGCGGTTGTCCTGTGCGTCCACGGCGGCGGAGCGGAGCGTATGGCTGCCGCGCCTCAGCGTTGCGGCCGCCGTCGTCCCGCACGTGTGCAGCTTCTGCGCGTCGAAGCCGCAGAGGATCAGCACCGGCGGCGAGACGTTGCCCGGGTCCGCCGAGCGGAGCTTGAAGACGACGTGTGTCTTCGTCCATCGTTTGCTGCCGACGACGGCCGGCTTCGTCGGCGGCGTCAGGTCGACGGCGAGGATCCGTCCGTGCAGGTTCTTGTACTGCCGCTGCGGCGTCAGCGTCGCGTTGACGTACTTGTAGAAGTCGTACGTCGCCGCCGCCGGATCGCCGTTCTCGTCCCAGTCGATCGGACCGGCGATCCCCTCGTAGTTGATGTCCTTGCCGGCCCGCAGCGCCTTGATCGCCTGCGGGAGCTGGAGGAACGTGTACTTCGTTCCGGGAGGGCCGCTGATCGCGCGCAGCTTTGACGCGATCGCCTTGCCGTCGTTCGACTTCGCCGCGATCGACGCGAGGATGCACGTCATCGCCGCGTCGAACTCGTTCACGTCGAGCGACTGCCGCTGCGGGTTGCCTGCGAAGGCGGCGAACTGCGCGTCCCACGCGTTCGTCAGCGCAGCGCCGAGCGGGACGGCCGGGCGCGTGCCGCGCGCGCCGTCCATCGACTCCTTCGGCACGAACGACGGGATCACTGCCGGCTGCCCGCCGCCGATGAACAGCTTCGTCGCGTCGAACTTGCCGGTGCGGAGCAACGCCGCGCCGACCTTCGCGTACGTCTGCGGGAAGTCGAGGATCACGAAGGCGTCGGGGTTCCCGGCGACGATCTGCTGCGCTTCGGAATCGTAGTTGGCAGCGCCCGGATCGTAGAGCACGGGTGCGTGCGTCTCCTTGTTGCCCATCTTCTTCCACGCGGCCTCCGTCGCGCGGATCAGGCCGGAGCCGAAGGCGTCGTTGCGCGCGGCGAACGAGGCGGTCTTGCCCTTGCCGATCTCCTCCTGCATCGCGGCTGCCAGCACAGGGCCTTGCAAGACGTCTGAGGGCGCGATGCGGAAGACGAGCCCGTTGTCCTTCAGGTCTGTGATCAGCGCGCTCGTCGAGGCGGGCGCGATCTGCGCCACGCCCGCGGGAACGGTCGCTCCGTTCGCGATCGCAATCGTGTTCGCCGACTGGATCGAGCCCGCGATGCACGTTGCGCCGTCGCCGATCACCTTGCGCGCGGCGTTGACCGCGGAGGACGCCTGTGACCCGTCGTCGGCCGAGGTGATCTTGACGGTGAAGTCGTTGACGCCGTCCTTCGCCAGGGCCTTGTTCGCGAGGTCGACCGCGAACTCGGCGCTCTTCTGGAACACCGGCCCGAAGACCGAGCCGTCGCCCGTGAGCGAGAGCGTCGTCCCGACCGTCAGCGTCGTCGTCGCGTGCGGACGCGCCCCCGCGCTTCCACCCACCGCCGCCGCCAGCACGGCGACCAGCGCCAGAACTCCGATCCGCCGTCCATCTCGTCCCACTTCGACCTCCTCCTTGTCGGCTACCGGACGGATGATGTTTGATCAAACGACCCTACTGCCTGGAGGCGCGCTTGGTGGAATACGTCGCACCGTCGTTCGAACCGCCCCACCGTGTGTTGCTGCTCGTCGGGGCCGGGCCGGGGTGGTACCAGGCGGAGGACGCCGCCGCGCGCAAGCGCGTGATCGCGCGGCTGCAGTCGTTCTTCGACGGCTGGCGCGACGGCGGCGCGCGGCTCGTCGGCTCGTTCGACGACGACTACTTCGTCGTCGGCCAGCCGTCGTCGCTCGGCTGGTCGATCTTCGTCCTCTACGAGGTGCCGAGCCTCGACCTCGTCGTCGAGCGGGTCAACAGCACCCGCGAGGAGGTCGACGGCGAGCGGCTGGATCGCGCGTTCCGGATGGAGGTCCGCGTCGGGCGGAGCCTCTTCCTGCTCCCGGACTGATGACGGCGCCCGAAGCAGTTCTCCCGGGCGGCCGCTTCGCGGTCGTCCGCGCGAGCCCGCTGGCCGTCGTCGGCGGCGCGATGGTCGCGGCGGCGCTCGTGCTCGGCGCAGCGAAGGGCTGGCAGTCACTCGCGCAGGCGACGATCAACGGGCTCGTCTCCGGCTCGTATTTCGCGCTCGGCGCGGCCGGGCTGACGCTCGTCTACGGCGTTCTGAAGCTCGTCAACTTCGCGCACGGAGAGTTCCTCACCTTCGGCGCGTACATGGCGCTGCTCGGGCACTCGACGCTGTCGCTGCCGCTGCCGGTCGCAATCGTGTTCGGGGTCGCCCTCACGGCCGTGCTCGGCGTCGGGCTCGAGCTCGCCATGTGGCGCCCGATGCGGCGGCGGGGGGCGGGCGTTCTCCAGTTGCTGCTGATGGCGCTCGGATTGGCGTTCGTGTTGCGGAACTCGATCCAGATCGTCGCGGGCACCGACGTGCGGCAGCTCGGCGCGAACGTGACGGCGTCGGTCACGTTCGGCGGACTCCACATCGGGCGGACGGAGCTGTGGGTGCTCGGCGTCGCGCTCGTCGTGCTCCTCGCGCTCGCGCTGCTGCTCCGCGAGACGCGGCTGGGCAAGCAGATCCGTGCGCTCTCCGATAATCCCGAGCTCGCGGAGACGACCGGGATCGACACGGAGAAGATCGTCCTCGTGACGTGGATCCTCGCCGGCGCGCTCGCGGGCCTCGCGGGCATCGTCTACGGCGCGTCCGTCGGCGTCGTCACGCCGAACCTGGGCTTCGAGATCGTCCTCAGCCTGTTCGCAGCGGTGATCGTCGGCGGGATCGGAAATGCGTATGGCGCGCTCGCGGGCGGGATCCTGATCGGCCTGGTGCAGGAGTGGGCGACGCTCGTCGCGCCGGCGAGCATCAAGGTGGCGGTCGGCTTCGGCGCGATGATCCTCGTGCTGATCCTGCGGCCTCAGGGCCTGCTCGGCCGGGTCCGGAGCGCCGACCGCTGACGACGCTCGCGCTCACCCTGCACGCGTTCGCGGGCGCGGACTTCTGGATCGGCGTCGGCGTGCTCGCGGCGACGTACGGCATCTTCGCGCTCGGCCTGCAGCTGAACATCGGCACGACCGGGATCACGAACTTCGGCCAGGCCGGGTTCATGGCGATCGGCGCGTACGCGATGGCGATTCTCGTCGTGCGCGAAGGGTGGTCATGGTGGTGGGCGATGCCGGTGGCGATCGTGTGCGCCATGGCGGCCGCGGTGCTCGTCGGGCTGCCGTCGTTGCGACTGCGCGCGGACTACTTCGCGATCACGACGCTCGCGTTCGCGGAGATCGTCCGCTACGCGGCGAACAACTGGCGCAGCCTCACGAACGGGAACCAGGGCCTGCTCGGGTACAACGCCGACTGGTTCAAGCTCTCGTTCCGCTTCGGCAACTGGCTCAACGATCACGGGATCCACGTCACGAGCTTCCTGTTTCCGCTGATGCTCGTCAGCTGGGCGCTGCTGTTCGTCCTGTGGCTGCTCGTCGCCGCCCTCGTCCGGACGCCGTGGGGACGCGTGCTGCGCGCGATCCGCGAGGAGCGTACAAGCTCCAGTCGCTGGCGCTGTCGGCGGCTCTCGCGGCGATCGCGGGGTTCGTGCTGGCGATGAACCTGACGCTGCTCGTCCCCGACCAGTTCGATCCCGTGTTCACGATCTTCGGCGTCGTGATCGTGATCCTCGGCGGACTGGGCAGCTACGTCGGCGTGCTCGTCGCGTCGTTCCTGCTGATGACGCTGCTCGAGGGGACGCGCTACATCGGCCTGCCCCTCGCATCGGACAAGATCGCCGCGCTGCGCTTCATCATCGTCGGGCTCGTGCTGATCCTGCTGATGGCGTTCCGTCCGCAGGGGCTCTTCGGCAAGCGCAAGGAGATGCTGCTCGGTGAGTGACCCGCCGATCCTCGAGGTCGAGGACGTGGCGAAGCGGTTCGGCGGCGTGCGTGCGGTCGACGGCGCGTCGTTCTCGGTCGCGCGCGGGTCGATCACGGCGCTGATCGGGCCGAACGGCGCGGGCAAGTCGTCGCTCTTCAACGTCGTCACTGGGTTCGAGCGGCCGGACGGCGGCGCCGTGCGCTACGACGGGCGCTCGATCTACCGGCTGCCGCCCTACGCGATCGCGCGGCGCGGGATGGTGCGGACGTTTCAGCTGACGAAGACGCTCTCGGTGATGACGGTGCTCGACAACATGCTGCTCGCGGCGCCGCGTCATCCCGGGGAGCGGCTCGGCGGCTCGCTCGTCTTCGCCGCGGCAGCGCGGCGGCGGGAGCGGGAGGCGCGGGAGCATGCGCTCTCGCTCCTCGCGACGTTCGCGCTGGCCGAGATGGCGAACGAGTACGCGGGGACGCTCTCCGGCGGGCAACGCAAGCTGCTCGAGCTCGCGCGGGCGCTGATGCTCGAGCCACGGCTCGTGCTGTTGGACGAGCCGCTCGCAGGCGTCAACCCGACGCTCGGGCGGCGCCTGCTCGAGCACATCGAGCAGCTACGGGCCGACGACGGGACGACGTTCCTCTTCGTCGAGCACGACATGGAGGTCGTGATGAACCACTCCGACCGCGTGATCGTGATGGCCGCGGGGCGGGTGATCGCCGACGGCGAGCCGCAGGCGGTTCGGCGGGACGAGGCCGTGATCGAGGCGTATCTCGGGGCCCATGCCTGACGCCGTCCTCGAGACGCACGGCCTGGTCGCGGGCTACGTGCCCGAGGTCGACATCCTGCGCGGCGTCGACGTCAGGATCGACCCGGGCGAGATCGTGACGATCGTCGGGCCGAACGGCGCGGGCAAGTCGACGCTGATCCGCGCGGTGATGGGGCTGCTGCGCCCGCGCGAGGGTCGCGTCCTCCTGCGCGGCGAGGACGTCACCGGCTCGCGGCCGCACCGGCTCGTGGCCAAGGGGATCGGCTACGTCGCGCAGCGCGACAACGTGTTCCCGACGATGAGCGTCGAGGAGAACCTCGAGCTCGGGACGCGCGAGCCGGACGCGCGGCTGCCGGCGATGTGGGAGCTCTTTCCGCGGCTGCGGGAGCGGCGGCGGCAGTCCGCGGGCACGCTCTCGGGCGGCGAGCGGCAGATGCTCGCCATGGCGCGGGCGCTGATCGCGCGACCGGACCTCTTGCTCCTCGACGAGCCGAGCGCCGGCCTCGCGCCGGTCCTCGTCGGCCTGATCTTCGAGAAGATCGCCGAGATCAATGCGCAGGGCGTCCCGATCCTGATGGTCGAGCAGAACGCGCGGCGCGCGCTCGCGATGTCGAGCCGCGGCTACGTCCTCGACCTCGGCCGCAACCGGTTCGAAGGGACGGGTGAGGCGCTCCTCCACGATCCGAAGGTCGTCGATCTCTACCTCGGCGGCACCTCCCGGATCGACGCGGCATGAGCCGGCTCTTCCACGCGGCGACGGCGGAGGTGGCGGTGCCGGCCGACCAGGCGTTCGACTACCTCGCGGACGGGCTCCGCCAGGGCGAGTGGACGCTCGGGTGCTGGGACCGCGAGCGGATCGGCGAAGACGTGTTCCGCGGCCGGTCGCTCTATGACGGGCAGGAGACGTACGTGCGGGTGCTGCCGCGCCGCGAGTTGCTGCTCGTGGACTTCGAGGTCGGTCTGTCGGCGGACGCGCTCGTCCCGCGCATCTCGGCGCGTGTCCGCCCACGCGGCGAGCACGCGTGCGTCGTGACGCTGATGGCGTGGCGGCCGCCGGACCAGGACGACGAATCGTGGCAGCGAGTCCGCGACCTGCACCAAGCCGAGATCCACCTGCTCAAAGGCCGCCTCGAGCTCGGCTTCTAAGCGACGAGCGCGAGCAGGTCCGCCAGCGCGGGGGCGAGCGTCGGCCGCCAGGCGGGATCGACCGCGAGGAACGACTCCGGGTCGCGCGCGACGATCCCGTACAGCACCTCGCCGACGATGCGCCCGCCGACCGGGCCGAGCCGGTCGCCGCCGGCGCGCGCCTCGGCCTCCTTCAGCACGTAGTACCAGAGCGGCGTCTCGCCCTTCCACTCGTCCGGCAGCGCCAGCTCGCCGTCTTGCAGCGGCTCGACGCCGAGCCTGCGCGCGACCGCCTCGCCGGAGGGGAGCCCGACGCCGCTGCCGCGCTCGAGGTCGCGGACCGCGAGCGAGTGGAGGTCGTCGTCGGCGACGTCGCCCGTGATCTCCAGCGGGAGATCGATCAGCGACCGCGGCAGCCGGCCGTCGATCTTCTTCGCACGCTGCGCCGGCTCGTGGCCGCGCAGGTCGAAGAGCAGAGACCAGTCGACGACGCGCCGCGCGGACACCGGGCGGAAGCCAACGAGATCGGGGAAGAGCGGCGCCTCGCTAACGTCGGCGAGCCGGTACGTGTGGCGGATCTGGCTGTGGCCGTACCGGAACGCCGCGTCGGCGAACTCGAACGGGATGAACGGCTCGGGGCCGTCCGGAACGAAGTACGTCGGCCCCTTCGCGACGAGCTCGTCGACAAGCTCCCGTCCGACGGCGCGCGGCAGGAAGTCGAAGAGGATCACCCACTGGTAGTGCCAGGTGGCCGCGCGGCGAGCCTCCTCGAACAGCGCAGCCGCGTCGGCGCCGTCCTCGCGGAGACGGTCGACGAGCAGGTTGTGGAGCTTCAGCCACACGACGTGGAGCTGCGACATGAAGAGATGGACGTCGTTGCGCGGGTCGCCGATCAGCGCGACACCCTGGCTGTTCCGCGGCACGTCGTTGCCGTCCTCGCCGAGCAACAGCTTCGCGTCGTCGGCGCGGTCGAAGAGATACGGGCTGCCCACCGGGCCGCCGGCGTAGATCGACTCGAGGTTCGCGCGCGGCGTCCGGTAGTTGCGAATCCGTTCCGGCTCGGCCTGGTGCGTCACCGGCGAGCGGTCGGCGGTGATGTCGTGCGCGATGAACTGCCCGAAGATCGGCCAGCCGGCAGCCTCGCGCGCGTCGGCGCTCTCGCCCTCGACGCCGAGGCCGCCGTCGCATGCGCCGCCGCGGCGGCCGAGGACGCGCAGGAACTCCGACTCGAGCGCGAGCGGAGGAAGCTCGGGAAAGAGCCGTCCGTACCGTCCGGCGTAAATCTCTGCGCCCCCGGCGCGGCCGGGCGCGAGGCAGTGGTCGCGAACGGGACGGGACAGGACGGAGGTCATTTCGTGACGATACCCGGGAACCAAAGGCTGGCGGGTGGTGTAATCGGGTCGGATGAGGCGCATCGTTTCCGTCCTCGCGCTCGCCGCCCTCGCCGTGCCGTTGGCGTTCGCTGCCCCGGCGCCGATGCTGCACGGAAACAACTTCTTCAGCAACTGCCGGTTCAGCCATACGGCCTCCGACGATCCGATCGCGCTTCCCCGTCTCGCCGGCCGGTCGCATGCGCACACGTTCTTCGGCAACGCGTCGACGAACGCGTACTCGACGCTCGAAAGCCTGCGCAAGGCGGGCACGACGTGCAAGCCGGCCGCAGACAAAGCGGCGTACTGGATCCCCACGCTCTACCAGGGAGGCCGCGAGATTCGCCCGGCGAAGGCGCAGGCATACTACGTGCTGCGCGGCATCGATCAGATGCACGCGTTCCCGGCCGGCCTGCGGATGATCGCCGGAAACGCGCACACGACGCGCCCGCAGAGCAAGGCGGTCGTCTACTGGACGTGCGGCGGCCGCGCGGTTCGCACGGCGCCGTCCACGATGCCGCCGGCGCGGTGCGGGATCGTCCGAGGGCTCGTCCAGATGCTGTCTCCGGGCGGCAAGCCGCACCGCGTGGAGCTGCGCAGCAAGTCGTTCCTCGAGTTGCACGTGAACTTCCCGGACTGCTGGGACGGGAAGCACCTCGACAGCCCCGACCATCAGCGGCACATGGCGTACAGCCGCGACTACGTCTGTCCCGCCTCGCATCCCGTCAAGGTGCCGCTGATCCGGCTGACGATCCGCTATCCGCTGACGAGCGGGAAGAACGTCGCGCTCGCGTCGGGCGGACAGCTGACCGGCCACGCGGACTTCTTCAACGCTTGGGACGAGCAGGCGCTGGCGCGACTCGTGGACGACTGCTTCCACGGTCGCCCCTGCAACGAGCGACGCTGAGCGCCGTTCTCACCCGGCGCAGCCGCGACCGGAAGTACGCGAGCGTCTGCCGGATGATCGACCGCGACGTCGCCTCCGCGTTGCGCAGATCGAATCCGTGGCTCCCGGTGGGATGCGTCACGAGCCGGACGTCGGCGCGCAGCTCCTGCGCGGCGGCGACGAAGCGGTCGATCGAGTCGTTGATCCCCTCGTTCTCGTTCCGGCCGGCCTTCGCGATCAGCATCGCCGGCACCTTGCTGTCGTGGCGACGCAGCCAGGTCAGGGCCGAGAACTCGTCGACGAGGTTCGGGTCGAGCGAGAGGTGCAGCGTCTTGAAGTCGAGCGGTCCGTAGTAGACGACGTTGCAGCGGACGTCGGGCGACGGCTCGCGCATCGTGGCCCAGAGATGCCACGGCGCGGTGCCGATCGAGAACCCGAGCGTGCAAAGGCGCGTGCCGTCGATGCCGAACTTCTCGCCGTACGTGTGCACGAACCCGACCGCCGCGGCGATGTCCTGCGAGGGGTCGATCGGCGTGGCGAGGTAGTGGTCGGAGCGGATGTCGAACGCGACCGCGGCCATCCCGGACGCCGCGATCAGCTGGCTCCAGCCGATCTTCTGGCCCGAGTCCTTGCCGGCCGCGTAGGCGGGCGGGCCGCCGAGCAGCACGCCGGCAGTGTCCCCTTCGCGCCGCGCGGCCGGTAGATGTCGAGCTCGAGGGCGACCCCGTCGACGGTGCGGTAGACGACGTTGCGGCGCACGGCCGCGCGGTGCATCCCCGGAATCTGGTAGACCAGCGCCGCGCCGGGCGTCGGGTTCCGGTACGCCTGCGCATCCGCCGGGACGCAGGGGGCGGCGCAGACGAGCGCGACGAGAAGCTTCTTCACGCCGTCTCTACACAGGTGCGCGAGCCGGGGTTCCTAGGCGACGGTGCGCGCGAGCTCGAGCGAGCCGAGGACGCCTGCGCGGTCGCCGAGGGCCGGCGCGACCAGGTAGTCGTCGAAGCCTCCGTCGAGCTCCGGCGCGCGGATGTAGCCCGCCAGCAGCTCGCAGAGCCGCGTCCGGACGAGTCGAAGGAGCTCGGGCTGCTTCATGACGCCGCCGCCGATCACGATCCGCTCGGGCGAGACGGTGCAGATCACGTTCACGAGTCCCAGCGCGAGGTACTCGGCTTCGAGACCCCACATGCGCTCGTCGGCCGCGGACCCCCCGCGCGCGCGAATCGCCTCGCCCGAGGCGAGGCCCTCGAAGCAATCGCCGTGGTACGGACAGACGCCGTCGAAGGGATCGCGATCGCGGTCGTGTGGGATCCGCATGTGCCCGAACTCCGGGTGCAGGAGGCCGTGCATGAGCCGGCCGTTCGCGATGCCTCCGCCGCCGATCCCGGTGCCGACGGTGATGTAGCAGAACGTGTCGAGACCGACGGCGGCGCCCCAGCGGTGCTCGCCGAGCGCGGCGGCGTTGACGTCCGTGTCGAAGGCGACCGGAACGCCGAGCGCCCTCGCGAGCGCGGGCGCGACGTCGGTGTCGGCCCAGCCGGGCTTCGGCGTCGTCGTGATGTGTCCCCAGGTGGGCGACGCGGGCCGGATGTCGATCGGCCCGAACGAGCCGACTCCGACCGCGGCGATCGACCCGTTGCTCGCGAAGAAGTCGACCGCGCGCGCGAGCGTCTCCTCCGGCGAGGTGGTCGGGAACGTGACGACGTCGCCGAGGTCGTCCGGGCCGTCGCCGATTGCGCAGACCCATTTCGTTCCACCCGCCTCGATGCCGCCGTAGATCATCAGCCGGACGCGGGCGTCGCTGCGGGAGCTCCGCTCGACTTGCGGACGATGAAGTCGGCGGGGAGGACGACGATGCGGCGCCGTTGCCCGACGCGGCCGCTGAGCCGGTCGAGGAGCAGCTGCGTCGCGATCGTGCCGTAGGTCTCGGCAGGTTGCGCCATCACGGTGAGGAAGGGATAGAGGCGCGAGACGTGCTCGATGTCGTCGAAGCAGACGAGCGCGAGGTCGTCGGGGATCTCGAGGTTCCGGCGGCGGGCCGCTTCGACCACGCCTACGACGGCGATGTTGTTGACAGCGAAGATCGCCGTCGGCGGCTCGTCGAGCGCGAGGAGTCGCAGCGTCGCCTCGGCCGCGGCGTCCGGGTCGATCGTGCTCGACTCGGCGACGAGCTCCGGATCGAGCTCGATGCCGCCGCGCTCGAGCGCTTCCCGGTAGCCCTGGAGACGGTCGCGCGCCGTCGAGACATCGGGACTTTCGGTGATCATCCCGATCCGCCGGTGGCCGAGCTCGATCAGATGCTCGATCAGCTGGCGCGCGCCCGCGACGCTGTCGCCCTGGACGAGGTCGCCGTCGAAGCCGGCGATCGAACGGTCGATCAGGACGAAGGGAACGTTGTTGCGCGTCAGGAGCCGGAGCTGCGGGCGCGAGCGGTCGCCGACCGGCGCGATCAGCACCCCGGCGACCTGGAACGCAACCATGTCCTCGAGATAGCCTCGCTCGCGCTCGAGGTTCCCCTGTGTGTCGCAGAGGATGACGTGATATCCGGCGCGCCACGCGACCTGTTCGACGCCGCGGACGACGAGCGTGAAGAACGGATTGGCGACGTCGGGCACGATCACGCCAAACGCGTGCGTCCTCCGCTGGCTCAGGCCGCGCGCAAGCCGGTTCGGCACGTACCCGAGCTTGGCGATCGACGCCTCGACGCGGCGACGGGTCTCGTCGCTGACGCGAGGACTCTCGTTGACGACGCGCGAGACGGTCATCGCCGAGACACCGGCGTGGGTCGCTACGTCGTGGATCGTCACCCTCATGGCCATGTTAACTCGACTTCGGGCAGAAGATAGATACCACACTGCGCGACCAAACGCACGTCGTCCAAACCGCGAAAAAGGAAGGCTTGACTTGCGGTCGGGAAGCGTGTTATGGATACCACCCTTCAAGCGTTATCGCTACCACAATCCCGCAGCGGCCCCCGACGCCGGGAGTCGAACCCCCATGAAGGGAGGGAAGATGCGTTTGTCCCGTTTGGCGCTCGGCTCGATCGGCGCCATCCTGCTCAGTCTCGTCGTGCTCGTGGGAGTGAGCAGCGCCCGCCCAGCCGCGACGACGATCACGATCGCGACGGTGAACAACCCCGACATGGTCGTGATGCAGTCCCTGGCTTCGACGTTCACGAAGAAGTACGGCATCAACGTGAAGTTCGTGACGCTCCCGGAGAACACGCTCCGCCAGAAGGTCACGTCCGATATCGCAACGGGCGGCGGCCAGTTCGACATCGCGACCGTCGGGACGTATGAGGTACCGATCTGGGCGAAGAACAAGTGGATCGTCAATCTCAATCCGTACTTCGCGAAGCTGAGCCCCGCGCAGGCGAAGGCGTACGACCTCAACGACGTGATCCCGAAGGTGCGCCTCGGCCTTTCGTACAACAAGAGCCTCTACGCGCTCCCGTTTTACGGCGAGAGCTCGATGACGTACTACAACAAGAAGCTCTTCGCATCCAAGGGACTCAAGATGCCGCTCCGGCCGACCTGGACGCAGATCCAGTCGTTCGCGTCGAAGCTCCACGATCCCTCGGGCAACAACTACGGCATCTGCCTGCGCGCGTTGCCGGGTTGGGGCGAGTTCGGCGCACCGCTGACGACCGTGATCAACACCTTCGGCGGCCAGTGGTTCAACATGAACTGGGAACCGCAGCTGACGGCTCCGGCGACCAAGAAGGCCGTCAACTTCTACGTCGATCTCATCCGCAAGTACGGTGAGCCCGGCGCGACGAGCAGCGGCTTCACCGAGTGCGAGACGGCGATGGCACAGGGCAAGACCGCGATGTGGGTGGACGCCACCGTCGCCGCAGGCCAGCTGACCGACCCGTCCAAGTCCCAGGTCGCGAAGGACATCGGCTTCGCCTACGCGCCGACGGCAGTGACCCCGCGCGGCTCGCACTGGCTGTGGGCGTGGTCGCTGACGATGGAAGCATCGAGCAAGAACAAGGACGCCGCGTTCAAGTTCCTCACCTGGGCAACGAGCAAGGACTACATCAAGCTCGTCGCCGGCAAGAACGGCTGGGGCTCCGTGCCGCCCGGAACGCGCATCTCGACCTACCGGAACCCGAACTACAAGAAGGCGGCTGGGGCGTTCGAGAGCATCGTCCTCAACTCGATGCTGACCGCGGACCCGACCAAGCAGACGCTGCATCCGGTCCCGTACGTCGGCGTCCAGTTCGTCGGCATCCCGGAGTTCCAGAACATCGGGACGCTCGTGACGCAGAATCTGGCCGGCGCGGTGGCGGGCAAGACGAGCGTCGACTCGGCGCTCTCGCTCTCCCAGACGCAGGTCGCACGGATCATGAAGCAGGCCGGCTACTTGAAGTAGGGGTCCCTCCTCCCCGAAGCTGGATGAGGGCGGACGCCCGGTCCGCCCTCATCCCAGCATCAGGCAGACCATGACCGCACCCACCTCATCGATTGCAGTCTCGCCGGAGCTCGTGCAGGGCCGCTGGGCGTTCTTGCGCTCCCAGCGGGCGACCTCGATCGGGCTCCTGCTGCCGGCACTCATCTTCCTCGGCGTGATGACGCAGGCGCCGTTCGTGGTCACGCTCTGGTACAGCTTCCACAACTGGATCCTGACCTCGCCCGAGCTCGGCCACCGCTGGGTCGGCCTCGACAACTTCCGTTACGAGCTGACCCAGGATCCGATCTTCCGCCAGGCGATCTACAACACGCTGGAGATCACCGCTGCGATCGTCGGCGGCTCGCTCGTCATCGGGCTCGCCTTCGCGCTCCTTCTGAACCGGTCGTTCCCACTGCGCGGCGTTGCCCGCGCGCTGATGATCGCGCCGTTCTTCGTGATGCCGACGGTGAACGCGGTCGTCCAGAAGAACCTCTTCCTGAACCCGATCTTCGGGCTGGTCAACTGGGTGGCGACGTCGCTCGGCTTCGCGCGTACCGACTGGCTGGCCGCCCACGCGAAGTTCGGCATCATCTCGATGGCCGTCTGGCAATGGGCGCCCTTCATGATGCTGATCCTCCTCGCCGGGCTCCAGGGGATCTCCGACGAGGTGCGCGAGGCGGCCCGGATCGACGGAGCCGGCCCCGTCGCCGAGTTCCGGAAGGTCACGCTGCCGCTGCTCGGTCCCTACGTCGAGCTCGCGGTGCTGCTCGGGATGATCTACATCCTCCAGCTCTTCGGCGAGATCTTCGTCGCCACGCAAGGGGGGCCCGGGACGGAGACGACGACGATTCCCTACTACGTCTACCAGACGATCTCGCAAGCCAACGATGTCGGGACGTCCTCCGCGCAAGGGGTGCTTGCGATCGTCTTCAGCTCGATCATCGCTGCACTCCTGCTCAGGTTGTTGACGCGGACCTTCAGACGAGGAGTGACGGGATGATCGCCGCCCCGCGACGGATCCGCGTCCGACCCGGCGCGCTCGGGCTCAACCTGCTCACGTACGTGATCGCGCTCTTCGTCTTCTTCCCGATCCTCTGGACGGTGCTGACGGCGTTCAAGAGCGAGGCGGATGCAGCGGCGATCCCGCCGGTCTTCCTCTTCAGCGTGACGCTCGACAACTTCCGCGCGGTCTTCGACGCGAACTACTTCAGCTTCTTCCAGAACACCGTCTGGCTCGCCGGCGGTTCGACCCTGCTGGCGCTGCTGATCGGGTTGCCGGCCGCATACAGCCTCGCGTTCAACCCCTCGACGAAATACACCCCGAAGGTGCTCTCCTGGGTTCTCTCGACGAAGATGCTGCCGCTCGTCGGGGCGCTGATCCCGCTGATCGTCATCTACAAGCGGGTGGGGCTCTTCGACAGCCGCCTCGGCATGATCCTGCTCTACGCCGCCTTCAACCTGCCGCTCGTGATCTGGATGATGCGCTCCTTCTTCGCCGACCTGCCGCGAGAGATTCTCGAGGCCGCGACCGTCGACGGGGCCGGCTTCCTCAAGATCATGACGAGGGTCGTCCTGCCGCTGAGCGCGCCCGGTCTCGCCGCGACCGCGCTCCTGTCGGTGATCTTCAGCTGGAACGAGTTCCTGCTCGCCGTGAACCTGACGAGCGCGAACACCGGCACGCTTCCGGTCTTCATCTCGGGCTTCATGACGAGCGAGGGATTGTTCTGGGCAAAGATGTCGGCGGCGTCGACGCTCGCGGTGGCGNNGGCCTGACGTTCGGCGCGGTGAAGTGAAGGCCGCCTACTACCAGGCGCGTCGCGAGCTCGATGTGCGCGAGGCGCCGGATCCGGAGCCCGGGCCGAACGAGATCCTCGTGCGCGTGGCGGCCTGCGGGATCTGCGGAACCGACCAGCACATCTACGAGGGGGACTTCTTCCCGTCCTATCCGCTGATCGGCGGTCACGAACTGGCCGGCGAGATCGTCGCGCTCGGGCCGCAGAAGTTCCCGACGGCGCTCCGTGAGGGAGACCGCGTCGCCGTCGACCCGTCACTCTTCTGCGGCCAGTGCTTCTTCTGCCAGCGTGCCCAGGGGAACCACTGCCTCAACTGGAACGCGATCGGCGTGACGCGCGACGGCGGCTTCGCGGAGTACGTCGTCGCTCCGACGGCGAACGTCTATCCGGTCGGCGACATGGATCTGGAGCTCGCGGCGTTCATCGAGCCGATCTCCTGCGTCGTCTACGGGCTCCAGCGTCTCCGCATCCCGGTTGGGGCGAATGCGGTGATCTACGGCGCAGGGCCGATCGGACTGCTCATGCTCCAGCTCGTGCGACACGGCGGCGCGAGCACGGTCGCCGTCGTCGATCTCAAGGAGGAGAAGCTGAAGCTCGCCGAGTCGCTCGGCGCGAACGACGCGGTGCCGGCCGGCGCAGGCGCCGACGACGCACTTCGCGAGATCTCCCCGCTCGGCTTCGACGTCGTCGTCGACTGCACCGGGGTGCCGGCGGTCGTCGAGCACATGTTCGTGCACGTCCGCAGGAACGGGAAGCTGCTCTTCTTCGGCGTGAACCCGCCGGACGCGCGGATCCCGGTCAGCCCGTACGACGTCTACCAGAAGGACCTCGAGATCTACGGCTCGTTCGCCCTCCGCTACACGTTCCACGACGCGTTCGCGCTGCTCGAGAGCGGTGCCGTCGACGTCAAGCCTCTGCTCTCCGACCGGTTCCCGATCGAGCGCTTTCCGGAGGCGCTGGCGCTGGCCGGATCCGGCGACGCGTTCAAGGTGCAGATCCAGCCGGAATGACTGCGAACCTCGTCGCGGCGCTGCACGGCCCCGGTGACGTTCGGCTCGAGACCCGTCCACTGCCGTCGCTCGGAGAGCGGGACGTTCTCGTCGAGGTGCGCTCCGTCGGCGTCTGCGGCTCCGACGTCCACTACTACGAGCACGGCAGGATCGGCGCGTTCGTCGTCGAGTCGCCGCTCGTGCTCGGCCACGAGGTGTCCGGGATCGTCGTCGATCGCGGTTCGCGCGTCGCGAAGCATCCGATCGGGGAACGTGTGGCGCTCGAGCCGGGTGTCCCGTGCGGCCGCTGCGCCGAGTGCCGCCACGGCCTCTACAACCTCTGCAGCGACGTGCGCTTCTTCGCCACGCCTCCGGTCGACGGGGCGTTCGCCCGCTACGTCGCTATCCACGAGGACTACGCGTTCGCGCTTCCCGACGATCTGTCCGACGACGCTGGAGCTCTGCTCGAGCCGCTCTCCGTCGGGATCTGGGCCTGCCGGAAGGGCGGCGTCGGCCTCGGCGACCGCGTCCTCGTCACCGGCGCCGGCCCGATCGGCAATCTGGCGATGCAGGTCGCGCGGGCCGCCGGCGCGACGACGCTCGTCATCGCCGACGTCAACGGCGACCGGCTCGCGCGAGCCACCGAGCTGGGAGCGACGGGCACGATCGACCTGAACGAGCGCAGGCTCGTCCCGCACGACGGGCCGTTCGACGTCTTGCTCGAATGCACGGGCGCCGAGGCAGTCGTCCAGGACGCGATCCTCACGCTTCGGCCGGCCGGGAGCGCGGTTCTCGTCGGAATGGGGCCCGGCCTGCAGGCACAACTCCCGGTCGCCGCGATGCAGTCGCGCGAGATCACGCTCGTCGGCACCTTTCGCTACGCAAACACGTATGCGACGGCGATCGCACTGGCGGCGGCGGGACGCGTCGAGCTCGACGGCCTCGTCGACGCGCGCTTCCCGCTCGAGGAGGTGGACCAGGCGCTTCGGGCCGGCCGCGAGAACCCGGCCTGGGTCAAGGTCGTCGTCGACGTCCAGAGCGGAACCGCCGCTCCCATCGCGACGTAGCAGGAGCGCGGCGCGCTGTGGACGGCCCGTACCGACGGCGCGCCGCACCACCGCTAGCCCTCCAGAGCCGCCAGAACCGCGGCGAATCCCTCCAGGTCGCGCCTGGCGACGTGGTCGGCGACGCGGCGCTCCAGCCCGTCCACCGCTCTGACGACCGTCGCCGCGGCCGTCTTGCCCGGCCGGGTGAGCGAGACGACGAACGACCGCCGGTCGCCGGGATCGATCTCGCGCGTCACCCAGCCGCGCGCTTCGAGGCGGTCGAGGACGCTCGTGAGGGTCGACCGCTTGTGCCCGAACAGCCGGTGGAGCTCGTTCGGCGACGTGGGGCCGCCGCGGCCGAGCCGAGCGAGGACGTGCGCCTCGGCCTGGGTGATCTCAAGCCCCGCGAGCCGGCGCTCGAGCTCGACGGCAATCAGGTGCGTGGCCCGCTCGACGCTGGCGACGATGTTGCTCATATTCATACGGTATCGTATAGTCCGAGCATGAACGAACGCTTCGGGCATCGCGAGCACCTCTACCTCGCCTGGTCGGCGGTTCGATTCCATGGGCCCGAGGAAGCCGGCGATCACGTCGTCTCCTTCATCAAGGACGTCGCCGCGCAGCACGGCGCGCCTCAGCTCTACAACGAGACGATGACGCGCTTCTGGGTCTGGGCCGTCGCGACCGCGATCGAGATTGGCGAGCGCGGTGACGACTTCGACGCGCTGCTCGAGGAGCATCCGCAGCTCACGGACAAGCGGCTTCCGTGGCGCCACTGGAGTGACGAGCTCCTTCGTTCTGCCCGCGCGAAGGCCCGCTGGGTCGACCCCGACCTAGAGCCACTGCCGGTTACGCCCCGAGCGTGAAGGTCGCCTCCGCCGTCATCCCCGGCCGCAGCGACGGGTCGCTGCCCGCGACCACGAGCCGCACGCCGTAGCGAACGTCGCCCTTGTCGGTCGTCGACAGCGTGTCGACGGCTGCGACCGTCGCGGTCAGGCGGACGTCGGCGCCGGAGATCGTCACCTTCGCCTGCTGCCCCGGATGGATGTGCGCGACGTCGATCTCGTCGACGAGGACGTTCACGTCGTACGTGCCGAGGTCGACGAGTGTGATGAACGCCGAGCCGCCACCACCACCGCCCGTCAGCTCGCCGACGGTGCCGTTGACCGTCGCGATCGTGCCGTCCGCTGGAGCGCGGAGCGTCGTCGAGGCCAGCGCCTCGCGGGCGTTCGCGACGGCCGCCTCGGCGGCGTCGACCGCCGTTCGCGCAGCCTGCAGCTCGCCTGCCTTGCCGCTCCTTGCCTTCGCCGCATTGTCGGCGAGCGCGCTCTCGACGCCGACCTTCGCGGTCGCGACGGCGTCGCGCGCGTTGAGGAGCGTCTGCGCCTCCTGCTGGTTTCCGCTCCGCGCGGCGTCCTGAGCCGAGGTGACGGCGTCCGTCGCGCCGTCGACCTTGCTCTGTGCGGTCTGCGCCGCGGACTTCGCCTCGCCGTAGGCGCCGTTCGCGTCGCTGAGCTTCGCGTTCACGTCGCTGAGCGAGTTCTGGTCGGACGTGATGCCCTTCCCGAGGTCGCCGATCGACGACTGCGTGGACGACAACCGCAAGCGGAAGTCGGAGATCCTCGCATGGTCGTTGTCGACGCGCGCCTGCGCTTCCGTGACGTCCGCAGTTGCGCTCGAGCACGCGGCGCCGCTCGGATCGGCCGTGCATTCCGTCGACTTGCGCTGCTGCGCGTCCTGGAGCGACGCCTGATCCGTCTGCAGGTCGTCCTGCGCCCCTTGGAGCTGCGTCTGGAGCGACGACTGTGTTCCTTCGAGCCCGGCCTTCTGTTCCTGGTTGCCGTTGATACGGCTTTGGATCGTCGCGGCTTGCGACTTCAGCTCAGCGACCTTCGCCGCGGCGTCCGAGAGCGTCTGCTGGGCCGCGGCGAGGTCGGCCTGCGCCGCCGCAAGCTTCGCGTTCGCGCGGTCGAGCGCAGCCGCGCGCGCGGCGACGTTCGAGTCCGCCGCCTCGCGGGCGAGTTGCAGCGCACTCTGCGCCTGCGTCGCGGCCAGCTCGGCCCGCTGACGCGCGGCCCTGCTCTGGCGGTGCTCCGGGGGCGTCAACCGCCCCTCGAGCTGCAGCAGGTGCGCCCGCGCCGACGCGAGGTTGGCGACCGCGGAGCGGAGGTTGGCCTGCGCCTGCGTCGGGTCGACCGCCGCGAGCGCCTGCCCCTTGGAGACGTGTTGGCCACGCTGAACGTCGACGCCGACGAGCCGCCCGGCGGCGCCGAAGTTCAGCGAGAGGTCCTGCGACGGCTGGAGCGTCCCGGACGCCGTCACCGTGACCGTCAGCGGAGCGGGGGCGTCGCCGGCGAAGGCGCCGAAGCCGCCGAAGGCGAGTCCGCCGAGCACGATGCCGGCGGCGAGCGCGGGACGCGGGCGGAGCTGGAGCATCGCGAGTCCTTTCATCAGACGGTTCGGAGCGCTTCCGTCGGCGAGAGCCGCGCGGCTCGCATCGCCGGATAGAGGCCCGCGACCGCGCCGATGCCGAGCGCCGAGCCGATGCCGGCGACGACGACGGATGTAGGGACGACGGCCGGCCAGCCGCGGCTGGCGGCGAACGCCGCGCTGACGACGACACCGAGAAGCACGCCGGCCAGACCGCCGGCGCCGGCGAGCAGCAGCGACTCGGTGACGAACTGGACGCGGACGTGACCGCGCGTCGCGCCGAGCGCGCGCCGCAGTCCGATCTCCGAGCGCCGTTCGAGCACCGCGATCACCATCACGTTCGCGATCCCGACACCGCCGACGAGCAGCGCGACCGCCCCGAGCCCGAGGAAGAGCGCCGTGAACGCGCTCTTCGCCGCGACGCGCGCGGCAAGCGCGTCGGAGGGCCGGCTGACCTGCACCTCTTCGGGATGCTCCGGGTTCGCCTGCGGGCCGAGCAGTGGGCGCACGGCGTTCATCGCGTCCGGCGACGCACGGACGTAGACCGCGGACGCCGAGCCGTCGACGGCGAACATCTTCTTCGCGAGCGGGAAGCCGATCAGCGCCGCCGAGTCGAGCTCCGGCGCGAGCGCGAGCGGCGAGAGGATGCCGGCGACGGCGAACCATCGGCCGTCGATCAGGACGAGCGGACGCGATGCGACGCTGACGATCCCGAGCCGCGCCGCGGCGTCGGCGCCGAGGACGACGACCGGCTCGTGAATCGTCGCGGAATTGAGAAACGCGCCGTCGGCGAGCGTCCCGCCGAGCGTCCGCACGAGCGCGGGGTCGGCGGCGACGACGCCGATCCCGTTCGTGTCCTCCTTCGGGATGTAGCCGCTGCGACGCACCGTCGCGCTCGAGACCGACGCCGTCGCCGCGACGTCCTCGACCGCGGCGAGCCGCCGGAGCATCCGGGGTGCGGGCTTCGGCAGCTTCGCGTCCTCGCCGAGGAACGACTGGCCGGGTGTGACCGTCAGGAGGTTGGTGCCGAGCTTGTCGAGCGCCGCGATCAGGTCGGCCTTGCTCGACTCGGAAAGGGCGAGCACGGCGACCATCGACGCGATCCCGATCGCGATGCCGACCGCGGAGAGCGCTGCGCGGAGTCGCCGCGTCCGCAGTCCCATCGAGCTGACCGAGAGGACGTCGCGCGGGAGCAGGCGCGACCGCGGGAGCGACATCGCCCTCATCCGCCGCCCTCGATCAGACCGTCGCGGATCGCGATCTGGCGCGGCATCGCGTCTGCGATCTCGTGGTCGTGCGTGATCACGACGATCGTCGAGCCGTCGCGGTTCAGCTCGCGCAGCAGCGCGACGATCTCTGCGCTCGAGCGGCTGTCGAGGTTGCCGGTCGGCTCGTCGGCGAAGACGATCGCCGGCCGGCCGAGCAGCGCGCGCGCGATCGCGACGCGCTGCCGCTCTCCGCCCGAGAGCTTCGACGCGTCGTGCCTCATGCGCCGGCCGAGCCCGACCCGCTCGAGCGTCTCGCTCGCGAGCCGGCGGCGTTCCTCCGCCGGCAGGCCCGCATAGAGCAGCCCGTTCGCCACATTGTCGAGCGCGCTCATCCCCTCGAGCAGGAAGAACTGCTGGAAGACGAAGCCGATCCGGTGCGCACGCAACGCCGCGAGCTCGGCGTCTCCGAGCTCCGCGACGTCGAACCCCGCGACGCGGACGACGCCGGCGGTGGGTCGGTCGAGCGTGCCCATGATCTGGAGCAGCGTCGACTTGCCCGAGCCCGACGGCCCGACGACGGCGACGAGCTCTCCCTCCCTGACGCTCAGGCTCACCCCGCCGAGCGCGAGCACCGGGCCGGGGTACTCCTTAGTCACGTCCTCGAGCTCGAGCACGCTCACTCCGGCACCACCACCAGCGTGCCCGCGTGGATCCCGCCGCCGGAGATCTGCACGTAGCCGTCCGCGTAGAGCCCCGGCGTGACCGGGACGAGCGTGCGCGTCCCGTCGGCGGCCGCCACCTCGACGGCGTACGTGCCGCCCGTCTGCGCCAGCAGCGCCGTGACCGGGACGACGAGCGCGTCCTTCTGGGTCTCCTTCGTGATCGAGACGCTGACCGGCGCCTGGTCGAGCCCCGTTCCGAGCGAGCGGCCGCGCAACGCGACCGTGACGTCGATCGTCGAGTTGCCCTGGTCGTCGGTCGTCGCGACCTTGCCGACCTCGGTGATCGTGCCGCCGGTCGTCGAGCCGTCCGGGAGGAGGACGCTCACGTGGTCCCCGACCGCGACGTACGACTGCTTGTCGGTCGCGAGCTCGACCATGACCGTCCGCCGGACCGCCGTCGTCGTCACCACGGGCGCGCCGGCGGCGACCGGCGCTCCCTCCGCGACCTCGAGCTTGCCGATCCGCCGAGGGCCGGGCAGGAACGCGACCTGCCCGAGCCCGACCTCGCCGGTGAGGGCCAGGCCGGCCGCGCGCTGCCAGCGCTCGACGATCGCGCGCGTCGCGAAGTCGTAATGCCCGTCGACGCGCATCGCGTGGCCAGGGTCGTAGCCGAGCGCGCGAAGGTTCGCCTCGAGCTGCCGCACATCGGCGCCGTCCGAGATTCCCTGGCGCAGCGCGCGCCAGGCGGGCTTCGCGCCGTACATGAGGACCGGGCCGGGCGCGCCGCCGACCTCATAGAGCGGCGCGCCACGCTTCAACACCTCGCCCTCCGCCGGCATGCGCGTGATCGTTCCGGCGGTCGCGCTGCCCGTCGAGCGGGAGTCGGCGTAGCCGAGCGTCCCGTCGACCGTCTCGTGCGCGGAGAGCGCGCGCCGCTCAACCGCTGCCGTCGTCGTGCCGGCGACGTTGCCGCCGGATGCGGGCTGCGGCGCCGCGCTGCCGCCGAAGATTCCCCACAAGACCGCCGCGACCGCGACGCTGAGGACGCCAATCCCGGCCGCGTCGCCGCGCCGTCCGAATCGACGGCGGGCGGCTGCGACGTCGTTGGGGATCCGCCGCAGCCGCTCGCGCCGTCCTTGCCCGGCCCGGTGGCCGGATTCGCCAGAGGCCTGCATCCGCTAGGGCGCCTGGAGGGAGAAGCCGCCGTCCTTCCCCATCACGCTCCCGCAGGCCTTCTGGGCGCGCTGGAAGTTCGGCGAGTTCCGCGAGTTGCCCTTCCCGGCCCTGACGCCGACCTTGAACTCGCTGCCGTCCCCGCTGAAGGTCGGATCGGGCATGTCGACGCCGTGGGCGCGCATGCAATGGGCGAACTTCAGCGCCTGCTCCTCCATCTTCTTCCGGTCGGCCGCGCTGGGCGGACGGCCGTTCGCGCCGCCCGCGTCCTTCATCAAGTGGCGGCACGCCTTGTCGGCCCTCTGCATGACCGAGGGCGAGATTTCCTGTTCCGCCCCGGGGCCGGGGCCGACCATGACCATCCCGCGGTCGCCGACCTTGGGGTCGGGAACGTTCGCGCCGTGCTCCCGCATGCACTGCGCCCACTTCAGCGCGGCGTCGAGCCGCTTCTTGTTGGGGTCCGTGCCCGCGGCCGCGGACGGCGATCCGCCACAGGCGCTGGCGCCCAGTGCGAGCGCGAGCGCGAACGGGACGAGGGTGGCATAGAGCTTCATCGGCGAGTCCTTTCGATGAGAGACCGCCGAAGCAAATGCGCTCGCGCTTAGAGCGAGATGAGCTGGGCTTAAGAAGTTGCTGAGAAACCGTTGAGAGGTCTCAGGCGGAGGTGGAACCGCGCGCCGCCGCCCGGCGGCTGCTCGACTGTCACGACGCCGCCGTGCGTCTCCGCGACCTGGCGGACGATCGCGAGGCCCAGTCCGGAGCCGGGCAGCTGCCGCGCCGAGCTCGCACGGTAGAAGCGGTCGAAGATGCGAGGCAGATCCTCGTCCGCGATCCCCGGCCCGTGGTCGCGGACCGTGACGTCGCCGTCGCGCACGGCCACCTCGACCACGCCGCCCGTCGAGCTCCACTTGCACGCGTTGTCGATCAGGTTCGAGACGGCGCGGTCGAGCCGCTCGGGGACGCCGCGGACGATCGACGGACGGAGCGTCGTCTCGAAGCGGATTCCGGGCGCGTGCCGCTTGCCGCGCTCGACGGCGTCCTCGACGAGGCCGTCGAGTTGCACGGCCTCGAACAGCTCCTCCGGCTCGTTGCCACGCGCGAGCTCCACGACGTCTGCGACGAGGGTCGTCAGCTCCTCCAGCTGCGACACGGCGTTGTCGAGCACGCGCGCGCGTGCGTTCGGCGCGAGCTCCGCAGCGCGCTGGAGCAGCTCGACGTTCGTCCGCAGGCTCGTCAGCGGCGTGCGGAGCTCGTGGGACGCGTCCGCGACGAGCCCGCGCTGTGCGGCGACCGACTGCTCGAGCTCGCCGAGCATCGTGTTGAAGTTTCCCGCGAGATCAGCGAGCTCGTCGCGGCCGGAATCGTCGATCCGCTGCGCGAGGTCGCGCGTCGACGCGATGCGCTTCGTCGCCTCGCTCAACCTGCGCACCGGTGCGAGCGCGGCGCCCGCGACCGCGCGGCCGAGCGCGCCCGCGAGGACGACGCCGCCGACCGCGAGCGCGGCCATCAGGTACCCGAGCCGGCGCAGTGTCGAGTCGACCTCGGTCAGCGGCCGCGCCACCTGGACAGCGAAGCCGGGTGCGAGGTACCGGGTCAGGATCCGGACGTGCACGCCGTTGACGTGAGCATCGCGGAAGTAGTCGGCCCGCTGTCCCGCCGCCACGGCCCGCGCGTGGCTGTCGACCGGCAGCGTCTCGCCGGCGTCCGGCGGCGGACCGATCCCGCCTCTGGTCGACGACACGAGCTGGACGTACCCTGGCGCGCCGCCGAGCTCCGGCGTCGGGATCGTGAACGCCTCGCCCTGGCCGGTCGACTGGAGCTGGACGAGGCCGGATCGGTCGCGTAGCGCCTTGTCGACCTCGCCGCGCAGGACGCTACGCACCGCCGCGTAGACGCCGACGGAGAGGAGGACGACTGCGACGGCGACCGCGGCGGCCGAGACGATCGTGAGGCGCGACTTGAACGTCATTGTGTGCGGAGGACGTAGCCGAAGCCGCGCACCGTGTGGATCAGCCGGGGCTCGCCGCCGGCTTCGAGCTTCTGCCGGAGATAGCGGACGTAGACCTCGAGCGAGTTCGACGACGGGCCGAAGTCGTAGCCCCACACACGCTCGAAGATCACCGACCGCGTCAGCACTTGGCCCGCGTTCAGCAGGAAGAGCTCGAGCAGCAGGTATTCCGTGCGCGTCAGGTCGATGCTGCGGTCTCCCCGGCTGACCATGCGCCCCGATCCGTCGAGGACGAGGTCGGCGTAGCGAAACGTTCGGCCGCTGCCGGCGCCGCCGCCGCGTCGCAGAAGCGCGCGGACACGTGCGAAGAGCTCCTCGAGCGCGAACGGCTTGATCAGGTAGTCGTCCGCGCCGGCGTCGAGCCCCGCGACGCGGTCGTGCACGGTCACGCGGGCGGTGAGAAGGAGGACGGGCGTCCGGTCGCCCTTCGCGCGCAGCCGCCGGCAGACCTCGAGACCGTCCAGCTCGGGCATCAGGACGTCCAGGACGACGGCGTCCGGCCGCCGGGTGACGACCTTCGCGATCGCCTCGACGCCGTCCTCCGCGCACTCGATCTCGTAGCCCTCGAGCTTCAGGGCCTCCCCGAGCGACTCGCGGACGGCCGGATCGTCGTCGACTACGAGCAACCGCACCGCTTCCAGCTTCGTCCTCGAACCTGAGAAACAGGTGAATCGTATTGATAGCGGACGCAATCAGTGCTATCAATGCCGGCATGAGCGAACACGACGAGCCGTTCCACGTGCCCCTGCCGCCGCTACCGCCCCCGATGCCCGGCCCCCACGATCGGGTCCTCTACATCCGCGCCGACGCTCCGCCCGGCGGCGAGGCCGAGCGCGGAACCGAGGACATCCTGATGCGCCGGGTCCCCGCCGAGACCGCGCAGCGCTTCCGCGCCGCCGCCGGCGGCCGCGCGATGACCCACGCGCAGTTCCTCGTCGCCCTCGTCGCGCTGCATCAGCGCCTCCGCGAGCTCGCCGACGCCGGCAACGAGGACGCGAAGCGTGAGCTCGAGGCGCTTGGGCTGACGACGGTTACGGTCTGATCGGCTAGCGGTACGCGACCGCGACGGGCGCCGAGGCGCTCTCGAGAAGCCGACCGCCCACCATCGCGCTGACGACGACCCGCACGCGGCGACCGGCACCGGCGGGGATGAGCTTGAGGGTCGGTCCGG